>JAFWKQ010000075.1 GCA_017545665.1 Atopobiaceae bacterium
AATGGGATGGAACGTGGACGCCCGACGAGCTGTCCGCTGCGGCCGAGGCGCTGTTCGCGAACGGCGAGGATGCGAACTTCGTCTCCTGGGCGGCAGGCACGATCGACACGGGCGGCGCAGGCGGTGGTATGGGCGGTGCCGGTGCTCACATGGCGTCGTTCGACTATGCCTACAACTGCGTTGCCGCCATGGAGTGGCTGTTCCAGCAGGGCAAGTAAGGCCAAGCGCTCGTTTAACCATATTGAAATTCCAGCTGCTCGCTTGCGGTAGAATGTGGTGCAACTTGACCGAAAGAGAAAGGGGCCGCCATGAAAATCAGGGAAACGGTTCTCACGTGCGCGTTGGCCGCCGCCATCGCTGCCGTGCCGCTTGCGGGATGCGCATCGCAGGGCACAAGCGCAAGCGCCTCGGGGTCGGCCAGCTCGGCAACTGCATCGCAGGCAAGCACCGCTGCTTCCGCGACAAGCGCCACGGCTGCGGCAGGTGACGCGGAATACGTGCTCTACCTGGGCACGAACGACAAGGACACGAACCAGCCCGTGTATTCCCGCGAGGAATCGAAGGAACGCGCGAAAGCCATTCTCATGAAGAACTTCGGCGGCTACACGATCCAAGAGGCCGAAGGCGGCTGGAAGGGCGACGACGGCAAGGAGTACCAGGAGTACACGCTGGTCATCTACCTGAGCGACACAGACCTCAACACGGTGCACAAGGTGTCACGCGAGCTGATCAACGTGTTCCATCAAAGCTCAGTGCTCATTAGCACCGAGCGCGTGAAGACCGAATTCTACGCAGGGGAGTAAAAACCTACCGATGGCCTCGCCTTCTCGTTAGGTATTTCGATTTGATGTTGGGGTAATAACAAAAAGTAATACTTTAATGGGAAATGAATCGGTTCAAAAATGCAAAAGGCCAGGATTCGACAGAATAACGCGTATTCATTTCCCACTGCATATTTTATCCAATGGGAAATGAATCTGTTCAAAAACGTGTTTTCCCAGTTGGTCGCTTTTGAGGCGCTATTCATTTCCCATTATCTGTACAGGTATCTGAAATCTTGTTGTCGGACATCGTCTTGGGATAAGGTCGTGTCCCCGCACTGCATCCAGCCCGCACGCGGTGACTCGCAAAGTGAGCGAGCGAAGCGAGCGTGGAGTCGCATGCGGGCCGGACACGGCGCGGGGACGTGTACAAATGGGATACGACTGGGATAAAAGACCGTCGGTCGATGAGTGAGTCGCGCATAATGGCGAAGGTGCGGTGGAAGGGTGTACCATCCTTGCAATTGCTAACGGTTTTATTAACGGGGGAGTCGCATGAGCATAGACATGCGCTCAATCTTCATTTCCAACGGCGTGGGAATCGTAATCCTGCTCATCCTGCAGTACGTTTCGCGTACAAAGGTCCTCAGCCGAAGCGTGGAAGACAAGGTATATACGTTCATGGTTGTGGGAGTCATGTTTGGGTGCTTTGCGGAGGCCCTTTCCTACGCACTTGACGGCCGCCTGTTTCTTGGGTCGCGATTAATCAACTACGTGGCCAATGCGTATTTGTATACGGTGAACCTCTTGTTGCCGTTTTGTGTGCTCGTGTATGTTGACCTTGAGCTGTATGGCGACCTCAAAAGGATTTGGCAATGTTACAAACCTCAGATTGCCGTTGGCGTGGCTATGCTTATAGCAACGATCGTTAACTTCTTCGTGCCCATAACGTTCTATATATCAAACGAAAACGTCTATGAACGAAGGCCCTTCAGCTACGTCTATTTCGTCGTGATCTTTTACTACTGCATAACCGCCTTGGTTCTCACGCGTCGCTACGAAAAGGAAAATGGCGCAAAGGCGTTCCTGAACATAGGGCTGTTCCTCCTGCCAATATTCGTTGGCACGGCACTGCAGTTCATGTTCTACGGATTGTCGCTGGCGTGGCTTGCGTCTGCAATAGGCCTAACTGGCCTCTTTATGATGCAGCAGAACGAGATGGCCTATGTTGACTCTCTGGCCGATGTCTACAACAGGCAGTACTTCAATCGTGTGCTCAATGCATGGGCAATCAGAGAGGGCGGGGTAACTGGAGCCATGTTCGACATCGACCACTTTAAGAGCATCAACGACACCTTTGGGCATTCGGAAGGCGATCGTGCTCTGCAAACCGTTACGAACATTCTTAAGAGTGCGCGTTGTGACGATGAGTGGGTGTTTCGCTATGCGGGCGACGAGTTTGTGGTTCTCAAAAGGATCGAGGATCCCCATGGCTTGGACGCCTACCTCGATCGCGTGCACAAGAGCTTGGAGGGATTCAATGCGGCCGAGCATCCCTACGAAATCTCGTTGTCGTATGGTGTGAGCGCACTGGATGGGGAAAACGTGGATGCCTTCATGGGCGAGATGGACAGAAAGATGTATGAGATGAAGGCTCAGCATCATAAGATGGATGAGCGGCCATCTTAGGTGAGCTGATCTGGAAGTGCGTTGCGTGGTTTCGAGGGAAACGGAGAAAGTCGTGGCAAAAAGAATTTCGCTGGTCACGTTGTTGATGGGGGCGCTCGTAGCGCTATCGCTGGCTTTGCCTTCAAGCGCATTTGGCGAGAGTAACGGCAGTTCGTCATCGGCCTCCTCTTCGGTGGCGGTTGTTGAGGATCAGTCGAGGGACGTTCTTCCCGACCCGTTTGCAGACGGGCTCTTCTCCATGGGCAACGACAGCCTGTGGGCTGGCAGGAGCTTGGAGCTGGGCGGCCGTGGGTTTAAGAACGATCTTCTTGCAGCCGGACAAACAATATCTATTACGGACTGCACCGCCAGGGGAAGCATTCGCGCTGCGGCGCAGAACGTTACCATTGCGGACTCGTCCGTAGACGAAAGCATTACCATTGCCGGACAGAATGTGTTGGTGCGCAACTCAAAAGGCGGCTCCATTGCGATGACGGGCAGCACGGCATCGTTTAGCGGCTCTTGCAAGGAGCTCTGGGTCAGTGCCAGTGAGGTGCGTATTGACGGGACCGTAGACGGCGACGTGCATGTGGGCGCCAGTAAGGTGGAGATAGGAGCTAACGCAAGGATAAAGGGAACCCTCCATGTGTCTGCTTCATCCGAGCCCGTAATGCAGGACGGCGCCAAGGTGGGTGATGTTGACTTTAAGAAGTCAGAGGACTCTTCCGCCGAGACCGCGGGCGCTTTGGTGGGATTTGGCGCGGCAATGCTTGTTATAGGAGCTATCGTTACCGTCTTTGGGACCATAGTCGTTGCGGTGCTGTCTGAGTGGCTGTTCAAGCGTCACACCTATGCAGCCGCAACAATAATGCGCGGCCGCACGGGCGCGACCATAGGCACGGGCATAATCGGAGCCATTGTGATGCCCATTGGCGTCATCCTTTTGTTCCTCTTCGTAATAACGGCGCCCGTGGCGATTGCGCTCATTTGCGCGCTGGTAGCAATAGGGGCTGTGAGCGGGGGCTTTATGGGCGCGTCGCTGTTCAAGCTCGCGTTTCCCAAGCTCGGACGCTACAAGTGTGCGCTTGCGGGAGGAGCGATTGTGGGCGTGGCCAGCGCCGTACCGCTTCTTGGCATCCTTGTGCATTTGGTCGCATTCGTGTACATGCTGGGCTACGTCCTGCAGTCCATCTATTTGGGGATGCGTGAACCCGTATCGGCTATCGGGGATGGGGAGGCGGCAAGGTAGCACTACATATCGACCGTTCGGATTCTTTTGTGCGCAAAGGGAACAGTCCCCTTTGCGCAGCTTACGACATATAAATGGAGACAAACACTATGGGCAACAAAAAGCGGACTCTTATCCTAGTGGTACTTGCGGTGACAATGGCGTTTGGAGCGTTGCCTGCCATCGGCTCGAACGCGGCCAAGGCCGAGGAGGCCTTGCAAGCGGAGTCCGCGCAGACACTCGTTGCTTAGGAGAGCGAACATACGCACGATGCGACGACGTTCCTTGCGTGGACGGATGCGAACGCGCGCTGCAGCCTGCCGAAAAGAGAACAATAAGCTATGGCGTTGACGTTTTGGGCAATGGCGTCCTTACGCTCAATAATGGCACGATCACTGGTTTCGAGAGCGGCGTTTGGACCGACTTGCAGGCAGGCGACGAGGAAAACAAGGCATCCTTTGGCAAGTTCGTCATGAATGGCGGAACCATCAAAGGCAATTCCCAGAGGGGTGTGTACGTGTTCTCGGGCACCTTCGAGATGAACGGCGGCACCATTTGCCAGAACGGTGATTCCGGCGACGATGGAGCGGGCGTCTACGTGAACTACTCCACCTTTAAGATGTCGGGGGGCGAGATATCCAACAACACGGCCAAGCGCGATGGCGGTGGCGTGTTTATATCGAACAAGTCCAAGATGGACCTTTCTGGCACGGCGAGCGTGGTGGGCAATGAGGCCAATGGCGTTGCGGGCAACGTTTACCTGGACAACGCGCTCATAACCGTTACGGGCAAGCTGGCCGATGGCGCGGCAATTGGCGTGACGCGCGTTTCTGCGGATGTGGCGGCTGAGGCTGCAACCGGCGCCAAAACAGACAAGGACGCGTTTACCACGGGCTACAAGAGCACGGGCAACTCGGTGGACCCCGAGACGTACTTCTTCAGTGACGACGACAAAAAGCTCGTGGGCTGGACCACAGACGGTGAGGAGGCGCGCTTCGTCGATGCCTATACCGTTACGGTAAACGACACGCAAAACGGCACCGTGGAGTCCAGCAAGTCAAAGGCCCGCGCGGGAGACACCGTCTCTCTTACCATAACGCCTGACGAAGGGTACGCGCTTTCGTCTCTTTTGGTAACGGATGCCAACAAGGAGGCCGTGGAGGTCGTGGACAACGCGTTTACCATGCCACAGAGCGACGTTACCGTGGATGCGACCTTTGCGGCCACGCACTGCACCATTTCGTTCGATGCCAACGGCGGCACCGGCATCATGGACGACCAGGTTGTGGCGAAAGGGGAGACGACCGCCTTGAACGAGAACGAGTTCAGTCGCAGCGGCTATGCCTTCACTGGTTGGAATACGGCGAAGAATGGCAGCGGAGCGAGCTTCAAGGACAAGGAAGAGGTAAGCGTCACCAGCAACATGAAGCTTTATGCCCAGTGGAAGGCCAGCCCCTCAGGCTCATCCAATGCCGGCTCTGCCACTGGTTCCACAACGGAGTCTCGTACCTCGCTTGCAAGTACGGCCGACTCTTCCAGTTGTGCGGGTACCGTTGCCTGCGTCCTGCTGGGCGTGACCGCGGTAACCGCTGGTCTTAGGAAGACGGCGTTCCGCAAGAGATAGGCCAATACTTACGGCGTGCGCTCTTGCGGCGATCGGCAGTTACGAGGGCGCGCTTGCTGGCTTTGCGCGCCGTGAGGATTGAGTTGCTAGCTTTTGTCGCCGTGAGGGAGACAGTGCCTCATTGCGACCAATCTCAGCAACCCCGCCCTCACAGCGACGCATCCCGGCAACCTCACCCGTCAGCTGGACGGGCCATGGGCTGGCGGCCATTGTCTATTTCTTCAAATGGTGACACGCGGCCTCCACGAGGCCCGTCTTCTGGAGGATGGGCTCCTCCTGAGCGCAGAGTTCCGTCGCAAACGGGCACCTCGTGCGGAAGCAGCAACCCGTGGGAGGATTGACGGGGCTTGGCGGCTCTCCTGTCAGCAACCTCGTCGCCTCTCCTCGGCGATGTGGGTCGGGCGGAAGAACCGAATCCAGAAGGAATTGCGTGTAGGGGTGGCGCGCCTCGCCAAAGACCTCCTCGGTGGGTCCCATCTCCATTACCTTGCCCAAGAACATCACACAGATGCGGTTGGAAATATGGCGCACAACCGAGAGGTCGTGGCTGATAAACACATACGTGAGGCCGCGCTTTTCCTGCAGCTCGTTAAGGAGGTTAAGGATTTGGTTCTGGACCGAGACATCAAGAGCCGAAACGGGTTCGTCGCACACTATGAGGGCGGGATCGAGTGCTATGGCCCGCGCGATTCCGATGCGCTGTCGCTGGCCGCCAGAGAACTGGTGCGGATAGCGGTTGAGGTAATCCGTAGGTATGCCCACTGCCTTCATGAGCTCGAGCACTCGCTGGGTTACCTCGTCCTTGGATGCGCACACCTTGTGGGCAACAAGCGGCTCGGCAATGAGGTCGCGAACCTTCATGCGAGGGTCGAGCGATGCGTAGGGGTCCTGAAAGACCAACTGAAGCTGACGCCGATATGGCGAGAAGTCCCTCTCTTTGAGCCCCGTAATAGTTTGGCCCTTAAAGCGCACCTCACCCGACGTGGGAGGAAGTGCGCCGATGAGCATTCGGCCAAGCGTGGACTTGCCGCATCCCGACTCGCCCACAATGGCAAGGGTCTCGCCCGCACTGACGGCAAGCGTAACGCCGCTAACGGCATGCACGCACCGTTTGCGGCTCAGGGGGAACTCCTTTACGAGGTTTCGCGCCTCAAGCAGGGCTTCGCTCACAGTGAATCAGCTCCTTCTTTGAGGTGGCAGCAAACCTCGTGTTCCGGGTTTACGGCCACGAGCTTGGGCTGCTCTGAACCGCACCTTGCCATGCACTTACTGCAGCGAGGTGCGAAGCTGCATCCTGCGGGCAGGTGGGCGAGGTTTGGCACGACGCCGGGAATCGTTTGCAGCACTTTGGTCTGGCTCCTTAGTGACGAAACGGCACCGAGCAAGCCATGCGTATAGGGATGCAGGGGATTGTCGAACAGCTCGAACACGCTGCCCTTCTCTACCACGCGGCCTGCGTACATTACGTATACGTAGTCGGCCAGTTGTGCTATTACACCAAGATTATGGCTAATGATAAGTACGGAGGTGCCGTCTTTGGCCAGCTGTTTAAGCAGGGCCATTATTTGCGTCTCTACCGTGGCATCCAGCGCGGTGGTGGGCTCGTCGGCAATGAGCAGGTGTGGTTTCATAACCATGGCCATGGCTATGATCACGCGTTGCCGCAGTCCGCCGGAGAGCTCGTGGGGATAGGCGTTGTAGCGTGCCTCAACCTCGGGAATGCCCACGGCCGAGAGTATCTGGAGCGTACGTCGGCGCGCCTCCTCCCTGGACACATCCTCGTGGATGGCAACAACCTCCTGGACCTGCTTTCCCACGCGCATGGTTGGATTGAGGCTGGTCATGGGCTCTTGGAAAACCATGGAAACGTCTTTACCGCGAATCTTGCAGAGCTCTTTCTCGCCAAGCGAGGTGAGCTCCTTCCCCTGGAGCACAATGCTTCCGCTTACGATCTTGCCTGGCTTCTTTACGAGGCCCATAATGGACCGCGCGATCATGGACTTGCCGCATCCCGACTCACCCACGATGCCTACCACCTGGCCCTTATTGACGCTGATGCTTACGTCCTGCACGGCCTTTACTTCGCCGCGTTCGGTAAAGAAACTCGTATTGAGGTGCGATACCTCAAGTGTGCGTCGTGTCATCGCATCCCCCTTACTGGCTCTGCAGGTGAGGATCAAGAACGTCGCGCAGTCCGTCACCCAAATAGTTGAAAGCGAGCACGATGACCATGATGGCCAAACATGGTGCAAAGCAGAGCCAGGGAGCGTGATACAAAAACGCCCGGCCTGCGTTGACCATGAGTCCCCATGAGGCGCTGGGCGGCTGCACTCCCATGCCGAGGAAGCTCAGGCTGCTCTCGGTGAGTATGGCCGCTGGGATGTCCAGCGTAAAGAGGACGATAATCGTGGGCAGACAGTTGGGAAGTATGTGCCGCGCAATAATGCGGAACCGCCTTACGCCCATGATGCGCGCCGCCTCAACGTATTCGCTCTCCTTGAGCTTGAGCGTCTCGGAGCGTACGACGCGCGCGACGCCTGCCCAGCCTACGAAGGCCATGGTAAGGAATACGTTAAAGGTGCCACCACCGAGCGTGTACATAACCACCATGGCAAGGAGCATACTGGGGAACGACATAACGATGTCGGCCACGCGCATGATGATGGTATCTACCTTGCCGCCAAAGTAGCCTGCGGTCATTCCAATGAGCGTTCCGATTGCCATGGAGAGCATCGTGGGTACGATGCCAATAATAAGTGACATGCGCGAACCGTAGAGCATGCGCGTAAGCACGTCGCGCCCGACCTCGTCGGTACCAAAGAGGTGCGTGGGTGACGGCGGCATGAGGCGTTCCGAAAGGCTGACGGCGTCATACTCGTAGGGCGTTAGCAGAGGGGCAAATATGGCACCCAAAACAAAGAGGAGGATGACGACTATGGACACGATGGATATCTTGTGATTCCTCGCGAGGCGATGCCACACGCTTGCGGGTTCCTCGTAAACGACGGAGGGGGAGGAAAGTCCCAGCTCGCCCTCTGCCATGGAGGTGACGTCAAAGTTGCCGGATGGATCCATTGCCTACGCCTCCTTCCGTACGCGCGGGTCGCAGACGCTGTAGAGCAGGTCGGCGACAAGGTTGCCCATAACTATTACGAAGGTGCAGAGGAGCGTGGTTCCCTGCAGCAGCGGGATGTCGCGGCCTGCGATCGCCTGCACGGCAAGCCTGCCGATGCCGTTGATCGAGAAAATCGTCTCGGTGATGAAAGCGCCCGAGAGAAGCCCCGAGAATTGCATGGCCATGAGCGTGATTACGGGCAGCATGGCATTTCTGAGCGCGTGGAGTACGAGGATTTGCGTGCCGGTGCGTCCCTTGGCGCGTGCCGTATCGATGTAGTCCTGCTGCAGCACTTCGATTACCGACGAGCGCACGAGTCGTGCGATGCTGCCGGCCGAGCCCCATCCCAGGGCAATGGCCGGAAGGATGTATCCCGTCCAGTCGGTTACGCCAGCCACGGGAAGCCAGTGCAAATAGCGCGCGAACACGTATTGCAGCAGCATGGCAACCATAAATACCGGTAACGACACGCCTAGCAGCGAGAAGCCCATAAACAGGCGGTCAACAATGGTGCTCTTGTGTATTGCGGCGGCGAGCCCGCACGCAATGCCTACGACCCACGAAACGAGTGCGGCTGCAAGGGCAAGCCAGAGCGTGTTCACGAACGCCGGGCCAATGAGCTCGGACACGGGCTTGCCGAGCGTGTAGCTCTGTCCGAAGTCGCCGCGCAGGGCACCCAGAAGATAGTCCGCGAACTGTACGGGCAAGGGTTTGTCCAAGCCGAGAGAGGACGAGATGCGCTCTACCGTTTCCTTGTCTGCATGTTCGCCCAAAAGGGTTGCCACAGGATTGCCTGGTACCATGCGGAGCAGCACGAACACCAATGTTGCGACACCCACGATTGCAATGAGTGCGTACAAAAGGCGTCGCAAGAGATTGCTTGCCTTGCTTCCTTTCATGCCCGTGCCTCCTTTTTTAGCACGACGTCCTTTACGCAGAAGTCTTCGTAACCCGCCCAAAACGGGGTAAAGCTCTCTACGCGATCTCCTGTGCAAAACAGACGCGTCCCTTCGTAGAGGGGAATCCACGCGCGATCCTCAATTACAATCTTACGCTCAAGGTCCTGGTACTCCTTCTTGCGCTTCTCGTCGTCAACAATATGCTTGGCCGCAGAGACGCGTTGCATAATATCGACGTTGGGATAGCATATGCTGCGGCCCTTACTCCTTTCGGGGCCGCCAAAGAACACGGCCATTATGTTGGCGGGGTCGTTGTAGTCCATAAACCACGTCCCAATAAAGGATTCGACCTCACCCGCCAGGCGCTTTTCCATAAAGGCGGCCTTGTCGTAAACCTTTATGTTTGCTTTTACGCCTATCTTTGAGAGCTGATTGCTCACCGTTTCGTACAAAAGCTGCGGTCCGTTGCTGGAGAGCGCGAACTCAAAGCTAACGTCGCCGTCGTGGTAGCCCGCCTCGGCCAAAAGCGCGCGAGCCCCGTCCGGGTCGAACGGGGGACCCTCAAGCTTGTCGTTGTGGCCCCAAATGCCTGTGGGGATAATGCCGTTTTGCCTCATGCCGTCGTCACACATGAGGTTGTGCACGATGTCGTTCACGTCGATTGCCATACAGATGGCTTTGCGCACGCGAACGTCCTTCAGAAACCTGTTGGTCTCGTTGAGGGCAACGAAGGTCATGCCGATTTGCTGGTTGTGCACGATTTGGCTTGCGCGTTCGGTCTTGTATGAGCGTTGCACAATAAGGGAGTCGATCTCCGACAGGCTAATGATGTCCATCTCGCCATTTTGGAACATAAGGTCTTGCGTGCTTGCGTCGGGAATGATGCGTCGAACCGCTTCCTTAACGGTGGGTTCCTCCCCCCAGTAATGCTCGTTGTACCTCATGGTAAAGTGATCGTTCGGAACCCACTCTGCCGCATAGTAGGGGCCAGACCCAATGGTCTCGGTTGGCTCCTTCCCAAAGTTCTTGGCCGTGCGCGTAACGCGCTCGTTGACGATGGACATGGCGGGAGAGGAAAGCTCGGCAATAAAGCCACCGTTGGGAGCCTCAAGAACTATTGAGAAGTGCGTGTTGTCCTTGATATTAAACCCCTCGAGCTTGTCCGCCCTCTTCTTCATGAGCGCCTCGCCGCCCTTTATCTGGAGCGGGATTTCGGTGTTTGCTGCCGCCTCGGTGAGCAGTCTGCTAAAGCTGTAGCATACGTCCGACGAAGTAAGAGGGTCGCCGTTAGAGAAGAGCACGCCTTCGCGAAGGGTAAAGTCGTAGGTAAGGCCGTCCTCGCTCCTGCGGTAGTCCGTGCACAGGCTGTTGACCACCGTGGCCTGGCCGTCTATCATGCGTGTCTCAAACAAGCGGTCGAATATGTTGAGCTGCGCCCAATACACCGAATCGTTGTGGGCCATATCCATGGTGGACATGTCGGTTGCGGTAGCCGTAACCATGCTGCCGCGCTTGGCGCGAGTCGTTTGCGAGGCACAGCCTTGCGCAAGTAGCCCGTATAGCGGCACTGTGAGCATGGACTTGACGAATGTTCTCCTTTTCATACGACTCGCTTTCTGCCAGGGAGTGGAAAAGCACCGACTCGTGAACGTATGCTCATGCTACCCGATTGGAGGAAGCCTGACCTTAGGAATTGCTGAATCCGAGAGGCAGTGTGGCGGGCGCCCGTACGCGCCTCCCACCCCCGCACGCGGCTCCGCGCTCGCTCCGCTCTCTCACTTCGTGAGTCGCCGCTCGCGGGCCGTGCGCAAGCGCGGAGCCGCTCATGCCTCCCCAGGGATTCGACGACTCTATCGCCAGGCACAAAAATCCCCTTCCGTATCAATCCAATACGGAAGGGGATCTTCCAACTTCAGACTTTGTCTGCCAGCTCAAAGGGTCGGACAGGAGCGACTATGTGATGGTTGCCCTAAGCGGTTGCCATAATAAGGAAGATACCACCCGCAATAAGCCCGATGCCAATCTCCAGTCCCAGTGCAACTGCGACGATGATGGGGTTCGCGACGCAGAAGATTCCGAGCAACACCTGAAGGATGCCCATTACGAGTGCCAGGCCCCAGTTCGTACCTACCTGCGCCTCGATGGTGTTGCGAGCGTTCCTCATCTGGAAGGAGCGCACGATGCGGATGACGCCGGAAATGAGGAGCCACCAGGCGACGACGTAGGCAATGAATACGTCTATGGCAAGGCGCATTGCTATGCTGCCCAACAACACGATGCCAAGCACGATGGATATGATGCCGCCAATGAGGGCAAAGGTGTCGCTAACGCCAATCTTGCGGTAGTCGTTCCACACCATAATGGAGCTTATGCCTTCTGCAACAAGTGCAAAAGAAATGAGCCAGCTAATGACTCCGTACGTTTCGACGGGCGTCATAATGCACCAGATGCCCAGAATCACAATAAGGACTCCGAATATAATTCCAAAAACTCTACTCAAAACAATGCCTCCAATTATACGAAACCTTACAGCACGGGACAGCGTCCCCACGACCCTATATGCACCAAGACGGTTGCAAGCGTCTCAATATGGATTGCGGATGCTCTCCAGTGTTATAAGTGTCGCGAGGTGTAAGTATACCTTTTCTGCTGGCGATGGCTACCTTGACTAGGCTATTTTTGCTGCGAATAGTCAAGCTCGGAACAAATTTAGGTTCCGCATCATGGCTGCAGAACGTATTCGCGATCAAAAATAACGCTTGGACCTGCGGATGTGCAGGTTTCGTGGTATAGATACGCCCGGGTGGGTGTAAGGCGTTGACAAGTTGGTACAAGCGTCGTACTATCCTGTCTGCTTGACGGAGAACAAAGGCCGACAAGTGCTTGAAAACGGAAAAATGGGGATGTGGCACAGCGGCAACTGCGGCGGACTGTAAATCCGCTCCCTCTGGGTTCCCTGGTTCGAGTCCAGGCATCCCCACCATTCGCCCGTGTAGCTCAGTCGGTAGAGCACCTCGTTGGTAACGAGGAGGCCACCAGTTCAAGTCTGGTCGCGGGCTCCATTTTTCAAGCAGTACACCATGCCGGTGTAGCTCAGTTGGTTAGAGCACGCGGCTCATACCCGCGATGTCACTGGTTCGAGTCCAGTCACCGGTACCAGAGTTTATGCGGCGCTGCGGCGCCGCTGAACATATAAGGGCATTAAGGCCGTAACAGGTTGCTAAAGGAGGACGGCAATGGCCAAAGAGAAGTTTGAGCGTAGTAAGCCGCATGTGAACATCGGTACGATCGGTCACGTCGACCACG
>JAFWKQ010000076.1 GCA_017545665.1 Atopobiaceae bacterium
CTCAAAGAAAACCTCGTCGCTTGACCAAGTCACGAGCGCGCCGGAGTCCCACAGCGTCTTGCAGCGGAGCTGCTTGTACGCGCGCTCCCCAAGGATCGGAGCGTTCAGCGCGGGGTCGCTGCTGTGCCACCAGGGCGTGAAGTTGGCGATGACGCCCAGCTCGGCGAAGCGCGGCAGGTCGGCGTCGTCCTGGATCTCCAGGTGCGCGCAGGTCACCTTCACGCGATAGTCGTCGCCGAGCCGCTTGCGGGCCAGCTCCACGGCGTCGAGCACCACGCGCGAGGCGCGCTCGCCCACGCAGTGCGTGTGCAGGTCGAGGCCCAGCTCGTTCAGCTTCACGATGATCTCGGCGAGCTCGGGCGCCTCAAAGGCGGTGTGGCCCAGCTCGCCGGTGTCGGCGTAGGGCGTCACCAGCGCCGCGGTCTCGATCTTCATGGTGCCGTCCATGAAGATCTTGAGGGTGTGCACCCTGAGGTGCTCGGTGTCGAACTCCCGGCGGAAGCGCTCGAGCTCCGCCAGGGCCTCGTCCTTCTTGGCAGGGATGCTCAGCACGTAGCAGCCGTCGATGTAGATGGGCAGTCTCCCCTGCCTGTCGTACTCGCGCAGGCGGGCGTAGACCCTCTCGTGGATGTGGTTGTGCATGGGCCAGCCGGCGTCGAAGACGGCGCTCACGCCGATGCCCTTGCAGTAGTCGATCCAGCGGTCGAGGGCGGCGTCTATCTGCCCGTCGGCGATGTTTGCCAGGCTGTCGAAGACGAACACCCAGCTCGCCGACTCGAACGAGTTGCCGGTGAGGTGGCCGTCCCTGCGCACGTAGTAGGCCAGCCCCGGCACGGGGTCGGGCGTGTCGTCGGTGACGCCGTGCAGCTCGAAGACCTTGGAGTTGGCCCAGTTGCTGTGTATCTCGTCCTCCAGGAGCACGAGCTCGGCGTCCGGGCAGATCCGGTCGAGCTCGTCCATGAAGATGTCCTCGCCGCGCAGGAACTTGCGCTCCATGAGGAAGCGGTAGCGCCTCTGGCCGGGGTGCTCCTTGATGTAGCTCTCCATATAGTCGAGGGCCGCCTGCTTGCCGTCCGGCTCGATGCGCAGGCCGAGCTCGGCGTACTCGAAGCCGACGCTCGTGGTGATGTGGACGTGGCTGTCGATGATGCCGGGCATCACGAACCTCCCGCCGAGGTCGCAGACCTCGCCCTCGAATCCCGCAAGGCCCGACTCGTCGCCCACGTAGGCGAACTTGCCGTCCCTCACCACGAGGGCGGACGCCAGGGGCTGTTCCCTGTCCGCCGTGAAGATCTTCGCGTTCTTGACTATCTTGTCTGCTCTCAAGGTAATACTCCAATCAATATTAATTTGCAGTCGCCAGGGTATTCCTACGCTTCTTTGAAATTCTATACGACAATTCAAATGCCGTCTATCACCGCCAAAGAATATAGGCAGATAGTGAATGCATTAGAGTTCCCCACGTTGTGTTTGCTGTGATAATAGCTATAGTTGTCTATATGTATATGCATAATCGAAGGGAGATTCCTTGAAGGCGAGTCGAATCATCAAGAACGCAAAGATCTACACTGCGGACAAGGACCATCCGCAGGCGACGGCGCTTGTGGTGAGGGACGGCAAGTTCGCCTACGTGGGCGACGAGTCGGGCCTCGCGGGATTCGAGGGCGAGGTCTGCGACCTCGGCGGGAGGTTCGTGATGCCCGGCATCATCGACAGCCACGTGCACGTGTCCTTTCCCATCGGGTTCGAGTACCTGGATTTCGGGGAGCACTTCGTTTGCGACGGCAAGCAGGAGGCCTTGGACTTCATGGCGGCCTATGTCCGTGACAATCCCGGCTTGAAGCGCTACACCTTTATGCTTGACAAGAGGTACCTGCGCGGAGAGGACCTCGTCAAGGAGGAGCTCGACGCCATCTGCCCGGACGCCGAGCTCGTGCTCCGGGAGGCGGAGGGGCACAGCGTCTGGGTCAACTCCAAGGTCCTCGCGCGCCACGGCATCACCGACGACACCCCCGACCCCGTTCCCGGCCTCAGCTACTACGTGCGCAAGGACGGGCATGTTACCGGAAACGTATTCGAGGGCTCGGCGGAGATGCCAATCATTCTGGGAGAGGCCATGGATCTGAGCGACGAGAAGATCGACGCGGCGATCCAGCGCTGGATCGACTACTCCGTAAGCGTCGGCGTGGTCGGCGTATTCGAATCCGGCATCCCGGGCTTCAACGAGTTCCACGAGCGGGTCTACCAGCGCCTGCGCGCGCTGGACGAGCAGGGCAGGCTGCCGATCTACGTCGACGGCTGCTACGTGGTCGCATCGATACGAGAGCTGGAGGAGGGCCTGCGGGAGCTGAAGCGGTTCCGGCGCGAGTACAACACCGAGCACCTGAAGGTCCACACCCTCAAGATCTTCATGGACGGCACCCTCAAGATCCACACCGCCGCCATGGTCGACCCCTATGAGGACACCCACACCACCGGGGTCACCGCCTTTAGCAAGGAGGAGCTCGCGGAGGTCCTGAGACGGCTCAACGAGGAAGATCTGGACGTTCACCTGCACACCGTCGGTGACGCCGCGTCCCGCGTGGTGCTCGACGCCGTGGAGCTGGCCAAGAGGGAGCTGGGCGACAGCTATCACGTGCGGGTAACCTGCGCGCACCTCAAGCTTCAGCACGACGCAGACCTCAACCGCTTTGCCGAGCTGGGCGTCTTTGCGAACTACACGCCCTGGTGGCATTCGGATTGCATGGATGACATGCTTCCCCTGTTTGGCAAAAAGCGCTCCGAGAACATGTACCGTTGCAAGACGCTCTGGGATACGGGCGCGGTGGTAACCTGGTCGTGCGACAACATCTTCTTCGGCGACTTCGTCCCTTGGAACCCCTTCCTCGGCATGGAGGTGGGGATGACGCGTAGCGCCACCGAAAAGACAAACATTTATGAGATTGCCAGGTCCCCAGAGTTTCCTCCCGCCAGCGAGAAGATGGGTGTAGAGGAGATGCTGCTGGGCTATACGATCAACGGGGCAAAGCAGCTGGGCAACGAAGCCGCAATGGGCTCCATCGAGGTCGGCAAGCACGCCGATTTCCTGGTGTTCGACAACGACTTGCTCTCGGCGGAGCACGAGGGCTTTAGCTACAACATACCAACAGAGGTATACATTGGCGGCAGGAAGGTCAAATAACGCGGGGCATGCGTGGACACACCCTCACGCTTTGACGGCTGCAGGGGTTTGAGCGGCCGGTTCTCCAAACGCATGCGAGGCCATGCATTTTGCATGGCCTCGCATGCGTTTGCGCTTGGCGAAAACGACTCGCATCAGTTCGCTTTCTTCCTGCAGAAGTACACCTCGTTCGGCGTGTTGTGGGCATGTTGTGGCTGAGACCCTCCGGCTCCGCCGTAAGCAGGTCGTCATCGAGTACCAGGAAGTCCGCTTCCTTGGATGCCTCGATGCCTATCCGCTCGCTGGCGGGCGGGTATGTCGCATCGGTCCTGTCCCACACGTCGGCCTTGGTCTTCTCGCTGATCCAGCGCGTCATCCCGACCTCCATGCAGAGGTAGGGATTCCACGTCGTGAAGTCGGAGTAGTGTGTGTCGTTGCATCGATCCAAATTCACGATACGTAGATTGTTACCGCCAATCTAAAACTACCAGCGAAGACCCAACCATCTTCAAATCTGAGACGTTAACACTGCGTTGAAAAATCAACGGGCATAAGGCGGGCACGCTCATTTTTGGCGCTGCTCGTAACGCCGAGCAGAGGTTGGGAAGTTCCTCTGTTACTGTTCACACCCCGGCACCTCTTTACAGATTGCTCCTAAAGATCGATCGAACGGTTGCAACTGGGCTGCCCATCCACCTGGCTTATCTTTGGGGTGTGAACAGTAACGTTCCTCTTGGTCGGCACTCTCGAAGCATGCGGTCAGCAAGGCGGAACCCGCTGGTTGCATGTATAATCAACCTTCAATGAAAGAATTCGGTGCAGATGGAGGTCGCCGCATGTCTGGTTATGGCAAGAAACGAATAGGAGTAGTGAGGGCGCTCACCTGCACGCTCGCCCTCGCCATCGGCTTGGCGGGGTGCGCCCAGGGGCAAGGAAGCCCATCGAGTACACAACCTCAGGCCAGCGCGATCTCGTCGGCAAGCGCCGATAAGCCCTCTCCCAACGCCGAGATCGCCGACGTTACGACTGTTGCCTACCTTGGGCCCGAGGGAACCTACACCGAGGAGGCCGCCAGGCTCTTCTTCGGGAACAACGACGAGATGAAGCCGCAGACCACCGTAGCCGACGCGCTTGCACTCGTCGCCGAGGGGAAGGCTGCATACGCCGTCGTTCCGCAGGAGAACACGCTCGGCGGTCCCGTAACCGACTACATCGACGCGTTCCTGGCTGCCGACAACGTGAGCGTGGTCGGTGAGGTCGTTCTGCCCATCCGGCAGACGCTCATGGGCCGTGCGGGAACCGACCTTTCGAAGGTGACGCGCGTCTTGTCACACAAGCAGGGTCTGGCACAAAGCGCGGCATGGCTCGACAAGAACCTGCCGAACGCCGAGCGCGTAGAAGCCGCAAGCACCGCTGCAGCCGCCCGGGAAGTGGCCGAGGGAGGCGACAGCACCGTAGTCGCCATCGCGGCGCCAGGTGCCGCCAGTTTGTACAAGCTCGAAGTGCTGAAGGAGAACGTCTCGCAAAACGAAGCGAACAAGACGCGCTTCTACGTCGTGTCAAAGCAGGCAAACAAGCGCCCCGGCTACGAGTGCGCCGTGTTTGCCGCGCGCACTGCGGCTGACAAGCTGCCAGGGGTCTTGGATGCGGCTTGCTCGGGTGGCGCGAAGCTGGTGTGCGTGCACGATAGGCCCGAGGGGTCTGCGCTGGGTACATACCGCTACGTCATCGAGCTTGAACGCGAGGATGGCTTCTCGGACGAGGAGATCTCTCGCCTCGAAGGCATCGATGCGCTCGAATACCTGGGCCATTACGGCCGGATAGAGGGATAGCGCCCGCCCCCTAAAGATAGGTCAGGTGGTTGCAGCTGGGGGACGTATTATGAAAAAGGCAATGGCAGTATTTGTGGCGCCGATAATCTTGATGGGCATCTTGCTGGCTGGATGCGGACGGGAACAGGCTATGACGCAGGGAACAGTGATTGGCATCATCGGTGCGATGGATGAGGAAGTGGCAACGCTAAAAGAAGCGGCAAAGATTACCAAAACGACGAAGATCGCAGAAATGGAATTCTGCGAAGGTAAGCTTGGGAACAACCGAGTCGTAATCGTCCAGTGCGGCATGGGCAAGGTCAACGCAGGGATTTGCGCCCATACCCTCATCAACGATTTTGGATGCACGAAGATCGTCAACACGGGCGTTGCGGGGTCTCTGGACAACCGACTTGATATCGGGGATATAGTTGTTTCGGTTGACGCCGTGCAGCACGACTTCGATGTGAAACCCATTGGCTTCCAAAAGGGGGAGATTCCCTACACCGGGCTTTATGCCTTCCCGGCAGACGGGGAGATGCGTGCCATGGCAATGGAGGCGGCGGGCAAAGCTGCGCCGGACATTCATGCGTACGAAGGCAGGGTGTGTTCCGGAGACCAGTTCGTTACTACTGAAGAGCAGAAGCAGACGATCACCTCGAATTTCGGCGGTATGTGCTGCGAGATGGAGGGTGCGGCGATTGCGCAGGCATGCTATCTGAACAATACCCCTTTTGTGGTGATTCGTGCGATCTCGGACAAGTCGGACGGGTCGCAGAGCATGGAGTTTGAGACATTCAAAGCGGCGGCGGCGGCAAACTGCACAAAAATCGTAGAGTATATGGCGAGCAGGTTGTAAGTCGCCCAGTTGCAGCCTTGGTCGCCCTCCATTTGACTTATCTTTATGGGCATGAAGCTGACGGTTTGCGTCGCAGAGCCATACGGCAACGTGAAGTGGAAGAGGTCGCTCTAGAAAGGGAGGCAGCATGGAACCCAACGAGACCGCAAGAGAGCAAGATGCGAAGGTGCACGAGCGCAAAACGCAACAGGAGCTCGACGGTTAGTCGAATCGGTGAATACCCCGCTGTCACTTGGCGAACTGGACGCCATGGCGGGAGGAGCGGCTGGGGCAAGCGCCGTAGAAATTGACGGACAGGTTGTAGAGGCGCTGCCCAATTCCATGTTTCAGGTACAGCTCGACGATGGGAGAAATGCCAAGTGCAGCCTTTCGGGACGGCTACGGATGAACTTCATTCGTATCCTTTCCATTGTCGTCACCGCCGATTCCACGGGCGGAAGCGCTGACGAAGATCCAACCCATCGCTACTGTGGCATCCTCTGCGCAGGGAGTTTGACGGTCAAAGGGGCAGGCAGCCTTGTTGCAAATGCCGGCGGCTTGGAAGACGGGGACGCCGGCATCTACGCAAAGGGCAACGTGAGCATCGAGGGCGGATCGGTGTCGGCAGCAGGCTACGACTATGGCATCTATTCGTATGAGGGCACGATTGCCATCGGTGCAAATGCCGGAACGGTTACCGCAGATACTACGGGGGGCGCGCACTCGCTTTACGGGATAAGCGCCGAATATGGTGACGTGACAATCGACGGCGGCACGGTCATTGCCAGGGGATATCGCGGCATCTCCGTGGGAGGCGACATCGTCATCAACGGCGGCGAGGTTACCGCCGAATGCTCCGTTCCCGAATCCTACACCACAAGCATCACGGCTCCCTGCGCCATCGCCTGCGAGTCTAGCACCCTGACCGTCAACGGCGGCACGGTTGCCGCAAAGGGCCACCAATACGGCATCTACGCTGTGCGCCATCCCTCGTCGGGCGAAACAGGATTGGTGCCCGGCATCGCCATCAACGACGGCAGCGTCGTAGTAGAAAGCAGGGAAAGCGAAAGCAGCGCCATCGGCATCAACGGCTGCATCATGACCGTAAAGGGAGGCTCCGTTCAGGCGACTGGTAGCGGCAACAAGGCATACGGCGTGAGCGCCATCAATTCCAGGGGCGAATCCGGCAGCGCCTCGCTCGTGGTCGAAGAGGGGGTTTCGTCTTTCATCGCCCAGGGTCCAGCCGGCGCCATCAACGCGGACACCGGCGTGACGAACGCTGTTTTAGGCCTCGGCTATTCAGACGTTGCCGGCACCGAGGGCAAGACGGCCATTGCGGTCGGTACCGAGAGTGAGGTGTCCATAGAGGCCAGCACGGAGGGCAAAGACCTGAGTGGCTACAAGCGGGTCCTCTTCCCGGCCGCTGAGGCTTCCGCCACTACGCCGCCTTCGGGAAGGAGCCTGCCCTACACCGGCAAGCCCCAGGAGCTGGTAACGGCGGGCGAGGCCAGCGGCGGCACCATGCAGTATTCGCTCGACGGGAAGACATACGCCGCCGAGCTGCCCACCGCCACGGATCCGGGCGAGTACACGATCTACTACAAGGTGGCCGGCGATGCGAGCCATGTTGGCTCCCAGGTGCAGACGGTGACCTCCACCATTGCCGAGAAGGCCTATCCCGTGCCAACCATGTCCAACAGCAAGGGTTCTGCCTTTGCCTCTCAATCGGACGAGATCACCTACACCGTGAACCAAGAGGTGCCCGGCTGGGCGACGTCCGTGCGCACGTGGGTCGACCTCGAGAACGTCCTGCAATACACGGTGGACGCCAGCGACGTCGCCGTCACGAGCGACGATGCGGCGCTCAGCTCCGCCAAGGTAACCATCGACGGCCAGAGGCTCACCGTAGCCATAGACGATGCCACGGCGCTGCGCGGCAAGACCATACAGATTTCCTACAACGCCAAGCTGCGCTCGGGCGCGGAGCTCGGCCCCTACCTCAACGCCGAATGAAACGTCGCGTCGGTGCCTTACCAGGCGCACACCTCTTTCGACGGCGAGTCCAAGGTGGTCTCGTCGCAGGTGAAGAGTGTGAAGTTCAGGGTAAGCGCCGCGAAGGGCAGCTCCACCAAGTCGAGCCTTGCCAAGACCGGCGACACCGTACCGCATGCAGTTTCCGGAGCCACCGCCCTCGTGGGGCTAGCCGCTGCGGTGCTATCGCTCGCGGCCCGCAAGCACACGTAAATAACGCGTGCCCTCGAGCAACTGGGGGACTGCCCCTTTGTTGTTAGCTAACAACAAAGGGGCAGTCCCCCAGTTGCAACCACCCGATTCGCCCTTAGGAGCAGGCTTCACTATATTCCTTTATGGTAAGAACGACCATGGTGATGTCGTCGAACTGGGGCGCTTCCCGGGAAAAAACCTTGATGTCCTCGAAAACGCTGTTGAGTACCTGGTCCCCGGGGGATTGCCTGGTGCTCTCCAATACCTCGTTCAGCCTGTCCTCACCGTATAGGGCGTTAACCGGGTCATGGGCCTCGGTAACACCGTCGGTGTAGAGGAAGAGGCGGTCTCCCGGCTCGAGCTTGAGTTCGTTATGCTTGTATTGCATGGAGTCGAACCCAGCAAGAAACAGTCCGTGCGTTTTCTTTACAGGTTCGCATGGCTTACCCCTGCGCAGCAGGACCGGGTAGTTGTGCCCGGCATTGGTATACTGCAGCATCATCGTGCGCGTGTCCAGGATGCCAATCCATGCGGTAATGAACATATCCTCGTCGTTGTTTTCGCAGAGACGGGCGTTGGCGGCAGTCAGAATCTCCGACGTACTATTGCGGATGAGGGCGTTGTCCTTAATAACGGTGGTCCCCCGCATCATGAAGAGCGCCGCAGGCATGCCTTTGCCGCTAACGTCGGCGATGAGGATGCAGAGGCGATTCGAATCGATCATGAAGCAGTCGTAGAAGTCGCCGCCCACCTCCTTCGCCGTGTTCATACTCGCGTGTAGCTCGAAGGTCTCCCCTGCAGGCGGAATCGAAGGCACCATGCTTGCCTGAATGCCCGCGGCCGTGTCGAGCTCCGTTTGTGTGGATACCAGCTTCTCGCTCTTCTCGTTGAAGATTAGGCAGTACACGATGACTAGCGACATAAGGATCATCCCGTAGTTCGATGCGTTGCCAAACTCCCCGGGAGTCGTGAAGTAGTTGAAGAGGGGCAAGAAGATAAAGATCAGGGCGGCGGCTTTTTGGTTGCCGGGACTCTTGCTTCGGATAATCAAGATGGTCGTGACGAACGACGCCACAATGAGGCATACATCCTCTACCCAAAAGACTCCCGTGGCATGGTACACCGTGCTCTCGTCCACCCAAAACGTAAGCGGATAGAAGATGTTGGTTAGCGTGACCAGCGTTTGAGTTGCCGTAAGGATGGGAATGCCCTTGTCCGCCACGGTAGCAAGCTTGCCTTTGAAATCAAGCGTGATCCTTACGTAGCGGTAGAAGAAGTATATCATCACGAGGTCGAGCAGTTTGCTGGTCATGGCAAACACGAAGAACAGCGTCGCCCGCCCCAACGCACTCCCCATGAAAAACATGAGGCCATTGGCCAAAAAGCCGGCGCTCACAAAGGCGGTTAGGATGCGGAACTCCCTCGACCCGCTGCCTTCCTGCCTCATGCTGCCAAAATACAAGGCCGCACAGACAAACGCTCCAATAACGTCGATTCCGCAGTCGTACAGGTGCTCGCCTACCCTCGAGAGGATCTCCTGATCGGAGAAGAGCAACCAGCTAAGAGCGAAGGAGATCACAGCCGACAGAATCGTAAAGAGCAATCCCAGAAATACGCGGCTTTCTTTAATCTTGTTGAGCATGGCTTCCCTTCAGCTTCGAGCGATGATTCATGCGTGACGTGCGGCCTGGCGCATGGAAATCCAACAATGAGATAATACAGCAACGCATCTTATGTGGCGGTCACAAGACCTTGGTTTACACGTCAGAGCGTAAGACGCCTTCGCGCCAGGCGGTAGTGGCCAGGGTAAAGCGGTTCTCCGGCTTGCGCACCACCGCAAGGCCATGATCTACAAACGCCTGCTCCAACGCGTCAACGATGGCCGTTATGTCGTAGCAGGCCAGGCAGTCGACCCGGAACTGCCCGCCGTGGTCGATCACGTTCACGTGAAGCGTGCCGCCGGCGGCAGGTTTGCAGAGGAAGCGGACGTCAGTGAGGCTGCCGGAGTAGTCCGTGTTATGCAGACGGCCGATGTAGTCGACGTAGAAGGTATCGTGGACGATCCTCTGGAGCCCCGAGGACTCCTTGGTCTCTTCCCAATAGTCGGTCGCCTCCTTCATTCGCTTTGCGTACCCGGACCCCAGCATGTTGTGCAGGGTGCGCCATACATCGGGGTTCATCTGTTTTTTCATGATGCCACGCAGCTGCGCCGCGCGCGCGGGGAACGGCAGGTCGTCGAGCGGCGTGCCACCCATGGGCAGGGTGATGCGCAGGGAGCAGTTCTTGAAGGTCTCGTCGAAGCCTATCATGCGGCGAGTCGACACGGGCATGTTAGCCATGATGGGGGCGTCCCTGTTGGGGTGCACGGCTGCCACCGCCTCGCCCACGAGCATGGAAATCGCGACGGAGGGCGACGTGCCGTTCGCCTTCACGAAGGACATGAGGCTTTCCGAGTCTATCCGCAAGCCCCAATCGCGCACCTCGTTTCCGGCGTAGCGCGAGAGTTCGGGCAGATGATACGGTGCTTCCGACGGCGGCCTCTGGGGCATCTCGAAGCCCTCGCTCACCTTGTGGACCATCGCGTAGGCATCCAGCTCCTCCGCCTCGGACATGGAGCCCGAGTCGGTGCGGATGCCGCAGGAATCGTACTCCCTGCCGTCTCGCATGCAGTAATAGTGGTAGAGTACCGACTCCGCGAACATCATGATGCCCTGGCCGTCGCAGAAGCCGTGGTACATGGAGAAACATGTGACCTTGCCATCGCAGGTGACGTCGAGCATGTGGTAGTTGGTCTCGCGCCCGCCCACGGGACGCATCCATACCCCGCGGCCCACCTCCATGGGAAGCGGGTTCTTGGCGTAGTACACGGCGGCACCCTCAATCTGCAGGGTGTCGGCGAGGTAGGGCATGCGCGCGATCGTGCGGTCCAAGGCCTTTTGCAGAAGGTCGGCGTCCACCTCGTCCTTGTGGGTGACCTCCACTGCGTAGACGGGAATTTCCACGGGAAGGTACACGTAGGGGGTGGCAGAGATTGCCATCTCCTTCTTTTCGAAGGTCGGTCGGTAGTTGGTCATAGTGCTCAAATCCTTTCATCCGAACTGACAAAACATCATACTGTGAATCATCGGGGACGGGGAAACTCGCTATTGGGAAGCCATGCACGCCGAATCTTTACGGCAAGACCTTCAGCGCCTCGTTGAATTTCTCCCACTTCTCGGCATCCTGCCTGTCGCGCAACAGGAAGCCTCGTACGTCCAGGTCGCCATCGTAGAGGAAGTCCATGTAATACTCGAGCCTGCCCTCGTAGCACTCGGTGTGGAAGTTGTCGACCGAGCCCAAGATGATACGCGCGCTCGTGGAGGTGTCCCGCCGTTTGTCGATAACATATTCGGCGCCATTGTCGCTAAACGACACGCGCAGCCATTCCGGCATGAGCGCGATTCGCACGCGGATGTCGCCCGCACCCGAATAGGCGTACATGATGCGCTCGATGAGCAGCTCCTCGACGGCAAGTTGAATTTTTGCGGCCCGACGGCGTTCGTATCCGATGCTCCTGACCAAATCGTCGACGAGCGCCGTCACCGGCCTGATCGCGTAGCTGGAGTTCTTAACGGTAATCTCGAACACCGTGATGCCACCGAAGAGCTCCTCGTCCACCTCGATCTTGAGTAGCTTTCCCAGCATGTTCATGTACAGAGCGCGCTGGTCGAGCTTTCCGTTCACGTTTAGGGGAAATGAGCGGTAGGCAAAGATATGCGCAGGCACCTTGTAGCGGGGCATTCGGCTACGCAGGGCCTCGAGCACACGCCCCTCATCGAACGGCGCGTCCCCCTTGGTGGTCACACAAGCCTCTACGCTCTCGCCAAAGATGGAATGTGGCGCGCCCATTACCTTGGCGTCTGCCACGCCCTCGATGGAGGTGAGCTCAGCCTCGATTTCGGCGGGCGAGATGTTCTCGCCCCCGCGAATGATGGCGTCCTTTATACGGCCAGCGAGATACAAGTATCCCTCGGGACTCAGGAGACCAAGGTCGCCGGTGTGCAGCCAGCCGTCTGCGTCAATCGCCTGTTCCTCCGTGGGCAGGCCCTCGTAGCCGTTCATGAGGCAGACGCCACGAGCCAGGACCTCGCCGACCTCGCCATTCGGCAAAGTCGAACCATCCAAATTCGCAATACGAAGCTCGACGCCGTCCACGGCACGCCCGACCGTGTTCGCGCGCACCTCAACGAGGTCGGAGGGGCGCACCATGGTGAGCGGCGCGCCCTCGCTCTGGCCGTACATGTTAATGAAGGTGGCGTTCGCGAAGTCAAGCTCGAGCCGCATCATCTGCACCGGTGTGGACATGCCACCGGCGATGAGGCATGTGTGCAGGTGGGGAACGACCTTTTTCGCGAACCCATCCGCGTCGGCAAGGCCCTGGTACACTGCCCCCACCGCGGCCATGTCGCTCACCTGGTTCTCACCCACCATCGACACGAGCGTGTTGGCCCTATAGCTCGCAGGCAGGCACACCGCAGCGCCCAATATGAGGTAAACATAGCTGGTAAGCAGGCCGAGGATGTGGAAGAGCGGGACCGCGACGCAAACAGAGTCTCCCATAGTTCCCTCGAGACCTGCCATGAGCGCCCGCGCGTCGGCAGTGAGCGCCCGCTGGGAAACACACACGGCCTTAGGCGCCGACGTCGTGCCGCTCGTGAAGATGATGAACGCGGTATCGGCCTCCTCGTTTGGCTGGCGCTGCTCGGCGAGACCTTCCGCCCCAGCATAGGCATCCACGAGCTTGCAGGAACCGCTCCTTGCATCGACGCAGCTGGAGCGCTCGATCTTTGCCGCAACGGCAAGCTTCTCCATCGCGTCGTCGCGCCGCTTGGTCTGGCCGTTGTCGCCGCAAATCAAGAAGCGCGCGTTCGCCGTCCGCAACAGCTCGGCAGCGTCGTCAATGCCCATGCTGTAGTTCACCAGCAGCGCTACCCCACCTGCACGCACGACGGCGAAGAAGGCCACGAGTCAGTTCGTAGAGTTGTACCCCCAGAGCGCCACGCGGTCGCCCTTGACAAGACCCATGTGGCGCAGACGCGCGGCAAATCCGGCCACGGCAGCGCGGAACTCGCCATACGTGACCGACCCTTGCGGGTCAACAATCGCCACAGCGTCGTCTTGCCCGTGGTCAAGCATTTCAGAAAAGAGCATACAGATTCCCGTCCTTCAAGGTCATGCCACCAAGACTGCGAATCACCGCGTGTTAGGCAAGGCCGAGGGCTTGCAAAAGGCCGCTGCGCGGAGTGGAGTAGGTCATTTCCCCAACCACCTCGTAGTCGATGTTGAGCTTGTCGAACTGGGCCAGGAACGACTTGTCGTAAACGTCCGTTGCCATGGTGCGCACGAACATGAGGTTGAAAACGCCGGCCGTCGCTGTCACAAAGAGGCTGATGCCGGGGTTTGTGTCCCCTACCGGCATCGCGAGGTAGCGCACGTCCAAGATTTGATCCTCAAAGCCCTCTGAGCGAAGACCTCCCACGTAGTCCACGCTGATGGGCGCCACATAGTTACCTAAGCGGTTGAGGGCGTCGCGCTTCGCCGCAAAGCCCTTAAGGTCGTCGGCCGCAACATAGGATTGATGCGTGGCGTTGGCCAGAAAGCGATTGAGCTCGGGTGAGGTATACGACCGCAGGGCCGCGCGTGCGCCCTGTGCTGTCTCGGCAAACGACGAGCCTGCTCGCTCCTTCGGATCGATTTGGATGAACGCCGCGTTCGCGCAGTTCTTGAAGGTGTTGGGATAGCCAAGGGCCTTTCGATTTGAGAACGGGATGAGGGCCGTAATGGGCTCGTCACACTCCGGATGTACAGCGAAAACCGCGTCGGCCAGGATGGCCGCGAGCGTCGGTGCCGGTGACGAGCCGCAGGAGCGGGAGAAGTCGACGAACTCTTTCTCGGAGACGTGCACCTTCATGGCGTGCACGCAATCCAAGTGCTCTCCTGCAGCCTCGGGAAGGGTGTAGCCCTGCTGCCCGATGCGTCCTAAGACCTGGGCGATCTCCGGCGTGAGCTCCGCATCGTAGCCATGCGCGAGGGAGTCGGCCTCCTCGCCCGGAAGCTGCGGCTGTCCGGGCACGCGCAGGCCCTCAGCGGGATAGTCGACGCCGTCCTTGCGGCTGAAGTAGCGGTTGAGCGTTGAGTTGATGAAGATGTTCAGTCCCAGCCCGTCGCAGAACGGGTGATACATGGCAAAACTCATCACCACGCCCTCATACGTGACGTCTAGGCAATGCCAATTGGTTTCAGGCCCTGCGATTGCGCGAGGGGACCCCTCGGCCACCTCGAAGGGGAGTGGGTTCTTCGCGAAGTAGAAGGTCCCATCGCGCTCGACGAGGGCATCGGCAAGGTAAGGGGCGCGCTCGAGCACGTCATCCACTGCCTTCTGTAGAACGCTGCCATCCACGTCCGACGTCAACTCCACCTCAACCACGAACGAGTGAATCGGCTCGTCGGTGTACAAGGTACCCGCCCCCGACCAAAGCCGTTCCCTGATTTCGAAGTCTGGCTGCTTGCTTGTTGGCTCACCCATATTCTGACCCTTTAAAACAAAGACATGGAAGGCAGCGAGCACATAGGCCAACGTTTCCGTTGGCCCAAGCGCATAGCTACCATCAATACCTTTACATGTATATTGTCATATCGCGCAAAAATACGATATCAGAGTCTGGAATATAACGGCACCACAGATTCGCTTTCCAGTCCAAGGTGATTGCTTCGCTCGCGTACCCCATGCGGTTCCACACACGCTCAGGTTGGAAGCGATGCCATGAGTTGGCATATGTTCCCTTCGGAAAACCAAATAAGGCCGCACTGTCGGTTACTCGGTTGCCCCAATCTGAGCCACGTTAACTTTTGCGACACCGCATTCCGTGTAGGGTATTCCGTTTTCCTTCAGCTCGTCCAGCAACGCGTCAAAGTAGAGCCGCTCGGAAAATGACTGGAGAAACGAAATGAAGATATTCCCGTTTACCGACGATATCTCGATCAACGGAAACGGCGGGCTTGGCGTCTCCATCCAAAACTCCCTTATGTGTTTGCCAACCTGTGGATACTTCCATTTCCCAACATAGCTGACGATGTAGGTGGTGGCATCATACGTGCCTTCCATGGCCTTTCGCGCAGCTGCCGCCTTCGAGGATAGGCTGGGAATGTCCAAGATCGTCTGCGCCATCGAGCCCGCAATTGTCATCCCCTGCACAACCGCATCGTCATCCGCCTGCACAAACACCTTTCCCCGGTAGACAGTGCATTGCCTTTCCAACGGGAGCTGACGGATCCCGTCGTCATAGTGGAAAACGACCCTGCTTGCGCAATTGTGGAAGGAGTCGGTTGCCCCCAGCATCGGGCGCGCGTTTACGACGTAACTGCTGATGAGCGGCTCGTCATGGTGCGGATGGATGCGCTCGATCGCCCTTGCCATAAGCACCGACAGCAACACGCCCGGCGTGCCGTTATTCGATTTGACGAACTGAAGGAAGGGCTCTTCGGGAATCATGAGCCTCAGGATCATCCCCTTTCCGCTCGCGCGCTCGAGTCCGGATGCCTCCATGACGCTCAGCGCCTTTGGCGGAGCCGGGAGATTCAGCTTGCCAAGGTCGACCAGGGGCAGGTCGTCCACCGGGTCGTGCGTCTCGGCCTCCGATACCGGCGAATCCAGCGTTTTGATGCCAGGAATAAGATCTTCGTCGAAATAATAAAACAGCAACGTCGCGATTAAGGAATACACGCCTGTTCCATCGGAGCGCCCATGGAAGAAATCGATATACAGATTATCTTCGTCATAACACACGGCCCAGATATGGCCGTTCGTCTCCGGGCCGCCAAGCGTGACTGCCTTCTTCGTGTGAAGCAAGGCAACCGGTTTTTCGTTTGCTTCGTAAAACAGCTCTTGATCGTTCCTTCTGAAGGAAACGCAAAAATATGGGTACCTCTGAGCGGTTCTGTCCAAAGCCGACCTCATCTTTTGCCCATCAATCCTGTGGTCGAGACGCAGATGGAATCGAATCGTGTAGCTTCCATGACACTGCGATCTTGCGCCAGTGGAAGCCCAAAAAAGATAAGTGGTGGTTTGTTCCATCATCGGTTGCCGGCAACCCTTCTTGTGCGAAGAATTATCTTTATCAGTTCCGGGGCCTCGCTCTTCGAGGCCTTGAGGCCCAAGCCCATGTTGTGGGGCCAATGGAGCTCTCGCTGGCTAGAGCGTAAGATGCCTTCGTGCCAAGCGGTCGCAGTCCGGAAGGTCAGCGTGTTAAATCACGCTACGCACTCACGACCCCCTGCGTACATCACATATGGAGCGCTACTTTGCTTTGCCTTGGTTGGCAACCTGGTTGACCTTTGCCTCGATAACGGCGGGATCGCCAATATAGCGCTTCTCGAGTACGTTCATATTCTGGTCGAACTGGTAGACGAGCGGTATTCCCGTAGGAATATTGAGCTCCACGATCTCTTCTTCGCTCAACTTTTCGAATTGCATAACAAGCGAGCGCAACGAGTTGCCATGCGCTACGATAAGCACCCGTTTGCCCGCCCTCATGTTGGGCAGAATCTCGCTTTCGAAGTAGGGCCAGGTACGTTCCATGGTGTCTTTAAGACATTCGCACATGGGCACGTCCGCAAGATCCAAGTCACGGTACGCAGGCTGCAGATGCGCGTCGCGCTCGTCGCCTTTTTCAAGCGCAGGGGGCCGCGTGCCGTAGCTGCGACGCCAGATCTTTACCTGTTCTTCGCCGTATTTCTCGGCGGTTTCGGCTTTATTCAGACCCTGCAGCGCGCCGTAATGGCGCTCATTGAGCTGCCATGCTTTACTAACAGGAAGCCAGGCGCGGTCGATTTCGCCAAGGACGATATCGAGCGCATGAATGGCCCGCTTTAGGTAGCTTGTATAGCAAAGATCGAATTCCAGACCTTCGGCGGCAAGCGCACGCCCGCTCTCTGCCGTCTCGGAGCGTCCGGTCTCGGACAAATCGACGTCTGTCCATCCGGTAAAGCGGTTCTCTTTGTTCCACTCGCTTTCGCCATGCTTAACAATGACGAGCGTCATAGCACCGCCGGCAGCACCGTTTGGCTCCGCAGAAGCGGAGGATGCAGGAGTCGAAGCCGACCCCGAGTTGCTCGTGGCGTTTTGCGAGAGAGAAGAGCAGCCTGCAAGCGCCGCGGTCATGGTAGTCGCTGCCGCCGCACCGATAAATCTACGTCTTGTAATCTCAGGCATGGTGCCCCTCCTTGCGTTTCTGCGCCTCCTTCGTGCGATAGTATTACTAAAGGCTGCGTTCTGGACATCTGTCAGACGTTCTGCCACATCCCATGCGAGGCAAAGCTGAATCCAGAGAGCCCCATGCAGGATGCCCCGTGGCCCCGCGACCGGCCTCCGAAGGGCGAGACGGCGGCGCGGTTTGGCAGGCCGGGTTCACAGAACCTGCACTTTCCTACGCGCCCGCGCAAGCGAATGCGGGCCTCCACCGGTGAAAACATCAAGGATCGGGGCCCAGGCCGACAAGGACGGGGCCGAGCCACACTTTGCGACGTGGGCGAAGTGCTCTAAACTCAGCATCGTGAAAAACCCATGGCAAAGGAGATGTTACTAATGCATATTCGAAACAAGACCGCGTCGGTGGTTTGGAAGTTCGTGTTGCTCGCGGTCGCCACGTACGGGCTTCTCGACGGCGCCGGCATCCTCGCGGGCACCTACCACACCGGGTTCCCCCACATGTTTACCAACGTCTCCAACATCTTTGCGTGGGGATACTTCCTCGTGGCAGCAATACGGCTCGCTACCGACAAAAGCGGCGAGACCAAGGTCTTCGCACCGCAGGCCAAGTACACGGCCACGATCTCGCTCCTCATAACCGCGCTAATAGCGCATTTTATGCTCTTCGACGCCATGTTCAAGGACGGCCAGCTCGTGTGGCACCTGGTTGCCCTGCACTACGTTGTGCCGGGCATGGCTCTTCTCGACTGGCTCCTGTTCGACAAGAAGGGCCAGATGGTCGTCTGGGGTCCATTCGCGTGGTTGTCCCTGGCAGCCGCCTACCTCGTCGTCGTGATGATCGGCGCAGGCCCCCTCGGCCTGGATTTGGGCGGAGGCACAACGGCCGGGATAACCAGGTACCCCTATACCTTCCTCGATCCCGCCATCTCCGGTGTCGGCGGCGTCGCGCTCTTCATCGTTGCGATGCTCGTCGCCTTCATTGCACTGGGGTACCTGATCTTCGCGATCGACAGGCTCCTCGGGCGTATTTCCAATCGCAAGTAGCCTGCCGTAGCAAATGGCCTGCAAGCCGGAGGGGCAGTGAGGGGCGTGCCCTCGGCAGCCTGCCTGAGGCAACCGCTTCCGCCTGCCGTAGCACTTTCCCAGACGCCAAAAAGGGAACGTGAACCAGCACACATCGTTGCCATATATCGAGGGGACGCGCCCTGCTGGACGCGTCCCCATCTTTTACCGTTATGAGCCTCTAGCCCAAGCGCTTACTTCTCGAAGTCGTCGGAGAGGTCGGCGCCGTTGCTGGCAATGACCTTCTTGTACCTATTCTAGCTCAGGAACCCCTCGGAATGACAGAGAACGAAAAGGAGCGAAAACCGCAGGTAAACTAGGCTTTCTTCCCTGCTTTTGCAGAACGTCTTGAAATGGCTCGAAGCGCTTCGAACAGGCTTATTCGAGCCACTTTTAGAACCACCTCGGATAGCGAGTGAATGCCTGCAGACCTGTTCTGTCAATGAGCTAAATAGAATGATACTTGATGGTATGAAACAAGCTGGTTTTGGTCTTAATTCCAAAGCATTAGCGGAGTGCCGCCCGCCGCGGTATTCCGAGGCGGGCGTCAACATGCACAACTGATACTGAGCGACTCGAGAAGTCTTTAGTAAGTGATCCCACTCACGAAGTTCTTCACGATAGTGTCGAAGTACTGAGGCACCTGCTGATCGCTGACCCTAAGCATCATGCCCGTCGTGCCCATAAACTCGAGATGGCCAGTGGCGATAGTTCCGGCGTCATCTTGAATCCACATGGGGTGCAACTGCTCCGGAACATAAATCATACGGGTGGAGTCATCAATGCTCTGGTCATAGTTCCGCAGCATGGTCCGGTTGGAGGTGTCGTTTGAGTCCAGGCGCTTATCGGGAAGGAATACAACGTCATTAGGACGATGCATGCGCCTTAGGAACAGCTGGATTAGAAGATAGTGACTAGCAAGCCCCATCAGATAGCCTTTATCTTTCAGCATCAGTGTCTCAATGTCCTCCGCCTTCTCCTCTGACGCGACCCTGAGCAGAGAGAGGCATGTATTCACGGCCATGTCCGTTGTCCTGAGGTAGGCGCCGGGATAGCGCTCGTAGGAACCCACACCGCCAGTTTCCTTGTAGAAGGCGTATTTGCCAACATCCACGATGTATTGTCTGTAGTCGCTGGATGGCTCCTGTTGGAAGATTTGCTCAAAATCATCAGGATAGAGCCACCGTGCGCCCTTCCCACTCCTCGTTTCGAGAAGCTTGGCGAGATCTTCGGAGAGGTAGCCCGCCGAACTGAATAGGAAGTCGCAGAACTGCTCCGGATACCATTTGTCCTGGTCGTTTACCAATCCAATGAAGACGCAGTTTCCTAGGCACCTCGCGTTGTAGTAAAAGCATTTTTCGACATACTCGGTCAATGACATGGATGTTCCTCTCATCAGTCTGCAAGCCTCTAACAGCAGGCATTGACTCAATAGGCTTGCGTTCTGTAACAGTATCAGCCCTTGAGGTGTTGCAAGGCTATGAGATACGGCGATATGCGCAAATGCCCACCCCAATGGACATGGGCGGGCATCAGTAATGAGAAGTGCCTGGGCGATAGCAGCGGGCAATCTGGCAAATCAAGCGAGACGAAAAACAGCCCTTAACCCGTATCCATCAAGATGCGTAACACCGTAGCGATTCCTGCGATGGCGAGCGCCTTACTAAGCAATCACTCATAGTACCCACTGTCCTCATAGTAGCCGTCAGACCCAGTTGACTCCTCTTCTTCCTTTAGTGACCCAATCACGTTGCCCTCCGAGTCCAGACGCACGCAGCATCCGCCTCGGTCGTTCACGAGGTACTGGATCCGGTAGTCCGGGTCCACCATCACATACCACCGGATCAGCTCTCCGTCGTAAGTGGTGGTCGTGCACATGCTGTCGTGCGTCACCCGGTGCGTCGGCAGCTCGGTCTCCTCCTTCTCCGCCGGGCTCACCAGGGCCATGCCGGCCCAGGCGCAAAGGCCCAGAAAGCCGATCGCCAGGACGCAAACGGCCGCCACGGCGAGGTCGCTCGGCCGCCTGCGCGGAGGGTAGCGCTCGACCCAGTCGCGCCTCGGCTGTCGGTCGTGGCGCTCTGTCCTGTCCCAGCGCTCGGTGCCTCCGTACCCCATCACGACCACGCCCCCGCGTTGAGGGAGCGCTGGATTGCCTTTGCCGTGGCCGGCCCCAGCACGCCGTCGACCGCTCCGCAGTCGAAGCCTTTTGCGTTGAGCCACGCCTGCAGGCGGCGCACCGTCTGAGGCCCCATGAGGCCGTCCACATCGGTGTCCACCACGCGTTGCACCGCGCGCACGAGCGAGGACCCCTCCGCACCGTAGCAGCGCTCGACGGAGACCAGGTTCGGCGTGTTGCCGTAGCAGCGCCAGGGCTGCGAGCTCACGAACCCGTCGGCTACCGTGCCGAGCGTCACCTGCCAGGCCGTGACCGACTGCACGCCGAGGAACCCGTCGACCTCGAGCTTGCCCGTGTCCTCCCAGGCGTTGGTGACGTCGACGACCGGCTCGTGGCCGCCGGCCATCGACCAGCGCGGCACGCCGTAGCCCGTGATGCGGGAGTCACTGCGCCCGTACGTGCGCTCGAGCACCGCGCCGCCACTGTAGCCGGCGGAGTAGCCCGTGTTGCCCTCCACGGTGTACACGTGGCCGCCGTCGAAGCCCACGACCACGCCGGTGTGGTACTCGCTGCCCCGGCCGCCGAAGAAGACCTGCGCGCCGATCGAGGGGTCCATCGACCACTGGTTGGCCGCCCGGTAGTAGCTCGCCGAGAAGTCGCACCCGGCGCCGCACCCCTTCGTCGGCTGGTTCGTCATCGACTTCGCGAGCTCCGCGCCGAACTCCTCCAAGAGCAGCCAGTCGTAGAAGATGTCGCACCAGTCGTAGCCGTTCTTCGCGAAGTTGTAGAGGTCCGTCTGGTCCAAGGCCTCCGCGTACTTGTTCCACTTGCCCTGCGGAGGCACGTAGCCCACCTGCGACTTGGCGAGCTCCGCGACCCGCTCCTGAGGCGACGCCATCTCACTCGCCCCCGCGCGAGATCGACGGCACGTCGCCGCCGTGCTCGCCCAGCTCCGCCATCACCGGCGAGAGCACCGCCATCACGAGCGCCACCACGAGCGCGCGCACGCTCGGGTCGAGCACGCACCACCCCACGATCAGGTCGACGTTTGCGATCAACACGCCGATGATGCCCTGCACGATCGTGCGCGCCAGTCGCCACTGCCACTCGTTGCCAGTAAGGAACTTCTCCATGCCCATCACGCCCTTCCCAGGCCCTTGACCTCGCTCTCGAGCACGGCCATCCGCTGCTCGAGGTCGTAGGTGCGCTCCACCATCGAGTTGTGCTTCTCCACCTTGCTCGCCAGGTTGTCGAGCTTCACCTCGATCACCGCCTGGCTTCTCGAGTTGGAGACTAGGACGCCGATCAAGGTCAGCACCCCCGTGACCACCGCTGTGACCACAGACTCCATAGGTCTCCTTCCGCTTGGGGCTCTGCCGTCAAGTGGGAGTGTCGGTCCGTGTCACAACTTCGCCTCATGAAGGAGGGCCCGCTTGCTGGCGGGCCCTCCTTGCGAATCGTCCTTTGACCGTCTTGAACGGCGGTCAGCTACCGTCCAGATGCATCTCCAGCTGGGCGTCTTCCTTTGGCTGAGGCGCAGATCCTGTCGGGATGTCGTACGCGACCATGTCTATGAATGTGTCGATGTCGAACAGGGCCTCGTCGATGAGCCCGCGCTTGGTGAGGCTAACGAAGATGGCGCAGCTCCGCGCCTGGGTGTTGAACTTTTGCTTCTTGCCGGTGCCGGGGTTGAACATAATGTCGGTGAATACGCGATAGCGGCAAAGCCGCTCCGCCAGATCGGAGTTCCGGTCCTGGTAGAGCGCCTTCGCGTACAGGTAGTCGTAGAAGCAGCTCCTCGGGATGAGGGGGTAGGTCTTCTCCGCCATTTCAAAGCGCACGAGACTGGCGCCGTCGATCTCCGACTGTATCTTCTGGAAGAGGTAGTCGTCGTCGTATTGGGCCGCGGTCTTCTTGTCGAGGAAGGTGTTCAGGTAGCGTTTCGGAGCCTTCACGGTAAGCAGCTCCTCGTAGGGGCCATATTCCCGACCGTCCTTTTCGAACACCTTGGCCGCTTGGAACCAGCTCTCCACGCTGAACACCCTGCCGCTGATCGGGTCCTCGTACATCAGGTTGAGTGCGGAGAGCGCCTTGCCCGTCTCGTAGTCCTCGGAAGCTGTTGAGACCTCGAGAATGTCATTCGCTAATAGTCCTGCGCCTCCGTACCTTTGCAATATCGCCTCGGCGAGGCACTTGCTCGAGCGCTGACGCACCTGCCAGCTCAGACCGCTGTGCCAGTCGAACTCGATGCTCTCCTCGATGAATGCACATCCAGGTCTTCTGGAGGCCCCAAAGAATGGCCTCACGGCTCTCTTTACCGCTCCCATAGCCTAGCCTCGCTCCTTACCAAATCCCCTTTGGGTGTTGCGGTCGATTCGTCCGATCACCAACTCAAGAGCCTCGATCCTGTCGAGCACGGCTTGGTCGTGTTGCGTGGTAGAGTCAGCCATCCGAGCCAAGCTTGCGCAGGCCTCGCGCATGTCAGCGATGCTGGCTTCAATCCCGCGAATCGAGGTCTGCGTTGTTTCCAGCAGCGCGTCGGCCTTCCTGTGCAATTTCTCCGCCTTGGTGGCCTCACCCTTGGCAGTCGCGGTGACTTTGCTGGCGTCACTGACTTTTGTCTCAAGGCGGGCCATCGCCTTCGTGAGCTCACCGGCGCTTGCCGATAGGCTTTCCGCTGCCCTTTGGATCGTGTCGCTTGCTTGGGCAATATTGCCGCCCGATTCGACATGCTGGTCATCTGTAACGGGAGCCATTGAGCTTGTGCTGGGCGCGGCGTAGTGTTTTCCCTGCTGTGGTCTTATAACGCGACATTCGAAGCATCTTCGTTGCTCGCTGTACTTCCTGACTGGAGCATTGTTGTAGTAGAAATACCGGTCGCACAACATGACCTCAAGCTGCAATCCGAGGTCTCTGGCAAGTCCCGCCAAAGCGACCGGCCATGACTGAACGTTGGGTTCAGGCCTGTGTCTGTCGTAGAAGTCAGAAGGGAACTGGATGGTCTTTATCCACTTCGGGTCAATCTTTCTCCAGACTCTAACTTCTGCCTGGTTGTCCGTCGTCCAGCTCGGTTCGAAGTAGGTAGGCCTGTCCCCGGCGTATAGGTCCTCGATGCTGCATGACTGCGAATCCCGGCTGGCCGCATTGTTCCGCCTGAACTCGTATGAACCCTCGACATCGGCAAGGAGTGCTGGGGCGAGGGTGAGGATGACGAACTCGTGAGTCTCGGCCAGCTGCTTTCTCTTCCAGTAGAGCATATTGATGTTAGGATTCGTTATGGAGAGATTTACGGCGTTCTTGTCGTCAAGACGCAAGTCGTCGCTCCACACATAATGAGCGCCCATCTGGTCAAGCGAAGACCGTGGCAAAAGGCCTGACTGAAGAATTCCTGGCACATTAGTCAGGTCTGTAAAATGCACGAAATCAGTTACGTCTCTGCTATAGAGGAAGCCGAGGTCGTGGGCCGAATCGTTGCGGAAGTATATCGGGAAGTTATTCATAAGACAGTAATTATAGATGATGCCAGCCTTACTCGACATGCTATAGGTCGTAGAATCCGTTGAGCGTAACGGATCCTACGACCGAATGACTCGCCTTTCGTCAACGGCTGACTTGTTACATCGACTGTCAGACCTAATTCGAGTTTGCCGTAAGATACCCCGCCTGCCCAGCCCGGTCGATCACCATCCGCGCATACCCCGCCGCGCTCGACGAGTACGCCGTACCGTTCCCGCCCACGAGCTTCGTGCAGTTGTAGAACGTATTCATGCCGCTCACCCCGGAGCTGGGCAACGCCCAGGTTGAGTCCGCAAGGATCGTCACCAGGCCCGTGCAGCCTCCGAACGCGTAGAACAGGTCCTTGAGGCTCGACGGGTCCAACCCGCAGAGGTCCAGCAGCGCCAGCCCGGTGCACCCGTCGAAGCAGAAGCGCAGCGACCGCAGGCCGCGCACGTTCTCCCAGCCCGAAACGCCCGTGAGCGTCGTGTTGCTGTAGAACCAGTAGTCCATCGACACCACCGCCACCGTCAGATCCGCCTTGAACTCGCACGTCCGCAGGCTCGCGCGCTCGTCGTACCAGGGCATCGCGGAGCCCAGCTGGTAGTGCGCGTTGGTGCACACGCGCCCCGTGGCAAGCACCTCTCGCGTGGCGTCCGGAGTCGCCGAGCCAGTGATCTCAAGCGCCCCGCCCGCGTAGAGGTGCGCCCTGTTACGACCAATGAGAAATGGTCCAACTCCGCCAATCTTCACATTCCACTCGCGACAACGCACTTGTGCCACATGGACCAACGTACTTTGGCCACTTCTGGCTACCCCTCCCTCATCCTCTCGGTCGGCAGGTCCTTGAGCCTGTAGGACCTGCCGGTGATCCTGATCAGCGAGCAGTGGTGGCAGACCCTGTCGGCGATGGCGCTCGCCGCCACGTCGTCGCCGAAGACCCTCGCCCAGCCGCCGACGCCCACGTTGGTGGTGATGATCGTCGAGCGCTGCTCGTAGCGCGTGGACACCAGCTGGAACATGAGGTCGGCGCTCTCGGCGTCTATCGCGAGGTAGCCGAGTTCTCCACGTCCATGACGCCTGCGAAGAGCCTCAGTCCGCGATCGTAGTTGAAAGACTTGGTCTCATACTCATAGGTTATGCTGCCGGTCTTGTAGCCCACGTTGCGCACGTAGTCTCCCAGACCCGTGACGCTTATCTTGGGCACGAGGATCTCCTTGGCGTTGCGGCCCGCGCGGATCACGCGTCTGCCGGAGCTGAGCACGCCGGAGACGGCTGCGCGCTGGTAGACCTCGTCGAGTACGTTCGTGTAGTTCTGTGCGAATGCGATGTTGTTGGGCATGTCTCGCTACTCCTTCTTCTCGTCTCGGTCGGTGAGTCCGGCGACCTCGCGCCAGTGCCTCAGCGTCTTTTCTGTGTCGATCGCGGCCCCTGCGTTGGGAAGTCCCGTCGTGCCACCCTGGGCAGCCCTGTTGCCACCGCCGGCGGAGAAGAGCCAGGGCTCGGCCTCCTTGAGCTTGTCCACGTCGTCGCCGTGGTCGGAGAGGATCGCGCGCGCCGCCTTCACGTTGCGGCAGCCCGCGAGCTGCAGCTTGAAGTCGATGCGCGCGTCTGCGGACGCCTGCCTAAACTCGGCGATCTCGCCGCGCAGCTGTTCGGCTGTCTCTGCGTTCTTGGCTGCCTCGGCAACCTGGGCCTCGAGCTCGGAGATGCGCTTGTCGCGCTCTGCGATCTGCTGCTCGTAGTCGTTTCCCGCGCTGCCGCCTACCTCTTGCTGGTCCTGCGCCTCCCGTTGCTGGCCTTCCTGCCCGTCTGCCTTGGCTTCCTGCTGCGCCTGCGTCTCCTGCTGGCCGCCATTGGTCTCACCGTCCATGTGAGCTCCTTCGTCTCGCGTGCGTGCAGAGACGAACAATGCCCGCACCGGTATGGGCATTGTCTTGGGGTGGCACAAGTTAACGTTACGTCATCTCAGCAGGCTGAATAGCGCCACCTAGCCATTGGCTAAAGAAGGTCGTTTCGTTACTTGTTACAATCAGCCGTGTATGGCCGCTAGCGAATCGACCACATGCATGTCACGCATTGACACCCTTTCAAAGGAGAGACAGTGATTGACTTTGGCAACCTCATCAAAAGCGGAAAAGACCTCGCGGGAAAGGCGGCAGACACAGCAGGCAAGGCGGCATCCGCCGCCGCTGGTGCTGCCGTCGCGGCTGGTGAGGCTATAGCCGAATCTCCGGTTGGAGAGGCGGCATCCGCCGCCGCTGGTGCTGCCGTCGCGGCTGGTGAGGCTATAGCCGAATCTCCGGTTGGAGAGGCGGCATCCGCCGCCGCTGGTGCTGCCGTCGCGGCTGGTGAGACGATAGCCGAATCGCCAGTTGGAGAGGCGGCATCAGCGACAATGGGCAAAGCCGCAGAACTCGTGGGCCAAGGAGCCGAAGCCGTCTCCCAGTCGCCGGTGGGGGACGTCGCACAGGCCGCGGCATCAAAGGCGGGGGAGCTCGCCGAGCAGGGCGCCCAGCTCCTGGGCATCAACGCCAGCGACGAGCCTGACGAGTACGACTTAGCGATCATCGACTACAACGCGGTCTACACCGCCATGAACGACGCCGGGATGCAGCTCTACCGGCAACGCGAGCGCTCGGTTGACATAATAGGGCTCGTCGAGCACTTGGTAAACAGCATCGCCAACACCCCCCAGGAGTTCAAGACCGACTTCGAGGAGATCGAGGTTGAGCGGAAGGTTTTCTCAGAGTCACAGGACTTCGCAAGGGAGAAGCTGCAGGCCGCGCGCGACACCGCCGGCGGTGCGGGCACCGGAGTCGCTACGGGAATCGCGGTCGCGAGCATGGCCCCGACGGCAGCACTCTGGGTTGCGACCACGTTCGGGACGGCGTCGACGGGGGCTGCTATCTCCACCCTCTCCGGTGCGGCGGCAACGAAGGCCGCGATTGCCTGGCTGGGCGGCGGCGCGATCGCCGCCGGGGGCGGCGGCATGGCGGCCGGAAACGCGCTACTCGCCATGGCGGGTCCCGTGGGATGGACCATCGCGGGAGCCAGCGTCCTGACGTCCGTCGTGCTGTTCACGAAGAGGAAGCACGACATAGCGGAGAGACGCCAGGAGGAGCTCACCGCAGTCAAGAGGAACACCGGGGATCTGAGGGAAACGGAGGCAACGATCAGCGCCCTCCTCTCGAAGACCTCGTCGCTGCGCGAGGGCCTGGCGCAGAGGCTCATGGACGGCATGGCCTTCTACCAAGCCGACTACCGTGCCCTCGGCCCCGATGACCGCCACGCCCTCGGGGCAATAGTCAACAACACCCGCTCCCTCGCGCACCTGCTCAACGAGAGGGTCGACGTCGCGCCCAAGTCCGAGGAGCAGTGATGGACGCGCAGGTCGTCGCGAAGTCCGACCAGGAGCAGGCCGTCGCCGCATGGGTCAGCTACCTGAACCAGGTCCGCATAGATCGCATGCTCGCGGAATTCCACAAACAGGACCTCGACCTCGAAAAGGCCGTCGAGGAGATGGCCGAGGCGGTACGCCGAATTGACATGCTAATCGAGAAAAACCGGGGCAGCTACAAGGGCATCCATGGTTACATAGCCGAAGCTGCTGAGGTGGGCATACAGAATGCCAAGAGGCTCGTGCAGGGCGAGAGCGCGACCTACAAGTGGCAAAACGACAACGGTCCGGTCGACATCATCAGGGCAGGACAAGACTTGCAGATGAAGTTCTCGAACTCACGTGGTACGTTCTCTCTTTCCGCCGTGCTGCAGCACGCCGAGAAGTACCCGAGCTTCATCTCTGAGGGCGGCAGGTACGTAATCCCACGCGACCACTACGACATGCTGCAACGTCTCAGCGAGATGCCCGAGCCAGAGGCGTCACACCTCGTCGCCACGAGGGACGGCATCTCCTACGGGCAGTGGAGGAAGGTGAGGGAACTCCTCGGAGACGGTAAGGTCTCTATGGGCGACCTGGAGCCGGCGGAGACCGACTACGGCGAGGTGCAGGTGGGCACGGTCCACGAGACGATGGACGGCAAGGCCAACGAAATCCGCGAGCAACACCGTGTCAGGCATGACGCATCCTACGAGAAGTCTAGGCCAACCATGCAGGAAGGAGCTAGGGCAACGGCCGCGGCAGCCGCCATCGAGGGTGGCGCGGCGTTTGCCATGGCGATCGCGTCGAAAGTTCGGGAGGGAAAACGAATCCGAGAGCTCGACGCGAACGACTGGATGGAGATCGCGGGCGAGTCGGGCAAGGGCTTCGCGAGGGGAGGCGTCCGTGGCGCGAGCGTCTACTTCCTCACGAACTTCACCGCCACGTCGGCAGCCGTCACAAGCTCGCTCGTGACCGCTTCGTTCGGCGTCGCCGAGCAGGCCCACCGCATGAGGCAAGGCCATATCGACGAGGCGGAGTTTCTAGAGCAGTCCGAGCTGCTCTGCCTGGACGCGACAGTCAGCGCGGTCAGCTCGTTCATTGGCCAGGCGGTCATTCCGATACCCGTGCTCGGGGCTGTCATCGGCAATACAGTGGGGAACGTCCTCTACCAGATCGCGAAGGACGGTCTCAGCGAGCGTGAGCAGGCGATTGTGCGCGCCTATGCGGAGGCACAGCACTCCCTCGATGCCATGCTCGACGCGAGATACCAGGCCCTACTATCGTCCCTTTACGCAGGAATGCGCGAATACCTCGCGCTACTCGAGAACGCTATGTCACCCGATCCCTTAGAAGCCTTCGAAGGCTCGATATCCCTTGCGAAGTCGGTGGGCGTACCCGAGGACGAAGTACTGGCCTCATTGGAAGATATCGACGATTTTTTCCTTACGTAATTCATTGACGTCAGCATACTTAGGACAACGGAGGAGTTTGCGATAGTAATTCTGGCAGTAGATTGCAACCTGCCATGTCAAAATGTGCCCACAGAGACATCAGCTGCAGATCCTAACGAATTCCTCCTTGGTCAATTCATAGATTTCACTCTCTGTGTAAAAGTCCAAAGGAGGAACTGCGGAATAACGGTTTAAGTATTTGTTTAAATCGCGGAAAGGTTGGTTCTTGAGTCTTTCTAGGTGCAGTTCGTCAATCACTTCGCTGATAGCTCTAGCAATGCCCCTCGTGCGAGTTCTGCTGTACGAATTGAATGTGTCTAGGAAATCGGCTAGGTTGGTAGTTGTGCCAAGGGTACGTGTTATCCAGAAAGGGTCATCTGCCCCCTCGTCATATGTTAGGTAACCTTTCCACCACAAGCTTGATAACGCGTTGCCACGGACCATGTTTCGCTTTGTCCCTGTAACGAAAAATGCGTTTTTCACTTGGGCGGGAGTGAAAGATCCATTCATCCATCTACGTCTGATATAGGCACTATAGCTGGCTTCGCAATGGCAATAGTAGGTCCATAGATACCTATTTGATGCTTGGTTCGGATTAAGATCCTTCCATGTGCCATAGACCTACACGCACGTTAACCTCGACGCCAAGCGCTCTGCGGCCGACGTCTTCGACCACGCCCTCACGGCATAGATGAGGGCCGTGGCACGGAGCGGGGACAATTCGAACCACTTTCGAACCGCCCGCCCCGAACCACGGTCCCGAGACTAACAAAACAGCAGGTCAGAAAGCCTAGTCCAGATCAGCTCCATTAGATGCAATTACCTTCTTGTACCAGTAGAACGAGTCCTTGCGGCTGCGGGCCATGGTTCCCTTGCCCTCGTCGTCCATGTCCACGTAGATGAAGCCGTAGCGCTTGCGCATCTCGCCCGTGCCGGCGGAGACGACGTCGATGCAGCCCCAGGTGGTGTAGCCCCACAGGTCCACGCC
>JAFWKQ010000077.1 GCA_017545665.1 Atopobiaceae bacterium
CAACCTACGCAGCATCCGCGGTGATGCTCTGGCTCCTGCGCGGCTACACCGGTTCATCCGACTGTCGCATGGACTGGGCGTTTATCGTTCGCCTACGTAAGCCTGCTCAATGCTAAGGCCCAAAAACTTAGACGGGACACGCGATGCCAGCCGCGGGACGCCTATGGATCTCATCTCTGTTCACTGGCATCACCTCCTCCAATCAACCACACCTCTTTGCTGCGGCTACCGTTTACACTTTGAACTATAACCGTTTTTGTAAAGTTGTACACTAATTAGTGTACAACTAGCGGCTAGCGGTAGATTATCAGCCGTTAGCGGTACCTTGGTAATTGGCTTGCCAACAGCTTGGCGCATTTGACGTGAGAAACGCAGACAACAGCGTTATGCGTGGATGTGTTAGGGTACATAGTTTGGTAGCGAGTAACACAAACGCGAGGGGAGGGCGCATGGATGACATCTATGGGGGCCACAGGCCCGAGATGGAGATTGTCTTAAACCGATTGGTACAGCGAGTCGAAGACATGCGTCAGTCAATGGCGTCGCAGTCGGCGTTCGATCCGGTGGACCACATCCTCCACCGTGTGAAATCCGAAGAGAGCATGCGTGAGAAGTGCCGTCGCAAGGGGCTGCCCGAAACTCCGGAAGCCGCGCTTACCAAGGTGTACGATGCCCTGGGCTTGCGTATTGTGTGCCCGTTCCTCAGCGATGTGTATGCCCTGCGCAATCACATTGCGTCGAGTCCCGACTTCGACGTAATGGAGGAGCGAGACTACATTCTGCATGCCAAGCCCAATGGATATAGAAGCTATCATATGATTTTGCGCTCGTATGAGGGATACTATGCGGAAGTGCAGCTTCGTACCATTTCCATGGATACGTGGGCGGCGCTCGAGCACCATCTGCATTACAAGAAGCATCGTGAGGGAAATCAACGACTCATCGTGCAGGAGCTCAAGCGTTGTGCCGACGAGCTTGCGTCAACCGACGTCTCCATGCAAACGCTTCGCGATATGATACTGGCGGAAGGAGACTAAATGGCAACGAGGTTATTGCTTGCGGAAGACACGCGCGATCTCAATCGTGCCCTTACCACCGTGCTTGAACACGAGGGTTACGAGGTAACGTCGGCCTTTGACGGTGAGGAGGCGCTCGCGCATATAGAGAAAGAGCGATTTGACGTCTTGGTGTTGGACATAATGATGCCCAAGAAGGACGGCCTGCAGGTGCTCTCCCAAATTCGGTCGGAGGGCAATGTTACGCCAGTGCTGCTGCTTACGGCAAAGGCGGAGGTAGACGATCGCGTTACAGGTTTGGATGCGGGCGCGGACGACTACCTTACCAAGCCCTTTGCCATGAAGGAGCTTCTGGCGCGTGTGCGTTCCATGACGCGAAGGCGAGAGGACTACGAGGGGCAGCCCTTGTCATATGAAGACATCCTGCTCAACGGGCAGACCTTCGAGCTTTCGGCGGCAAATGCCGTGCGTCTTTCGGTTAAGGAGTTCGAGCTGCTGCAAACGCTCATGATGAACACCGACCACGAGCTTACGGTTGACTACCTGCTTGGACGCGTGTGGCACAAGGAAAGCGACGCACAGGAAGACACGGTGCGCCTTTACGTTTCGTATTTGCAGAGCAAGCTCAAGTGGGTGGGATCGCACGTAACCATTCGCGCTTCCGATGGCGGATACCGCCTGGCGGCCGGCCAGAGGCAAACATGAACCTGTCGGCCATCCGCCAGTTAAGGCGCAAATTCATTCTTATTGCAATGCTTTCGTTCTTCCTGGTAATCCTTTTTACCGGTGGCATGACGGCGCTCGCAAACCAAAACTCGCTTCGCGCGCAGGCCGGACATGTGCTGAAGCTTATTGTGCAAAACGATGGGGAACTTCCGGCGCCATCGCATGGCGATGGCGCCGAGGGCCGCATCCACGCCACGGACATCTTTGAGGGACTTTCGCCAGAGTTCACATTGGCCGCACGCTATTTCTCGGTAGTGTTCGATGAGAGGGGGAACGTGGAGAGCGTGGACGTGAGCCATATTGTCTCGGTGGACGAAAACGAGGCCGTGGCCTATGCCAGTAAGGCGCGAGAGGCGTATGAGAAGAGCCTAACCATTGCGATGCTTGACCTTGGGTCAATCGACACCTTTTACTACAAGGTGGAAAAGATCGACGGAAATAAGACCATCGTCGCCTTTTTGGACTGTTCGTTCCAGCAGCAGGTAAACCGCGAGGTGGGGTTTAACACCGTCATCATTTGCGGCATAGGCCTATTGGGGAGCTTTGTGCTGGTGCTCATACTTTCCAAACGCGCCATTCGCCCCGAAATCGAAAACGCGCGTAGACAAAAGCAGTTCATCACCAACGCGAGTCACGAGCTCAAGACGCCCCTTGCCGTTATTCGAGCGAACACTGAGGTTATAGAGATGCTTCAGGGCGAGAGCGAGTGGACCCAATCGACCATGGGTCAGGTTGATCGCATGGATGGGCTGGTGCAGAACCTCGTTATGATCGCGCGCGCCGAGGAGCAGGAGGACCGCACCTCCATGACCGAGATAGACGTGAGCAAGGTGGTTGCGGACTCGGTGGATCCCTTTAGGGCCATGGCCAAGCAGGAGAACAAGGAGCTGGAGTGCAATATCGCAAGCGATGTGCGCATGGTGGCCGACGCGAGCGCCATCCAGCAGCTCTGCACACTGCTCGTGGATAACGCATTCAAGTACTGCGATAAGGGAGGCCGCGTTGTGGTGGAGGTTTCGCAGCCCAAGCGTGAGCGCGTAACGATTGTGGTGCAAAATAGCTATGAAGATGGCAAGAAGGCGCAGTTCAATCGCTTTTTCGAGCGTTTTTATCGCGACGATGAGTCGCATAGTGACGAGGGCGGTTATGGAATTGGACTCTCCGTGGCCGAAAGCATTTGTACGCGCTATGGTGGCAGCATCAAGGCGACTTGGAAGGCCGGCATGGTGAGCTTTACATGTCAGCTAAAAAGTGCATAATTTCACAATTGGTTCAGCTAACCACAAATTATTATGATATCGTTTATTCGATGTGTCATTTTGGAAAGGGATTGGAAAAGGAATGTTTAAAAAGATTGCAGCTGTGCAGCCCTTTGCTGGCACAGAGCTTGTAGTGTGGTTTGCCGATGGCGAGGCACGTCTCTTTGATGCGAAGGCATTTATCCAGAGCAATTCCGATTATAAGTCGCTTGCCGATGAGGAGCTCTTTAACACAGTGACCCTTGCGGCCGAGGGATACGGCGTATCGTGGGACAACGACCTCGATTTGGGTTGCAAGGAGATCTATGACGCGAGCGTTAAGATTAACGTGGTTGACGCAGAGGCGTCGCGCGTTATTACGGAGGTCGTAAACTCCCGTCACGCGGCTCGGCTCTCGCAGGCAAAGCTTGCCTCTGCCGCAGGCGTAAAACAGCCGGTTGTGGCTCGTTTGGAGACGGGCGTAAACTCACCTCGCCTGGACACCTTGCTAAAGATACTCACGCCTCTTGGAAAGACGCTTAAGGTTGTGGAGCTTGCCGAGGCCGTTGACTTGGATTCGATTCCGACGGGCGCATAGACGCTTTACGAACAAGCCATACGCAAGGATGAACTAGGAGACCGGCCCCGGGCTTGGATTGCGAAGAGCCCAAGCCCGGGGCCGGTCTCCAAGTCCGCGCTTACATGCGCTCGGCAATGGCGCGAATGAAGTCGTGCGTATTCACGCGCGAGGGGTTCTCCATGCTGGTGATGGCGGCGAGGTCGCCCGTCATAATGCCACTCTCTATGGTGTTGATGGTGGCCTGCTCCAGGCGATGGGCAAAATCGACGAGCTCGGGAAGTTGGTCTAGCTCTCCGCGCTTGGACAAGGCTCCTGTCCAGGCAAAGATCGTCGCTACGGAGTTGGTGGACGTCTCTTCGCCGGCGAGGTGCTTGTAGTAGTGGCGCTGCACGGTGCCGTGGGCGGCCTCGTACTCGTAGTAGCCCTTTGGGCTCACCAATACGGAGGTCATCATGGCTAGCGACCCAAATGCGGTGCTCACCATGTCGCTCATCACGTCGCCGTCGTAGTTCTTGCATGCCCAGATGAAGCCGCCTTCGGAGCGAATCACACGCGCCACGGCGTCGTCGATGAGGGTATAGAAGTACTCGATGCCAGCCTCGTCAAAGCGCTCTTTGTATTCGGCCGCAAAGATCTCGGCGAAGATGTCCTTAAAGCGGTGGTCGTAGGTTTTGGAGATGGTGTCCTTGGTGGCAAACCACAGGTCCTGATGGGTGTCGAGCGCATAGTTAAAGCTTGCGCGCGCAAAGCTAGCAATGGAGTCGTCCAGATTGTGAATGCCTTGGGCAATGCCTGCGCCTGCATATTCGTGTACCGTCGCGCGCACCTCGTCGCCGCCATCTGCGGGGGTGTATACCAATTCCACCTTGCCGGCGCCAGGTATGCGCAACTCCATGTTTTTGTATACGTCGCCGTAGGCGTGGCGGGCAATGGTGATGGGCTTTTTCCAGGTGCGCACGTAGGGCTCTATGCCCTTTACCACAATGGGCGCACGGAACACGGTGCCGTCCAAAATGGCACGGATGGTACCGTTGGGGCTCTTCCACATCTGGCTCAGGTTGTATTCTTCCATGCGCGCGGCGTTGGGGGTAATGGTTGCGCACTTAACAGCTACGCCCAGACGCTTGGTTGCTTCGGCGGAGTCTATGGTAACTTGGTCGCCAGTGCGCTCGCGCTCCTTAAGGCCGAGGTCAAAGTACTCGGTCTTAAGGTCAACAAAGGGCTCGATGAGCTCCTCTTTTATCATCTTCCAGATGATTCGAGTCATCTCGTCGCCGTCCATCTCGACGAGTGGGGTTGTCATGCGAATCTTGGCCATGGCACCGCCTTTCTTGGTTGTGATTTCGCACCATTGTAGCCGATAAGGATGAATGGCACAGTTATACCTGGTTTAAGTGTGCCATCACAATGCGGCGGGCAGTTGCTTTTCTGCGTCGGGCTTACCAAAGAAATAGCCCTGCGCGCGGTCGCAGCCAATGGACGACAAGAACTCAAACTGCTCCTTTGTTTCCACGCCTTCGCAGAGCGTTACCATGCCCAAGTCCTTGGCCAGCTCCACGATGTGGCGCAAGATGGGCTTGGCCTTGTTGTTGTCTTCGAATCCTCGCAGGAACGCCATGTCGATTTTGAGCACGTTAAACTGATAGTCCTTGAGCGTGTTGAGCGAGGAGTAGCCGCTGCCAAAGTCGTCGAGCCACAGGGAGTACTCGTCCTGGCGCAGCAGCGACATGTTCTTTTGCAAAAGGGACATTTGCTGGGTGAGCGCGGACTCGGTTATCTCTACGTCCAGGAGGTTGCTGGGAATGTTGTACTTGCTCGACATCTGTGCAAGGAAGGCGGGCACGTCGTACAGCTCGAAGTCCAGGCGCGAGAAGTTCAGCGATACGGGCACCACTTCCTTGCCCTCGTCCAGCTCGGCCCGCAGGTCTTTGCAAACCTGCTCTATGATGCAGCGGTCGAGCTTGTCGATTTCGCGAAACTCCTCCAGCGTCTCGATGAAGGCAAAGGGTGGCATAAAGCCGAATTCGGGATCGATCCAACGCGCGAGCGCTTCGTAACCGCACAGGTTGCCCGAGCCATCGGCACAGCGCACCACGGGTTGGTAGTACACCTTAATCCAACCTTCCGATACGGCGCGCTTGACGTTGTTGATTATGTGCTGGCGTCGCAGCACCTCGTTATCGAGCTTGTCGTCGTAGTGATTCACGTACGTGCCTGGATGGCGCTTTATTTCGTTGCAGGCATAGCGGGCCTTGTCGCAGGCTCGATTTACGTCCACGTTCTCTACCATAGCGGGCTCATAGATGCCCGTTCGCAGGTGAAGACGCACGTCGCCGCGCAGGCTGCGAATTAGGTCGTTGCCCGCTATGGCGCGCTCCTCTGCCACCCTCGACTCGCAGAGGGCAACAAAGTGGTCGTCGGAATAGCGGGCGATCATCTCGCCGGCAAAGATCTCTTCCAAGCCGGTAGCCACCTTGCGCAAAAGAAGGTCGCCTGCTCCAAAACCATGCTTGTCGTTGTAGGCCTTAAAGTTCTCGATGTCCATATAGAGGATGGAATACGCGATGTCAAATTGCTCGATGCCCTCAAACAGTACCGATACGGCGCTGCTAAAACTGTGCATGTTGGGGATTTCGGTAAGCTCGTCAAACGAGGCTATTCTGCGGAGGGTTTCGTTGGCTCGCTCTATGCCTTCGTCCTTGGTGGCTTCCGACACCTTTTGGTGGTAGGCAGATAACGCTACCACCAGTGTGGAAATCCAAAGCGTAAACAGGTTTACCTGCAAACTGTAGTTGGCGGGCAGGTTGTGGTCTATGTAAAAGTAGAAGCCGCCAAAGGTAATTACCGACGCCACGAGCGCGGGAACGGGCCTCCATACCAGAAGACCAAACACAAACAGGGTCATGGTTACAAAGGCGAGTATTTGGTCGCCCTTTACGTAGGAGTTGTTGCCAAAATGGATGCCAAAGATTAGGCATGCAACCGAGAAGACCAGCAGGAGAATGTTTCCCACGCGCGTGTTGTAGGTCTTGTGCTGCAGATAGCGAATGGCGTGCACCATCACCACGATGGCGATGGCCAAAAGAACCAGATACCATGCCTCATGGTTAACGATCCAAAAGAAGTCGCGCGGCTTTCCGGCGGCGGCACTTTCCAAAACGGTGCGCGCCAGGCTCAAGGTCATCCAGATTTCCAAGCAAATGACAATGAATGCCATGTAAACGGCTGCACGCATGTTGCTTGTATATACGTATTTACGTACGTAGTCGGACGTCTTGTTGAGCCCCCACCAATTACGTAAACGCTTTACCATTTCTGCCTCCTATCAAACATGGCTCATTCTAGCAGTTTGGTGCGGGGGGAATAGACTCCTTTGCGCCCAGGCGGGACGCGAAGGATTCGCCGTGCCAAGATTTCACTCTTACATGCGGTATCACGCGAAAATCAATTACTATAAGTCCAGGGCAAAAGAAAGGCATCTCATGGCAAAGACCGAGCGAACCAAGAATCGAATTCGCGATTGGAAAGGCCTGCTTGCGGAATACAGTCGCAAAGACCGAGCGCTTGTCTTTTTATTTCTGTTCGTTGCTTCGGCGAGCGTCATCTTTATGCAGTTCGGCTTTATTGGCATTGGCTTTGGCGCAAACCATGAGTTCTCGACCCACCTGTTGGGCCTTTTGATTCCCATTGCCGTGTCTGCGCTCCTCTTGGGGAAGGGCTGGGCCACGCTTGAGGGATTGCTTTGTGGCTTGGTGCTGCTTATACATGCGGTGGTGCAGCCGCTCGACATCTACGAGCGTTATTTCGTGGGTCCGTTTAATTCGATTGTGATGTATGCGGTTGCCGGGTTTTTTATGGGCCTGTTGTTTGCCGCGGCGCTCCGCAACAATCCGCAAGGCGTTCGACGATCCCTGTACATTGCGCTGGTGTGCGCAATCATTGCCGTCTACGCATCTTTGGCCTTTGTCTTCAACGCGGTTGCCGACCTCGTAATTATGCTTACGAACAACTTCATGCAAGGGAATGAGGTGCCACGCGACTTGTTCGCCGCCGCTGCGGGCACTGGCGATGCGACGATACAAATGGTTTTCGACGCGCTGCTTTTGATGATCTTTTCCCTTGTTGTGGACTACAGCGTTCGTAAATACCTGGAGCAGCGCACATACGAGAGCGTGCTAACCACGTTCCGAGTCCGGCTGCTCATTGTTGTGACCCTTGTGTTCTTGGTGGTGCAGGGTGGTGCATTTGCATACATTACCGTGCGGGAGGAGCAGACGGCCAAAAGCGATATGACGTCCGAGATAGAGTTTATTACCAAGCAGCTCGAATCAAAAAAGGCCTACGTAGACACCCTTCTTAAGGAGCCAGAACTCGAGAGTATTTCGTCCAATACGCTCGTAGCGCTCATCCAAGAGGCGTCGTTGGGGTCGCTCGTAGAGGGATATACCCTTGAGTCCAACGGGACGGTGGTTCTGTTTTTGGACGATCGGGTGGCACATAGCGATAACCCCGCCTACCCCGAGGGCGCAACAAAGGATGACCTTTTTGGAAAAGATACCGAAGTAGCCAAAAACCTTGGCAACAGCGACGAGATGCGTCAAGTTGTATACAGCACCCATGAACTCGAAGAGTTGGATCGCCTGCTCAAGGAACCATCGTTATTCTATAACGTTGAGCTGGGATATATGTGCGCCAAGAAAGTGGACGATCACATCATTATGGTGTCGAAGCCGGCTTCCATGGTGTTCGTAGAGCGTCAGGCAACGATGCGATGGGCCACCATACTGGCTCTGGTGTTGGTTGCGGTGGTGTATTGGCTCGCTGCCCGACTGCTCCGTCGCGTAATGGTGGAGCCCTTGGTGCGAGCCAACGAGTCGCTCGCAAAAATAACCGCGGGCGACCTGGAAGAGCGTGTTACCGAAACGGACAGCGTGGAGCTCTCTATGCTCTCCGCCGGCATAAATACTACTGTCGTATCGCTCGAGGGTCTTATCAGCGAGGCGGAGCGGCGCAACGAGCGCGACCTGGCCACGGCGAAGACCATCCAGGAGAGCGCGCTCCCGAGCACCTTCCCGCCCTTCCCCGAAATAGACAAGTTCGACATCTACGCATCCATGAACGCCGCCAAGGAGGTGGGCGGCGACTTCTACGACTTCTTCCTCATTGACGAGCATACCCTGGGCTTCCTGATCGCCGACGTGAGCGGCAAGGGCATC
>JAFWKQ010000078.1 GCA_017545665.1 Atopobiaceae bacterium
CGTAAGAAACTACTTCGTCAATCGCGGCAAAGAGACCCGTATCCAAATTTGCGGCGGCGTGTACGTGCTTGAACCGAAAGACTACCGCAACATCGACATCGACCACATGCTCGACCTCGCCCGCGTGGCAGAGAAGCGCGTACGCGACACCCGCAAGGACGGCTGCGAGTTCTACAACCCCGAGCAGTGGGAGAAGGGCAAGCGGGGTGCCGACGTCGTGAGCCACCTGCCCTTGGCGATAGAGAACGGCGAGCTGCGGGTCTGGTACCAACCCCAGGTGAACTACGAGTCTGGAACAATCACAGGCGTCGAGGCGCTCTGCCGTTGGGAGCACGGCAAGCTCGGGTGGATACGGCCCTCGGAGTTCATCCCCGTGCTGGAAGAGACGGGGCTCATCTACAATCTGGACAGCTTCATCTGGGAGGAGGTCTGCAAGGACCTCGCGCGGTGGAACGGACAGGGAAGGCGCCTGTCCGTTTCGGTGAACCTTTCGAGATGCGACATCCGCGAGGACGGTGACATACCTGGGCACTTCGTCAGGCTCATCCAAAAGTACGGCCTAACACCCGACCAGCTGAGGGTCGAAATCACCGAGACCGCTTTCGTCGACGATCCAGACCTGCTGATAAGCACCACACAGAAGCTCCGCGAGCTCGGCTTCGCGGTTGAGATGGACGACTTCGGCAGCGGCTACTCGTCTCTGAACATGTTGAAGGAGGTTCCGGTCGACCGTATAAAACTAGACCTCCATTTCCTCACCAGATCGGGCGACATGGAGAAGAGCCGCATCATCGTGAGCGAGATGATCAGGCTCGTGGGCCTGCTGGGGATGGAGATGATTGCGGAGGGTGTGGAGACCAAGGGGCAGGCCGACTTCCTCCGGGAACACGGCTGCTCCGAGATGCAGGGCTACTACTTCTTCAAGCCCATGCCGGTCGAGAGCTTCGAGAAACTGGGCAAAACAATTGAATGCGCGTAGCGGTGGTAACACAATGAACCAGGTTGATCGCAATCAGACCCTGCTGCAGCTCCAGGTCAGCTTACCAAAGAGGGTAATCCTCACGGTGCTGATCATGGCGATGCTCATCATGTTCGTTTTTTCTTCGACATCCCGAACCCCAACATGATCCTGATCGCGGGCCTCGTCATATGCTCGGCATTGTTCGGCTATGGCGGCGGGGTCGTCGCCGGCGTCATCATGTTCTTCTATACCCTGTACTTCTTCTCCAGAGGCGTGCACGCAAGGAGCTTCGCGTGTGCCAGCACGTTGATGACAACGCGCACATTCCCAGCGGACAGCGCGAGGCTCGTTGATTCGGCGGACGGACAGACGGGAAACCCTTATATGTTTCCTGTCCGCCTGTCCGTCCGGACACGCCAAGGACGGTCCACGGACAGGGGGACAGGGTCCGAACGACCCTGTCCCTTGTCCATGGATGACCACGATCCTCGCGCCGTGGGACCGCCACAGCCGATCGGGTGCCCCGTGCTTACGGAGCGGGCGTGGTGGCTGTTACCCGTTACCGAAGAACGTGGCATTCCGCGTCTCTCAGCACCTTCGTCCCGTGACCTCTTCTCATACCCTTGCACTTACCGTTTTATCGGTAACGGGTAACAGAGATGGCAAACATGCAGGTGAGACCGCACGTTGGCGTGTTACCCATCCCCGATGCGTGCCTGGGGACGGGTAACACGGACGTGACCTTGTTACGGCGTTACGGCCGGCTGGCAGACACTTATCCATGCGCTCGCTTCTTTCTTCACTTTTAGTGAGAGATACCCGTAACACAGTAACAGGAGCATGCAAAAGGTCTTCTCACCTGCACTTTCTCCATGTTACGGCCCTTATCGCGTGTTACGGCAGGTCGTAACACGCAAGCCAAAAGATGCCCGCGGGGCCCACGCCGTGAGCTGCCTTTCAAGAGATCGTGGGGCAACGCTCGCGTGTGGGCCGCACCGCTCCGTGGGCCCCTCCCACATCCCACTCCGCGGCGATGGTGGCGGGCCTGCCACGCCCACCCGTGGCCCGCCCCCTCGTCCCTTACGCGAGCGTCTCCCATCGCCGCCCACATGATCCCCGGCACCCCTCCCGAAGGCGCCGCCGCACGCGCCCCGCCAAGGGCCTCACGGAAACGCGCACAAATGCTTGAGCGTTGGTGTCGTTTGCCGTGAGGCTCCCGTGTCGGCGCCCTACCACGGCGACGCAACCCTTGGCCTCCAAGGGTCGATGAGAGCGCACGGACGTGCGTA
>JAFWKQ010000079.1 GCA_017545665.1 Atopobiaceae bacterium
CCCCGGGGTCAGGCGCGGCGCCGAGAAGTGCGCCCGGCAGGGAGGCCCGCGGGCCGGGAAGTGGCCCCGGCGAAAGGCGCGCCGCCGAGAAGTGCGCACGGCAGGGGCACCCGCCGCTCGGAAGCGGACCCGCCCGCGCCGATCTCCTGCGCTACGGCCATCATAGCGACGCTGGCGTCATCTCCGCGAATAACGATGGCACGACGCGCGCATGAGTCAGAATACGCAAAACGGACCCCCTTTCACTTCCGAAGCGGGCTTAGTGTTTGGTTTTCCGGGGTCCGTATTTGCGGGCCCGCATTTTCGGCCTTTCTACCTGCGGCGACGCAGGGCTCCATACTGCCCCCTTGGGAGATGCGGCCTCGAATTTCAAACACTAAGGCGAGTTTGAAAGCGAAACGGGGTCCGTTTTGCGTGATCGCAACGGTGGGCGCGCCGCCGCGCCGCCGCGCCGGCATCCGGCAGGCCTTGGCCTCCCGGCGCCTTTCCACAACACGGAGGCATGGCCAAGCAGCTTGTGACGCTCTTTGTGTCATCGGCGAAAGCGCAAGCGAATGCAGTCGTAATGGACGGTTCCGATTGCGACGCCTAGTCAATTCGGGGCCTGTTCCACTTTCTTGGGGCCGAGGGGCCGGGTACACTTTTTGGTCCGCGGGTGTCCTTGCTGTGCGCACTCTCCTGGGGCCGGAAGGGGCCGGGTACACTTTTTGCTCCGCAAACGTCCCCACCGGGTACACAAATGGCCGATTTGTGCGCACGGTAGGGAGGTTTGCGGGCCAAAAAGTGGACCCGGCAAAAGGAGCGCCGTCGAGAAGTGCGCCCGACAGGGAAAGTTGCGGGCCGAAAAGTGGACCCGGCACCGAGAAGTGCGCACGGTAGGGAGGTTTGCGGGTCGGAAAGTGGCCCCGGGGTCAGGCGAGGCGCCGAGAACTGCGCCCGGCAGGGACGCCCGCGGCCACACCCGCCCCAGCCCCCGCGCCACACCATGCCAACTTAGAGGTTTTGTCAAATGCGGCTCACGCGAGCCATACCAAGCTGCTACATTTGTCTATGACTTACATAATCCCAAAACAAGCATGAGGTGATACCGCATGGCCAAAAAGGGAAGTAACGGCAGCCTGCACCTTTGCAAGGAGTTTGCAAAGCCTTATGACCACAGGGTAGTGGAGGAAGCCCTCGAATCCGAGCGCATACGTGCCATACGTGCTGGTCTGGACTTTGTCTTTACCGTAATCGTGCCTGTGTACAACACCGAGGAATACCTCGAAGAGTGCATACGATCCGTCGCAAACCAGACGGTTGGCTTCGGCGACATCCAGCTCGTTCTCGTTGATGACGGCAGCTCCGACGGCTCGGCCGCCATCTGCCAACGCTGGGCAAACCGCTTTCCCAAAAACGTCGAGCTCGTGCGCCAGGCAAACGCGGGCGTCTCGGCTGCTCGCAACACGGGCCTGTCCCGCGCCCGCGGCCTGTGGGTAAACTTCCTGGACTCCGACGACATGTGGACGGAAGACGCCTTTGCGCAGGCACTCGCCTTCCATGCCGCCCATCCCGAACAGCAGGCAATCGCTGAGCGGCATCGCTTCTTTGGCGCGCGCAACGCCCCGCACGCGCTTGACTACAAGTTTGCGCGCGACCACGTGGTGGACCTCAACAAGGACATCGATTGCGTCCAACACTCGTTCAGCAACCTTTTCGTGGAGTCGCAATTGCTCAAGAGCCTGCGCTTTAACACGGAGCTCGAGGTCTCGGAAGACTTTGCGCTGGTAAACGAGCTGCTCATGGACTTGGGATCCTACGGCGCATGCGCGGGCGGAGCCTATATGTACCGCAAGCGCGCGGGCGGCGGCTCCGCCATAGACACCAGCACCTTCAAGGCATCCTACTACGATCAGACGCCAAGGTATTGCTACAAAGCGTTGTTCGACCTCTCGCGTGAGCGTTTTGGCAAGGTGATTCCCTACATCCAGTACTGCGTGATGTACGACATCCAATGGCGCCTTAAGGTGCGCGTGAGCCCGCTTGTTGACGAGCAAGTCGCGCGCGATTATAAACAAACTCTCGTAGAGCTCCTGCAAGACATAGACGACCAAATAATCGTGGCGCAGCGCGAGATGGACGTCAACGAGGTTGTGTATGCGATGTCGCTCAAGTACGGCACGAGCGCCAAAGACATCCAAATGTCGCTTTGCGTACAGGGCACAGACCTCGTGTGGCAACGCGCGCAAGGCAACGTGGTTATGTGGCACATGGACGAAAAGCTCCCATCGGTGCACATAGCCTTCTTGCGGGCGGGCGAAGGCAAAATTTCGCTTGAGGGGCACTTTGAGTTTTTGAGCGAGTTCGCGAAGTCCAGCCTCGCCCTTGAGTTTGCATGTGGGGACGAAAGCAAAGAGGTGCAATTTGTCGAGCGTCCGTATCTTAAGGTGGTGACGCCCTTTAAGCAGGACGAATTTTGCTTGACTGGCTTTTCCGTGGAGCTTCCGTGGGATGGCAAACGCGCGGAGGTGATTCCCCACTTCCAAATCGCAAACAAGGAAGTCCCGGTTACGCTTGCCTTCGGCAAGTTCGTGGGCATCAATGGGGGACTAACCCATTCCTACTGGCAGCATGACGGATGCCTGTTCACAGCAAGGGATATTCCAGGCGCTTTCACAGAGAAGGGCTATCCCCAAAAGGGGTCGCTTATAGTGGAAAAGAACAATCCGGCAAAGGCTGCCGCCCTTGAGCAGCTGCTTCGCGCGGATCTTGTTCGCACGCACGAATGGGGAGCTCACTACGCCGTATGGCGTGCCATCGCGTTGGAGGCGCGCCGTCGTCGCGAGCTTTCGCCAACAAAGGTGTGGCTCATATCGGATCGTCCCCTTACGGCGGGAGACAATGGCGAGGCGCTCTTTGCCTGGCTCTGCGAACACCCGCAGGAGGGCGTTGAGCCGGTATTTACCCTGTCGCGCAAGTCGAAGGACTGGGATCGGGTCTGCTCGTATGGCGGGCGCGTTGTGGAGTACAACAGCTTTGAGTACAAACGGCTCTTCTTGCGCGCAAACGTAATAGCGTCTTCCTCGGGCGACGAGTGGGCAATCAACGCGCTTGGGCCAAGGCGTCCGTTCCTCAAGGACCTTTACGGGTTTCGCTATGCCTTTTTGCAGCATGGTGTTATAAAGGATGACCTTTCGGAATGGTTTAACCGATATACGAAAAACGCCTCGCTCTTTGTGACCTCTGCCTACCGTGAGTGGGAGTCTATCGTGCGTGGTGGCTACGGCTACGACGAGAAGGTCGTACGACAGACTGGGCTTCCGAGGCACGACGCGCTTCTTGCCCAGGCGGCTACGCAAAGGCCCTCGAAAGCAATCTATGTTATGCCTACCTGGAGAAAGTCGCTCATCCTTGGAGAGTTTGACGCCAAGACGGGTACCTATGCGCACAACCCGCTCTTCGAGAAATCGAGCTACTATACGTTTTACCAGGCGCTCATAAGCGACCCTCGCTTGCAGACGTGTTTGGAGCAGAATGGCTATACGCTTAAACTCGTGATGCATCCAAATCACGTGCAAGAGGCGCATAAGTTTAGGCCTGGCGCGCGCTCCGAGGTTGTGGAGCGCTGCGTGTATCGCGATGCCTTCGTTGATGCGGCGGCTCTTGTTTCGGACTTCTCAAGCGTTCCGTTTGACTTTGTCCTTCTGGGAAAGCCGGTTGTGTATGCACAGTTCGACAGGGTCGAATTCTTTGCGGGTCATACCTATAGCGAGGGCTATTTTGATTACAGGCGCGATGGCTTTGGGCCCGTGTGCAGCGATTTGGAGCAAACGGTGGACGCAATAATCGCCCTGGTGGAGTCCGACTGCAAGATGCCCGAGAAGTACCAGCGTCGTGTGAACGACTTCTACGGCGAGCAGCCGGAATGCAGGTGCAAAGAGGTCGTGCAAGTGCTACATGAGTTGGGAGCGTAAGTATGAAACGCGAAGCATCGCACAAGCCTGCAGTCTCGATCCTCATGCCCTCCCTCAACGTGGGGCCGTTCATAGAACTGTGCATGCAGAGTGTCGTTGGCCAAACGCTGCACAACATCGAGGTCATATGCATTGACGCGGGCTCCACCGACGGCACGCTCGAGGTACTCCGCGAGTACGAGCAGCGCGATGCGCGCGTGCGTGTTATTGTCTCGCCCAAGAAGAGCTATGGGCACCAGATGAACCTAGGGCTCGACGCCGCGCGCGGAGAATACATTGGCATCGTAGAGACGGACGACTGGGCCGAGCCCAACATGTTCGAGGCCCTGCTGCGCGCGGCCAAAGCTGCGAAGGCGGACGTTGCTAAGTCGAATTACTATGAATACAGGACGTCTGTGGACAAGAGCGACGTTCTGGCTGAGCCGTTGGCTCCCATTGGCGATGCCGTGTTCGTTCCACGAGAAAACCTGGAGTTTATTGGTGCACCCCCCGCGATTTGGAGCGGCATCTACCGGCGGGAGATGCTCGAGGAGGCTGGGGTGCGCTTTAACGAGTCTCCTGGCGCATCCTACCAAGACACCGCCTTCTACCTTATGGTTTGCGCTGCGGCGAAAAGCGCGATTGCCCTGCAGGAGGGCTATTTGCACTACCGCGTGGACAACGAGGAGTCCTCGGTAAAGTCGGCGGGCAAGGTGTATTGCATCTGCGACGAGATGCGCGTCTTTGAGGAGTGGCTTAACAAAAGAGGGGAGTCCAACATACTCCCGCGATTCATGATTACGAAGTTCAAGAAATATCTGTGGAACTATAGGCGACTTGCGCCCGAGTACAAGTGGGAGTTTCTTTGCGCCGCGCATAGGGAGTTTGTTGCAAGCGAGCTCAACGGATCCTTGGACAAGAGCCTGTTTTCGCCTGCCGAAAGCAAGTCGCTGGAGCTTTTGCTGCGTGATCCCGTGGGGATGTACCTAAGCACCTGCGGTCCACACGCCATGCGACTCACCTCGCGCGAGCTGCTTCCAGCCGAGGTTGTGGCGCGTGCCGAGGAAGACTGCCCCTTGGTAAGTGTGGTGCTTGCAGCCCGCGACGAGGAGGGGTCCATTCGGAGGATGCTTGAAGCGTTTGCGATTGGGAATGCGGGTAGCGAAAACGGCGAGTTCTTGTCGCTGGTGGAGCTGCTGTGCGTGGACGACGGATCAAGCGACAATACCTTGCGCGTAATGGAAGAGTTCGCGCGGAACAACCGCAACGTTACCGTTTTGAGGCAAGTGCCCGAAGGCCATGCCGCTGCCTGGGATCACGGGATTGCCGCAGCTCGAGGCGAGTATGTGCTGCTCATGCGTACCCGCAACGCGATTCCCCCTGCAAAAATGCTGGTAGAAGCAGCGCGCAAGGCCCTTGCAAGCGATGCGAACCTCATTGTGGCCGAATGCTATGGAGACGATCCCGCAAACGGAGCCGAGTGGCTGGCCGACGCGTTTGCTGCGAATAAGCCATGGGGGTCTTTGTCCGACAAGATGCTTCGCAGGAAGCTGATTGTGGACAACGACCTAATCCTGTGTGGGGGCTTCGATGGGCTCGACGAACTGTTTGTGCTGGAGCTTCTATGTCGTGCGTCTGGAGTTGAGGTTGCGGGCAAGTGGCTGCTCGATCCGTCTTATGGTGGGATGAGTAACATTTGCACGATGTTGCGGATTGCGATAGAGCTGCCGCGCGTTGTGGGTGCGCTGCCCTATGACGAGGGAATGCAGCGTGCCGCGGTTGCGGAGGTGGAAAGGCTTTCGCGGCGGGCGGCGACGAGCTTTGCTCAGCTGAGTGCGGAGGGGGCTCGTGAGGTTAAGCGGGAGCTTTCCCCCATTGAGTGGCATTACCTTGCGTATTGTCTCGACCACGTAAAGCTTGCGCAGCTCAGGGAGTCGCAGGTTGCGCGCGTGGCGAAGAAGGTAAAGTCGCGGGTCGGTCGCGTGAGGCGGTCTATTGTTAGGCGAATTCGGTAGGGCTTGCTCGGGAGGCGTGGCGCGGAGCGTGGGCTTTTGTCGCCAGTGGTGCCGGATGTACTTTTTGGCTCGCGGGTGGTGGTGGCGCCAGCGGATGGACCGGCGCTGAGAAGTGCGCCCGGCAGGGAAGTTTGCGGGCCGAAAAGTGGCCCCGGCGGATGGACCGGCGCTGAGAAGTGCGCCTGGCAGGGAAGCCCATGGACCAAAAAGTGGCCCCAGCCCCTCTCTCGCGGCACCGGGTACACAAATCGGTCCGCGGACGTCCCCACCGGGTACACAAATCGCCCTTTTGTGCGCCCGGCAGGGAAGGTTGCGGACGCAAAAGTGGCCTCGGCAAAAGGCCGGCGCGAAGAAGTGCGCCCGGCAGGGCCTTCGCGAACAAAAACACCACAGCCCCACGATCCACACAAGGCCATCTCTTTGCACAAACGCGACTATCGTACGTTTCCACTCTTTGTGAGAGACATCACCTTGCTGACATTGGTAGGAACGGTCCAAGTTTCTGCTAGCAGTGACTTGTGGTACTCAAATGGTGTGCCCAACGTCTCGTCACGCAACAGGCCCTAAAAAACCTTTCCCAGCTAAGGTACTCGGCTGAGTCAATGTATGCAGAAGGGTCCTGCGGCGCGTCAGACAGATGGCTGTCCTTTAGCAATCCAGATTTAAGCAGCAGCCATTCGAATGACTCAGGCAGGCGCAGCCGTATGTTTTTTGGATGTTGCGCCTGAGGCGAAAGAACGCGTGAGACATCCGATCCAAAGGCCGCCCCGTCGGCAATCACAAACACCTTTTGTCCGAGGTGCTTGCTCAACCACTTGTGTATGCCGGACCTTCCGTCAATATGCCGGACCTTCCGTTAGACGTGATGCAATCCACATGTGAATCCGCAAAAGCGCTTCAAAAAACTGAAGACCGCTCTTGCTGTCCTCGGATAAAAGGAGGGTGTAGTTCGCATTCGAGTGTCCTCCTGTTGCTCCATAGGCATAGCCTTTCCTTCGGGGGATGTTCGGCCTCAAAGGTATGGAACCTACCACTGGTTTTAATATGATAAATCTCGTTCACGCTGCAAGATATTTGATGCAGCGGCATGCGAGTTAGAAGGACAGAATAGCTGCTGGAGTCACCGATTGCCTTTGCGTCCCCTCAGCTCCCAAAAGAGTATAATGTACAGAATAACGTACGGATTAACGGACAGAATACTTGGGTGAATCAGATGGAAGCTATATACTCGTCGGTTGCGCTGCGCGACCGCCAGCGCGAGGTAAAGGACGCGGCTCGCAAGGACGTCGTGCGCATAACAGAGAATGGCAACGGAGCGTTTGTGTTTTGTTCCGAGGAGGTCTTTGAGCGGCGTCTGCAGCGCGCTGCGGACGAGGCGCTCTACGCCGAGCGCATGGCGCAGGCGGTGCGCGATGGCCGCGCGGACGTGAAGGCTGGTCGTACGCTCTCGCTGGAGGAGGGGTTCGCTGCCATAGAGTCCAGGAGGGCAAGGCGTGCCTAGGGTCGAGCTTACGGAGAGGTTTGTGGAGGATGCCTCGAGCATTCGGTCCGAACGGTTACTCAGTCATGTGTATACGGCACTGCGAAACCTTGAGTCCTTTCCCCAGATGGGCTCCACGGACGTGCCGCGATCAATCGTGCAAGAGTTCGGGGAAGGTGTACGCAAGTACGTTGTTGCCCCGTTTGATTTGGTGTACGAGTACGACGACGCCTCTGACATCGTGTATGTGTACGGCCTGGTCCCATGCGTGCAGGCAAGGTAGCTGGGGCGGAGCGGTCTGGGATGGAGTGACGTTGCGAGGGTTGTGGGTCCACTTTTCGGTCCGCAGATGGCGGCGCTATGCGCACTCTGCGGGGGCGTCTGCGGCGCCGGGTACACAAATCGGTCCGTGGACGTCCCCACCGTGTACACTCTGCCGCGGCGCTGGCGGCGTCGGGTACACAAATCGGTCCGCGGACGTCCCCACCGTGTACACAAATCGCCCGTTTGTGCGCCCGGCAGGGAAGCCCGCGGGCCGAAAAGTGGCCCCGGCGGATGGCCGGCGCTGAGAAGTGCGCACGGCAGGGAAGGTTGCGGGCGCAAAAGTGGCCCCGGCGGATGGCCGGCGCGGAGAAGTGCGCCCGGCAGGGAAGCCCGCGGGCCGAAAAGTGCGCGATGTGGCATTGCGCGTGAGCGTGAGCCTGAGCCTGAGCCGTTACTTAACAACGTCCGCTAGGCAGAGTTCGTTGCGCTCCAAGTGCGATAGTCTGCGATACTCTTGAGCAGCAACAACGATGCTTTCCACGTCCCAATAATCTTCCAAAAAAGTGGCACTCTTTACATCATGTAGCCCCAGAACATCCTTACAATACACACTGGGCTTCATTGACGACTTCTTCTTTGAGTAATCGTGGTACCTGCCCTTACGAATAATGACAAGCATTTCTATCTCTGGCCGCGTGTAGACATTTACAACGGGAAATCGATCTGCGTATAGGTGTCCGAGCCTAAACCGTTCGCGTGGTGAATCCAAGATTCGCATGATGCAAACGGGCCAGTCATACTCAAATCCAAGGTAATCGCTCTGAATTACCTGTGCCTTGCGCTTGCGCGTAATGTCAACAACGTCACACGAGGGGAACACGAGCGCATCGGCCGCCACGAGCTTTTTTACTACCACCTCTTCTCCCGTTCCTTCGCACGAGATAATGGGATGAAAACCTTGAAGGTGCTCGAGCGCTTTACTGGGTACCATGGGACGTAGCCTCCCTTACCAGTGCGCGCAGTGCCTGAACGTCTGAGTACCTTGGGGCTGTGCCTCCGATGTAATTGGACAAGAACACCTCGCTCTTCTTGTTCTCGATGCGTTTCACCTTGGATGAGTATTTTATCGCTCTCACCTGCCGCGTTTGCATGTCTCGCGTCAGGAAGTAGACGTTGTCTTTTCGGTGGATGCGATCAAGAACCTCGGGGTAGTGCGTAGTAAACACGAGCGTCGCCCCATTGGGATTCGTATCAGACGACTGAAAGAAGTCGATCAGTACGTTTACCAGCTGCTTGTTGAGGTGGTTCTCGATTTCGTCAACGAGTAGATAGCCGCCAGAGGAAAGCACCTCGACGGCGCTCTTTATGAGCCTGAGGCCTTTGATTGTTCCCGACGAGAGGTACATTTCAAGTAAGTCGACCGAGGTCAAGGCAAACGAACCGTTCGCAAAGAAGACGGCGCATGATTTGCCGTCCTCCTTTAGGTCAAGGCTCTCCACGCTTGGGTCGAACACTCTTAGCGTTTCGGATATGCCAGAAAACGAGACATCGACTTCGTCGTGCGTGTCGAACGCCGACTGATACAGGCAGAGCGTGTCGCGTTTGGTTACGGAGGTTGCGATGCTTACGTTGTGGCTGAGGAAGCTTTTGTCTCGGTCTGTCATGTGCCTTCGCTCAAGCAGCAGCTCGCATCCGCCAACCAGTGCGTCTATGTTGGAAAGCGTCGCCTTGCTGGGCTTTCGGGGTTTGCGCCAATGGTATAGCGATTCGTCGGTGAATCCTAGCGCGTCCCTCCATTGGGTAACGTTTGTGGGGGGCTTCAAAAGAAGGCTTGCCTGCGACTCGAGGACGTAGATCTCGCCGTTCTGCTCGAATACGGCGCATATGCCAATGCCTGTTCGGATTCTGTACAGGATTCCTTCGTAGCTCGAGGCGCTCGCCAACGGCTTGCCATTTATGACGTTTATCGTGAGTTCGAGTAGGCCGAGCACCGTGGTTTTACCCGTTGCGTTGATGCCGGCAATTGAGAGCACGTTGTTTGTGTACATTGGCTTTGCAATGCAGAAGGTGGACTCGTCAGATGCCGGGACCTTGTCCTCTGCGAACAAGTCGAACTGGGTACACTCGTCTACGAACAATGACAACTGTTCGAAGAAAACGTTTAGTAGTCGCATAATTAGTCCTTGACATGCTTTGAACAAAAAAACTGTGCAAAGCATACCATATCTGACTAAATACTAGTGCCCGTGGCTGGGGTTCTGGGCGGGTTTGGCGTGTGACCTTTCCCGTCGAGCGCACTTCATGGGTTTGTCGTGAGGGTCTCGCAGGGTCCACTTTCCGGTCCGCGAATGACGGCGCAGGCGGCGTCGGGTACACAAATCGGTCCGCGGACGTCCCCACCGGGCGCACAAATCGCCCGTTTGTGCGCACGGCAGGGAGGGTTGCGGACGCAAAAGTGCGCCCGGCAAAAGGGCCGGCGCTGAGAAGTGCGCCCGGCAGGGAAGGTTGCGGGCGCAAAAGTGCGCCCGGCGGGAGGGCCGGCGCTGAGAAGTGCGCCCGGCAGGGAAGGTTGAGGGCGCAAAAGTGCGCCCGGCGGGAGGGCCAGCGCTGAGAAGTGCGCCCGGCAGGGAAGACCGCGGGCCAAAAAGTGCGCCCGGCAAAAGGACCAGCGCTGAGAAGTGCACTAGCGTCCCAGAAAGCTGCAACCCTTATGGTACCCTTGGTCTGTGGCATCGAGTGTGCATAACGTTTGGTATGCGGGAGGAGGGGGTGTGCCATGGGAACCTACGTAAACCCCGGCAATAGCGGGTTTGCCGTTGCACTGAGGGGCGAGTACGTGGACAAAACCGGGCTTATCTCCCTCGTAAACGAGGCGATGGGCGGTCCCCGAAGACTCATCTGCGTAAGTCGCCCCCGTCGGTTCGGTAAGTCCTATGCGGCCGAGATGCTGTGCTCCTACTACTCCTGCGGCTGCGACTCGCGCTCGTTGTTCGAACGCCTTGCCATAGCGCGCGACCCGTCGTTCGAGGAGCACCTGAACGCGCACAACGTCATTCGAATGGACATGACGGATCTCTTGCACCGGGGAGAGGACGTTGTTGTCGCCACGACGCAAGCCATACTGAGGGACCTCTGCGCAGATTTCCCAGGCATCGCCTCTACCTCTGACTACTACATCGACGCCATCCTGTCTGTTGTGCGCCACACCGGGCGCCCCTTTGTGTTTCTCATCGACGAGTGGGACGCCCCCATCCGAGAGCGCGGCGAGGAGCAGGCGCGCCGCTACGTCGACTTCCTGCGCACATTGTTCAAGAACGCCGGCTTTACTGGTGAGGCCGTTGCCGCTGCCTACATAACGGGCATTCTGCCCATAAAGCGCTACAACACGCAGTCCGCCATCTCGGAGTTCCGAGAGTACACCATGCTGTCGCCGGAGGGATATGCCCCCTATGTGGGCTTTACCGAGGACGAGGTCCGCGCGCTCTGCAATCGGCATGGCATGGACTTCGAAGAGGCCAGGCGTTGGTACGACGGCTACGAATTGCCCAGCCCACAGGGTGGAGCGCCGTTGCACATATATGCGCCGTTTTCGGTTATGCGCGCCATGGAAAGCGGTCGCTTTGCCTCGTACTGGACGGTCACCGCCTACGACTCGCTGCTCACTTACATCGAACGAGACTTCGACGGGCTCCAAAACAAGGTCGCCGATCTGGTGGCGGGGGAGCGACTGGCAATAAACCCTCGAAAGTTCGACAACGACATGCGCGAGGTTAACGACGCCGATGACGTGTTTACCGCGCTCGTGCACCTAGGCTACGTGACCTACGACGAGGAGTCGTCCACCGTGCGTGTGCCCAACGAGGAAGTGCGCTTGGAGTTCGTGGACTCCCTGGAACGGGGGACGCATCCTGAGGTGCGGCGTCTGGTGGAGGCGGCAGACAAAACCTTGCAGGCCACGCTTGCGGGAGATGCCGAGGGCGTGGCGGCGTCCGTGGAGGCCGCGCACAACTCTCGCGTGGGACCCGACTGGTACAACGAGGAACAATCGCTGCGCTTTGCCGTAAAGCTCGCCTACCTTACCGCAATCGAAAAGTATGCCGAGGTAGAGGAGCTGCCGAGTGGTCATGGCTTCGCCGACATCGTGTATTTGCCCAAACGTTACGCGCGCATTCCTGCGATGGTGGTGGAGCTCAAATGGAACAAGCCCGTGAGCTCTGCGTTGGATCAGATTCGTGACCGCAATTATCCAAAGGTGCTGCAAGACTATGGTGGGCCGCTGCTGCTTGTGGGCATTACCTATGACACAAAGACGAAGCGGCATTCTGTTGCAATTGAGCGCGTGTGGAAGTGAGCGCGTCTGCGGCACCGGGTACACAAATCGGTCCGTGGACGTCCCCACCGGGCGCACTCTGCCGCGGTGTCTGCGGCGCCGGGGCACACTTTGCCGCAGCGCCAGCGGCACCGGGTACACAAATCGGTCCGCGGGCGTCCCCACCGTGTACACAAATCGCCCGTTTGTGCGCACGGCAGGGAAGGTTGCGGGCCGAAAAGTGGCACCGGCCCCTCACGCGAGCCGCCGGGTACACAAATCGGTCCGCGGACGTCCCCACCGTGTACACAAATCGCCCGTTTGTGCGCACGGCAGGGAAGGTTGCGGGCCGGAAAGTGGCCCTGGCAAAGGGCCAGCACTGAGAAGTGCTCCCGGCAGGGAGGGTTGCGGGCCGAAAAGTGGCCCCGGCAAAAGGGCCGGCGCGGAGAAGTGCGCACGGTCCTCCGAAGTGCGCCCGAAGCGCATTCGCAAGGCGGCAATCTGCAGGCTGCGTGTGCTATAGTGTTCACTAACATGAACACTATAGCGAGGAGTACCCGTGTACGATGTGGCACTCAGAATGGCCGATGCCGTTTATCACCAAAGGACAAGGTTGGGGCTATCACAGCGCGAGCTCGCGGAGCGGGCGGACGTGTCGCGGCACACCGTCGTAAACATAGAGGCAGGCCGTACGGGTGGCATCCGCCTGGACACGCTGTACAAGGTCTTCGACGCGCTCGGCCTGCAGATTAGCGTATTCCCAAAGCAGGAGCTTCCGTCGCGGCCGAGCGAGGACGCAGCAGCGGCGCGTGAGCGTTTTCGCAGCCGTTTTACGGCGGGAGGTGATGAGCTTGCCGTACTCAAGGCGAGGGGCTAACGACGAGCGCAACTATCGAATGGTCTCGCAAACTCTCGCAGTTCTCGTACAAGGTGAATATGCGGGCAAAATAGACGTGTACGAGCGAGGGTTTGCTCGCTTTGAATACGATCGGTCTTATGACGGTCCCAGTGTGAGTGTGCGAATGTCAAAGGGCGACGGCCCTTTTAACGACGACGTCGTTAGGCCTTGGATCGAAGGCTTGTTGCCAGACAACTCCGCCGTGCGGAATAGCATGGCCGAGCAGGCAGGGTGTAGCCACACTAACCCTTTTTTGCTTCTTGAGCATTTTGGTCGCGATTGTCCGGGGGCGGTTCAGCTATGCCCGCCGGACGAGGTGGCTACTGTTTTGATGCAAGAGGGATCCTACGAGCCCATTTCCAATGTGGAAATAGGTCGCAGGCTAAGGGAAGCGAAGTCTAGTACTGACCCAGTGTGGACCGAAGCCGAGGAACATTGGTCGCTTGGTGGGGCGCAGGGCAAGATTTCGCTTGCTAGGATTGGCGGGCATTGGAACAGCTGCCGTGGTTCCGCAGCGACTACCCACCTGTTTAAGCCAGGTGTGGAAGGCTTTTCCCTGCAGAGCCTTGATGAGTACTTGTGCATGAGGCTTGCGTGGGAGTGTGGTTTGCAAGTTGCTCCCGTATCGTATGAGGAGTTTGACGGAGTCCCAGCAATTGTGGTGGAGCGATACGATCGCGAAATCACTTCCAACGGATTGGTTTTGCGACTCCATCAGGAAGACTTGTGTCAGGCCTTGGGGTACATGCCCAAAGATAAATACACACCCTCTCCTGCAGAGATTCTTGTTTTACTGGCTGCGGACCAAGATGGTCGGAGCATAAACGATTTTGTGTCCGCGCTCTTTTTTAACTACCTTATTGGCGCAACCGACGCACACGCGAAGAACTACTCGCTTATGCATTTGGCCGACGACGACGTATTTTTGGCGCCACTCTACGACGTGGCAAGTATCTTTCCCTACGCCAAGAAAAAAAGGGGCGCGCGTGTGGCTGCCATGCCCATTGGTAAAGAGAAGCGCTTTGGACGGCTAACGGGCTCGAACATAGATCGTTTTGCTCGCAGCAACGAGCTTGATGAGCACGCGTGCCGCGACCTCATGGAGCGGCTTGCCATCCTCGTACACGATAAGGTGGAAAAGGTGGTACACGACAACCTGTACATTGGCGGAGTTCGCAAAATGGGGCCCGAGCTTGTGCGGACGGTAAGGGCCAATTGCGAGGCGATGCTGTGCAACATGGAGAGGGACGGCAAAACGTTGGACGCGACTTTGTGTCCGACGATTGATTCGGGACGCCTTATACGCTCATGATAGGCTTGGCCGTAAGATTCTCGTATTTGCGGCAGACTGGGAGAAATGTGGCCCTCCGCAGGCCCCCGTCCGCACTCCTCGCGCACTTTTGGTGCAGCATGCGCCGCTACGAACCCAATGCGCTAACATAGTTCCGAATACCCGTAATAAGGAAAGGCAGGACTGCATGTCCACGATTGACTTTAAGCTCGCAAACGTGCTACTGGAGCACAACGACCGGTTTTTCCAATATCCCTATTTGTACTACCGCTCCGCAACGCCCATTGTGCGCGATGCGAATACCGGCGCGAGCCTGCTTATGCCCAATATGAGCTATGACTTCTCCACGTACTTCAATGCCTTTTCAAACAAAAAGTGGCGTAAGTACACCGTCGCACAGAGCTTTGTGTTTCGCATGGAGCTGTGTGGCAACGTCCACATAGAGTTCTACACGCAGCGCGCGCAACCGGTGGGCGTGGGCATGACGCGCTTGGACGCCTTTGACGTGCAGAGCGAGGACTTTACCACCTTTGAGTACGAGCTTCCCAACACCATGGACGAGCTCATAGCGTTTCGTATCTTTGCCCGCGAAAGAACGCTCATTCGCAATGGCGCCTGGTATGCGCACGTGGAAGAGTCACAGGTACGTCCCATCCACCTGGCAATTGCAACCACCACCTTCAAAAAGGAGGAATACATTACCTCCAACGTGGCGCTCTTCAAAAACGAGGTGCTGCATGGCAACGACCCCGTGGCAGGTCACGCCTCTATGATTGTGGTGGACAACGGCCGCACGCTGGACCCCGCGGACTTGGAGGGTGACGGCGTGTGGGTGTTTCCCAATAAAAATGTGGGCGGTTCGGGAGGCTTTGCGCGCGGCATGATGGAGGCCAAGCGCCTCCCAACGAAGGAGCCCGTATCTCACGTGCTCATAATGGACGACGACGTGGCGCTCTCGTCGGAGAGCATAAAGCGCACCTTCAACCTGCTCTCGCTGGTAAACGAGGACTTTGAGGAAGCATTCGTAAGTGGCGCCATGCTCTCCATGGGCAACCAGTACATTCAGGTGGAGGACGTGGGCTTTACCAGCATCAAGGGACGCTTCGGGCCCATCAAACAGCGTGTTTCCATGGAGAAGCAAATCGAGTTGGCAAAGAACGAAATCGACCTTCCCCCGCGCGATAACCGCTATGCGGCGTTTTGGTACTGCGCCATCCCCATGGCCACCATCGAGCGCGAGGGCCTGCCGCTTCCGCTGTTCATTCGCTACGACGACGCGGAATACGGCCAGCGATGCAAACCCGAGTTCATGACCATGAATGGCATAAACATTTGGCATGAGGACTTCAACGATCGCTACAACCCCTACTACGAGCGCTACTGTGGCGTGCGCAACAGCCTCATAATCCAAGCCGCCAGTGGCGTGTGCCCGCATGTGGACTTCTTCGAGACGCTCTTTAAGGAGAACTTCATCCAAGAGATCAAGAAGTTCAACTACGGCAGCTGCGAGCTCATGCTGGACGGCGTTGAGGACTTCCTCAAGGGTCCCGAATTCATAAGAATCGAGCAGTGCGAGAAGCTCCTCAAGGAGAAGTCTGCAAAGGCTGAGAAGTTCGTTCCGCTGGAGGAGCTGCACATTGAGGGCGTTGGCGTGGAGCAGTCAAAGCAGAAGGTTGGCACCATACGCCCGTGGAATGGTAGGTTGGACAGGTGGACCTACAACGGTCAGCGTTTTACGCTGCCTCGCGTAACCAGCAACAAGGCCGTTGCGGTGGAGTTCAATGCCAGCCAGTACCCTGCCAATCGCATCCACTTCCACAACAAAGTGCTGGTTGTTAACCGTTTGGGTACCATGGGCTACTACGCCACAAAGAACAAGCAGCGCTACCGTGCGCTTATGAAGCGGTTCCGCAATCTGACCCTGAGGTACCACAAGGAGCATGAGCAGGTGGAGCAGCGCTGGCGCGAGGCGGGTCCCCACCTCAAGTCCGACGAGTTCTGGAGCACCTACCTTGAGCTGGACAAGTACGGGCGCAAAGAAGACTAGCTGCATAGGGGTTATACGTACTAGGGGGAATGCATCTCTGGGCGATACCATTAGGGGAGCTAATTTGCAATTACGGTCAAGAATTACGCACGTAAGGGAGCAAGTGACTCCATACAAGGTGGCCGAGGTCTGTTTTTTGGCAGTCTTCGGTTGCTATATTGCGTATTTGGCGCAGGGAAGCACAACGTTCCTATTTAAAGTTCCAGCGTGGACGGAGTCTGCGCTGTTTGCCGGTCTTGCCGTTACCGCAACAATAAAATGCGCCATCTTGCTTTGGGAGCGCAAGGACGAGTTGAAACGATGGCTAATCTTGGTGGCAAGCGCGGCTGTAGTTGGAGTGGCCTACCTTCTGGCATTTCGATCGGTCGAATACCCGTTCCTCAAGTTTTTGGCCGTAATAACCATAGGGATGGTGGGAACGGACTACTATAAGCCTCTTAAAGTGCACGTATGCATTATGGGTGCAATTGTGGGAGCGGCAATCCTTGCTGCGCTGTGCGGCGTTATCCAAAACCTAGTGTACCTCAACAACGGACATATTCGCAGCGCATGGGGTCTTTGTTATCCCACGGACTATGCATCGAGCATCTTCTTTCTGTGTGTTATGGCGTGGGTCGCATGGAAGCGGGTACCCAATGCTGTGTTTGGTGCACTGGCCGTACTGTCATGCCTCAATGCAGCGTTTATCGCGCGCAGTCGTACGAGCTTGATGTGCAGCGCGCTTATGGTGTTGGCCATTATTTGCTGGTGGGCTTTGCGCAAATGGAAAAACAAGATACCAGCTGGATTGTTCGCACGAATTAAGAGCATTACATCGTGGGCCGTTACGCTGGCGTTTCCAGCATTTGCAGTGCTCATGGTGGGCGGCATGCTTGCCTACGTAAAAGGATTCTCCTTTGCGTATAGGTTGGACTACGTTTTCTCCGGTAGACTACGACTTGCGGCAGAAGCGTACAAAACACATGGCTTTAGCTGGTTTGGTACCCCGTTCGATATGGTTGGTAGCGGTTTCTCCACCTTTGCAAGAAGTGGTTACAACTTTGTGGACAGTAGTTATCCACTTATCTTTATCAGGTACGGCGCAGTGCTGTTTGTGGTGGTTGCGGTGTTGTGGGTACTCATGGCACGCAAGGCAACCAAGCTGGGCGATTGGCGACTAGCCTTAGGGCTTACCATAATCGCATTCCACTGTGTTTCGGAACACCATATGTTAGACGTTAACTATAACGAGTTTATCGTGCTGCCCTTTGCGGTGCTGGCAGCTACTACACTTCCTCGTGTAGAGCAAGCAAAAGAGCAAGTACAAAATCGCAAGGTCTTGCTTGGCCTTAGGTTGGAGTACCTTGCAGGTCTACTTACGGCAGCGATCTTGGTTTGCGTGCTGCTCGTAGCAGGTCCCCACGTTTTACAGTTGGCCAGAACTGCATGGGACGTTTTGGTTGGAGTTAAGATTAAAGGCAAGCTCAAACTTACGTTTGTTGCGTTGACGCTTGTTGTACTTGCATTACTGGTAGCTGGCTATGGCATGTACCAAATCGTGCTTGCCGTTTTGCGACGTAAGAGACCGCAAACGCGTAGCATAGTGGCGCTAGCAGGAAGCGTAGGTTTTTTCGCAATTGCGTTGCTGGGTTGTAACATGGTAATCTCGCAATTCGAGTCTCGGTTTACGGATACCGTGAATGCAGATAGAGGGGCTATAGAGGCGGTTAAGGCAGCAATTAGCCAGAGCGGTGGAAAGCTCTACTCAAATGAAGTTCCTGGCCTGTATTCGCAAACATATGGGGGTATGAGCTCATCTTTCTTTGATGGAGAGGATCTTGCGCGGCTCAACAACGTAACCGTGCTTATGGACGCTAACTACGAGTCGCAGTGCTTTATTGGTAGGGGATTCCTCTATGCGCAGATATCTGACGCGCATGCGCTCTACACCAACGACAAGGCTGCAATACAGGCGCTTGAGAACGAGGGCTTCCACCTAACAGGCTACTACTCCAAAAGTAAGACACTCAACCTAAAGCAGCTGGCAAAGCTCAACAATTTGCCGTTAACGCCGGACGGCGCAATCGAGCTTAATGGTGAGGAACGCTCTCTTGTTCATGGCACTGGTCTAGAACTACGGTCAGGGACTTATACCGTTACGTATGATCTGTGCATACCTAAAGAAGAAATGGAAGAACGCGCTAGCAAGGACTATACGATTGCCTCGGTACGCGTGAGTACCGATTGGGGTGCCAATGTAGTTAAGAAGCAGCCGGTAAACCGCAGCCAGTTCGATGCGGATGGCAAAGCTGTGGTGGAAGTTGAGTTTTCCACGGACGAAGTACAGGGCGCAGAGTTTCTTATGTTTGCGGAGAATGGGTACAAAGTAGAGGTGCAGGGCATTACATATGCCAAAACGCCTGACTACGACACGCATACGGAGTACGACAATAGAGGTAGAAAAATAAGAGAAACGTTCTTTGATCTGGACGGCAATCCGTATCAAATGAAGGATAGATCGTATGGCTGCGTGTATGAATATGATACATACAACAACATGAACCATATTACCTATTTGGATGCCAACGGGAACATTGCGCCGCTTAATGCTGGATATGCGCAGGTGCAGAAAGAGTTCAACGCCAAGCGCCAGGTGGTGCGGGAGCGCTATTTGGATGCCCAAGGCAATCCCACAACTTTACCTGCTGGCTATGCCGTGGTTAAATATGCATACGATGACAAAGATCATCAATCTGACATCCAATACTTTGACGAAAGCGATCAAAAGATACTGCTCCCACAGAACTATGCGCGAGTAAAGAAGACATACGACGACAAAGATAGGGTGATTCGTGAGGAGTACTTTGGGGTAGACGACAAACCAATTCTCTCTTCGTCCGGCTGCGCAACTTTGGAACATGAATATGATGAGGACGGAAACGAAACGCTTCAGCGTTTGCTTGGTGAAGACGGGAAGCCAGCAGCAGGGACTGAGGGATATGCAAGTGTTCGCAAACAGTACGATGCGTATCATAGACTTATGAGAGAGTCGTATTATGGAGCAGATGAAATGCCAATTGCGTTATTAGGTGGTTACTCAATTGTGGTAAACACATATGATGCTACGGGAAACAAGACCGATGTGAGCTACTATGACGTAGAAGGAAAGCCTACTATGGCATGGAATACTTACGCACGGATACACTATAGCTACGACGATAAAGGACGCGCTATCGCAGAGCGCTACTTTGACGAAAATGAAAAGCCAATAACACGCGCGGAAGGTTACGCTGTGCTAAAGCGCGTTTATAATGAGCAGGACGATCCTATACTAATTATGTATGCAGACACAAATGGAAGTATTGTTATGCGCAAAGATGGATTTGCACAGATGCGATTAACATTTAACAATTCTCATCTGGTTATATATAGTGAGTATTTAAATATTCAGGGTATGTCATGTAGACAGAGTAACGGAACCGCTTCGATGACCTACGAATACGATGCAGCTGGTAATCAGATACGTATACGATATTATGGTTTGGATAGAAACATCATATCGAATACGAGCGGATATGCGGAGGTTCGAAAGGAATATGACGAGTATAAGCATGTAGTTCGCGAATCATATTTTGATGTGAATGGTAACTCGGTTAACTGCATCGATGGTTATGCAGTAAAAGTAAACGAATACGATGCGATGGGTAAGATTGTTGAAACTACACGATATACCAAAGAAGGCAACCAAGTTGAATAGGCGGCCATAGATGAGGTTTTTAAGACGGTTAGGCGGGTATGTGGGGCGCCACTGGGATTTTATTATCTTAGACCTAATCACTTTTATTACGGCATACTACCTTGCGATTCAAGCCCGGCGAGTAATAGACATTTCCATTCGGCACGATGAACTGTTCATAAGGTATGGATTGGTTGCGCTAGGTATTTTTCTTGGTGTGGACATTGTAATGCGCAATCTAGATGGTGTGATGTTGCGCAGTATACCTAAGGAGTTTGTAAGCGTAGGCCAACAGATGGCTATTACGTGGGCGTTTTACACAGTAGTGCTATTTCTTCTTATGGAAGGGCACTACTATTCACGATTTGTGTATCTATTGGCATTTATCACATGTTTTACGGGCATACTGATTGCTCGAATACTATGGCGGAGCGTTATTAAGTATGGAAAATTACATGCGACTCTTTTGCCCAAGTTAGTGGTTGTCTGCGACGCCAATCGTGCTCAGCGGGTTATCGAACGAGTGCTGCTTGGATACTATGAACGTCGTTACGAGATTACGGGAATTATCGTGAACGAACGTTCGAAGATAAACTATGGAGACCACTATCCAATTGTAATAGGGCTAGGTAACCTCGTAAGTTTAATTGAAGACGACAGAGTGCACGATGCATATGTTGAACTAGATGATGTTGATGAGGAATCGGTGGTGATAGAGGAACTTTTGCAGGCAGGAGTATCGGTTCATCGAAGTCTAGGAGATAGCAAATTAGAGTATGCTATACAATACATCGATGAGTTTAGCTCTCATACGGTTATAACCATTGAGGGACCGCAGATTTCATGGGTTAATAAAGCGAGTAGATTATGGGGTACGATTACAGCAAAGCAGCAGCAAAGAAAACTATAGTATTACGGCTGTTTACAGAAAGACGTTAATAAATGTGGGCTGCATGAATAAATCTAATGCTGAAATCAATAAAACGGTTCTTGGATTTCTAATTAGCAGCTTAATAGACTGCCAATAGAAAAGAGTTGATAATAAGTGGGATTCAAGCATGCGGTACCAAAAGAATCAATTCCTACTGTTGAAATACTTGGTGTAAATATTGCGGCAATTAACATGGAGTGGTTGCTTGAATTCACATCGAAACACGTTAAAAAACTTAGCGGTGATTACATATGTGTAAGTAATGTGCATACAACTGTAATGGCCTTTGAAAATGAAGAATATAGGTCTGTCCAAAACGGTGGAATAATGGCTATTCCAGATGGAGGCCCACTTAGCACAGTTGGAAAGCGCCGTGGCGCCAGAGAAATGACGAGAACGACGGGACCAAGCTATATGGGTGAGGTATTAAGAATTAGTGTAAAGCATGGTTGGAAGCATTATTTCTATGGATCAACGCAAGAGACATTAGTAAGGTTGAGAACACATCTTGAGCAGAATTATCCAGGTCTACAGATTGTTGGAATGTATAGCCCCCCGTTTCGCCCAATGACTGCAATGGAGGATTCAGAGATTGTCGAGGCGATCAATGCGTCTTCTCCCGATTTTATTTGGATAGGGCTTGGAGCGCCAAAGCAGGAAGAATGGTCAGCAATGCATCAGGGCATCGTAAAAGGGCTAATGGTAGGTGTAGGTGCCGCGTTTGATTATTATGCCGGCAATATAAAGAGAGCTCCGAACTGGATGCAAAATTGTAATTTAGAGTGGTTATATCGATTGATACAGGATCCAAAAAGACTATTTATGCGATACTTATTGACTAATAGCAAATTTGTTTGGAATGCTATAGTGCGAGGAAAGTGACATGCGACTTGTAATTGACTGTTTCAAATTGGTGAAGGGGCTTGGAAAGAGTATAGGAATATATAATGTTGCTCAGGGAATAGTCAAACACTTAGGTGAAAGAAAGAATGCGTATGGATTCGAAGAAGTCGAACTAGTAGTTCTTGGTAATAAGGAGAATAGAGATGACTTTGAAACAGACGGGATTAAATTCGTTGAAATTGAGAGCTTTAACCCAAGGAATAGACTACATGTGATTTTATGGGAGCTAATAATTGTTTCAATAGTCTGTAAGAAGCTGAAAGCGGATAGAGTTTTCTTTCCACGAGGGTATTCTCCTGTTATTCATACAACATACGATATAATTCTTATTCATGATTTAATACCGTACTATTATCATGAGTATTTTCCTAGGTATTTTAATAGAATCGAAAACCGCTATATTATGTCAAGACTAAAGCAGTCCGCAAAGGGCTCAAAGAAAATAATTACGATATCTCAAGCATCAAAACAGGAGATTATAAAATATTGTAAGATACCAGAACATCAAATCGATGTGATTTACAATGCATGCGAAAGAATATATGCGAATAAAGATAACAATAATATGCAATATATTTGTGCAATGACTTCTGACCTTCCTCATAAGAATGCAAATGGAGTAATAGAATCATATTTGGAGTACTGTGAAATATCAGAGAGACCAATTAATATAATAATCATTGGGTTAGAAAATACACAAAGATTTGATATCCCAAAAGAGATTAGAGAGAGAATTACTTGTTACAAATTTATTAAGAGTGACGATGAGATGTATAGAATAATTGGCAACAGTACGGTATTTTTATTTTTACCGCTTGTAGAAGGATTTGGGCTACCTCCAATTGAGGCTATGCAACTGGGCGTTCCGGTAGTTTGTTCTGATGTGAGTTCACTCCCAGAAGTAGTCGGGGATGCTGCTATTCGAGTCAATCCCAAAAACCCAAAGAGCGTTGCATACGCAATGAATGAAATCGTCTCAGACACAAAGGTTCAGGCAATGCTAACAGAACGAGGGAAAAGAAATGCAGAACGCTTCTCATGGAACTCACGTTCAGAGTTGTATTGGAATGTGTTGTGTGAGTAAGGAATTTGAGGATCATACGAATGGCACCAATAATAACGGTAGTAACAGTTTGTTATAATAGCGCTAGTACAATTCAAAGGACGCTTGAATCTGTTCTTGTACAGGATTTATCAGGAATTGAATACTTAATAATAGATGGGGCATCGACAGATAGTACGATAGAGATTATAAACTGTTTTGAAGATCGCTACGACGGTGCACTAAGATTGATTTCAGAGCATGATAATGGATGGTACGATGCAATGAATAAGGCCATTCAAAGTGCAGAGGGCAACTTTATAGTGTTTTTGAATAGCGATGACTATTTCGACAAGGATGCACTGAGTATTGTAAAAAATGTAATTAAAACAAAGCATCTCAGTAATGATTGTATAATCTATGGAGACTCTACAAATATATATCAAAATTCAAAAGGCAATGTGCTATACCGCAGAATTAATGCTCCTGATCAAATTGATCCGAAGGATAGAGGCTTAAGAAAGGGGATGTGTGGTATCCGTCATCAAAGTATGTTTACTGGAAAAGGCGTGTTCAATAGTGTCGGTGGATTGGATCTCCAGTATAGGTTACATGCAGATTGGGATTTCTTAATTAGGTGTGTAAAGAAGGGAATTCCAATGTATCACATTCCTCAGAATCTTACATATTATTCAATGAATGGCGTATCAACAAAGTCAAACTATAATGAGAGACATGAATTAAGAAAGAATAACGGTCTTTACGATGGGATTGATTGGGACTATATTAGAGACCGTTGGGGGTTGAAAACTACTGCAAAGAGGATTTTTGGTGAAAAGAGATGGAATGATATTCTCTTTAGTATACATGAAAAGAGAGAAAGCAGTTCTATAAGTTTGCTTTGATATGGTAACTACATTGAATAGAGGGGGATATTTGGAACGAAATAATCATTAGTAGAGTATGAAACCAGGAAAGCCAATCTAGGATTAAAATCACTTGTATTCGATTATACGATGATTTGTTGATGAAGGTTAAGGCTAATGAGTGTTCTCGATATACCGCGAAGCTTTAAATACTGCTTAAATACACAGATTAATAGATTTATATTAAGATTACGAGGGGCATGCTACGGGGCTAATTTCCGAACGCGTGGAAGAATACTTGTGCGAGGCACTGGAAGTATAAAACTTGGCGATTATGTAACGATAAATTCTTGTTTAGAATCTAATCCAATTGGCGGTGATACAAAATCAGTTCTTTTCGCAAAGAATGACGGTAAAATAGTTATAGGAAATCGGGTAGGGATATCAAACTCTGCGATTGTCGCAATAGATAACATCAGTATTGAGGATAATGTTTTTATTGGCGGTGGTTGTAGAATATACGATCATGATTTTCATTCATTGGAATACGAAGATCGAGTCATCGGAACGGACTCAAATGTACTTAGTGCACCTGTGCAGATAAAAGAAGGTGCCTTTATTGGTGCGGGTTCGATAATCCTCAAGGGCGTTACGATTGGATGTCATAGCGTAATTGGTGCTGGATCTGTTGTTGCGAAAGATGTTCCTAACAATGAAATATGGGCAGGGAATCCTGCAAGATTTATAAAATCTATATAGGAGTTCGTTTGTATTGTTGAAAAATATTGTAAAGCATATATATATAACAGCGCTCAAAGCCACTCGTAGAGACTGCATATTTGAATCGAGAGTTGAAATTGGTACCTCGTGTCTATTCGAAGGAAGAAATTATATTTCTGAGGGAACACGTCTTAACCACACTAGATTAGGGTTTGGCAGTTATACAGGAAAAGGTTGTTTTATTGAAGGTACAGAAATTGGGAGATATACTTGTATAGGACCAAATGTAACGACAGCAATCGGTAGACATCCTACTAGTGGATTCATCAGCCAGCATCCTGCATTTTACTCTATAACAAGTCCGATTGGCTTTACGTACGTTGAATCTCAAAAGTTTGAAGAAGTGAAGTATGCCCAGAAATACATAAACTCCAAAGACTATTCTATAGTAATCGAAAATGATGTTTGGATAGGCGCGAATGTAACAATTTTAGATGGGGTAACTATCGGGAATGGTGCAGTAATAGCGGCCGGAAGTATAGTAACGAAGGACGTAGACGCTTATTCGATTGTTGGTGGTGTCCCGGCAAAGCATCTGAAATATCGGTTTGAAAGCGAAGATATACGAAGGAAGTTACAGGAATTCGAATGGTGGAACCTGAATGAAGTCGATTTGAAAGAAATAGCAGAAACATTTGATGATATATGTAAGTTTCAAAATAGTATATTATCGAATGGAATAAAAGAGGAGGAGGAATGATAGGGATTAGGATTAGACGAAGCGAAATATTAAATATATTAGCACTGATCCCTTTTTTCGAACCTTTTTCTATATCCCTACTTGCATCAAATAGTACATTCTGGACTGTAGTGAGTGGTGGGTTTGCTTTAGCAAGATATATTATTAGTTATATATATATATTAAAGACATTAATGTCTGCAAATACGATAAAGTTTAATTCAATAACAATACTCTGCATCATATTCATAATAGTTCGGATAGCTGCAAGTATGCTAAATGGCAGCCTGTATTTTGGATTTGCAATTAGTGCTATTTCTTACGTTGGGTACATTTTTCAGTTTAATTATTGGGTTAAGACCAAGGGACTCTCTTACGTAATAAGCTTATACATGAAAATGTTTGGAATCTTTTTTGTAATAGGTATTATTAGCATAGTAATATATCCCAATGGTCTCAATATGTCCAGCACTAAAACTCAGGCAATATACTTATTAGGATCAAAAAATAGTTCGTTCTTTTACTTTTTTGGCTTCTTAAGCTTCTATGGTCTTTGGATATTGATAAATAACAGAAGAAAGACTATATTAATAGAACTTAGTTTCGTAGCGGCAATGGTAGCCTCTCTCATTTGTGAATCTTCAAATTCTTTTGCATCAATATTGCTCTTATGCATTACCTATTTTTGTATCAAAGAAAGTCATAAAATATACAAGCATATTCCACCGAGATTTATGCTGATGACGTTCATCATATTTGTAGCAATGCTTCTTGTTGGTAACATATTAAAAGAATTTACCCCTGTGCTACAACTTATTGGTAGAGATAGTACATTATCTGGACGTGATTATATTTGGCATGAACAATTGACAATGATTCAGAATAGTTTTCTATGGGGAAATGGAATTAACACAAGAACAACTTTAATGTCAAGCGCAATTGCAACACATGCGCATAACTTCTATTTGGACACCTTTGTTAAATTTGGCATTGCATCATTAGGCTGTCTGCTTCTTGCGCTATATGTTTCAGCAGCTAATATTTCCTCGATGAGTAGAAATAAGTACAGAGGGTATCTTGTGGGCGTGCTATTAACTTTATTGTTACATAGCGTGTTTGACGATGTGTCTATATACTTATTGATAACAGTGCTTTTGTTAACTGGAGCACGTAAACAATACATGAAGGTGAAATGAATAGTGGATAGATTTGACGCTAAGTACTATAAGCTAAAGAATGATACTAAAAGATTGTATCATTCTGGCATACTAATGATTGATCGAAAACAGAAGAAGGTTTTAAAAAGGAATGTTGAACTGAAGAATAAGTATAGTGGAAGATGCTTTATTGTTGCCAATGGACCATCATTGGCAACAATAGATACTAGTCTTCTGAGGTCTGAGTTTGTTTTTACGGTAAATTATGCAATGAAGAGTGCTATTTATAGGAATCTTGAAAGTAATATTCACGTCATGATGGATCCCAATATTTTTAACTTTCAAGGTTCTGAGGATCCTAGAGTTAGACAGATGGAAGGAATCAATAGTAAATTAAGCAGGCCATTATGCTTTTTTCCTTATCAAGCTAGAGATAAGATTATAAATTATAAAATTGACGAATACCTACAAGTAATGTATATAAGTAGTAAGTATTCAATATATGATCATTATAAGAGAGAATTCGACTTGACAAAAATATGTCCTGGTTTTGCAAATGTTACACAATATGCAATTATGATAGCTTTGTATTTGGGGTTTAACGAAATTATATTAATTGGCTGTGACATGACAGGGTATGAGCAGCTATCGATAAACGCTGGCAAAGAATCAGAGTTGCATATATATAAAATGGATGATACAGAGCGTAGAATGATTGCGGAAACACATTCGACTATTCCTACTGAGGATTATTTCTTAGGCTTTAGTAATACATTCGCGGACTTCAGAAGGTTAAAGGAGTACTGTGAGGATTGTGGTGTTAGACTAATTAATGCTACAGCAGGTGGTGTGTTAGACGAGATTGAGAGAGTAAAATACTCGAGCCTATTCTGAATATAATATAGTGTTAGTATTGTATGTAGTTTTTGAAGATGAAATGACAATGATGTTTTCTTGTAGTTTATTTGATAGGTATCTATGTAAATATTAAAGATATAAAGAAATATGGGAGTTATAGATACGTTATAGCATTGTGTAATGTAAGTTCAATGAAAGACCTGAGTTTCACGATATTTGGGTCTAGTTGAAAGGTTTTAGTATTGAAGGGATCAAAAAAGTCGACAATAAGAGCCCTTGTATGGTCTTTCCTTGAACAAGGTGGTGCAAGATTTATTACACTTATAGTGCAAATAATTCTTGCACGGATTTTGACACCTGAGGCATTCGGTGTGATGGCTATCATGTTAGTGGTTTTAGAAGTTGCAAACGCACTTTCTCAAAGTGGGCTAGGAAGTGCACTTGTACAGAGAGAAGAAATCTGTCCACTAGTATGTGATACTGCGCTTTGGGCAAGCTTAGGTGTATCTATAATCATTTACTTGGTCGTATACTTTACTGCACCACTGATAGGGACTGCTTATCAAATGACGTTGCTCCCAATGTATCTTAGAGTCCTAGCAATTGCTGTTCCGTTGAATGCAGTAAACTCAGTGCAACGTTCTATGCTACAGCGTGAGATGGAGTTTAAATTAATATTCTATGCCAACATGGCTGCGTCAATAATATCTGGTGTCATTGGCGTCGGATTAGCTTTTGCTGGGGCTGGGATTTGGGCACTCATTGCGCAGGCAATAACGAGTGCATTAGTCGCGTGTATAACGATGCTTGCTATACTTCCATGGAAGCCTTCTTTCCAATTCGATAAGTTAGTAGCCATTGAGTTGGTTTCATATGGTTGGAATATATGCACGACAGCCATTCTCAATGTCATATACACAGGAGTTTCAGAACTTATACTTGGTGTAACTTGCAGCACAGCTGATCTCGGTATGTATAGCCAAGGGCGAAAGTGGCCAAATGTTGGAATGTCAATAGCAACGAACGCAATTCAGAATGTGATGTTTCCCGCCTTCTCACGACTGCAGAACAATCGCGAGGAGTTGAAGAAGACGATTCGTCGGGCTGTGGGAACAGGAACTTGGGTGCTTGCGGGAGCAGGAATGCTTCTATTCTCTTGCGCAGAGCCCCTAGTTTTGATACTACTAGGTGATAGGTGGTTGGGTTGCGTGGCGGTATTTCGATTAACATGCATGACCTGTTGCTTCCTCATGATTCAGTTAGTAAATTTGCGAGCATATATGGCACTTGGCGATAGCTCCCTTTACTTTAAACTGCAGGTTGTGAAAGTCGTGTTTTCATGTATCGTCATATGGCCAATTGCATATGTAACGGCTGACATAAATGCTACTGCGTTGTCGGTTTTGATTTGCGGTGCGATATGTGTGTTCGTAGTTGATTTGCATCCTGCTAGACGAGTGCATGGAGTCGGAGCTGTTGAGCAAATCGCCATCGCGATGCCTGCTATCATCATAGCATTAGTTTCATCTGGAGCCGCAAGTCTTCTCTCGCTTATACATATTCCAATCGGGATACTTTTATTTGTTCAGGCAGCAACGTTTATCTGCGGATATCTTTTGCTATCAAGAATATTTCACGTTTCGGGTGCTAGTGATATAAACAGATTGATTAAAAGACTATCCAGAAGTATCAGACGATGTTAATACAAAACAATAAGTTCCATTGTGACGCGTTGTCGTCAGAGGCGATAGATTATTCTATAGAAAACGGGAGGAAAAGTGCTTACAAACTCAACCATACTGATAACTGGTGGCACAGGATCATTTGGCAATACCTTCGTTCCGATGACGCTGGCTAAGTACAATCCAAAGAAGATCATCATCTACAGTCGTGACGAGATGAAGCAATGGAACATGGCCAAGAAGTTCCTGAATGACCCGCGTGTTCGGTTCTTCATAGGTGACGTAAGAGATAGAGAGAGGCTTTATCGCGCCTTGTCGGGCGTGGACTACGTCGTGCATGCCGCAGCAACTAAGATTGTGCCGACTGCAGAATACAACCCGTTCGAGTGTATTAAGACGAACGTTAACGGAGCGATGAATCTGATTGACGCGTGCATCGATACGGGTGTCAAGAGGCTTGTAGCACTGTCCACGGATAAGGCGAGTCAGCCAGTCAATCTATACGGTGCAACAAAGCTCTGTTCGGACAAGATTTTCATTGCTGGAAATGCCTATACGGGAGGAAAGACAAAATTCGCTGTCGTGCGATATGGCAATGTTATGGGATCCCGTGGCTCAGTTATTCCGTTCTTTATGGAAACCGCAAAAAGCGGGAAGCTAACAATCACCGATAAGCGCATGACGCGATTCATGATATCCCTCGAGCAGGGTGTCGAGCTGGTATGGCATGCCTTCGACGATATGGAAGGGGGAGAGATATACGTAAAGAAGATACCTTCCATGAACATATGCGACATTGCCAGGGCCGTAGATGCCGATGCGGAGCAAGTAGAGATTGGTATTCGTCCTGGCGAGAAACTCCATGAGCAGATGATTGGCGTTGAGGACGCACACTTTACCTACGAGTATCCCGAGCACTTTAAGATTTTGCCGCAAATTTGCAACTGGGGGCTTTTTGACGCAATGATTAAAGACGGCAAGAGAGTTCCTGAGGGATTCAGCTACACATCCGACAACAACAAAGAATGGATGACGATATCTCAGCTCCAAAACTGGATTGACAAGAACCGGGCAAAGATTGGCAGCATATAATTCGGAGGGACTCATGGACGAATTAGCGATCAATGGTGGTAAGCCAGTTTTTGATCGGAAGATAGGTTACGGGCACCAATACATTGATGATGCGGATATCGATGCGGTCGTAAACGTACTAAAGAGTGACTATCTGACATGTGGACCCAAGATTGAGGAGGCTGAAGCAAAGCTTTGCGAGATTACTGGCGCTAAACACGCGGTGTTGATTGCTAACGGCACCGCAGCACTTCATGCCGCTGCGCATGCCGCGGGCGTCAGCCCTGATGACGAGGTCATTACTACACCCATTACCTTTGCTGCCTCTGCAAATTGCGCACTCTATTGTGGGGGAAAGCCAGTGTTCGCGGATATTATCCCCGAGACATACAATATAGATCCCGCGGATATCGAGAGAAAGATTACGAAGAAGACTAAGGCAGTTGTAGCCGTAGACTTTACGGGGCAAGCGGTTGAGGTCGAACAAATACGCGAAATTTGTAGTAGGCGTGGGATTGTATTCATTGAGGATGCAGCGCATTCATTAGGAACGAAGTTCAACGGAAAACCTGTTGGCAGTCTTGCTGATATGACTGAGTTCAGCTTTCATCCTGTGAAAACATGCACGGCGGGGGAGGGCGGTGCGATCACAACAAACGACGACGCCCTCTACAAAAAGTTGGTTCTTTTCCGCACACATGGAATTACGAGGGTCCAGAACTGGATGGACAAACCAAGCGAGGGAGGCTGGTATTATCAGCAAGTCGATCTTGGTTACAATTATCGTATGACTGACATACAGGCAGCGCTCCTATCGTCGCAGCTAGATAAGTTAGATATGTTTGCATCTAGAAGGAAAGAGCTTGTAAGACGGTATGACGAGGCCTTTGGCGCCATGCCAGAAATCACTATTCAGAAAGAGATTCCTCAGTCTGACACCGTTCGCCACCTGTACATTATCCAGTTGAATATTGAGACGCTGAAATGTGGTAGACGAGAAGTGTTCGATGCGCTCCAAGCAGAGGGAGTAGGAGTGAATGTTCACTATATTCCAGTCTATTCATTCCCGTTCTACCAAAGTCTTGGATACAGGATGGGAAGTTGCCCGAATGCGGAGAGGCTGTACGAGCGCATTATTTCCATCCCGCTGTTTTACTCCATGACTGACAAGAATCAGGATAAGGTAATTGAAGCGGTGGAAAAGGTCGTGAGCTATTACAGAAAGTAGGATTGGTGAAAAGAGTAGCAATCATTACCGCACGCGGTGGCAGCAAACGTATACCAAAGAAAAACGTTAAAGAGTTCTGTGGTAAGCCCATCATTGCCTATAGCATTACGGCGGCATTAGACAGCTGTTCGTTTGATGAGGTGATGGTGAGTACGGACTCGCCCGAAATAGCAGAAGTGGCTCAATTCTATGGCGCTAGTATACCGTTCATGAGATCAGAAACGGCTAGTAATGATTATGCTACTACAGCAGATGTGCTTGTAGAGGTTTTGGAGTCATACAGCAGAAGCGGAATAGAATTCGAGTCGTTTGCGTGCATCTATCCAACCGCTCCGTTCATCACGGGGGAAAGGCTCTCGGAAGCCATGACGCTTTTGAGAGATGCAGATTCGGTAGTTTCCGTTGTTAAGTATAGCTTTCCGCCTCAACGAGCGTTTGTCATTCGGAGTGGAGCTGTTTCATTCCAGTATCCGCAGTATGAACGCGCTCGTAGCCAGGATCTGGAGCCGATATATCATGATTGCGGCCAGTTTTACATGTGCAACACGGAAATTTTCCTGGAGAAGCGGTCTCTGATACTACCAAGAACCAAGGCTTACATACTTCCAGAGGAAGAGGTCCAAGACATCGACGTGATGTCCGACTGGGAAATTGCAGAAGCAAAATTCAAAGTGCTTCATAGGGGAGAGTGAGCTATGTTCCACATGTTTGAGAAAATTAGGGGCAATGGGGTTTATGTCATCGCTGAGATGAGTGCGAATCATGGCGGAAGTATCGATGTTGCCTTAGAGATCGTTCGGCAATCGGCGAAGGCGGGAGCTGATTGCCTTAAGATTCAAACTTACACGGCTGATAGCATTACGATTGACTGCGACACTGAGGATTTCCGCATACATGGCGGACTATGGGACGGATACAAACTGTATGATCTATATACAGACGCCGGAACACCATATGAATGGCAGGAAAGCATTCGAAAAGAATGCGAGAAATGCGGGATTGACTTTTTGTCCACGCCATTCGATTCAGAAGCCGTTGATTTCCTAGAGTCTATAGGCTGTGAAGCATACAAGATTGCGAGCTTCGAATTGGTCGATATACCACTAATAGAGTATGCTGCTTCAAAGGGAAAGCCCATGGTGATCTCTTGCGGAATGTCTACCGTTGATGAAATACAAGACGCTGTAGATGCATGTCTTCGTGTCGGAAACGACCAGCTTGTACTGCTTAAGTGTTGTAGCGAGTATCCTGCTAATTGGAAGGATATGCATATCGCGAATATCCCAGACATGATGTTACGCTTCGGTGTGCCCGTTGGTTTATCTGATCATAGCGAAGGTAGCATAGCGGCTGTGGTGGCGGTATCTATGGGTGCAAGCGTTATAGAGAAGCATGTAAAAATTGAAGACATCGTAAGCGCGGACAGCGAGTTCTCAATGCCGATGAATCAGTTCGCAGAAATGGTAAGTTCGGTTAGAGATGCGAAAACTATCGCAGGAACTGTACAGTATGGTCCGACTGTAGGCGAAGAGGGTAACCTAAAGTTCAGGAGAAGCCTTTTTGCGGTTAAAGACATTATGGTTGGGGAAGCGATTACAGTCGATAATGTTAGAAGCATAAGGCCTTCAGGGGGTTTGAAAACCAAGTATCTGAGCTCAATTCTTGGGAAGAAGGCAAAGATTAATATCCCATTTGGTACTCCGATGTCGCTCGAAATGGTCGAGTAGGGGCGGATATGGTTTTCTTACGTGAGACTACGATTAAAGATGTTGATCTTCTCTTTGGGTGGGCTAATGATTCGGCGGTTAGGGAGAATTTGTTTACAGCCGAGCAAATACCATACGACGAACATTTGCTTTGGCATAGGCATGTCCTGAAAGATGAGTCAATCTTTCAGTATATCTTGGTTGATGGGGGAGTGCCTATTGGTCAGATACGCCTGAACCCCGATGGCGAATCGGCAACAATGAACTATGGCATCTCAGCCAAGCGTAGGGGTAAGGCCTATGGACACTTAATCCTACAATTGGTTACAGACGAGGTTCGAGCGAATCATCTTGGGATAATAGCTTTGAAAGTGTTGGTCAAAGATGGAAATGTTGTCTCAGTGAAGCTATTAGAAAGCGAGGGTTATAGGTTGACAGATTTGCATTATTACTTGAAGAACGTTTCTGGGGAAGATGGCCCACTTAGCAGTACTTGCGCAATCCCCAATGCGAACAACTAAGAAAGGAGCGTTACACAATGAGCAACTTTCTGGACGAAGATGAGTTGGCCGAGTTAGGTATTTCGTCTTATGGCAAAGGAGTCCTCATCGGGCGCCATGCAATTCTCTATAGTCCCAGCACCTTGGTCCTTGGCGACTACGTTAGGATTGACGACTTTACTATCATCAGCGGAAAGGTGACCTTGGGAAGCTATATTCACGTCTCACAATTCTGCGGTCTTTACGGTGGGGAAGCCGGAATCATGATGGAAGACTTCTCGGGACTTTCTGCGAAGTGCTCTGTCTATGCGGTTTCGGATGACTATACAGGGCACTCCATGACTAATCCGATGGTGCCAGCTCGCTATAAACCCACTGCCATCAGCAAGAGTGTCCGTATCGGTAGACATGCCATCGTCGGATGCAATTCCGTGGTGCTTCCTGGCGTTGAGATACCAGAAGGGGCGGCTGTCGGAAGCCTAAGCTGCGTAACTCGCTCGCTGGAACCTTGGAGCATCAATATCGGAACTCCTGCTAAAAAGAGAAGTGACAGGGCGAAAGATGTCCTTGATTTAGAGAAACGGTTTTGGTTAGACAGGGAGCGTGAGCTATGCGACTGTTAGAGGGAAGGACCGCGATAGTAACCGGTTCTAGCAATGGAATTGGGAACGCAATATGTGATGTATTTGCAGCAAATGGTGCCAGTGTGATTGGTATTGATGCCGTGGAAGGCGGAGGAGAAGCCAAAACATACATCGCTGACGTTTCGAATACGTCCGAATGCGAACGGGTGTGGGAACAGATTTCATCCTCGTACGATCATATTGATGTGCTGGTGAATTGTGCTGGGATTACACGCGATGCAATGACTAGAAAAATGACTGAGGAACAGTTCGATCAGGTCGTTGCGGTGAATCTGAAAGGAGTATGGAATCTCACAAGGCTAATTGGCCCAGCAATGCAGGACTGTGGAGCTGGCTCAATCATCAATATTTCATCAGTCGTAGGCGTATATGGCAATATAGGGCAATCCAACTACGCAGCGACGAAAGCGGGTGTCATTGGTATGACAAAGAGCTGGGCCAAGGAATTCGCATTGAAAGGTGGAGGAGTCCGCGTAAATGCCGTAGCTCCTGGGTATACAATGACCAATATGATGAGTACGGTTCCAGAGAAACTCTTAGAACGATTCCGAGGACAAACCATGCTTGGCAGATTGGCCGAGCCCGAAGAGATTGCAAACGCTGTACTGTTCCTCGCTTCTGATCTGAGCAGCTACGTAACCGGTGAAGTTCTCCACGTTGATGGTGGCATGAGGTTATGAGGTGAGCTAGATGAGGAAAGTGTATATATTGGGTGCTTGTAGGACACCTATAGGGAAAATGGGAGGAAGCTTGTCATCACTGACGACCGTCGATCTCGGTAGCGTTGTTATTAAAGAGGCGGTTACCAGAAGTGGTGTCCCAGCAGTACAAATAGATCATGTATATATGGGGTGTGTCATTCAGGCTGGCTTAGGACAGAATGTTGCAAGGCAGGCGGCAATAAAGGCCGGTTTGCCGAATTCGACGACAGCACAGACAACGAATGTAGTTTGTGGCTCAGGACTCGATTCCGTAAATGCCGGCGCACGTATGATTGCTTGCGGTGATGCCGAAGCAGTTGTTGCGGGGGGCATGGAAAGCATGACGAACGCGCCCTTCGCAATTATGAAGGGGCGCTATGGCTATAAAATGGGCAGCCCAATGACTAACACTCCATTGGTTGATACGATGGTCAACGATGCTCTCTGGGACGCGATGAACAACTATCATATGGGCTTGACTGCCGAAAATGTCGCAGCTAAGTATGGACTTACGAGAGCGGATTTAGACGAGTTTGCTGCAAACAGCCAAAACAAGGCCAGCATGGCAATTGCTGCTGGCAGCTTTATGGACGAGATTGTGCCAGTCGTTATTGAAGGCAGACGTGGAGAAACGGTCGTAGGCGCGGACGAAGGTCCGAGGCCCGGGACTACCGTCGAAACGCTGTCAAAACTGAAGCCGGTGTTCAAGGATGGGGGAATGGTTACTGCAGGCAATAGCTCGGGGATAAATGACGGTGCCGCAGCAGTCGTGTTGGTTTCGGAAGACAAAGTCAGGGAGTTAGATTTGCATCCCCAAGCGGTATGGCTGGGTGGTGCTCTTGGTGGCGTTGACCCTGCATTGATGGGCGTTGGTCCAGTTGTGAGCACTAAGAAGCTGTTAAATAAGCTTAGCATGACAATCGACGACTTTGATATTATCGAGGGGAATGAGGCTTTTGCCGCGCAGTCTCTAGCGGTAAAGAGAGATTTGTGTATATCAGATGAAAAATTGAATGTAAACGGAGGCGCGATTGCACTCGGACATCCTGTCGGAGCCTCTGGATGTCGAATACTAGTTACGTTAATCTATGCCTTGAAACAAAGGAATTTGAAGCGGGGCCTTGCGATGCTTTGTATTGGTGGAGGTATGGGTTGTAGCGCCGCCGTAGAAAGAGTCGGTATCTAGTTTGATACTCATTAGAGCCGATGCGAATGAGCGAATTGGGACAGGTCACGTTATGCGTTGCCTGTCCATTGCCCGTGCGTTTTCTGAGCAAGGAGATGACGTTCTCTTTGTTACGGCTGACCATAGGGGTGACGAACTGATCCGTTCAGCAAATTTCAAAAGCACGTGCCTTGATGGCGAATGGACTCTCATGGAGTCAGAGATTCCTCGAATCGAGGCGTTAATCGATGAGTATGAACCGTACCTAGTTCTTGTTGACAGCTATTTTGTGACAGAGAAGTACTTGCATAACATTAATAAAATGGTTCCAGTTGCGTATATTGATGACATTAATGAGTCTTGTTGGGACGTGAAATATTTAATAAATTACAACATTTTCGGAAAGACAATCGGTTATTCCAGATACGATGATTGTGACACAGAACTGATTCTTGGGCCCAAATACGCTCCGCTGCGAGATGAGTTCGTAAACATGCCCCACCATATTGTAAGGCAATGCGTCTCAGACATACTAGTATCGGCTGGCGGCGCAGATCCTGAGAGAATAACGGAGAGGGTTATTCATGATGTGTGTCCAAAGTTCCCAGATAGCAGATTTCATTTTACTGTTGGGGTATTGAACCCGCGAATTGAGGCTATCAAACGCCTTGAGAGAGGTAATGTTATCTTGCATATAAACGAGCAGCACATGGCAAGGCTGATGCGCTCTTGTGACATTTCGATTTCCGCAGCGGGCAGTACGTTATATGAGCTGTGCGCTGCTGGCGTTCCAACGATTACCTATATCTTGGCCGATAATCAGAGAATGGCTGCTGAACAGTTTGAAGTGCAGGGCATTATGCTCAATGCTGGAGATTGCCGCAATGATGTTCATTTTTTAAGCAGATTAAACGTTATGCTTGCAAGATTGATCAATGATATTGAATTGCGTATGCTACAAACAAAGAGGATGCAGAGTCTTGTAGATGGCTTCGGTGCGCGTAGGATCGTAGAGGCTATGCGAGAATGAGGGAGTGGTAACAGCTTCTATAGAACATAGCGAGTGGCATATAATACGGTATGTTGGGAACCGGGAAACATGCTAGGTATCGATGCTATTTGCAGAACTGGTGGTTTAAGTTAAAGGGCATGATTCCTCGTCATAATCTATTGGACAAACAGGTGAACCGAGTAATTCGCAGATGATACATCCCGCACCCAAGCGGTTGACGTTCGCCTAGAACAAAGCCCCTGGTCTGCTACTCCGCGGGCTCGGTGGTGTTACGCTTGAGCTGCCATGCAAGAGCGGATGAACCTACCGCAAACAATGAAAGGGGCCTTTCATGCAAGAGTACACGCTTCGATTAGAGTCGCGAGTGCCCTGAATCTGAATTTGGAATTCGAATTCAGATACGCCGGGTACACGCGCATAGAGGGCGAGCCTGGCGCCCGCGGGCATTGCGGCGAGTCTTGCGGCCGCCGGCAGCAGGGTCGGCGTAAGAATGCCCATATCGCAGGTCCGCTGGGCGGAACCGATGACCTTCCTGTCATATCCCGCCGACTGGATCCGCGGCCGCAAGGGTTAACGCAACGCTTTCGGCCAGAACTGCAGGCCTTATCGCAATTGTTGCGCTTACTCGTGCAGTGTTGCACTTAGATTTTCGATCGACCCGAAGAATGGCAATTAGACTCGTGTTTGGGACCAGCGGCTTAATTATTGAGAGTGCGTTACAATGTGATGATGAGATATCGATGCCGTGCGTATCCATAGCAAAGCGATTGGAGGAGCGAAGAGTATGGGAAAGGCACTTATTACTGGCGTCACTGGGCAGGACGGTAGCTATTTGTCCGAGTTCCTGTTGGAGAAAGGCTACGATGTTCATGGAATTATTCGTCGCTCGTCGGTTGACTACCGGGAGCGTATAGCGCATCTGGAGGACCACGAGCGATTCCACTTGCATTACGGCGATCTCACGGATACGACGAGCTTGGTCAAGGTGATTTCGTCCGTGAGACCGGACGAGATATATAATCTTGCTGCGCAGAGTCATGTACAGGTGAGCTTTGATGTGCCCGAGTTTACGGCAGATGTGGATGCTACGGGCGTCCTGCGTGTCCTCGAAGCTGTGCGAGCCTGTAGCCTGCAGGATACTTGTCGTATATATCAGGCATCTACCTCTGAGCTCTATGGCAACGTTGAGGAGGCGCCACAGTCTGAGACCACACCATTCCATCCCTACTCACCCTATGCCGTGGCAAAGCAATACGGCTTTTGGATTACCAAGGAGTATCGTGAAGCCTATAACATGTACTGCTGCAGCGGGATTCTCTTCAATCATGAAAGCGAACGTCGCGGCGAGACGTTTGTAACGCGCAAGATCACCCTTGCGGCGGCGCGCATTGCCCAAGGCGTGCAGGATAGGCTCTATCTGGGAAATCTCGACTCTCTGCGCGATTGGGGCTATGCCAAGGACTATGTGGAGTGCATGTGGCTCATACTCCAGCAGGATAGAGCCGATGACTACGTGATTGCTACCGGCGTGCAGCACAGCGTGCGAGAGTTCTGCGAGCTGGCGTTCAAGCACGCTGGAATCGAGCTCACGTGGTCCGGCAGCGGCTTGGACGAAAAGGGAGCCGATGTTGCCACTGGCCGTGTGCTCGTGGAAGTGTCTCCCGACTTCTATCGTCCCACCGACGTGGTCAATCTCTGGGGTGATCCGTCTAAGGCCACGCGCGAATTGGGTTGGAATCCCACCAAGACGAGCTTTGAAGAACTTGTACGCCTTATGGTGGAGCACGATATGGCAAAGGTGGCCGTAGAGCGCGAGGAGGAGCGAATTCACACCAATCTTGTCGAGTATTTGGAGAAGGGCTTGGTGAAGTAGTCGTGGCAATGGAAAAGAAAGCGAAGATTTACGTTGCGGGACATCGAGGGATGGTGGGAAGCGCCATCGTTCGCGAGTTGCAGCGTCAAGGCTTCACCAACCTTGTTCTTCGGACCCATAGCGAGCTCGATCTAACGCGCCAGAACCAGGTTGAGGCGTTCTTTGCGACGGAGAAGCCCGAGTATGTGTTTCTCGCGGCCGCCAAGGTGGGTGGAATCATGGGAAACGCTACCGCCAAGGCAGACTTCATGTACGATAACATGATCCTGGAAATGAACGTAATCCATAGCGCATGGCAAAACGGTTGCAAGAAGCTGGAGTTCCTTGGCTCATCGTGCATATACCCACGTATGGCACCGCAGCCTATGCTCGAGAGCTGTCTGCTCACCTCCGAGCTGGAGAAGACCAACGAGGCCTACGCACTAGCGAAGATCAGCGGCCTCAAGTACTGCGAGTATCTCAACGAGCAGTACGGGACCGACTTCATCTCTGTGATGCCTACCAACCTCTACGGTCCCAACGACAATTACCACCCCAATCACAGCCATGTGCTCCCCGCGCTCATTCGTCGCTTCCACGAGGCAAAGGAGTCGAAGGCTTCGTTTGTGACCTGCTGGGGCGACGGTAGTCCCCTGCGTGAGTTTCTCTATGTAGACGACCTTGCCAACCTGTGCGTGTTTCTCATGAACAACTACAGTGGCAACGAGACGGTTAATGCTGGTACAGGCAAGGAAATAACTATAAAAGGACTCACCGAGCTCGTGGCTAAGGTTATCGGCTACGAGGGTGCTATTGGATGGGATTCCTCCAAACCCAATGGCACACCTCGCAAGTTGCTTGACGTAAGCAAGGCGGCGGCTCTGGGGTGGACATACTCCACCGAGCTCGAAGATGGTATACGGCTTGCATACGAAGACTTCTTAAACAATCCAGTGAGGGCAGAGCGATGAACGTAATCCTTCTTTCTGGTGGGTCTGGTAAGCGCCTATGGCCGCTATCCAACGATATTCGTTCTAAGCAGTTCCTCAAACTTTTCATAAATGACGCTGGTGAGCGGGAGTCCATGGTTCAGCGGGTCTACAAGCAGATTCTTGCCACGGATCCTGATGCGACAGTCACGGTTGCTACAAGCAAGTCTCAGGTGAGCGCTTTGCACAACCAACTGGGCGATGGCGTTGATATTAGCGTCGAGCCTTGCAGAAGAGACACCTTCCCTGCGATTGCGCTCGCGACTGCCTTCCTACACGACGTGCAGGGCGTGGGTGATAACGAAACAGTTGTGGTGTGCCCTGTGGATCCCAACGTGGATAATTCGTACTTCCGTGCACTCGATCGCCTGGGCAAGCTTGCGGCTGAAGGCGTCGCCGAGCTTGTACTCATGGGAATCAATCCCACGTATCCCAGCGAGAAGTATGGCTACATCCTGCCTGTTACCAAGGACGAGGTAAGCAAAGTAAGCGAATTCAAGGAGAAGCCCAATGTCGTGACCGCCCAGTCATACATTGATGCTGGTGGTTTGTGGAACAGCGGCGTGTTCGCTTACAAGCTTGGATATGTGCTAGACCGTGCACACGAGCTCATAGACTTTGTTGACTACAATGACCTGTTTGCCAAATACGAGGGATTAGAGAAGATTTCCTTCGACTATGCCGTCGTGGAGCACGAGAAAGATATCGCGGTGCTGCGCTTTGCGGGCGAGTGGAAGGACCTTGGGACTTGGAATACACTTACGGAGTCCATGGAGACCGCTGCTATCGGCGATGTGCGTTTCGACGATGCCTGTGAGAACGTCCATGTAGTCAACGAGCTTGGTGTGCCGGTGGTTGCCATGGGCGTTTCTGATGTCGTGATTGCGGCGAGTCCTGAGGGAGTACTCGTGGCGAACAAGGAGCAGAGCTCTTACCTCAAATCCATTGTGGATGAGATTCACCAAGAGGTTATGTTCGCAGAGAAGAGTTGGGGTAGCTATGAGGTGCTTGACGTTGAGGAAAAGGGACTAACTGTAAAGGTGACACTCAATCCAGGGCATTGCATGAATTACCACAGTCATAGCAGACGCGATGAGGTGTGGGTGGTTGTGTCTGGCCATGGCCGTGCGGTCGTGGACGGTGAGATGAGGCAGATAGGCCCCGGTGATGTCGTGTGCATGCCAAAGGGTTGCAAGCATACTGTTATGGCGGAGACTGAGCTACTGCTTATTGAGGTGCAGTTTGGCAAGGGAATCACCGTAAAGGATAAACAGAAGCATGAGCTGTAAGGCGAGTACCGCCCTTTCTTATCAGGACTATACGACTATTGGCTAAGGAGCCATGCATGGCTAGCACAGTTCCCGCTGTTTCCTTTTCCTTGCATTTTGGTACGGGTGGCATCCGTGCACTCATGGGCGAAGGTCCCAATCGGCTTAACGAGGGCACCGTTGCGGTGGCGACCCAGGGAGTGTCCAGGTGGCTTCTCGCAACCATTGATGCTCCGCACGTGGTGATTGCACGCGACTGTCGCGAGCACGGCGAAGAGTTCGTTGCTATGGCGAGCGGAGTATTTGCGGGAAACGGTATTGAGGTTACGGATATAGGTGCGGCGCCTACGCCTATGCTCTCGTTTGCGGTTCGCGACTTAGGCTGTGATTTGGGATTGGTGCTTACCGCCTCGCACAACGCGCGTGACTACAATGGCTATAAGGTATACGGTCCGGACGGATGTCAGGGTACTACGCAGATGTGTGGTGAAATTGCGCGTGAGATTTCTCGTGTGGCTGAGGTAAAGCTGGGTGACTCTGAGCCAGACGGTATGCCTGCTGGGCTGAAAGATCGCTACCTTGACGCTCTCGTGAATGCTGTGCCGGGTCCGAGGATTGGCGGCATTCGGATTGCCTACAGCCCTCTTAATGGTACAGGATGGTCGCTTGTTCCCGAGATACTGCGTTCGAATGGCTTTGCGGTAGATGTCGTGTTCGAACAGTCTCAGCTCGATGGGAGATTCCCTACCTGTCCCTACCCGAACCCCGAGGATGCGGATGCCATCTTGAGAGTGGAAAGGCTTGCGAAGCGGAAGAAGTGCCACGTGGCACTTGCGACAGATCCCGACGCCGATCGCGTTGGCGTATCAGTGCTGCATAACGAGTATATGGTGAGTCTCTCTGGTGACGAGGTGGGGGAGCTGTTGCTGGATTGGGTGTGCCGCATGCATTCCGATGGCGGTGAGGACGTTTCGGGTCGTATCGCGGTTTCAACGGTGGTGACCTCTGCTGCGCTAGATGCGATTTGCGCCAAATGGGGACTTTTGCTTAGACGGACGCTCACGGGGTTCAAGTTCGTGGGCGAACAAATCGGACTGTTGGAGTCTCAGGGGCGTGCAGAAGAGTTCCTGCTGGGAATCGAGGAGAGCCTGGGTTACTTGAGTGGCGCGTACGTGCGTGACAAGGATGGAGTGCAGGGGTGTCTTATGGTCGCTCGTATGGCGGCTTGGTATGCCGAGAGAGGAACCGACCTCGTCGACGCGTTGGCCAACCTGCGTGCTGAGATTGGTTGGAACATCAAGTCTCAGATTTCGTTGTCATTTGATGACGGCGAGCAGATGAAACTGCTAATGACACGGCTCAGGGAGTCCGAGAGGAATGAGATTGCGGGCCGTGCGGTTATGGAGAGGGTCGACTACCTAGGTAGTGCGCCGATGCCTGGCGACGCTAACCAAACGCTTCCTTCGAGTGATGTGTTGCAATGGGATCTCGAGGATGGAAGCCGCCTCATTATTCGTCCCAGTGGTACCGAGCCTAAGGTCAAAGCGTACTGTTTTGGCTATGGAAAGAATGAAGTTCAAGCTCGCGTCATGCGTGGACGACTTGAGGTGGCCGCACATGAGATGCTGGCATGACGTAATTCATGGCGTATGAACCAGTGGGGTTAACTGCTGACAGCTGGAATTGTCTCATATAACTGCACGGAAGCGATTGCAACAATTCCAAGCACCGGCACCATTACGGGTATCGGCACCCATTCCATGGCTCCGGCACCTTTGAGCTCGGGCGAGTACTCCTGAAGGACAATCCGTATCGCAGAGCGTGATTCCTCGTTCGCCGATTAGACGGCCTCTTCAATCCTGAAGGACATGTAAGAGTCGGTCATATTTAGCCAATGGCTGATTTAAACCGACGCTAACAGCCGCGCTCCTTTCAAATGGACGTGCCTGCGCAGGTCTTCTTCTTACACCAACTTTTTCGACACGATCACGCTGCCCTAATTAACACTATGCCATACAAATCAAAGGTTTCGTCTGCAGCACACGAACGTTATGCTTCTCTGTCCATCATCTTGTCAGACATCAAGACTCTGCCACTCACAAAATGATTGGAAAGGCGGGTTCTTGGAGCCTAAAGCGAGTGTAAAGGTAATTGCCATTGGCAAGCTTAATCATTGCGCTACACATTAATGTTCATCGCTTAACATATGGCGATGCGCTGTTCCTATTCTATGGCATCAAAAGCTTTAATAGTTACTTGCTTTTTGTTATCTCTTTCAACTTTTAGTTGAAAGAGATAACAAAAAATAAAATAGTACTGATTGTAAAAAGAAGAATTATAGTAATTTTGTCTCACTGCTGGTGAAAAAAGAATCACTATTAGTAACACAATAAGAATTGCTGCACCAATCCAAAAATAAGGCCATCTTTTAGATATAAAAGACTCTATTACAATGACGAATGTAAACAAGGTAAGCGCAATTTTGACATATGCTGAATACTTCATTCCATTTTTATATAATATGGTTGTAAACTTTGTGACAATTTGAGATAATTTTTTGTCAATGCTGGGGTTAATAACAACTATATCATAGTTGTTTGCAATGTCATTTTGCCCCACTTGATAATACCTTAATACGTTCTTCCGAAAATTATTAACCTTCTCGCTCGGCTTCCATTCTTCGCCAGGACAATTCTTAAGTTGGAAGAGAGGCGCTAGTCCGTTGCTTATTGCAAAGTTGTTGAATTGATATTTAATAAATATATTATAATTATGTAAGAGTATGCTATATGCGGCATTAACAAAGCCAGCGCCGTTGTTGCCTGCATTGCTCTGTCGAGAAATCCTTAACTGATCCCAATTGAAGTTTTGTGTACCCATCTCACCGTATTTCATAATATAGTCGATGGGAGTTACACGATTTAACGCTTCCAAATCTTCTTGGTATCCACGATAATCTGTATCAGGATTATTTGTCCATACTGCCGCCAGAGGGCCAGGAACATTAATAATCATATAGTCTAGCCCTTGATACTTTTCGGATCCGTATTTATCAAGCAGCGTAAAGAGAAAAAATATACCCAACAAGATTGTCAAACCTTTAAGCATTGTTTTTTTTGATAAAATATTTATATTACTATAGTAAATGCTATAAAGTATGAAAGGATACACTGCCAAATAAACTATCCCTTCTGTACGCCAGCAGGCCATAAAACAAACGAGTGCTGTGCGGCCGAGGAACTTCGTCCACGTGAGTTTTACTCTGTCCATATAATCGATAAGGAAGAGGCTGAGCGTATACACACTGAGTAAAGCGTACTGGTAGTTCCTCCCGGCATACATAAGCACCTGAATGGTCTCAGGCATCAGCAACAAAAACATGGCAAAGATTGACGCCCAGAGCAGTCCACGTCTGCAATGCTCTATTGCTGCTTTATAGACGATATGGCATAGTCCAAAAAAACCAATGAGATAAGGCACAATAGCCATAGAAAGCGGGTGAGGAAACACAATCATGCACGCGCAATGTACGACATTAGTAAAAAAACCATGCCAATACATGGGCATAAACTCACGCGCATATACATAATTATAAGTTGTATCGGGTGGGATAGTAATGATACTCGGATAAAGTCCCAATAATACAATAACACCCACCAAGGCTAATACAACGAAAGAAACTATATATGGCCGTCTGTCAGAACGGAACTTCCACATTGCAGCCATATTGAAGGCACGCTTCCAGAGCACATATATGAAAATTGCCGCCAAAATATAAGAGCACACTGCGCAAGAGAGTTTTGCAAAATAATCGTGCTCCATAGTCGCTCCGCTAAATATCCATTTATAGGCAGTATTCTCAAATCCGACATGTTCCATGATTGGGCAGAAAAAAAGAGAGCTTAAAATTGTTGAGATAGCAAAGTGCAGAAAACAAATAGTGCCTAGAAGCCTATTCTCAACATAGTACTTCTTTAGTCCTTTTAATATAGCTGTTAGGTATTCAATAATCATTCTCGTTATCCGTATCACCGAATGAGCACCCTATTTCATTTCGGCAAATTTGTTTAATGCCGACTTCTTATAATATTCTCCCTCTTGCGCTCTTATTAGCCATCTACAAATTATGTAATGCGTGGCAATCACAAGAGAAAGCCTCAATATTTCAACCCTAAATGAATATTATATCTCTTTATTTGGTTGTATGACAACAGAATCGCTATGAAGTCCCTCCCCATCGCGCACTTCCCAGCGGGCACGAACCTACAATCGGAATGTATTTACTGTATATTATATCGATATGGTTAGATTTCATTCTTGACTGATTTGCAAGTTCATCCGCTCCTCTTACTCGAGCATCTATGGATGAGTACCGTGCGATAGCGTATCTTATCCCAAGTTGGTGAAAAGAAAGAGGGGAATCACCCGTCATTGAATCAGACCGGGAGAGAAAAGCGATGGAGCGCTGCTTAGACAAGGAAGACCCCTGTAGACCTATGCCAACGAACATAGGTCGGTCCACTCCCGCCGTGCTATGAGATATTGAAGGATAGGATCACGAAGCAGATCAAAGGTGACGACCATCCCTTCGCTCCCTCGATACCTTGCTTGCACGTCCCTATAGAAGTGCATCGCGCAACGCTGGCACATCTCATCTGGAAACACCTAGACGAGAACGCCTAGCATATATGCCGACCTGTCTGTAGAGGGATGTTCGCTCGACACTCTGCGGAAGTCGTCAACCGTGAAACCGGCCTGGAACACGACTCGAAATTGGCCACGTCTTTGTGAGAGTCGGGCTATTTACCCTAAAAAAAGCAAGAGTTTCTTCCCTCCTTACGGCATACACTATCCTCTTGCCTTATAAAGCTATCCCCCTCAGACTGTCCGAAAACTAGATTCCTCAGGTAACGGCATACGTCGCCGAGATACGGCCGTCGGATGCCAAACCCGTCTGGATATACCAAGGATGCGCCGCGCCCGGGAAAGCACCCGAGAGTCGGCCGCTTCCATTAGCCCCATCAGCGCCTCGAACCCCAGCAGGTTCGCTGCGCGTTAGGTTATGGCCCAGGCACATGAGCGAGGCCTCCGTCTCGACCTTGGCCAACCCACAGACGGAATTCGTGAAGTCGCGTTTGAGCAGGTCGTGACGGGTGGGGGTGCCCTTGTCGGGGATCGTCCTCCTCCTGTGGGACACGACGCCGCGGATCCCGAGCTCGCGCATGATCTTCCTCACCCTATATAATGTGGTGCCGTCGAACTCGGCGGGCAGGCTGTGTAGTATCTGCCTCGCGTCGAAGATCCGCCCGCTCGTCTCCCAGACCGCGAGTATCGCCGGCCTTAGCCTGGCCCAGGGGCCATGGCCTGCGTCCGGGTTCCTGGAGAGCCACTGGTAGAAGCCCTGCCTGCTGACCTCGAGCGGCCCGGCCATCGCCTTTACGGGATAGCTCGCCCTCTCCGTCGCCATGAGGAGGTACCCCTCCTCTACGCCTGGTTCCTGGCGAAGAAGGCGCTTGCTTTTTTAGGAACTCGTTCTCCATCCTGAGCCGCTCGTTCTCCCTCTTGAGCCTGGCGAGCTCACGCTCGCCTTCCGTCATGCCGGATCCCGTCCTGCCCTCCTTCTTGAGCTTCGAAACCCAGTGGGACAGGGTCTTGTCGTTGAGGCCGAGCTCCCTCGTGCGCTCCTTGATCGACTTGCCCCCGGAGTTGAGGATGTAGTCCACGGCCTCTCTCCTGTACTCGTCGGTGTACTTGTTGGCCATCGTTCTCCCCAATCACGTGTGCACTCAATATCTTATAGGAGATATAACTACCTAAATGACCTGAGTTCTCCGTGCCTGAGAAAACGATACACCTCAGGTTATGACGTCGGCGGGCTTTCGCCTCACTTTCTTCTCCACCTTCACCATGGGTGTTATCCTGTAGTAGGCAGCCCTGCGCAGCCATGTGGCCAGCAGGTCCTCACCTCGGTTGGCGTATCTGCGCAGAAGATGGTCCTCAGGCCCTCCTTGAGGTCCTATGCCGTGTAGAGTGTAGAGGTGGCTTTCCGCCTGCTTGACTCGAAGTGGTTGTTTTAAACCGACGAAAGTTATAGTACTGATAATGCCACGTGTCCGTCTGCTCCAAATAAACCGATGCTGTTCCTTGTACAGGCGTCCCCGCGACGAGTGCGGTATCGAGGTTATAGCCACAACAAGAGACACTTCAAGAAAGCATAGTACGTAAATCGAGCGCGTGGAAAAGTTTGCATATAGAAGCACGGGAAGTAGGAATACCGATTGCAACTTCAGTGCGCAAGCCAAGCCATAGCAGGCGAATGCGGGAACGGGCTTATTTCTCAACAAGAAAAAAGCGTTGCCAAGCACATGGATGCCCACATGGAGTCGCATTGTGCCCAGGCGCCAGAATTAAGCACTACGACTGGCGAAAGGAACACGATGCCAAACGTAAGCACAAACGACCTTCGAGATTGCTTGCCTGTCGCCACCCAGGCAAGTTTGGCTGCAAAGAATGCCAGCACAAGATCAAAAATACCAGACAAAATCTTATAGGCATATAGCTTGGGGATGGGTATGTGGCACATAAGCGCAATGAGTGTCCTATAGAACGCGTTGTAGTTGCCAACTTGTTTGCCGAGACCAGCTAATGTCCCATTATGCTTTATTTTGTCGTACCAAAGAGAAAGAGCCTGCTCGTAGTCCCAACTCTCAAAACGCCTAAGTGCCATATCGCATCGCTATCCCTAGTACAACAATTGCAGCAAGCGCTACAACATCAAGGTGATTGCAAATGGTATCAATCATGCGTTTTCTAGCGTAGATTGCTTGGTCAAAAGACTTTTTCATGTTATCCTTTGCCACAGATGTATATACAGCTGTTACTATAGCATCTCACTGTTTCTCCTCGCCCATTGGGCTACAATTGCCCATCGAGGAGCAAACGACCCACCCTAAGGAGTGCCGCCCGTGAACCAGAGTCGGGACATTCCCGCGCTGTACATAGTGATCCCTTGCTACAACGAGGATGAGGTTCCCTCCATCACGGCTCCGATCTTTCTTAACAAGATAAACAGTCTCGTCGCGGCAGGCAAGGTAAGCGACTTCAGCTGAGTCATGTTCGTAAGCGATGGCTCAAGCGACGGCACGTGGCAGCTCATCCACAACCTTGCCAACGAGGACCCCCACTACGTCGGCATCTCCCAGTCCCGCAATCGTGGCCACCAGAACGCCGTGCTCGCGGGCCTCATGGAGTCCAAGGACCTTTGCGACATAACCGTCTCCATAGACTGCGACGGCCAGGACGATATAGACGCCATCGACGACATGGTGAAGCAGCACCAAGCAGGATACGCGGTCGTGTATGGCGCGCGCAGCAAGCGCGACACCGATACGTTCTTCAAGCGCTTCACCGCAGAGAGCTTTTACAAGCTGCTCAACTGGATGGGCGTCGAGGCGGTGTTCAACCACGCCGACTACCGCCTCATCTCCTCGCGCGTACTCCAAGAACTCGCTGAGTTCCGCGAGGTCAACCTCTCCCTTCGCGGCATGATCCCGCTCGTAGGCTTTCCCAGCACGTCGGTCTACTACGAGCGGCACGAGCGAATCGCAGGAGAGTCGCACTACCCCCTCCCCAAGATGCTGGGGCTCGCCTTCGACGGGATCACGAGCCTCTCCATCAAGCCGATAAGGATGATTGCGGGCTTCGGCATGATTGTGACGCTCATAAGCTTTGCTTGCATACTCTGGGCAATTGTCCAGGCAATACTTGGCCATACCGTCTCGGGCTGGGCAAGCACCATATGCGTCATATGCTTCTTCGGCGGGGCAATACTGTTGGCACTCGGCGTTATTGGCGAGTACATTGGGAAGTCCTACTTGGAGGCGAAGGCACGCCCGCGCCACATCATTAGCGAGCGCACCTACGACGGGGAAGGCTGACGCTGTTATAGCTGGTTCGACCAGACGCAATGCATAGAGATGTCCCGTTTATCGTTTACGGGCGGCACTCCTTCGGGCGGGTCGTTTGCTCCTCGATGGGTAATTGTAGTCCAAAGGGCGCGCGGACGTGTGTGCCGTTACCCTATGCAGTTCTGCACGTACGAGCGTCCCCAGTCACTGAGGCGAAACGTCTTGCGGGAGCGCTCGCCGGTGCTCTGCCGCTCGAGCTCGACGATGAGCGGGTTGCTCGTCTTAACGGCATTGCTGAGCACGATGGACATGGAGCTTACCTTTACGCCAATCTGCTTGAGCAGCTTGTTGACCTCGAAGGCCTTCCATGACTCCAGCCCCTGCGTCGTCTCGAGCCAATAGCCCGCAACGGCTGCCTTTTGCGCGCCCTTTCTTGGCGCTGCGGCCTCGTAGAAGTCGGCAAACGTGTCATAGGCTGTTTGCTGTTCCTGCTCAGTGACGTCCGTCTGACTGTCCGAAAAGTCAGCTGAGACCTCCGCATTTATACATTCGGCACTGCTTTCTTCAATCTTGGCATCAGCATTGTCGATCTTGGTATTGCTATCTTCAGTAAAGGGAGCAACTGACTCATCCTGCAGCGTATAGTCGGCAATCCATGCAACCACGCGTTTGCGCTCTTGTGGGGATAGTCCCTCCATTGCATCCGCGACGGTTTGCATGGCATTCAGTTCTGGTAATTCGATATGTGGCATGTAGGTTTCTCCCTGCGTATAAATATAAAAAGACGCCGTGTGTCTGTATTGTAGCAGTACAAACTCACGGCGATGCGTAGCATTATTTATATTTTTCTTTAATCTGCAATTGTCGTAAGAGAGGAAGAGTGTAGTTGCTATTTTGCGCGCAGATATACTCCGCCCAGGCGCGTGACGTCGTAACCAAGGCACAGCTGTGTCGTTTTCCACACGGCTGCCGTTCTGCTGTTGTTGTCTGCGAGAATCACGACGTTGCGTAGAGGAAGGAACAGCTTTTCGTCCACATCGCCCCGTGCATCCACCAACGTCGCCTGTATGCCCTTTGCCTGCACGCTGGCTAAGAGGTCGTTTACAATGTGGGCACTTACGCCTTTGAGGTCGGACAGCTGGAGAACTGCGACCTCCTGCGCTGATGCATGTTCGCATACAGACGCCATGGTGGAAGCTGCCTTCTCTATTTGTGTGGCAACATCACCCACATTGGCGTACCTGCGCTTTTCCACAAGCTTGCTGTGCATGAGCACGCCGAAGCCCTTGTGCTTGGTGGGGTAGTAGATGCCCCCCAAAAGTCGCGCACCAATATAGCCCTCCAGCTCGTCGGCTGAATTGACGGTGCCCCTGAGCACTGCGATGAGTAAATAAAGCCCCATATACGCAACCAAACCAAGTGCGAAGCCAATGAGCACGAACTTCTTGCTGAATGAGGGGGCGGCTGCCTTGGCACCTGTTTGCGCAGCGGCAGGTTCGCTTGTGCTCCCATCAGTCTTTTGGGGATCATGCTGGGTGGCGATAAGCGGCTTTATTTTCTCCATTGCAGCTTTTTGTTCGCTGGTAAGTGAGGTGGTGGCTGTTTTTATACTTGTCTGCATACTGTTCAAGCTGGTGGTGAGGGTAGACTTACGATCCACGGCCTCGTTGTCGAACCTGCGGCTTTCTTGCGAGGTAATATGTTGGATGGTGTGCCCTCCCACAGAGTTTTGAAGTTCCGCGTGAGCCTCGTTGATGCTCGCTTCAATCGTTTGTGCTACCGCATCTGCATTCGCGTCTTCGGTAAGTACAACCACAACGTTTAACGTTAGCCCCGTGGAATCGCCATCAAAAGTCGTTGGAAGAACCGCTTTTATCAGCTCGCCTATATACTCAAGCTTTGCGTCTGGGCTGATGCTTTGTGACAGTTTGGTAAGTACGGACGACCGCTTGAGGTATTCCGCATATGCGCTGGCAAGGGGTTGCATATTTACGTCGCCATCCGCCTTAACGTAGTACTGCAGTAGCATATAGCGTTGGTCGTAGGGGTTGGCGTTTAGCCAAATTGACTCATTCAAATACGTGCTCAAGGACTTTACGTGCGCTTGCTGTTGTAGTAAATACGATACGGCATCCCTGTCTTCCTGCGACAGGCTCGAAAGCACACCCTCTATTTGCTCGTCTGCTGACACACTCGCCTGCGCAGCGGTCTGCTCTGCCTGCTTAAGTGCTTTCTTGTAGTCAAGTGTGTCCTTGAGGTACTTTGCCCCAGGCACAATAATCGCTGCCAACAGAGCAACGATTAGAATCGCCTTCCATTGCCCAAGGAGGTCCCACATCAGCTCTTTTAGATTGAGTTCGCCCTCTGGCTCCTCGTATACGGAATAGTCCATGGTTGCCAATCCCCACGTAAGGTTTGCTGAGTTTTACGCATAGCATAATAGCAGAGAAATCGCGTAGGCCTTAAGGTTTGATAAACCCTGCAGAGCAATAGTCCTATACTATGGTGTGCTCTGTAACCCATGGCCGCGAGCGAAGGAAGGGAGGCAGCCATGTACACGCGCAACGCGAGGGGCTGGACCAAGCACCTGGACTTTATGCTGTGGGATGTGGTTTGCCTCGAGCTGGCGTTTACCTTAGCGTACGCCCTTCGCCACGGCATGAGTCTTCTTTTTAGGCTCCCGGCGGGGTATCGCTCCATCGCCATCGTGTATGCCATCCTGGACATTCTGGTTGCGGTGGCCTTTAGCACCATGCACAACGTGCTCAAGCGAGGGCCGTACCGTGAGCTCGTGCAAACGGTAAAGCAAGTCGTTATGGTGCTCCTCTGCATCGTCTTGTACATGTTTGTGGTGCACACGGGAGACTACTACAGTCGCATTACGGTGTTTCTTACAGCGGGACTGCACCTGGTGCTGGGCTACTCCGTGCGCATGATATGGAAGCATTTGCTTCGCAGCCGCGGCATTGGCCATGCCAGATCCACCATGGTGCTGGTCTGCGACGAAGGTAGGGTGGCCGAAGTCCTGGGCAACGTGCTCCCGGCGAGCAACATCGTGTTTGCGGGCGTGGTACTCACCAACCGCAACGCATGCGGCGAGGAGGTGGAGGGCCTTCCGGTGGTGGCGAATCTGGATGGCGCCGCCGACTATTTGGTGCGCGAATGGGTGGACGAGGTGTTTGTGTATCCCACGAGCCTCACGCAGTTCATGGACGAGGGGAGCGTCTCCGGCCTCGTGGACCTCTGCTGCCAAATGTCCATACCGGTGCACGTGCGCCTTCCCCTCAACAACGTGGGAAGCAAGAGTTTTACCCAACGCGTTGCAGGGTATACCGTGCTCACGCTCGCCTCTAACTACGCATCGTCGCTGCAAATGGCGCTCAAGCGTTGCCTGGACATTCTTGGAGGCCTTGTGGGGAGCATCCTCGCCCTGCTCATCATGCTGGTGGTGGGTCCCATGATCAAGATCGCGAGCCCTGGGCCCATACTCTTCAAGCAGACGCGCGTTGGGCTCAACGGCAGGCGGTTCCAAATGTACAAGCTGCGCTCTATGTATATGGACGCCGAGGAGCGCAAGAAGGAGCTGCAGGAGCAGAACCGCGTGTCCGACGGGATGATGTTCAAGTTGGACTGGGACCCGCGCATCATAGGCAATCGCATCGTGGACGGAGAGCGAAAGACAGGCATTGGCGAGTTCATACGCAAGACGTCCTTGGATGAGTTCCCACAGTTCTTCAACGTTTTGCTTGGCCAGATGAGCCTGGTGGGAACGCGTCCTCCAACCATAGACGAGTGGGAGAAGTATGAGTACCACCATCGCGCGCGCCTAGCTACCAAGCCGGGGATCACGGGCATGTGGCAGGTGAGCGGCCGCAGCAACATCACCGACTTCGAGGAGGTCGTGCGGCTCGACACCGAGTACATCCAGCACTGGAGCCTAGGCCTCGACCTCAAGATCCTGGCAAAGACGATCGCGGTGGTGTTCGCTGGCAGGGGAGCGATGTAGGGACGCTGGCGTGCTCTGCTCAGCTCTCCTTCTTCGATTGGACTCCTTGCGTGTAGCCAAACAGCCAGAGAACAGGCCTCAGGTGGACGAGGATCGCGGTGACGGCGAATATGAGGGCCAGCTTGCAGGCGATGAGTGCAAGCAACACATTCAAGTCCGTAAGGCCAAAGGCGATGAGCTCGTTTTTCAGCAGTTGCCAAGGGCATATGTACATTTCAAGCTCATGTACGCACAACGCTATGAGGCTCCATTTGCCAAACGATGCAAGTGGAATCCGCAATGGAATCCTCTTCTTGCATATCCAGTCGCATGCACGAACCAATGCGTAACAGGCGCATATGCTGCCGAATACGTCTATCGCGCCTCTTCCCAAGTCGCAGTGGACCAGCCAAAAAGACTTAAAGTCTCTAATAAAGCAGAACCACACGCCAACAGATAAGAGTATGAGGGCGAATCGAGCCTCCTTATTCGCCGGCTTAGGGTCGCTGCCCAGTTTTCGCCAAAGCCACCCTACATACATAAAGGCAAGCCCGCACCCACCCGCCTGGATGCTAAGGGGAAGCCATATGCGCTGGTATGCAAGCCACACGCTTATTGAGAATACTACGAGCACGGTAAGAGCTCGAACCCGTGGCGTTTTGTTGAGGAGAAAGCGCAGGGCAACTGATCCCCAAAAGGATGCCCAAAGGAACCATATGGCACCCATGCTCCCAACATGAAAGGGAAAAAGGGTAGATCCCATGCATCCCCAGCACCATACAGAGCGGCACCCGCCCACGTGAGCATTAGATCCTTGCTGTGCTTGCCTCCGAGCACAAACTCATTCACGAGGGGGTTGCATATGGTAACGATAAGCGCCGTTACGGCATATGGGATCAAAAGCATGCGGGCTCTTTTGCCGACGAACGTACGAAGGCGTGTACGGTCGGAGATGAAATAGCCCGTTATGAGATAGAAAATGGGAACATGAAAGGTAAAGACCACGCGGTTTATATCAGGAGAACCCAAATGCCCGAGCACAATGCAAATCATTGCAATGCCTCGGGCAACGTCTATGTATTCCAAACGTGATTGCTTGCGTGCTCCCATATGTTACCTCGCGTTGATTATGGCCTATGTTGTTATAAGTCTAATGCTTCAAAATCAAAATCTACGTCAAGATTTGGGGCTAAGCCTATATGGTATTAGGTCAAAAGGATGACGATTGGGCCTAATGCAGACGAGTAAACCATACATTTCCAGAATTGAACCACTACTTTTGAATTCGAAGCAACGCTGCGCAATAATAGATGCAAATTGCTTGCTGTTGAGATTTCAGTAGAAATGGATTGAGTTTTGAAACCTGGGAGAAAAAGCGTGAATCGCTTACGCGGGATGGAAAGCTGTTTTTTGACGATAATCCTCATACTCGGAATTATATCTCTCATTTGCCTTAGTATCGCTACAACTGTCTTGTCTTTTATTCGGTACCCTGCTGCTAACGGACCCATGCTTACTGTCGATCGAATGATACCCGTGTGTATTGGGCTCGTGGCCTGGCTTGCCGCCATGTGCATTCTTACTCGAATAGGTCGCGTACCTGATCATAGGGTTACGGCAAAGATTGCGCTTTTGGTGGGGACCCTTTTGAGCGTGTTGTGGGTTTTCATATCCGCAAGTGGTCCAGTATTCGACTCACTCGCCCTTTCATGCTCTGCTTTAGTCATGACGAATCCGCAGAATCGTCCATCGCTAGGCCAGGAATGGATAGATGTGGGTAAATCGGACTGGGGAATTGGTTGGGATGCTGGAACCACGCATAATGCGTATATGGGGAGGTTCCCGTTCCAAGTGCCTTATATGCTAGTTCTGTATGCGTGTCAGCAACTCGCGGGCGAGAACTTCGCTATTCTTGCTCAGCTTATTAACGCCGTCTCAAACGGAGCGTGTTTTTACCTTTTGTGCCGTATTGCTTACGAACTGACAGAAAACGATTTTGTCGCTTTTTTAACCCTTGGATTAGCGTTGGCCTTTAGTCCCATTGTTATTTATGCAGCATTTATATATGGGAATCTTATTGCTATTCCTTTGATTCTTGGTGCGTGGCTGTTAAGCCTTAAGTGTGGTAAGCAATCAGAAGAGCTAGGTAAAAAGAAGAAATTCTTTATTTTGCTATTAGCGAGCATACTTGTTTGTGTGTCGATTCTTATAAAGTCAACCATGAATGTGTTTGCCATAGCGTTTGCGATCATGGTTATCCTTCATGCCATTCAAAAACGCGTGTGGCTCCTACTCCCTGTTGCGTTTGTTCCCATACTGCTCTCTTCCGTCCTACTTGAGTCTATGGTTGTTCCATTGGAAACAAGGATGGGAACAGATATGCATAACGCGATTCCAAAGCTGACTTGGATTGTAATGGGCATTGGGGGAGGTCGTGAATATGAGGCGGAGAAAGACGGCAACGCGATTTCTCCAGATGATCTTGTATGGCCAGGGTATTGTGATTCATACGTTTGGAGGTCGCCAGCCGAAGAAGGATTTGATTCTTGGAACGAGTTGAATAGCTATGCACTCAAACTGCGTTTACAAAGATTTGCGTCTGACCCAGGGTATATGCTTGCTTTTTTTGCGCGTAAACTAGCCATTGAATGGACTGAGCCAACGGTTGAGTGCTTTACCATGAGTAATTGGGAAGGGGTCGAAAAAGGAGCATTCTATTCACGCTATGCGGACGAATATCGGAATTTCACGCGACTTGGAAAGACGCTCTATTATGGTAAGGCAAACGCGATTCTTTGTTATTTATCCGATTTGGCTCAGTCGCTCATTGCAATTGGATCGTTAGCGTGGTGCTTGCGAGCACATAAAAACCATAACGGGACAAACCCTTGGCAGCTTATGTCGCTCCTGTATGTACTTGGGGGAGCGCTGCTTTATATCTTTTGGGAAAATAAGTCACAATATACGCTGCAGTATTGGGTTTTTCTTATACCCTATTCTGCCAGCGGTCTACATATTTTGAGCAGGTACGCGTCTGAGGTTTTTAACAAACGAGTCGGGAGTAAGATGATTGCACTTAAACATCGTAATGATTGATGTTCTAAATGCCAATGCTGCTGCCACCTCTCAATGTGACTACATACTTTTTTGCGAGAATAATAACTAGGATAATGGGTGCGAGCCGAGCATAGATAAGCCGTCAGCTTCGCGTAGGTTCGCGTAGGCTCGGGCGTGGCTCGGTACTCCAATATGGGTAAGCCTCCCCTGTTTCTGTTAGAATACCAAGGGGTCTGATGCGCTTTGCGGGTGCATATGTAGGAGAAACTAGTGGTGCATTTAGAAACAAAGACCGGCAACTTTTTTTCATTTGTTGCTTGTGTGCTTAAGCGACACTTGTTCTCACTCTTTGTTGCGATGTGTGCTTGGCTGGCAACAATACCTTGTATATGGATTGTATTTGGTAAGTTGAATACGCATCTAGCTGCAACAAAGATACTGCAGCTCTTTGTTTTGTGCGGTTGCTCAATGGGAGCAGATTGGGTCATTTCTAACATCAATGATGCGAAGCTTCGTCGGTGGGCGTGCATCTTTTTGGTCAACTTATTACTCGGCACAGTGATGCTATTCTGCATTTATCCTGGCGGTTGGCGCTGGGATGACATAATTCAGCTAAATGCTACCGTAGAAACTGGGACATGGCCAATTTGGCAAGGTTATCTTACAACGTTGTTTTACATGCTTTGTTTGATCACTGTTCCAGTGCCGGCATTCATTGTGTTCGTGCAAGTGGTCGTAATATCCTTGTTGGCCACAGCCATTGTGGTTAAGATTGCTCGGATGCTAGAGTGTAAAGAGTGGTATGTGGCAGTCCCTGCGCTGCTTCTTGGCCTCCTTCCACCAACACTTAACATGAACCTCTATCCGCTCAGGTCCGCGATGCACTCCTACCTTGAGGTTTTGCTACTGGTGACTCTTGGCGAGTGCTGTTTGGACAAGTCTCGTTGGACACTAAGGCGCCTGATTGGCTTGTCGGTGCTTACGTCGATCGTTGCGGTGTGGAAATCGGAGTGCATTATTTTTGTTGCGATTGTTCCTGTGCTGGTTCTCGTTTTTGAGCAGCGAGGGAAGCGAATACGTTCTGCTGCAACGGTATTGTTGCTCGTTGTGGCTATAGTACTCGGACTTTCTCTTTACCCGCGTTTTGGAACATCTCTTGAAGGAAATAGTGAGGACTATACAATGACGGTATATGTACCTTCGCTTCCGTATTTTGTTCACACGGCAAAGGAGCGAGGGGATGCTGCGTACCTAGATAAGCTCAGCGACATATACAATAACGAAGTGTTGGAAAGGGCTTATGCTGAGGGCAAAAGCGGCGAGGATATATATTGGCACGAAAACGAATGGCCATACATTGCCGTTCCAAAAGACTCACGTGATAAGGCATTCTACGCCCGTTGTAGAGACCTCTTTATTGAGGGTGCAATTAGGTATCCAGGGGCTATGCTGCAGTCTCGCTGGAATCAGCTAATGGCCTCTATGGACTTCCAATGGACTCCAGATAGAACAAACATGCTCCCTAAAAGAAAAGGAGTCGTTTACGATAAGTTCAATAAAAACTACGTTATGAACAAGCAGATTAAACCAAAGCTGAGGGATTTTGTTACATCGTATATGGAAGCTAGCAAGCGGTTTGAGGGGTTAACCTGGGTCTATAATCTTGGTATTCCTTTAGCAATAGTGTTGGTGCTAATGGCTTTTCTTTCAATAAAAAGGTCTCTGTTGGCGCTGCTACCCTTAACGCTATTGGTACATAATGCCGCTGTGTTCTTGAGTGCTCCAGCCTACTACTTTATGTATTACTACTCACTATATGTTGGTGCGATGTTTGGATTAGCTGCGGCACTTGCATACGCTTTTAACCTGCTTAAAGCAAAAAGGGGGTCCCTTGTTGAGGAAAACTGAAAAAGCTGCTACAACGAGTAATTCATACCTGCTTGCTATTACGTGCTACAACTGCGAACCACAGATTGGGCGTGTCCTTGGCAAGATAACGCCTGAGCTCGCAGATCGCATGTCCGAGGTAATGGTAATAGATAACCGTTCCGAAGACAGGACGGCAGAGAAAGCTCTTGAGGTGGTTCGTACTGGCAGGATTCCAAACTTGCACGTATATCGCAATAAGGAAAACTATTCGCTTGGAGGTAGCCATAAGGTTGCGTTTCTACATGCCTTGGATATGGGTGCAACTCATGTGGTCATACTGCATGGTGACGATCAGGCGGATCCTGCCGATATTCCAGCGTTGCTGGATGTCGTAGAAACTGGCGTTTGCACTACTGCTCTTGGCTCGCGTTTTAACCGAAAGTCCCGCCTCTTCGGTTACGACTGGAAGCGTATTTTGGGCAACCGTGTGTTAAACGTTGTGTATACCGTTCTAACGATGCGGTATGTGGAAGACCTTGGCTCGGGACTTAATGTGTTTGCCGTTTCGGACATGGACATGTTGCGGCTGCTCAACTTTGCTGATCGGCTTACCTTTAACTTCGAGCTGCTACTCGACCTCATTGACCGTGGGGTCAAATTCGCCTATGTACCCATAACGTGGCGCGAGGAAGACCAAGTGAGTAACGCAAGGAACTTCAACATTGCATGGACAGCGTTCAAGAACTTGTGCCATTGGAGATTTAGAAAGAAGACGTTCTTTGGCGGTCCCAAGACGGCCAAGGACTACATCACTGTGGAGGTTGTCGAATGAGGTGTACGGTACTCATGCCCATGGGAGGCTTGGGAAGCAGGTTTGCGGACGCGGGATACACGACCCCCAAACCACTTATTGAGGTTGACGGCAAGCCAATGTTCTTGCGTGCGACTGAGAGCTTTCCCGAGTCTTGGGACTTAGACAGTGTATTCGTGGTGAGAAAGGAACACGAGGAACGCTTTGGTCTTGCCCGCATGATTGCAGAGGCCAGTCCGGAGGCAAGAATTGCGTTGCTGGACCATGATACGCGCGGACCAGTGGAGACCTGTCTTGAGGCACGAGAATTGGTGAATCCAGAAATCCCAATCGTGGTGGCAGACTGCGATATCCGTTTTAGGTCGATTGCGTACGTAAGTATGGCTGAGTCGGGCGACTACGATGGCATTCTTGCAAGCTTTCGCTCGAGAGATCCACGCTATTCATATGCGGAGGTGGGAGAAGACGGATTCGTTTGTCGGACGGCAGAGAAAGTACCCATCTCCGAGCACGCGCTTCTTGGTGGTTATTGGTTCCGCTCGGGCGGGCGGTTCTTCTCTCTTGCGGATGAGTTTATGAAGATGGGCCTGCCCGATGGGCTGGCGGAATACTATCTCTCGCATCTGTTTAACATAGCGCTTTCCGACGGAGATCGCATTGGGCTCGCGGATGTGGACGGATATGACATCTGGGGAACACCCGAGGAACTTGATGCCTACGTAGCAGCCTCACGGAACGGTGGAGAAAGTTGAGATCTATAAGTCTGAGGCGTGCTGTTGCAGCGCTCCTCGTGGTGTCTTTGTTGTATGCGTTGGCATTTGCCGCTCCAATAGCGGATACGTTCGGCAAAATAGTCGACCGCCTAATGCGAGAGCCTGGTTTGGCGTTGCCGTGGATGGTCGCTGCGGTTGGGGTTATATTCGGACATCTGATTCGGTCGATGAGGGCAAAGATTTTGTTTTCGCCTACCGTGAGCACCGGTGTAGCGCAGCAATTTGGTGCCATATTAGTTGGTTCGCTATGCAACTCCGTTTTGCCTTTTCGTTTGGGTGAGCTTGTAAGGGCAGATGTGTTGGCGCAGTCGACTAGCACATCATTTTCATTCTCCTTTGTGCTTGTGGTGCTCGAGAGAGCCGTTGATGCTCTCGTGATGTGTCTTATGTTGGCTGTGTTTGGACGCTTGAGCCTACCGCTATTGATTGTGGCTGCAATTCTGTTTTTTGTGTTGCTTAGCTTGTGGTCCTCGCCACTATGGTTAAAGCATTTGTTTTTTTATGTGGCTGAAGCGCTCGAGCGAGGACGTGGCTCAAGGATGCTCTTCCGCGTGTGGTCTGTGGAATATGGCCTGCAACGTACCTTGGTTTCGCGAGTCCTCTTGCCATACGTTGGCCTTTCTGTGCTCAATTGGGTGGTATATATTGTGGCGCTGTTACCACTCTTTTTTGCGGGTGCTGGTATGGGCTTGATTGATGCTGTTGGGTCTTCCGTAGCGACCTATGCTGCGTTGAATGCTTCAGTAGCACCTGGCGCCCTTGGCAGTTTTACTCCTACGTTGGCGGCCTTTGGTCTTTTTGATTCGACGATGTACATCATGGCATGGTGTGCGGCAATTGTTCCCACATGTATTCTTGGCCTCATTTGGGCATTTGTGGGAATGGACGGTATACCGTTATTTCGTCCTAAGCGGGAGAGCGTGGGGATTGCCCCGGCAAACAAACTGACGCGCGATGCGGATCCTTCGGCTAGCCAGGGTGCATTTTTGCGCGATTATTATGCTGGGGTGCCGCTTGCGGCTGAGATTTCGCGCGACGACATGGAGGGCACTGCGTCGCTTGGGCGCTATTTTACGGGTGGCGGCAGTGCTGCCGTGACGTATTTATCGGAAAGAGACGGCAGGCTGTGGGTAACTAAACGTGTGGACTTACAGAAGTCGCAGGCATTACGCGAGCAACACGAGTGGTTGGTCAAGCACGCATGTGCAAACGTAGCGATTGCGGGAGGGGAGCGCGAGGACGACTCCACGTACTCGATGGACGTTGGTTTTGACCCTAACTCGGTTGATGGATTCGACTGGGTTCATCAGTGCTCGGTGGAGCAGGCTTGTGTCTTTATGGATGAGGTTGCTTCGACACTGGCGGGTGAGGTGTGGTTGCGAGATGCCGAAGTCGAAGCCATCGACCCTGCGGAGGGTGCACAGCGTGTAGAAAGCTACATCAATACACATGTGCGTCATTGCATGCAACTCGCTGTTGACTCCATGCCAGCCTTGTCCGAGGCCATGCTGCCAGATTCCCTTGTGATCAATGGAATCGTTCGTCCAAATCTTAATCGCTTGCTTGACGAGCTGGAGGGTAACGAGAGCGCCATGCTCGACCTCGCCGACTTTCGGCTATGTTCGGATATACACGGCGACCCCATTGTTGACAACTTGCTGTGGTCGCGGGGAGGGGGCCATCCAGTAATAATAGATCCGGTTCCGTGCGGCAACGTATTCGACGGTCCTGTGTTTGACTTTGGCAAGTGGAGCCAGTCACTGCAGATAGGTTACGAGTTTGCCCTTAGGGATACATCGGAGGTTAGGTTACGCCCCGATAGTGACGGCGTGCTTCGTGTTATTGAGTATGCTGATATGCGTAGCGAAAGGTACGAGGAGCTTTGGGAGCACGTGCAAGATGTACTTGCGCCCAAGTATCTGACTTCGAGTGAGCAGAAAACCATGTTGTTCATTGGTGCTACTAATTATTTCCGACGAATGAAGCACCAGGTTCTGCAGTGCCCTGCGAACGCATTGAAGTTTTATGCGCTCGGGATTGAGCATCTGGATGAGTGGATGGAGATGTACCGATGAGTGCAGATGGAGTCAAGGCTTGGCTGCTTGACTTGGATGGTACGCTCGTAAATACTCATAGCGCAAATGTGGCGGCATACATGGATGCTATTCCGTATGCAATCCCACGCGCGCGCATAGAGGAGGGCGAGCTGCGGTGTCGTATAGAGGCAGGTGAAAGCTGCGCAAACTTTGTGCCTGCACTCGTGACTGATGCGACTGCATCTGAGATTGCGTTGGTTGCGGCTCGCAAAGCTGACGTATACCCATCGTTTCTTGGCTTGTCGACGCTAAACGATGTGCTTGTGGACGAGGTACGAAGTTGGCGTAAGGACGGCGGCGCGGCTGTTCTTGTAACTACTGCGAAGCGTCCAAATGCCGAAGCGGTTCTTCTGCATCATGACATAACGGATCTGTTCGACTTGAAAGTCTTTGGTGATGGCATAGAGAGGCTCAAGCCAGCTCCCGATATTTATCTACTTGCTATGAGGCTGGCAGGACTAGCGTCGGATGAGTGCCTCGCTTTTGAGGATTCCGACGCAGGCGTTGAGGCGGCCCGTGCGGCTGGAGTTGAGGTGGTGAGGATTGAATGGGGGCATGGATACAATGGGTAATCTCAAGCGCTTGCTCATAGGTCCCGGTGTTCGTTTTTTGATTGTTGGCGGCACTCTTACTCTGTTGGATTTGGCGCTGTTCCAGCTGTTTGCAAATGTGCTGCATGTTTCGCTGTTTGGAGTTGCGCCAGAAGTCGCTGCTGTATGGATTGGGACACCAATCGTAATATTAATTAACTTCTTTGTTAGTAGGAAGTTCGTTTGGCATACCGACGTGCCGATGAGCAAAACCATCGTTCCGTTCTTTGGGCTGAACTTGTTCTCTGGCGTGCTAGTCCAGTCGTTGGTGGTGAGTCTCGTGGTGAGCCTTCTGGCTGCTGTAGCGCCATCTGTGAGCAATGACGTTGTGCGGCTGTTGGCAAAATGCGTTGCAGTTGGAGTTGGTATGGTTATCAATTTCTTTGGTGCGAAGGTGCTCTTTAAGTGGGACGGTGACGAGTAGAGAGCTTGGGAAAGCTCAAAGCCTGCTTGAATAGGATTACGCCTCTCACGAGCGAAATCTTTTAGTTTGCGACGGAGCACAATTGCTATCTTATCGTAGCCTATAATATTTCATGCATTTTTACGAAGCATTGGGAAAGTTGGTTCTGCTATGAAGAAGTCGGTGCGGGCTGTGTGTTTCGCAATCGTAGTGTCTGTTACAGCCGTACTTGTTGCAGCTACTTTCCACCTATTTAACATTACGAGGCCAGTGCAACTTGTGCATGAGACGACTTACTTTGAAGGAGATGGAACTGAGAGCAGTCCGTTTAGGATCTCCAGCGAAGATGATTTGATTCGCATGCGAGATCTCGTAAATGAGGGAGATCCAATATCTTGGTGCTATTTTGTCCAAACCGACGATATTGATTTGAGCAGTACGGGCCCGAGTGCTTATGCTGACGATTGGGAACCCATAGGAGTAATGAGGTCGGGTCACTACTTCTATGGCGATTACGACGGTAGTGGTCATACGATTGCAAATGTTCGGATGGCTAGTGCTGATTGCGGTGCCCTATTTGGTGATTTGCGCGGCAGCATACGAAACCTTGGCATATCGAGCGGTTTAATCTCGGGGGATACGGTTTCTGGAATCGCCTATAGGGTTGAGGATTATGCCTCGGTCGTAAACTGCTTTAACGGCGCCACCATTAGTGGGGATAGGGCTGCAGCGGGCATCGTCTATTCAAACTTGGGAAAAGTCTTGCATTGCTGGAATACGGGTGCAGTTACTTGCCGCGAGGGCCATGTGGGTGGCATAGTGTACGAATCGACGGGTACGGCGTTGGGCGGCGTGAGTATTGGAGTCCAAGCCACTCCTTTTGATGATGTCGAGCATGAATCGGCGCCACGAACGTATGCAACGCTGAAAGACGCAAGCGAAAAAATCGGATTAGCATATGTTGGACTGCTTAACTATATCGTAAGCCCGGAATGCGGTTCTGTTGACGTGGTGATTTGGACGGATGGAGAGTCTCCGTGCTTTTTGGGGCTCTGGGACTCGTCTTCGAGATTCGTTCCACTGGTAGTTCGTGAGCTACTTGCTACCCATGCTCAACTTGTGCTGCTGCTCATTGCTTGTTTTGTGATGCTAGTTGTGTGTGTGTCGAAGTATTCTAGAGCACGAGGGAAGTCCGAGCAAGAAGAAGTACCTACAAGAACTGAGAAACTGTCCCTCAGTGTTCCAAAGCGTACTTATATATTTAGGTTAATGAGCGTTGGTCTGTTTTTAGCTTTGCTATGTGCAGGCGTTATAGGTGCTACCCGTGTTCTATTGCCTTCGCAGGTCGAGGCAATCAGCTTACGAGAGTACCGCAACCAGCCCAAGGGGTCGGTTGACGTGCTCAACATTGGTAGTAGTCGTGCAGGATGTAGTGTGGACATCAGCATCCTATGGAACGAATACGGACTTGCAACATACTCAATGTGGTCAAGTTCGCAAACGTTTTGGGATGCTTACTATTCAATCGTCGATGCGATCGAAGCTAACCAGCCTTCGCTGGTTCTACTTGAGGCACGTGCCTTGCAATATGAAAATAAGTACTTATACCCTGGTCCCCAATTGCTCAATCTGGTTGGAGTACAGAACCCCATAACCAAGATATCGCACGTTAGGACATCACTACCGCAGAACGATTGGCTCGACTACATATTCGATTTACCTGTTTACCATATGCGATTTTCTGAAATCACAAAAGAAGACTATTCCAGTTACGAACAGGGAGTTTATAAAGGAAGCTTGCCTCTGTACGGCTACTATTCTTTGCCAGAAGCAAACGAAGGTAGTATTACACTAACAGCTAAAAAAGGAAGCGCTAAGGAGGAAACATACCTGCACGCAATTATTCAGCTTCTGAAAAGCAAGGATATCCCTCTAACGATCTATGCCGCACCCTCTATTGACTATTATAGCTGCCAGCCTTTCTATAATAGGGTTGCTCAGATTGCAGCTGAAGAAGGAGTAGATTTTTACGACTGTAATATAGAGAATCCTACCGTCTCATTTAGTCCTGCGAATTATTTTAGTGATGGATACCACCTTAATACAACGGGTGCGCGTGAGGTATCGCACCTGATTGGGCAACACTTGCGAAGCGTGTATAGTCTTGAGAATCATCGGGGCAATTCTCATTACGCAAGTTGGGATAAGTATCAACGCGTTTTTGAGAATGGATATCTGGCAGAGATAACAAAGCTAGCGGATTGGTTCGCTGAGCTTAAGCGCGACGGACGGCAGTTGTTGCTAGTGGGCCATTGGGTCGACGGGGTGGCTTATGGGAGCTTTGCAGATGTTGCGAAGGGGGTAGGGGCAGGTTCTCTGGTTCCCTTGGCATCGAGCTGGAGGAATTCGGAAGCATGCTTGTGGTTTGTGGATAGCACCTCAAACGCGCTGAATGACACCGTTGAGCCGCTGGAAAACTATTCAGTGGTTCTTGGCTCGCATGCGCTTTCATATGCCAAGTCAAGCGACGGCAAGCCCATGCTCCTAGATGGTAATAAGCCCGTGCTTGGGTTGGGCGATACAAGTATTTTGGCGGTGGTATATGACCCGACGACCGACGAACTCGTTGATGTTGTGCGCTTTGAGGGAAATCTTGCATCTCCAAATATGGTACGTGAGGACGTGTAGCTCATGGAAATTGGCAAGTTCGACCTCGGACAGTTTTGGCGGAGTCTCGAGCCTTCATTCACCCCTTGGTGGTTCTTTGTGTTCTTAGCGTTTGCGCTTCTTTGGTATTACGCTTTGCCAAAGAGGGGCCGTTGGGTCATTTTGCTGTTAGCGAGCTTTGCGTTTTGCGCTGTGGGCGGCTGGCAAACGGTGGCTAGCGTTGTCCTAGTGGCGTGCATTGCCTGGAGTGCGGGACTCGCTATTGAGGCCACGCCAAAAAAGGAGAGGTCTCGGCGAAAGCTGTTGCTATCCTGTACGTGCATTGTGCTTGTGGTTGCCTTAGCATACGTTAAGCTCAATTCGCTGTTTAAGTGGTCTATGGCGTGGTTCGTGGTGCCGCTGGGCATATCGTATTACACGCTCTCGGTGATCTCGTATTTGGCCGACGTGTATAGGGGTCGTCAGGCTGCCGAGCGCAACTTTTTGCACATGCTTCTTTTTGTTGCGTGGTTTCCCAAGGTGCTGGAAGGTCCCATAGAGCGCTACGGCAAGCTTTCTAAGCAGCTCGTGGATGGCAATGAGTTTGAGTGGGTTTCCTTTTGCCATGGCATGCAGCTGGCGCTTTGGGGCTATATAAAGAAGATGGTCATCGCAGACAGGATTGCCGTGCTTACCACGGAGGCCTTTGCCCACCATACGAAATATGGCGGAGCAATAATGGTTTTGTCCGTTGCCCTTGCTGCCGTGCAGCTCTATTGCGACTTTAGCGGGTGCATGGACATTGCTGGCGGCGTTTCGCAGATGTTTGGCATACGGCTGGAGGCGAACTTTAGGCAGCCGTTCTTCTCGCGCAGCGCGGCGGAGTTCTGGCGAAGGTGGCACGTTACGCTGGGAACGTGGTTTAAGGACTACGTGTACATGCCGCTTACCGTGTCCAAGCCGGTTATGGGCGTGGCACGGTGGGCACGCAAGCACGTGAGCAATACGGCGCCGCGCAAGATAATGCAGGTGATGCCCCTTGTGGTGGTGTGGCTATTCACCGGACTCTGGCACGGCACGGGCGTGCCTTACCTCGTGTGGGGTGCGTGGTGGGGCGTGCTCATAATATGCGACGTGCTGTTTGCCAAAGGGTATGGGCGCGTTGCCTCCGCCCTGCACATAGATGCGAATTCGGGTGCGTGGCACGCCTTTCAGGCAATACGCACGTTTGGGCTGTTCTGCGTGGGCAGGCTCATTACCCTGCCCAACGACCTTGCCGTTACCGGACAGATTATTACCAGCATTGCGACGCAGCCAGACATTTGGCAGCTGGTGGACGGAACCTTGCTGAACATGGGTTTGGACGCGGTTAACCTTAACCTTGTGGTTATTTGCATTGCCGTTGTGTGGGTGGTGGACCTCTTGCACGAGCGGGGGGTTTGCATCCGACAGGTTGTGGGTTCGTGGCCCATGCTGGTGCGCGATCTTGCGTATGTTGCCGCGGTGATGACAGTGGTGGTGTTTGGTATGTATGGGCCCATGTACAGCGCGTCGGCGTTTGTGTATATGCAGTATTAGCCTTACGGGGAAAGGAAGAGGCGTGGAGGAGCAAGTACTTGCGGTTTTGAAGGAAGAGGTACCAGAGGTGGACTTTGAGTCGTCGGATGCGCTGGTGGACGACGGCATTCTGGACTCGTTTGCCATTACGTCCACCATCGCGGCGCTCTCTATGGAGTTTGGCATAACCATACCCTACGAGGAGATCGTGGAGGAGAACTTCAACTCGCTGCCCGCCCTTGCCGCAATGGTGGAAAGGCTCATGGCCTAGTTGTTCGTTTGGGGATTGCGCTGCGCGACGCCTTTGGGGGGCGTCGCCATGTGTGCTTTGGGATGGTGACACGTTGTGCGAACTTTAATAGACGCGGTGCTCCTGCATGCCGAGGAGACGCCAAACAAGCTGGCGGTTGCGTTCAAGGGCGAGGCGTATGCGTATGCGGAGTTGCGGGACGCGGCGTGTGCGGCGGCTCGGGGCCTTGCCGGCGCCGGAGTTGCGCGTGGGGCCCGCGTTTGTTTGCAGTGCCTCCCCAGGCCTGCGACGCTTGCCTGCTACCTTGGCATTCACATGCTGGGGGCGACGGCCGTTATGGTTGACAAGGCGGCTGGCGCGCAGGACGCGCAGACGGCGATGCGGATTTCCGATGCCTCCGTGCTGGTGAGCGAGGGGGATGCGCCGGAGGGTGCGGCCGTGCTGCTCCCGCGTGATCTGTGCGCGGGCGAGGCGGGGGACGGTGTCTTTGAGCCCTGCGCGTGGGAAGACGAGGAGCCGTGGGACATTATCTTTACCACAGGCACCACGGGGGAGCCCAAGGGCGCCACGCTGAGTGCGCGGGCAGTTTGCGCCATTACGCGCAACAACGTGGCGGGAGCTGGCATGCGCGCGGACGACGTGATTCTTGTGCCTTTGCCGCTGCATCACTCCGTGGCGCTGCGGGTTTGTCGCGCGGCGCTTGAGCTGGGGGCAAGCATAGTCTTGCAGAACGGCTTTGTGTTCGCGCGGGAGGTGGAGCGTAACATAGAGCGCTTTGGCTGCACGGCCATGGTGGCCGTGCCCGCGTCCATGGAGACGGTCCGGCAGCAGATGCAGGGAAAGTTTGGGCAGGTCGTTGGCGGGCTGCGTTACGTGGAGGTGGGCGCGGGAGCGCTGAGCCTGGCGCAGCGCAAGACCTTGTTTGAGGAGCTTCCCAACACGCGGGTGATCAGCACGTATGGCAGCTCCGAGACGGGCGGCACGCTGTTCTTGGACGTATGTGAGGCCGTGCGCACGGGACGCGGGCTGGAGGCTGCGGGCAAGCCTGTGGTCGGCGTGGAGGTGGGCCTTGCGGACGTGCGCGCCGACGGGTGTGGGCGCTTGAGGCTGCGCGGCAAGATGCTTATGAGCGGCTATTGGGGACGCAACGACCTCACTGCCGAGGTTGCGGGAGGTGACGGCTGGCTTCTTTCTGGCGACATGGCTCGGATGGACGATGACGGCTTTGTCTATTTGCTGGGGCGTGCCGACGACATCATAAACATGGGCGGCGAGAACATATCGCCCGTGGAGGTGGAGAACGCCGCGAGCCTGTGCGATGGAGTGGCCGAGTGCGCGTGCATTGGCGTGGACGATCCGGAGGGAACGCTTGGGCAGATACCGGTGCTCTACGCGGTACCTGGTGGAACTGCGCTGGACGAGCGCGTGCTGCGCGCGCAGCTTGTGGAGCGCCTTGGGTCCAAGAAGGCACCCAGGGAAGTTGTGGTGGTGGAGTCCCTGCCTCGCAACGCCATGCAAAAGGTGCGTAAGGATCGCCTGCACGAGCTGTGGGAAGAGTGCGGAACGTCGCTGAGCATGGGGCCGGTGGCGCAGGCGGTTCTGCGGCGTTCGAGCGTGCGTGAGTTTGAGCGCAGGCCCGTGCTGAAGGCGGTGGTGGATGCCGTCGTACGCGCGGCAATTCAGGCGCCCAACGGTCACAACATGCAGACGTGGCGGTTTACGGTGCTGGAGGATGCGGAGACTATTGGCAGGCTTCGGGACGCAACGTTTGTTGCGGCCAAGGAGCAGAAGGTTTCCGTGTACGGATTCGGTGAGCCCGCCTTTGCGGTTGTTGTTTCCAACGATCGGCGTAACGCCGATGGCTGCCAGGACTGCTCGGCGGCCGCCATGGCCATGCTGCTGGTTGCGCAGGAACACGGGCTCGGGGGAACGTGGATGAACGGCCTCATGACGTTGCGCGACGTGGAGCCGGTGAAGGGCGTGCTGGACGGCTTGGGCGTTCCGGCTCGGCACGTGGTGTGGGCGACGCTGTTGTTTGGATATGCCGCAAAGAGGCCGACCAAGCCTGCGCGAAAGCCCGATGCGATTAGGTATGCAAACAGGTAGGTGATTGGGCTTGGTGTGGCTCTCGTTGCCGATGCGTGCCCTGCGCTTTTCAGGTCTCTGCTATACTGCTTAAGGAAAATTCTTATAGCGAATAGATGGGCATTGCCGTGAAAATCAAAGGATTCGACAAACGTAGCGCAATGGGCATTGCGGTGGTTTGTACCGTGCTTGTGCTTATTGTTGTGCCCTTGGTTCCCTCTTGGTCGGGTGAGGCGGGGGTGTCTTTCTCTGCGGTGGAGGCACCGGGTGCCGTGGCGGGGGTGGCGGCCTCCGGGGCGGCCGCGGGAGAGTCGGGCGCTAAGGCCGGTGCGGTGGCGGCGGCCAGCGCTTCGGCTTGCGACGCGTCGACCGACGGTGGCGCCAGCGCAGACGACCTCGTGTTTGAGGATGGGTTGGATGCCTCCGCAGGAGTTCGCGCTGGTGCCCAGGCACAGGTTACGGAGCAGTCGGAATCGAACGATTTGGCGTCCAATGCCGATGCCAAGAGTGTGGACGAGGCTGGTAACGGAAAGGAGGCGACCTCTGCGTTCGTGCTGGCCGAGGGTGCCAAGTGCGTGCAGGACGTCGTTCTTGTGGGCGTGAGCGAGGGACTAAACACGGACGAGGTCTCGCGGCGACTGGCGGATTCGAACGTCGCGCATGTTGCGGGCGTTTGCGAGGTCGTTCCCGGCGTGGTGGAGGTTTCCTTCGATTCCGCTACGGCATCTGTGGAAGACGAGGTGAACAGGCTCTTGTCGCTGCCGTTCGTGGAATCCGCGCAGCCCAACTATGTGTATGAGACCGCCGATTCGGAGTCCCTGGATGCGGCGAAGGGCTCGGGCGTTGAGGCTCCGAGCGGCTCCTCCAAAGACGAGGCTGGGAAGCAGGCGGAAGGGGAGCCTGCGGGTGGCGAGCCTGTAGGGGGGCAGTCCGCTGGAGAGCCAGCTGCCGGGCAGGGTGCCGAGGGATCCGCCGGAGGGCAGCCCACCGAGCAGCCCGCTGGGCAATCCGTTACCGATCAGCGTGCTTCCGAGCAGTCCGCCGAGGGGCAGTCCGCCGAAGAGGACATTCCTGCGCAGAAGGCCGATGACGCCAATGCGGCGCATGGCGTTGCGCTTAAGGCAGAAAGCGCTGGCGACGCGCCCTTGTCTAACGACACCAACTCGCGTCTGCAGTGGGACTTGCGGAGCATTAACGTAAAGGGCGCATGGGACGCCGGCTACGACGGCAACGGCGTTTCCGTGGCGGTTATAGATGCGGACTTTGACGTTAACCACCCCGACCTGCAAGGCAAGATCGTGGGTGCGTACAACGTGATGGACAACAGCACCGACGTTCGGGGCAACGGCAACATGCACGGCTTTTACGTTTGTAGCGTAATCGCGCCCACGAAGGACAACAACTTTGGCATTGCCGGCGTTTCTCCGGGCGCGCGCGTGGTGCCGGTGCTGGCCAGCAAGGACAGGGAATATACGAGCGCAAACCTGCTAAAGGCATACGAATACATCCTGAGCGTGCGCGAGCGGTACAACATACGTGTTGTGAACACAAGCTTTGGGTTTGACTGGTCGAACCCAACGGATGCGGATCTTTTGGTGTATCGCAAGATTGACGAGGCGTACGCAGCGGGAATCGTTACCGTTGCCTCGGCAGGCAACGGACAAGGCCCCTATTGCCATTGTCCGTGCGACTACGGAACCACCGTGGGAGTTACGGGACTTTGCTACCCCAGATTCGATCCCGAACACTATGCGGGCTACGATGCTGGAGCGGTTGCGTTCTCGCCCATATCGAACTTCAATGCGGAGGGTGAGACGAGCAAGAACATATGCGCTCCAGGGTGGGATGTGCCGAGCATTAGGAACGACGACTACCGCGCCGAGGCGTATGGCATAAGCGGTGGCACCTCGTTTGCCGCGCCGCACGTGGCGGGCACGCTCGCGCTCATGTTCCAGGCGAACCCGTCGCTTTCTTCCGCGCAGGCCGTTGCGGCCCTTTATGGATCGGCTCGGGACTTGGGCGATTTGGGCTGGGACCGCTTTCACGGCTATGGCGAGGTAGACGCAGCCAAGGCGGTTGACTACGCCAGAAAGGGCGTGTGGCTGCAGGGGCCGCAATGGGTTGCTACCGGTGCGAACGCATCCTATTCCTGCGCCTCGGGCGCGGGCGTTGCGTCACTCGCGTGCTCGAACGGCGGTGTGGCTCAGGCGTCGGTGAGCGGAGGGCGCGCGACGTTGCATGCCACACGAAGCGGCGTGGCGCAGCTCGCAGGAACGTCCGCCTCGGGCGGGCCGCTCCAAACTGACGTCTTCGTAGTTGGGCCCATTGACGGCTCGGAGTCGATTGAGGTGGGAGACGTTGTGCGCTATGGGGTGTCGCAGCCGTATCCCTTTGCGTATAGGTGGAGCCTCGATGGCAAGGATGTTGGCACGGGTAGCTATGCAAACGTGAGCGTCGGAAGTGCGGGTGGCCATACGTTGGTTGCGACGCTCGTTGCGGACCCGTCTGTGCGACTGGAGAAGCATCTGGCAGCCCAGCCGATGGACATTGCGAAGGCGCAGGTAGACGCGGTGCCGAGTCAGCTTTATACCGGCGGGCAGATTTGTCCGAAGCCCGTTGTGCGTGTGGGCTCCGCAAGGCTTAAGGAGGGAGCGGACTACTCACTCTCGTACGAGAACAACGTTGGGGTTGGGACGGCCACCGTTGTGGTGAGTGGCCGCGGCAACTATAGGGGAACGAAGAAGGCGTCCTTTGAGATCGTGCCCGAGGCTCACGTACGGTACCGCTCGCATGTGCAGAACATTGGATGGCAGGGGTGGAAGGCAAACGGTGCGCTGAGTGGCACGAGCGGAAAGGGCTTGCGCTTGGAAGGGCTCAAGGTTGAGCTGGTGGGCGCGCCGTATTCTGGTGGGATCGAGTATCGCACGCACATCCAAAACATTGGCTGGCAGGGCATGCGAGCGAATGGTGCCATGAGTGGCACGAGCGGTCGTGGCCTGCGACTGGAGGCGCTTGAACTGCGTCTTACGGGCGACATGGCCACTCACTACAATGTGTGGTACAGGGTGCATGCGCAGGATTTTGGATGGCTGGGTTGGACGAGTAATGGCGGCAGCTCGGGTACGGCGACTCTTGGCAAGCGGCTCGAGGCGCTGGAGGTGAGGCTTCTTCCAAAGGGAAGCCCAGCGCCGGGCTCCACGAAGAGGGCGTACGTGACCCGACAGATTGCATACTCCTCTCATGTGCAGAACATGGGTTGGCAGGGTAGTGTCTTCGACGGGAAGGCGAGCGGGACAAGTGGCAAGGGCTTGCGGTTGGAGGGAATAAAGATTTCCCTCTCTGACTCGCGTGTTAAAGGTTCCGTTGAGTATCGTACCCATGTGCAGAACGTGGGCTGGCAGGGTTATGTTCGCAACGGAAAGATGAGCGGAACGTCTGGCAAGGGCTTGCGGCTTGAGGCGATTCAGATTCGTCTGAAGGGCGCTGTGGAGCAACAGTACGACGTGTGGTACAGGGTTCACGCGCAGAACTTTGGCTGGATGGGTTGGGCCAAGAACGATGAGAGGGCCGGTACGCAGGGCTTTGGGTATAGGCTCGAGGCAATTCAGATAAGGCTCTTGCCCAAGGGTTCGAATCCGCCAGGGACTGTTGGGAACGCATTCAGGGCGAAGTGAGCGCTCTAGGTGCGTGGGTTGAGCGATGGCATGCTGGCGGGCTTTTGTCTGCGCCTTCGCGGTTGCGCCAATCCTGGGCGGGCGCACCCTTTGAGGCGGGCGCGCCCTTTGGAGCGCCTGGGGAAGCTCGTTTTTTCCTTTTTTCGCCGTATTCCCGAGTTCACGCAAAACGGACCCCCTTTCGCTTCCAAAGTGGGCTTAGTGTTTGGTTTTCTGGGGTCCGTATTTACGGGCTCGCATTTTCGGCCTTTCTACCTGCGGTGATGCGAGGCGCCCTAGCGCCCGTACGGGAGAAGGTGCCCCAGATTTCAAACACTAAGACGAGTTCGGAAGTGAAAGGGGGTCTGTTTTGCGTGATTTGGCTGCTGAGCGTACAATCGTGCGCATGACTCGCGTCGCGAGCGTGTTTGCCCATGCAAGGCGGCGTGTGATTCGCATCAGACCTCTTCGTTTGGGGGACGCCAGCGGGAGCCACTTGCGGACAAGCTCGCGGGACTTGTAAATCGGCTAGGGGTGGGGCGGAATATGAGCGTACAAACACTAACGGATGCCAGCGACATTCAAGGGCTGGAAAGCAACATGGTGGTTGGAGAGCCGAAGCTATGCAACAGCCGCATCGTGTTCAAGGGTGAGAACAACCTACTATATTGCGAGGACGGCGTGGTGCTGCAGGATACCTCCATCACGTTCAATGGGAGCAACGGTCTTGCTGTTTTGGGTTCCAGCAAGAATCCCTATTACGTCGACCTGACCATAAATAACGACTGCAGCGTGGTGATCGGCCGCGACGTCTACTTTAACGGCGCCCTCAGGGCGATCGTCTCCGAGCAATGCACCATCGCTATTGGGGACGGTTGCCTCCTGTCCTTTGGGATCTGGATGCGGACCGCGGACCCCCACCTTGTCTACGACGCCAAAACGCATAGGCGCCTTAACTACAGCAGGGACATCATCATTGGCGACCACGTGTGGATTGGGCAGGACGCGTTCGTCCTCAAGGGGACCACCGTCGGGTCTGGCTCAATAGTAGGCGCGAGGACCGTCGTGGCGGGCAAGACCATACCTTCCAACACGAGCTGGTCGGGCAATCCCGCGCGCCTCATACGAGAAGGAGTCTTTTGGGAGGGGAGTTGCGTCCACATGTGGACCCGCGCGAAGACCCGGAAGTCCGAGACGTTGCGCACGAAGGACTATCTGTACAGGGATTCCTCGCGCTCTGTTGTGGAGTCGTTCGTGGCCGACCCCGAGCTGCCTTCGCAGCAGCGCCTCGAGCACTATCTTGCCAACGGCTTTGGCAACGGGTCGCACGACAGGCTTGCCGTAGGCCCTGGGGAGAGGCATGATGGCAGCACAAGGGGAAAGGGTTCCATACGCCAGGGCATAGCAGGTCTTGCCAGGCGAATGGGAAGCTCCAGGTGATTCAGCTGGAGGGCTGGCGCAGCCATGAGCTTGTATGTTCTTTTCCGTTAGCATAAAACCAACTATCAATAACTGCTACCCTGTCTAATTGATTTATTTCTACAACAATAGCTTGGATTCGAATGAGTGACATCGACCTTTCCTTTGTTGTGCCTGCGTATAACGAGGAGAAGAACATACGCCCTTTTTTGGAGGCAATGAGGGATGCGGTGTCTTCGCGAAAGATGCGCGTAGAAATAATTTTCGTTGATGATGGGAGCGCGGATCGTACGTGGGAGGTCGTGTCGGACGTTGCCAGCGACTGGGAGTCAAGCAGTATCGCGATACGCGGCATTTCGTTCTCCAGGAACTTTGGCAAGGAATCCGCTATGCTCGCCGGACTTGGGCAGACGGTAGGCAATTGTGTGTGCATAATCGATGCTGATCTACAACAGCCGCCATCTACGGCTCTTCAAATGTACGACTTGCTTATATCCTCTCCAGTATATGACTGCGTTGCCGCCTATCAAGAGGAGCGAAAGCAGGGCAAGATCATCGGTTCGATGTCCTCAGCATTCTATGGCTTGCTGGGAGACGCTTCGGGCATGGAGGTCGTTCCCAACGCGAGTGACTTTAGGGTCATGCGGCGGTCGGTCGTCGACGCCTTGCTGTCCATGCCGGAGTACCATCGTTTTTCTAAGGGACTATTTGCCTGGGTTGGCTTTAAGACGCTGCCTTTTGCGTATGTACCAGCCGAGAGGAATGCCGGCGAGAGCAACTGGGGCTTCAAGAAGCTCGTCTCGTACGCATGGGAAGGTCTCGTTTCCTTTTCGACCGCTCCACTTAAGGTGATGACGGCGTTTGGATTGCTGTCCGCAGTCGCTGCCCTCGTTATGCTGATTGTTACCATGATCAAGCGCATAGCCTTTGGGGTCGACGTTCCAGGCTACGCCACCATTGTGGCGCTCATCCTGTTCTTTGGCGGTGCTCAGCTAATTGGTATGGGAGTTTTGGGGACCTATGTGGCCCGGACGTACATAGAGAGCAAGCGGCGCCCCTCGTTCATCGTACGCGATGCGGTTTCTTCGGAAGAGGAAGCGACGCGATGAAAAAGCCTGATGAAAGCGTAATGCGAGTTGTAAAGTATGTGGCGGTTGGCGGCTCCACCGCGCTACTAGAGCTTGTGCTCTTTCGTTTGCTGTTTTGGATTACGGGTGGTAACGTTGCCGTTTCCAACGTGTCTGCCGTGGTAGTTGCTACCGCCTGCAACTTTTTGCTCAACAGGTCGGTTACCTTCAAAAGCACGTCGAATCCCGTGCGGAGCGGTGTACTCTACATTCTTTTGCTCGTCTTTAACACGACTTTCTCTACGTTTGCCATTGGCTGGATGGTAAATGCGGGCTTGGTTCCCTCTCTTGCCAAGGCCATAACCCAAGGTTGTGTTGTGGTGTGGAATTACTTCCTCTATCGTAACGTCGTATTTAAAGCCTGAAGACGCGTATCGATTGACGCTATGGAAAGGACGTTGTTCCTATGAAAAAAGGCCAAAGGGTTTTAAGTAAGCTAATCCCTGCGGGGATGGATGGCCGTGTGGCTACCGTTGTGCTTCTTGCGCTCTTCTTCGTGTCCCTCCTGTTTCCCTACACAGGGGATGACTGGGCGTGGGGCAGTTCCATTGGCCTCGATCGCCTTGCCGTATGGTTTGCCGACTATAATGGCCGCTACGTGGGCAATCTCCTGGTAATCGCTCTCACAAGAAACGTTATCCTTAGGTCTGTTGTGGTCGCAGCAACGATGTATGGAATCGCGCTGTGCGTGGACCGCATAGACAAAGCGCGTGGTCCCTTGGCGTTTTGGCTCTCGCTTTTGCTGTTGTTCTGTATGCCGGTTACAGTTCGGGCGCAAGGCATTGTGTGGACCTCGGGCTTTACGAACTACGCAGTGCCGGCACTTTTTATCCTCATGTACTTCGCCTTGTTCCGCGATGCGTTTTTTGATGGGTATGTTCCCAACGCCTCAAGGGTGGTTCCCTGCCTGATTCTTGGTTTCGTAAATGCGCTCATAATGGAGAACGTTACCTTGTTTAATGTGGGCATATCTGCCGTAATGCTCGTGTACACGCGCGTGCGTCACAAACGATGGGACCTCACTCAGGCTGCATTCCTTCTGGGGTCCGTAGCGGGGTGCGTGATAATGTTTACCAATGGTGCATACTCAAACGTTGCCGCAGGGGAAGATGGATACAGGAGCGTTGCGGATCGGAGTCTTAAGGGAATAGCAAAGAAAACGCTCTTTAGCATCGTTCCCCTTTTGGTGCTCAACAACTGGGCGGTTAATGCGTGCTGGGCGGTTGCGGGTGTGGCAACGGCGATTCGTCAGCGTACCAAGGCATCTGTTGTTGCGGCGATTCCCTTGGTTCTTATGGGATGTATTTCCATGCGTTCCATCGCTTTGCCATATACGTTTAAATCGGGCGCCACATCGGGCATTGTAGTAGTTGCCTGTGGCTTGCTCGCCATTGCAGCGTTTGTTGGCATGCTCTATGTTGCAACAAAGTATGCCGGCAGGCTCGGACAGGCTATCGTGCTCTCGGTTGTTGCGTTGTCGTTGCCTCTTGTGTTGGTAAATCCCATTGGGCCAAGGTGCTTCTTTCCAACGTATTGTTTGTTCGTAGTGTCTGTGTGCCTTGTAACGAAAGGTGCCTTTGAGGGCGAAAGCTATCCAAGCATAGGATGGGTGCTGCCCTTGGCTGCACTTATGCTTTGGACATCGTGGATTGTTGTTTTTGGAGAGGCGTGTATTGCCGACTACACGCGCGTGAGTGCCGCCAAGGAGCAGATTGCTCAGGGCGCTACGACCGTAGAGGTAAAAAAGCTGCCGAACAGCAACCAGCTGCACGTTCCAAATCCAAGTGAGGAGCCATGGAATACCAGGTTCAAGATGTTTTATGGCATAGATAAAGATATAGTGGTCGTGTGCAAATAGGCACACCAATCATCGTTCTTTGGGGGGGCTTCGTGAGGTCTAAGAGTTTTTTGGGAACATATGCAATCGTTACTGCGGGCATTGCAGGGTCCCTGTTTCTTGGTGGGCCAAAAGTGGCAATGGCAACCGAATTGGATGGCCAGTTGCCCGGTGTTGGTCAAAACGAGTCGGGCGTCGTAGAGGAAAAGGCGAATCCCACAGAGAATCAACAGGATAAAAAGCAGGAGATCCCCAAGGAAGAGATCGAAGGCCCTGCCGATCCTGTTGACAAAGAGGCCGGTTACGATGAGACGGTAGTTGGGAATGTGGAAGATGGCCCCGCATCCAACGGTGCCCCTAATCAGCCGATAGGCGATTCGAATGACGTCTCTAAGGCCGATCCCGTGAAAGAAACTCCAAGCGTGGATCAGGCTAGCGACAATTTATCTGACGCAGCCAACGCAGCCAACGCAGCCAACGCAAATGCTGTTGCCAGCGACGTGAGTGACAAGCAGAAACTGACCGAGCCCGTTAAGGATGCTAACGCAAAGCAAGGTGCCAAAGTCGAACTCGAGCTTGCGTCTGCAAAGGCTAATCCAAAAGCCCCGGCGAATGCAACGATTGCTCCGGCTACCGAGGTGGTAATTGAGACAACGACTCCTGCAGTCAATCGTAGCATTGAAGAAGGCGTTTACGTTATTAGCTCGGCGCTAAGCGAGAATCTTGCGTTGGACGTGGCTACCGCATCGGAAAAGGATCGGGTAAACGTACAGATGCGCACGCTTGACAACTCGTTGCGTCAGCGCTGGCTGCTAAAGTACGATAGCGATGGTTTCGTAATCCTAAAGAATATGCTTTCTGGAGCGGCTCTTGACGTCTTTGGCGGTAGGAGGAAGTCGCGTACGAATGTGCACCAGTATCACGAAAACGGAAGCGATGCCCAAAAGTGGTTGCCCGTTTCTGTGGGAAATGGTCGCTATGTGCTTCGTTCCGCGCTCGACCCTAACCTCGTGCTGGATGTGTATGGTGCTGGGACTAAAAGCGGAACCAATGTGTGGATATATCAACGCAACGGCAGCTTGGCCCAAACGTTTTTGTTCACTCCCGTTAGTTATGCGCAGGCAGTGGAGCGCGTGCTTGAAGATGGTTACTACACGATTCGTACTTCCCTGAATAGCGATTGCGTGCTAGACATACGCTCTGGGTCCACCGCCGATGGCGCGAACGTGCAGATTTTTTCGGACAATAGCTCTACGGCGCAGGTTTTCTATCTCCAATATGAGGATGGCTACTACCACATCACCAACGTCAAATCCAATAAGCGCGTGGTTGCAAGCGGATATGGAACGAAAATACGAACAAACGTCTGCCAGCAGACTAGCAGCGCTGCCGCCTCGCAAGATTGGGCAATTAAGAGGGATGGAACCTGCTATCGCATCGTAAACCGCGCGAGTGGCCTTGCGTTGGATGTGTATAACGGAGAGGGTCGACCGTCTACCAATGTGTGGCTCTATAGGCAAAACTCATCGTTGGCCCAAGCATGGTATATCCAGTTGTACGAGCCTGTAGAAAACGGGTGCGTGTATTCTATTCAAAGTGCGAAGAACGCAAAGGTTGCAGTTTCTGCCTCGGGTAACTCTAATTGGTTTGGCAGGAATGTGCAGCTCAGCACCTATTCGGGAGACTTTAGCGAAAAATGGATCGCGCATCGTCAGTCTGATGGCAGCTTTGCGTTTGAGTCTGTGGCCTCGGGGCGTTATCTTGGCCTTGTGGGTAGCAATGTCCACGAAACAACAAAGCGAGGAGACGGATCAACTTCTTGGATCCTAACGCCCTCTTCTTCTGGCATCCGATTTGAAAACAAAAAGACTGGCCAAATGATGGATGTTAACGGTGGAAAAGCGCGTGCGAAGACAAATATCAAGCTCTGGAAGGCGAATGGAAGCGTTGCGCAGGCCTTTATGCTTAATCGTCGCAATCTTCTTGAAGAGTCCGCATACACTATTGCGTTAGCCAACAATGGACGGCTCATAGACGTTCGAAGCGGGAGTACGAAGGCAAACGCGGCCATTCAATTGTTCCATTCAAATGGCTCTGCAGCACAGAAGTGGTTTGTGGTGAACAACTACGATGGTTCGGCGACGTTTGTGAGCGCAAAAAGTGGGCTCGCGCTGTCTTCGGACGGCAACGGCCGAATCGTGCAAAAGAGCGTTGGTGGAGGTAAGGACCTTGCGCATCGGTGGGTTGTTCGACCAAGCGGAAGCGGTACGTTTATCCTTCAATCTATGGGCAACGACCAGCTGTCCCTGTCTCTTAAGAGCGGAGGGGATCGAGCTGATGCCAATCTAGCCAGGAACGCTACGCTAAACCAGTTCGTCTTTAAGCGAGCGAGTGCCAAACGACCCGCGGGCCTAAAGTCGGAAGCGAGAAGCATATCATTCTGTGACGGTGCACGTACTATGGTTGACAGGGGGTCCCAGCTGCGACTGGCAATAGACTTAAGCCCTCGCACGGTAACTGGTACGCAGATTAGCTTTGATGTTGCTGACCCCACTATCGTGAGTGTTGATTCCCACGGTACGATCAACGCATTGCGCGCAGGTGCCACGACGGTAACCGCACGCCTGAAGGGGAGCACGGGGGCAAGCGCAAGCATCTCCGTTGTGGTGCGCGAGAATCGCGGGCTCATTACGAACGATATGCTCTCTGGCATAAACCTGAACGCCGTCGACAGCCTCATGATTGTGGCTCATCCAGATGACGAGACATTTTGGGGAGGAGCACATCTTATTGAGGGCAACTACCTCGTCGTGTGCATGACAAATGGCAGCAACCCCGTGAGGAGTCTGGAATACAATCGCGCGATGGACCTGAGCAATTCTGAGCGGCTGATTCTGAGCTATCCCGACGCAGACAACCATGGCGAGCGTGATGGATGGAACTACTGCTCTACGGGCATTGCGAACGATTTGCAAAAGCTGCTTTCGCTCAAGAGCTGGACGACGATAGCGACCCATAATCCGCAGGGTGATACGGGACACATGCAGCACAAGCTCGTCAATTCGCTGGTAACTAAGGCTTGTAAAAATGCGTCGTGTGTTGACCGCCTGTGGTATTTTGGGCAGTTCTACTCGGCTGGCTCAAAGGAGCTTGCCAAACTTGAGCCAAATGTTTCGGGCGAAGTATTGAGCCGCAAGCTGCAAATGGCAAATTTGTATACAGCGGAGGCGACGCCGTACAACCTGTATTGGAAGCAAATGATGCCGCACGAGCATTGGGTGAAGGCCTAATCGCTAAGAAGCCGTGCCTCTCGTCTACGATTCGGTGGGTTTCGGGGTCGTGAGTAGGCGCCGCTTTAAGGGACTGCCTGGCAGCGTTGAGGCGGTCGGCCGCTTTGGCGAGGTGTTCATCTCCTCCAGAAGCGGCCGCGCGAGCCCTGTCGCCCTTGCCGCGCGCAGCGCGTCCTGCACTGTGGATGTCGCGCGTCCTAAGGAGAAAGCCACGTTGCGCTGGCTGATTCCCATGGCTGTGAGCCTGGGAATCTCCCTGTACTTGACCACGCTTTCTCTTTGCTCGAGAATTGGGCGATCTCTTCGCCCCTAGAGGAAAGCGTGCGGCCATCCTGTCGGTGCTGCGCCGCCACATCGTGGACCGGCACACCGTCGCAGCGTGGAATTGAGTGTGGCTATGCGTGCAGTGCGCACACCGCAGCGCTTAACACTGTAGTAAATCACATAGCGTCAATGACGCCAATAGCATTTGTCGATGATTCAGATTGACGCTGCTAACACACTGGTCGCTCGCTTTCAAGCTACGATAACTAATACATTAATCCAAATCCAGTTTTGCTATTTCCAACTAAATCAAACTCTTTAACTCATTTAGCGTGACAACTTCAAAGCTTGAAGTGCCAAGCAAATTGTCGAAGAGCTTGTTGCATACCAGGAGGGCCCTCACTTCAGGAATGCTCTCATAGTTGAAACCCATGTCATTTGCTACTTGGCGGGTATTATTCTTCAAGTAGTCGATACGCCGTTCAAATTTAGATAGCAGTCCCTTTCTACCGAACCACCTTTCTTGTAGCTGCATATAGTCAAATGCGGATTCTACCTTCTCGAATTCCTTACACTCAATAGCCCAGATGATCTCGTTTTCTTGATCGTAGGCAAGGACGTCATAGTCGCCAAGATATTCCGGATGCTTTCCCTTCTTCTTCAGTTCCAGTCCTTTGTAAGCGTTAGTTTTTCCGTAACCCGAATCGATGAAGCATTGGTAAGCGTCATTCTCTAATGACTTTTCAAAATGACGCTTCCACTGGCAGATAACACCATACAGAGAGTTGAAGGTGTCCTTCACCGGTAAAAAACGCTGAGCAATACCGCTGATCCATCTTCGCCTTAGCATCCCGAGTACTGTTGGAGCAAACAACAATTTGCCTCCAAGGGCAACGATGGGCTTTAGCTCCAGCCGGTTGGGTCTGTCTTTTATCCTGCCAAAGGGAAGGTAGTCTAGCTCTCTACCGGAAATCACTCTCAAGCCAGTAGGGTCGAGTGTGATGAAGGCGATGCATGCCTTTAGCTCCTGTTCTTCATAGACTGTTCCCAGTTTATAGGTAAGAAAGGCCTCCAAGTCGCGCTTGCCAATAAGCACAACGTTCAGGTGATGCTTTGCCTCCTTTACATCTTTATCAATATCAAGAGCTAGTTCATTGAGGACATCCAGAAAGCATTCAAACGACATGCCTGTATCTTTTAGAAAAGCGCTCTTTGCCTTGGTCACATGGTCGATATCCTCGGTTGTGGCTCCTCCAAGGTGTCCAGGATCAAGAAGCTGTCGCTCGCGAAGCGACTTTGAGATGGCAACCTTCGAATCGTCTTCAATGGCGTTTACGATAAAGTCATCATCGACTTCGATGCCAAAGCCTGGTGGGGCAAAGTGAAGGATGTCCGCCTCGTCGCATAGGGATACCAGCTGATTTGCCAGGGAGACGAGCGTAGACAGTCCTGATATGTCGGGCGTTTCATCACCGTGAAGGTCATAGCAGAGCAAAGTCTCGATGCAGTATCGAGCTGCCCGCATTTTATGCCTTGCGGCTTCTCGTAGATCAAACGTCTTAACATCAATCCTTTGGGATTCCGCCTTATCGACTTTCCCAAATGATCCGAAACGCTTGCTGTGTATGTAGTAGTCATGCGTCGCTTGGGCAAGTGCTGCATAGAGGCCCATCAGAAGTGCCTTGGAGTCGTATTTCGACAGCTCGTGCTTTAACGTTGCCGTAAGCTCTTCTTGGAACGAGCGTAGCGCTTCGTTTGCGCTCTGCCCATAGTAAGTGCCTGGACACACGCCAGCTTTCGCTGCGGATGTTGCAACTGCTCTTATTGCATACGCCCTGCTAACATCTGTCTCATCTGCGATTCGCGGCATGCCACTCCATGCGTATGGAAGCTCGACGCCCTGCACGTCAACCATCTTACCCGAATTAGCAAGTGCTTGGATCGAACGTATGAGCTCATTTCTCGCTCCCTCTTCGTCGTTGGGAAGTAGGGACAAGATGCCAGCAACCAACCGGCACTCCACGCTCCGGTCATTCGCGTCTGTCAATGCCTGAATAAACTTCGACGCATCTACCGAGAACAAGACCACGCGAGGTTTATTCTCAGCAGAAAACCCGTATACCCCGTAATCGGAATCGACGCAGACGAGTTGCCGTGCAGTACCTCCGTTCTTTGTGACATATCCAATCTGAATAACGTCCCCGAACATGCTGGCAAGTCGCGCAAAGCCACTCTCTAGGCTGTTAACCATGCACATGATTAAATCCTCGTAGAGTGTGTACGCCCTCTCCTCATCTTCAATACCGTCATCTCCGACAGAGGGTGTGTAGTCGTGTGCCGCAAAGATGTGAACGAACCCCTTGCGATCACCTTCCAATCCCTTTGCAACCCCGAGATACTGTCCGTTCGACTTCGCGCGTATTACGATGAAGTCTCGATCGCATTCCTCGTAGGTATTACGAAAAGGCGATCCGAGCGTATAGGAACCACCTGTTATGGGGTAGCTTCCCTCTATGCTGCGAAAGAAATCGTGGTAGTACCTGTCTGTGTCGTTATAGTCGCACCAAATGCTCACGCTTTCGCGTCTTTTCGCGCCAGGTAGCATGCTTCGATTGTTGTCCTTCCACCATAGGAAGTGCGGAGCGATTCCAGAGAAAGCGTTTATGAGTTTATGCTCGCCTGATGCCGCCTCCGCGAAGAATTCGTTAACCTCCTCTACTGATGAGGCGGCTTGAAGTATGGTAAGCAAATCAAGAGCCCCGCAGGTAATATCGGCGAGTTCAGAAGTTGGTTGCATCTTGGGATAAAGCGCGGGTGCGGTATTGTTTACAAAGGCAACGAGAGTCACGCGCTTGATTGCCGTCGTTCTCATGCCGTAGACAGTCGGCTTTTGGTCGGGCCAGCCCGTGTCTATAACTTCCAGCGTTTTGTTATTGGATCGCAGGGTGCGTGCAAGGTGCTGAAGGTTGCCATCTCCATGAGCAAGGTTGTAGAACAGCGTTAACGTGCCACATTCGTCAAATAATAAGAGTGTGCAAGGGCAGTTTTCCGCATACGCCCCGTCGTGGCGGAACACTGGGAACGAAAGGCATCCCTTTTGTCTACCAATGCCGATACCGAATATCTTGGATGCCTCTGTTGCGATTACGCCCTCAACCAGTGCGGATGCTCTGTTCTCGCCAATCGAAATGATGCGTTGGAGAAGATAGTCCGCAAGTATTGAGGGGTTAAACAAAGGCAATTGCTGTGTACCATGTTGGACAAAATGCCTCATTTCGATGGGAAGAATCGGTGAGGACAATTCTTCCAGAACGTTCGGGCTTAACGTCTCTATGGAATCAAGCGTAAACCATTGGCGCGTGCGTTCCCAGTGCTCTTTTGGTGGAAGGACGAGTTGCACACCCTCTTGCATTGCGTCCGTCCAGCCTCCACCTTCGAGTTTTTCGCATATTTGCGCGACATATGACAGCAGGCTCCTGTATTCATCCCGCTTGTCATCCTCAGCACAAACCGCCTCCCCGAAGCAGAGCCGCGGATACTCCTGAACCATACCACAGCCAAGTATGACCGGATACCATTGCCCTTCAAACTCGGTTCTCATCTGTCCCATAATCGGCAGAACGTAGTCCTCGAGCGCGGACGGTTTACATAGCTTGCGGATAGAACGAAAGAATTGCGTAAACTCTTCGTACGTCTCGATCGTCTTCGTTCCGTAATTATTTGTGACCATGAGGGAGGAATTTAGCCCAAGGATACACTCTTGGGCAGATCTGTTCTCGCACCAGGAGTTGATACAGAACACACCCATACAGACATCTTGAAAACGGTATTCCATCATGACCTCAGACAGTGCCTTCGCCATGCCAATACAATTCGTGTACTGGAATGCCCACACGTCTGGGCTGCTTTCAATGCCCATGGTGTCTCGAACCTTATTAATTATATCGACGAATCTACTTGTCATTGTCTTTCCCCTACACAGTGTCTGTAATTCTTGCCGGTTGGCAGGAGGCGTTGAACTTGAGTTGCTATTATACGAATCGCACGGGACAAGAATGGAGGTACATGAGGCAACGTATCACACTGACCGTGGACGGCCTATTCCATGCGTGCGTGGAGCAGCGCTAGGGCGACGGAAAGTATATTCGTCGTGAGGCGTTATAACACTTCGTTTTGTAAACGGCACCATTGCTGTACAGTCAATTCTGAGAACCGTTGCGCAATGACTGGTTTTATCGGAGGTGCTCTGCGTTAGAAGAAACGTTTACTCCAGAAATAGCATGCGTTGTGCTACTTCCTTGGCGTTTCGATTACGAGCGACGGGCAGTTGAGAAAGCACATGAACGACGACGTAGGCGGTAAGATGTTTTAATCAGACGAGGTGAGGAGTCTTTTATTCGACCGGCAGCGACTTCTTGCGCGGTTCCCGAATCGTGACAGCTAGATTCAGCATCTTGGGAAGGGAGCTTTCACGATGGCAGGAGAGTCGCGTGGAAGGAGTATGCGGAGCATCTGACCTGACAGAGCGGCTCCGCTTGCCTCGCGGGAGGCTCCGAATCGAAAGCCAGCCGCCATTTGCGTCGAACGAATTACAACCACGTCTGGAAATAAGGCCTGCATGAACACACACGTTCTGGTCGCGCTAGTACCGAAGAGGCATTCCTGACCGCTTAACCTCAACTGTTGCTCCATTATTGCGAAAGAACTCCCGAAGGCCGCGCGCTGCCAAGTCGCTGCTATTCTTCGGGCCAATGAGTATTGATTCCAATCCATCAAATGGTCGCACGCGCTCTTTCACGAAGGGAATGAAAACGCCATCCCTGACCCTGAAATGCTGCTTCACACAATGTTTGGGGTTTACTTGATTGCTGCTGTAGGTCCGCATGAATACGTAGCGGTACTCGTTCTCTCCGGCGAAGCAGGGCTGTTTGAAAAACATGTTAAGGAAGCAAATCTCTGCAGCTATATGCCGGCAAAAGAGATTTAACTCATCACCCACCAAGCTATCGAAGCAATGCCACGCGTTCAGTGACGGGTACTCGTCTTGTGCAAAGTAGTCTTGCTCAATCGCCAGCCGCATGATTTGCTTCTGCTCGTTGCGGTTGTACACAACCTTCCCGTGTAAAGTCTCAATGTCCTCTAGGCTGTTGTTTAGCCGTTCAAAGTCAAAGCACATACAGTACCCGAGTGCGCCAGAGTATTCACTCCACATCAGCGCGCTGTCGTAATCCAAGCTGAAAGAGACGACGTAGTTCCCGTCGTGATGTCCGCACTGCTTGAGCGACTCAATGTCTCCTTGCCAGCCCTCGACATTCTTTGTTACTTTGCTCAGTAACTGGCACAGTCTGCTCTTGTCTCGCATCGACTCTTTCATTAGCTCGCAGAATATTTCAGCTGCAATTTGAAACTCTGTTGTATCGTTCAGGAATCCACTCTTCGTAGCCCAAAACTTCCCAGAACAAATACCCATCACCCCCTCTGCCGTCGTGTAGTGATAGAGTTTCTCGCCAGGTTCGAGCATAAGTATTCCGAGAGAGTCGTTGGATGATCTCACAGTATAATCCTCCGTCGTAGTCACTGCTAACCTTGTAATTGTATGAGTGGTAGCCCCATATGGTCCGCAAACCTAAGCGTTTGGATTTTCGGTACCGTTTCGGGTTACTTCCAGCCTGAGGCGCGGGTACGCCCACATCGTCTCCAAGGGGTGCGGTTGAGACGGCTGCAGAAGGAGAGGACGTCTCTGGTGAGTCTGCGGCAGGACTTTCTCAGCCAAGACGAAAGGCTGAAAGAATTATTGATTACGCATTGGTAAAATGGCCTAAATCTGAGCTTGACCTCGTAATGTCGACAAGTCTGAGACAACCTACTACGAGAATCGGGGTTTATGGGAGATTGGACCAGTAAGCTATGAGATGCCGTTTGATGGTTCTTTGGGTAGAGGCTACAAAGGACATTGGCGATACGAGGCGCTTGCGTCGGATGGCTGTGTCATTCGTTGGCAGTGTGAGCTCGCTGTATACAACATCCGTACTCATAAAGGATCTTATGGGTATCGGGAATCTCGAAAATGCCTGCAAAACATACTGGCCGGCTCTACTGCTTATTGGTGTCGTTATCGCGCTTGTGGTAAACCGAGAGCGGACCCTGTTCGTTGATACAGTTGCTGATACGGGCATACAGGTTGAAACGAAGGTGGGGAATCTCTTCTCTATAAATGCGTCGAGTTTTGTAATTCCCACTAATACTTTTTTTCGCACAAAGGTTGATAATAATTACATAAGATATGAAAGCGTACAGGGTCAGTTTCAGCGCAAGGTGTATGGAGGGTCGACAAGACGCCTAGATGCGGCAATCCGAAAGAGCTTGAAGGAACAGGGCCGAGTGGGTGTTCCCGCAAGCGACAGAATCGGAGAGGTCTTGCGCTACCCTGTAGGCACTGTCGCTAAAGTAGATTATGACGGAAAGCACTACTATTTCCTCGCAATGAATGACGTTAACAAGGATGGTAAGCCGACCGGTCAGTCGTACGACAACGTCAAGAAAGCGCTTGAAAGTCTTGAGCACGCGATTCTCACCTTTGGTCATTGTGACACCCTTGCGATGCCGCTTATAGGTACGGGGCATGCGGCGATCAAGGATGCCTCATGTGAGCGAGTTGCGATGGAGATCGTCGACGAATTCGTGGACTGCCGTGAACAGCTGGCAAGGAAAGTGGTCGTGTGTGTTTCGCCAAGGGATTACGTCGACGGACGTATCAACTTCAAACGCCTTGCTAAGTATATCGAATATCGATGCGAATTCTTCCGCGGTTGACTTTATGGTTGCGCAACCTGAGATCTAGATTGCCGAGATTTAAAAGATTAAACATTTTGCGCGGGGAGACCTTGATGAATAAACGAATCGTCTTAACAGAAGGGTCAATCTCGCAAAGAGGGCACTAAAGAACCAAGTGTTTTAGGATTGGGTATAGGCGAGTTAGATACAGCTTCCATTATTTGGCAAACGCGCTTTCAAGTGCGGGTAATTCAGGCGGCGATAGGTTTGCCAGCACGAACAAACGGCGATTTTCAGAGAGGTTGGTCAAATTGAGCAAAAGAGTGTACATCAGCGCGGACTACGAAGAGAATAGCGGGGATCGCGACGTCGTTGAGGAACTCCATCGTTGGGGTGAGGACGATCTACATAAGGTGGACTATGTTGACACGGCGAGCTCTCCTGCTGGTAGTGTGTCGGAAAACCCGGACTGTCGTGCGTGTGATCTGAAGCGAGAGTTCAACGATCGTATCAACGCGTCTTCTGCTGTCATTTTTGTTGTTGGGGACAAGACGGCGATCCGTGCTGCAGGTAGTGGGTGCAGGTGGACGATTGATGGCCCAGGTTGCTCATGCACGCCGTACAAGCACAACTCTGGCGGGACCAAAGCATGCAAGGTGAGCAATGTTGTCGAGCCTGGCCCGCATGACGACTATGGGGAAGTAAACTCCCTCTCATACCTGCAGCATGAATTCGAGCAGGCCAAAAAGAAGGGCAAGACGATCATCATTGTGTATAACTCGCTTTACAAACAGGTGAAGTGGCTCCCGGCTTACATGTGCGACTATGAGTCTGACGCTCGACCATTTTGGAAGAAGGATGAGTGTGGGCGCAAAGTTGGAGACTACACGTGCATAAAGCAGGCTCTTGGTTACGAATAAGCTTCGTTTGATGCCGTAAGAGCTATGTTGCATGTGGGTGCACTAGGGTGGCCGACTCTTGTGCGCAACGCTGCTTACGAAGCTCCCTCGTGGTTTCGGCTGTCGCCCGTGGGTGAGTCTTGCCGAGATTTTTGAGGGGATGATTGCTAGCTAAGCGTGCGGAGGGCGCTGATGGAAAGCACGCTGTCTGTGAGAGGAGAAACTGGTGGTACGCAACAAGCATGAATATCGGATAGCAATGGGGCGTGGACAAGGCGAACAGCGCCATGTTTACGAGTATTCATATGGTTCCACGCGGGGGATACATCTTTGCGTGGCTGATGATTTTGCGGAAATCATTGTTCACATGGCGCCATTCTATGACGTCCACGAGTTGTTTACTGAAGGCAGTCCATTGTTCTCTGACGCGGTGAAGAAGGCCTGCATCCTTCATCTCCTTTGGTGCTCTCGCCAGCTTCCTCTTGACTCAGCGCGTATTTACGTCGACGAGGCGGAGGCGTATAGCTGGCCCGATGCTGTGCTATGCAGTCTCCTCACGGGGCCAGAATTGTTGCGTTCCGTTCCTCCTGACTCCATTACGGATGCAGCGGTGGCAAGGATACTTGATACCAAGCCTTCGCGTCAGGGATGCCTTGACGCAGCGTTGCATGCTTATCTATACGCAAAGAGCAAGGCGCTCGAGGCTGACAGGCTCATTTATCTATGGATGTCGATAAACGGCCTCTACTCAACGGTATCTCAGCTGGTGCAGAAGCGCATCGGGAGCGGTCGGTGCAGGAAGGAGTACAAGAAGATAGAGAGGCTAGTTCGTGCGTACAACCTCGGAAACTCCTTTCATGACTCTGGCCAGAGTCCTTACAGGGGTCTGGTGGATAAGGTGGCATGCATAGTGAGAGAGATGCCGGATGGCGTGAAACGAAGCGACCTGGAGGAAGGACAATTTGCAGACCAGGTGCACGACGTCATAACGCATACCGCGCCTGAGCTCGACATAACGCCCTATGGATACGTGCTCCTGGCTCTCAGCTACCACTACAGATGCAGCCTCTTCCATGGGTCTAAGCCGCTGCCGCTCTATGCCCACGAGTCGGAGCATAGTCTCCGTTGTTTACGCGCGTGCAACGACCTGCTGGAGGAGTTCTTGGACGAGAATCTGCTTCTCTGGTTTGACGAGTCGCGTCGGGACAATCTGTTTTCGGATGTGTTGGATCGAGTGGCTTGCCAAAGCGGATAGATAATCTGTTGCGTGCGTTATTGATGAGGTTTGCAGCCTCGCAAACACGTCATCGGGTCCTCTTTTGGGCTATTGGCCGGCACTACTGGCGTGGGAGCGAGTGTAAGGTTACGAATCAGCGGATGTATCTGGAGTAGGTACTTCCCTAGATGACCGACGTGCCCGACTCACGGAGCCGGGTTGTTTGGCCACTACTCCGCTCTCCGGCGAGGTCCTCGCGGGCTGTGGCCTCTCCGTTGGCAGGCCCGACGAGCAATCTTGGGCTAAAGGGATTCTTTAGGCGGCTTTGGGGACCTCCTAGAGCTTTTCCATCGGCAGATGGCAGATCTCTTGGAGCTTTCCCAAGTGTCTGCGGGAGGACTCCGATAGCTTTCCCAGACGAGCGGTGGCGGGTGATGGTTCCGCCTATCCGATGAAGGCGGTACCGCCAGTCTGGTCAAAACGGCACCGTGCGACTCTTGGGGACGCGGACACTTTCTTGGACGCTAATGCCCAAATCGAATTTCCTATCGTGCTCTCGTCTACGCTCTATTCCGTTGACGTAGTCGATGAGAGAGCAGAGCTCCTCATCGACGCTCGGAATCGGCCACCTCATGCCGAATTCAACTACAAAGAGGTTGGCTTAAGCCAGTGTAAACTGTGAAGCCCAAGGGTCCGAGAACAGAAAGGACACTCTCTTGACAACGAGGTTTCAGGTCGATATCGATACTAAATGTTATGGTCAGTGCAAGCGTCTCGAGCAGTGGCTTTGGGATGTGGGTTACGAGGATTTACTTCCAACGATAGTGATGGGTGGAATAACGTATACTCCCACATCGATTGGTTATAAGTCGAATATCACACTGAACTGCAAAAACAGGGTTGGCTCTTATACGAGATACGCGATAAAAATCGTCCCAGGACATAAGATCGTGTTAGTCTGGGATCTTGCTCGACGTCTCCGATTCTGCGGCACAGCTGACCTGCGGCTTTCGAAGGACTCACTGGCCAAGGAAGACCTTCATGAGAGAACCCTTAGGTGCATATACCAGCACTTCAACAGCAAGAGGGACAGGCGTGGGCGGCGTATAGAAGAAAAAGTGATGGTCGTTGGGTTCGATGTGCTGTATGAGTTTCTCGCCAACCCAGACGCGCACCTCGCCTTGAATCCGGACGATCTTGAGTTTGAGGACTTGAGCTCAGAGGCTCAAGAAAGCATACAAGCCGAGCTGAAACGGACGTGCGAGGAAAGCGGCATCTTTCCTCGTAAACGGTATTCGACGCGCCACTTCGCTCGAGAGGCTGCGTTTAGGAACAGGGTATTGGAGCATTATCAGTTCAAATGCGCAATATGTCGTCTGGGCGAGGTCAAAGCACTCGACGCCGCTCACAAGAGGGGGCGTGAGGTGCGCGTTGGCAGTTACTTCGATACCTCGGATGGCGTGTGCCTGTGCGCGAACCATCACCGTATGTATGACAGTGAGCTATTCGATATCGACTTTACGTCCGGCCGCCTTATCGAGGTCGATGAGCGGGTGGCGGGGCAGGAGTGGTACAAAAGGTTCTACATCATGTACTCTGGTAGAATCCTTCTGTGATTGGAAGATATTCTTCTCCGTGATGGACGGCGGCACTGTTGGTGTCAGGCGAATCCACCCCAATTTGCAAGCAGTGCGAACGACGATGGAAGCGACGGACGCATCGGGGCAATGGCTTGTATCCTTACTTCCGCGCGATAACTCATTCTGCTAACTGCTAGCATATTGTGCCAATCGCACAATATGCACATTGCTGGAGACAGTCGTTCTTAAGTATTTCCGATTGTACAAATCCATCAGGGGGTTTTATGAGAAGAACGTTCGCTGAGGTACTGCGTTCAAGTGGAATCGATGTACAAGCTGAATACAACAGCCTCCAATCGCTTGTCTTTGAGCGATATGGCCTTTATACGTTTATGGACTCCCACTTTCGGGAAGTGTGGTTTGCGGATACTGCGATTAGCCTAGAAGACTTTAACAAGAGGCATAACTTTGACTTTGACCGTGTGAGGTCAGACGCAAGCCTGGATGATCTTCTTGACCTTTGCGAGTATGCCTACAATTTTGCCGACGTGCTCACGGATGTGGGCGTTTCAGGCGGTGGTTCTTGTTGGGTGGTATTAGAGCACATCAATACCTTGGTTGACAAACTTGGATACACGGATACAAGGGACGATGGATTTGTGGTCTTTGTACCAAGGGACGAGAACATTGTTGCCGCGGCGAAAGTGGCCCCCACGCATGTTGCCCAAGACATGTTACGCTATGGCTACCGTGGATTCGAAGGCGACTTAGGTGAAAAGAAGTCGATGCTGGTCAGGATGCTTGGTGAAATTGAGCCCAAGCGAAAAGAGCTAGAGAGGCTTTCGAAGTCGTTGGCCACCGACCTCTTCTATATTGCGAACAACTTCAATCTGCGTCACAACAACATAGATCCGTCAGATCGGGGTAAATATCGTCCGCATATAGCAGAGATGGGTGAAAATGAGTTGGAGGGCTGGTATGACGTTTGCCGGGATTTATGTGCCGCATCGTTCTTGTTGCTGGACTATTCGGAGCGAAAGAGCGAGTTGGACGAGCTAAAACAACAGATGGTTGGTTAGAAGCCAGATTGATGTATCGAATCCAAGGAATCTACGATGTTGACGTTCCGAGTTTGACTAGCTGTAATTCCTGCTCCTAATTCTTACCATAGGGAAGAGAAGCCTCCACGGGGTACGTCGTCCCGACGTCACGATAGAGCTCGTTGGTAGCGGAAGTTGGCTCGCAGGCGATAACCTTCTTATCGTAGACCCTGCACTTCTGGTTACACAGCGGCCAGCGCTTGGAGCATAGGCGCCGCCTTTGTCGGCATGCGCAATTGAAACAGCTACAGACGTCCTCCCAGTTGATGCCCTTCTCGCATGCCCTTTTCAGGACGTCCCGGACCGTCGACCTCGCGCAGCCGCACGCAGACGCGATCTGCGACCGCGACATGCGGTTGGCGTGGTGTCTCAGGTTGCCCCGGTAACTCGCGCCTCAATTCACGCGAATCGAGCCCCTTCCCGTCGCTGGCTCAGCTATCCTTGCCGTGCCAGACAGGGTTTCCATGACAGAAAAGGGCCATCGGCGAAGATACCGACGGGGCGTAACGGGTGCCGACGCTCTGGAACGAACGCCGATTCAGCTTGGAATGGGTGTCGCCAAATCTCGGAAGGACTGATGGTTTATGTCGGAATAATCTGTTTGGGTGTGGGACATATAGTCTACGATTATCGACGCCACGAGGTCGTGCTAAAAAAGAGCCGACGTATCAGCTCCTTTTTGCGGCCTATCTACCGCTTATCCTGCTTAGCCTATCATGGCCCGTTCGCTTCGGCAAGCGCCGATGAAGATGGCCGTCATCTTTTGCTTTTTTGTTAAGCCAGCGGTACTTTTCACAGGGAGACCAGGGGGTTCCCAAGAAGGAAGAGGGCTTTTACATCCAAGCGAATGAGGGTGTTGCTAACGTTCGTGTGAAGTGGGCATAGCTTAGCCGACGTTGCCGCGATCGCCAGCTGCATCAAGGGAGGGACGTCAGCGAGTGCGCGAGGTGCCTCAGGGCGTGCGGGCTTGGCGTCTGCGTCGTGCGGGATGGCGGCAATGCTAAGTGGCGCGAGCTAAGGCGACGGGATTGTCAGAATCTGTTGTTTAACGCGGAGATGTCTTGGAGCGAATCGCCGCGTCGTCCATCTCCGCTGGAAGCGGTCAATCGATTTCGACCGCCCTCGCCGCGCGCGGCGTATCCCGTGCCGTGGATTCCGCGCATCCGAAGGAGGAGGCCATGTTGCACTGTCTAATCCCCACGGCTGTGAGCTTGGGTCCTCCCTGTGCTTTACTATGCTTTTCCCTATTCTCGGGAACGAGGCGACTTCTTGTCCCTCGGGGAAAGAATGCGGCTAGCTCATCAGTGCAGTATCGTTGTATCGTGGAACGACGTACCGTCGCAGCGTGAAGTTATGTATGGCAAGACGTGCTGCGCGCATGCTTCGACTACTCGACAAGCTGGGTGCTTCGTCTTAGAACGGGTATATCGAGCTTGTCGTTCCTAATCTCACTAATCGTACTGGCCACGTTGCTTGTGAGTCTGTCGAGCGCGAGTGTAATGTTTTGATTGAGGTTTTGCTCCTCCAAAATGGCGGTGTCAATTCTATGGGCAAGTTTGCCAACTTTAGGATTTGATTTCGGATTAATGCAAAACGTATCAGTAAACAGGACCTGTGCGTAACGTCTTTTATGATCCTTACGGTTCTCTAGCAACTTTTGCTCGTGGGGTAACACTATCTCATGATAAGCATCCTCTTTATGGAGCAGCAAGAATAGCTCGAAGCTTGGGTTGGTCACTGCGTAGATGTCGTCTTCTTCCTTGAGTGATAAAAGCTCTTTGTATTGCCTGCCACACTCATCGGCACCCTTACGGCCTTCTCCGACTCTACAGTATTTGTCTGCATCAAAAACTATTACCATACGGTCTAGTTTTCTGTTGTAGTTGAGTTCTGGTCTATCTTTTTGTTTGTGCGCAAATAAAACGAGGGACTTGGGATCTGATCGCCCAGCGTCGCCATCCGTCTTTTCCCATTGACAGATATCTACCAAAGGATGCAGTTTTAGTTGCCTTGCGTTTTTGATGAGTTCTTTGAAGTAGTAGTTTTCTGTACCTTGGCCTTCGCAGATGAATACATATTTCCTACTCGGTTCAACTTCGTTTTGCGAGTCGCTTCTGCGTTCGTTCCAAGAGGAGATTTCACGAGCGGGCGGCATGGGAAAGGCCTCCATTCGAGCTCTTTAGCTCCCCGAAGACGGGTACGGCACCATAGCGTCCCTCTAAATAAGCCTTGGAGATGTCTTTGTCGAATCGCTCTTTGAATCGATCCAAGGAATACAGTCGGCTATTACCATCGAGGTCTCTGTCCACAAACCAAATCTCATCGCGGCGGAACAGGTCCTGCCTCATAATCGAGGCTTCGTGTGTGCTAAACACAAGCTGAGCGCTATGTTCCTCGTTAAGCTCCATGAATAGGGTGAGCAGCCGCCTCACGAGCATGGGATGCAGGCTTCTCTCCAACTCGTCGACGATGAAGACCATATCATCACCAACAGCTAGCAAAAGAACAATCAGGTCAAAGAGGCGCCTTGTGCCGTCGGACTCTTCACTAAAGTCGAATGGCGTGCGTGAGCCTTTGTGTCTTAGTCTTACCGCGATGGCTTCCATTTCTCCATCCGAGCGGAATTGAATGACGGTCAGGCTTGTTTCTCCTCGAATGGTTACCGCAAGATTTTGTTCCTGCGCGCTGGTAAAGCGCTTCTGAACGTCTTCGATTATGCGTCTTAAAAGGGGCGAGGGAACTATATCTAGAAGCTCATCGTTTGTCAGCTTGTCAAGCTCGATGCCAGAAACACCAGTATCGAACGAGCTCAGAGTTTGCTCGATTCTCTTCCTAACATTTTTATTGAAGAGATAGTCGTGATACCGATCGGCCATGACTGGCTCTGTGGGTCCTATAACCATGACCTGCTGAGTGAGCCAATCAAAGACTCTTTTAAAAATTATGAGCGGAGAACCCTCGTCAAATCGCTTTGCCCTATTTAGCTCCGAAAGGAATAGCCCCGCGTCGTTCGTTAGGAAGTCTTCTTTGTACGTTTCAAAACGTGCCTGGCTTTTACCGCTCAATGGCAGCGCCGTTAAGATGCTTCTGTCCTCAACGATGCGTTCGATTAGAGGTTCTGTGGAGTTACGATGTAGCTCGTACAGCCACTCTTTTGTGATCTTTCTCTGCGAAAGAATCGCGGTGAAGCCGTAGGCATAATAATGCCCCCCGATGCTGAACTGCAATTCGAATAGGCTATATCGGTCTTTGTTTTTGGGATCGTTCCTGCAATACAGGTTCGTCGACTTAAGGGGGAGCCCGGCGTTCAACACATGCTGAACGAAGCGAAAACAATCGATCAGGTTGGTCTTGCCCGAAGCGTTCGCGCCATAAACTGCCGCGTGCTTGAGCAGTTTTATGCCGTCGGACTGAATAACATGACCTTGCATCATGCGAATCTTCGAAGAGGAGACCATGGGCATCTCCGTTTCCTCGTTGAAGGACTTGTAGTTTCCCACCGTCAAGCGTATGAGCATCGTGGCCACCTCCCGTAAGGTCTCTTCATGAGTATGACATATTTGGTGAATTTTTCACCAAATAATTCGTTTAGTGGATAGAGCCCTTTAATTACCTTGTTCTGCCGGTTTTGGACGATCTGATCGGCGATCAGTACATACGGAGATGCCATCGAGCACGCACGCACGCGAGCTACCGCACGAAGCGTGTGGGTGTTGATCTGCAAGAGCAATAGTGCCCAAAGTGTCCTTCTCGGTGTATACAGTCTCAATTCCTGTCCTCTGCCTTTCGTAGAATGGCTGCGGTATTACGGAGGTGTTGAGAGAGCGGAGAGTGATTTCATGTTGTGCGAAATGGCGTACCAAGAACAAACCGTTGAATCGATTAGAGAGAAGGCGATTGCGACCGACGTTGCCGCTGATGGAGGCTTCTTCCAGCTGCGGAATATGCTTGCAGTGTTAGTGTCACTGGATGGGCGCTGGATTAAGGGTGTGGGTAAATCGAATGATCGAAAGCGACTGCTACCGCCTTTGAGCACGATTAAAGCTATTAATGGCGTAAGCGTGAATGCTTTGGTCGACCTGGATGGCTACGGAAAAGGAAGAGTGACCAGCGGTAGAGCGGATACCTATTTCCTCATACGTGAGCTTGGTCGCGCTTTGGCGGACGGAGAAGCGTGCTTTGAGTATGTTGGGGGAGAAGATACGCTTGTCATAAAACGATATATGCATCGATTGGGCTTAGGGCAATTGGATTTGAGCGCAGAGGACTATATCGCGGCTCGCTCACCCAACTCGGATTCCTCGTGGATTGTTACACTTGACGTGTGTTTCACTGCCGTGGGCTTGCGAGAGTTTGTTATTACGGTTTGCGATAGCTATCTTGGTAGTAGGTAGATATTTGGCTGAGCAGTAACCCAACTTGGCACCGACGAAAGCGCGGACATCGGATCGGAGCGGGCTTGTCATGACGGCGATGGACACAGTCGCTGAGTTCGCGTAAATCAAAAACCGTTTCAATTCACGCGACTGGATCGCTAAGGACTGCTGCGCTCCGCTGGCTCAAAGGAGCTTGCCAGGCTTGCGCCAAATGTATCGGGCGAAGTGTTGAGCCGCCCGCTGCCCAGCTCGCTGCGGCGTGTGGTATCCTTCCCCATGATCGCTCCTTTCGTCGGGTGTGATCCTTTTGCCTTCCCGTCTGACGTGGCCGCGCCAGACGGGCTTTTCTATTTCTTACGCGCTTCCATGTCGGCGCGAATCAGTCCCTTACGTATCCCGCGAAGTCCGGTTGCTCCATAGCCCATGCCAGGATGTCGACCTCGGCGGGGTAGAAGCGCATTGTCTTCTGTGTGACGTTGGCCTTGCGGTAGCGCTCGTTCGCTTCCTTCTGCGCTTCCGTGTATGCCATGGCCGTTCTCCTTTCAGGTCGTGTGCAAAGCCGGGCGAAACGCGCGCGCCTTGCCCGAATGTGGTGCTGCGTTGCGTTGAGACAACTGAAGTAGTCGTCCCTGCGCGTGGTGAGCGCCAGCGATATGGGCGGCATCACCTTTTTCACGATCCCCCTGTGCGTGAGGCATACCTGTATGAGCGCCCTACCTGTACGACCATTGTCTTACGCGAAAGGGGCGGATTGACTCGAATTTAGAGTGGCCAATCGCGGTGCGTCTAGGTCTGGGATCACTGCAGACGTTAGGGGTGAGGTGCACCGTTTTCTCGGATACGGAAAACTCAGGTCATTTAGGTGGTCATATGTCCTACGAGATATTGAAAGTCGTGTCCGAGTGAAGAGGAGTATGGCGGACAAGTAGACCGTTTGTGCAAGCGGCGACCAAATCGTTCCGAGCCTAGCAATTCGCAAGTGACAAGACTCCTTTTCGGCTTTTTAGCATGAATTTTAGAGCTTTTGTTTGAAATCTGGAGCTACTTCGCTCAGGGGACGGAATGTCACTCCGCATTTCCGCAGATAGAAGCCTTGCCTTTCGGAATCCGTCCTAGCGGATACCCAAATTTCAAACAAAAGCCTCAATTCTTCTCTAGAATGGGCCATGCGGTGACTCGTTTGAGCAAAGCTGCCAAGGGCGCCCTCTCTGCACCTGCCAGGAGCGCCAACTCCGCAAGAGCCGCACCGCAGCCGCCCCAGCGTCACCGAAACTCCTCGCGCTGCAGCAGCCTGAGCAGCTTGTTCTGCCTCCGCAACCTCGCCTCGCTGGGCACCGGGCGACGCAGCCCCAGGTCGCGCGCAATCTGGCGCGCCGGATACTGTAGCCTCTCCGCGCTATTCATCTGCGACTTGTTGATTGACGTCACCAAGTAACCCATCGTTTTCATGGCGTTTCGCCGGATGCGCGTCTTCTCTGCCTGCTCATCCTCGTCGTGATACTCGTGGCTGTCATACTCGCCCGTCACCCGCACCTCCTTGCCGTCGACCTCGATCTTCCACATGAAGTCAGGCGTGTAGGTCGTTCCCTCCACGTAAGACACCATCTCCTTCTCCACGCCAACGCTCTCGTTAACCGACGGCATGGGCAGCCACCATCCTCCCAGGTTTGAGGGTAGGCATAGCGCGAGCAGGGCGTTTGTCTCCATGGGCGAGTTGCAGTGGTCGGCTACCCACGACAGCGCGAGAGTCGCCTTCTTTGCGCCGCGCACGTCGCCGGTCCTCTCCACGTAGGCGACGAGCCTGTCGCGCGTGGTAATGCTCTTTTTGTCTGGCCGCTTCTCGAACCCGCCAAGGCTCGCGCCCCGCAGATAGTACCCGCCGCAGAGCTCGTTACCTAGCTGCGCGAGTTCCACGAGCGAAAGCTGGCCCGCGAGCTGCACAAACAGGAATTCTGGCGTGCTCACCAGGATGTTGGGCGCAATGCGCAAAAAGGAACCCTGCGGGATTTCGTGCGGCCACAGGTGTGGTCGCAGCGTCTGCGCGTAGCGCCGACTCTGTTGCGCGCCCACAAGAATGTCGAGCGGATAATCGGGTGACATGATGAGCCCCTGCTCACGGGGATGCAGGCGACTGGCGTCTTTCACGCTGCTCACGGCCCTTGCAAGCGACCGCGCCTTGGTCTTTTGTCCTGTTGAGAGACCCTCCTTCTGGCGCCAGTAGCGCAGGGCAGACATGTGGCTCACGCATAGGTTCACGGTTGCTCCTTTCGTCTGGGCTTCCAGAGGCTCTTTGCGGGTGCGGGGAGGACCATGGTACAGGTTGGGCCTAAGAACGCACGATTTCTCACAAAATTATCCCTTTTGTTTGAAAAATGAAGCTGTTTCTCCCGTACGGACGCGTCGCACCCCATGTTTGGGCAGGTCAGAGGCCTGCTTTCCAGAACCCGCTCCAGCGGATACCCAAATTTCGAACAAAAGCACATATTTTTGTGCGAATCGCTCACACTCGCGGACCAAAGGAGCGGCTCGACCTGCGAGAAGTGAATACGCTTGGCCCTTGTCGTGCTCCTTCGCGCTCAATAGGGCTCAGAATCTCGCTCGCGCTGACTTTGGTTATCCAAGATTCGCGAGCCAGCCCCTTACCGCGGTTACCACCTGCCGCAGCAGCGCTTGTACTTCTTGCCGCTGCCGCATGGGCAGGGGTCGTTGCGGCCGACCTTCATGACGGAACCGTCGGGATTGAAGAACAGCCTGCGGTTACTCATGCGCCTCGCGAGCTCGTTCGGTGACCACCCGTTGTTGGGCCAGTTGGGCAGGCCGTTACACATGTTCGTCCATAGGGACACGAGCTGGTTCAGCTGCGATTCGTCCGGTATGAAGCCGTTCCTTTCCAGGATGTCGAAGAACGCCTGCGTGCTGCCCTGAGGCTGGCCCCAGAATACCTCGGACATCAGCTCCTCGATGACCCTGTCTGCGAAAGGGTAGTCGTTGTCGTCGTCGGGCACATGCGCGTCCAAAAAGTCGCGCAGGGAAAGAGCCGGTGGCTGCTCCATGGCCCAGAAGAACGCGGACCCGCGCGCAAGCATTTCCGCTGTGGGAACGCGCGGGTCCTTGCCGCGCTGCTCGCGCATGATCCACGAGATGAGCTTGCCCGGTTCGCCCCGCTCCACGGCACCGTCTTTGTGGGGATCGCGACCTTGCTCCCTGCGATGCTCCCACAGAAGCTCGTAGTGCAGGAGGTAAACGGCGTCGTTGGTTTGGAACATACAGGCGTTGAGCTCGTCGGATCCGAGATAGTTGTAGATAAGATCGGTTATCTCGGCGGGGTTCGCGAAGCCCGCGGGATAGGCAGTCCGGTACTCGCGTACCGCATCTTCCATACGGACGATTCCACGCAGCTCTGCGAGCTCATCGAGAAACGCGAACAACTGCTTGCGGTCGCGAGCGTACGCGAGCGCAGCATCCCAGTCGACGGAGCGCGCCGCCTCCACCACTTCGCGCGGCATAACGGCAACGATGCCGTCGCCGTCGCGGAAGTAGTAGCACAGACCGAACGCTGGGAACGGATAACCCGCGACGGAGCCCAGCCCTTCCAGCTCCCCTGCGCTTATGCGCCACTGGCCGCCGCGACTCGCGAGTTCGCGCAGGTTCTTGAGTTCCCGCTCATCCGCATAGTCTAGATGCATCTGGAGATTTTCGGGCTCGGCCAGGCCGAGCCAATAGGCACGGTCTTCCTCGTCGAAGACACCGAGCAAGGCTGCGTCGGTTACGGGCAGGTCGATAAGCTCCTCCAGCTTGAAGCGTGGCTCGCCCTTCAAACAGCGCTTTTGCATGAACTCTTTCAAAGAGGTGCGGTTGTCACCCTTAAATGCCTCGCGCATGTGAGCATCGATTGCCGCCTTGCGCTCCTCCTCATTCAGTCCCGCGAGCGCACCGCGATGTTGCCCCTCCAAGGGGCCGGACGCGCGTTCCTCCATCTCGATCCCGTGGCGCAGGTCCTCCAGGTCGCGCTCGACTTTCCGCTCGCGAACCTCGCGCGACGCCATGACGAACTCCGCGCCCGTGCGGACCACGTTCCCAGCCGCGATGTTGTCCGCAAGCAGCTCGTTCAGCTCCTTCAAGAAGCCATCGCCTATGTTCACGGGCATCTCGCTCATGAACATGGCGTACACGACCTTGTCCTCAAAGGGCAGAAGCGTGGTGTGGACAAGGGCGGGAAGGCGCGTGAACATGGTTTCGAGGTGCTTGGTAAGGCCGCTCACCACGAAGGTCTGGTTGTCGTAGGTGAAGGAGAACTCGGGCTGGCTGGGCGCCTTTGTTGCGAGGGCGCTGGCGTCGCTTGGCAGCGGGGACACGAAGAAGGTCGCCGTAAGGCAGTCCTGCCAGGAGTCGACGATGCCCAGGTCGCGTTGCTGCAGGTTGTAGGGGTTATCACGCACGAAATCGTCCAGGAGGCCGCAGTTATGCCATAGCTCCTCGCACGTCTCGCGCTGGGCGACCTCTGCGATTCCGCGCGGATCGCTCTCGTCGTAGAGCTCGGCGTCGGATACCACCTGCAACTTGCGATGGGCGTACACGGTTACCATGTCGAACAGCTTGAAGAAACGCGCGGCTTGCGTGACGGGAAGAATCATGGCTGCTCCTTGGATAGTGGCCGGCTGGCTCCAGTATAGATGGGCGGACGCGTGTGCACCTTGGGGATTATGCTGCCTTGGTGCTCTGCGCCATCGGAATCCACGGCCGACAAGCTGACAAGGGGACATGACAAGGGGACAGGTCACTTGTCAGCTTTTCGCCAGGCCCCGGCATGTTGCGGCTCAGACGATCCCGTATCCGGACGTGCTCTTCTTGTCGTCTGCGGGCAGCAGGAAGCCAACCGCCGCGCCCACGACGCCTCCCGCGATGTGGCCCAGGTAGCTCACGTTGTCGCGCACGAAGAAGGCGCCGTAGATCTGCTGGCCAAAGTACAGCACGGCGACGAGGATAAAGGTAAGCGGCAGCTCCCCCTCGCGCAAGCTCGTTACCGACGAGAGCAGGATGAAGGTGAACACGACCCCACTCGCGCCAAGAACGCCCGAGTGCAGAATCGCGACGTTTGCGATGCTCGCCGCGAGCGCGCTTGCGAGGATTATGCCCACGAGCCTTCCCGAGCCGTACTTCTCCTCGAGCAGCGGCCCGAGGAGTAGGATGTAGGACATGTTGCCGATGAGGTGGTCCCAGCCTGCGTGTCCGAAGATATGGGTGACGAGGCAGAGGTAGGCGAGCGGGTCGGTCCACGGGCCTGGTCGCGCGGTGAAGAACGCCCGCGTGGTGGCGCCGCCCGTGAGCGTGCTCAGTACCTGCACGCCCACGCAGATGAAGACAAACCCCAGAACCACGGGGGAGTTGAACGTGATCTTGGGCAGTCGCCCCTTGCGCGCGTTCATGTTGCGTACCTCCTTGCATGGCAGGACCGTTGGCTGCGGTAATTATATGGGTAAGCCCCATTGCGGCAAAAGGGGTTAAGTCCAGCGGCCTCTTGCTTGGGGTATCTGGTGACCGTGCGCATGATGACCGCGTTACCGAATTTGGGGCAGCATGGCGAGCCTGATGACGTCCGAGTGTGAGTCCTGCTTCTCTGCGGATAGGGCTGCCATCTCTTCGAATATCGTCGCCTTCAGTGCGGCGACCAGCTCCTCCTTCAGCTGCCAAGGCAGCCGGAGCGCGTTCTGTAGTACACTCTCATTCATGGGGCCCTCCTGTCCGTTGGCTTATTTTGTGACACCAACGATACGGGAGGGTCTGGACGGTAACCAGGCGTCTAGCTATAACAGCAGCGGTCTAACAGTTATATACTTTATTATGAGTTCTGGCGATGACGGGAAGCGTATAGGACACCATGGGACGGTTTATATTCATATCCTTGACCTCATGCGTTGCCATGATGGCCGTGGGCATGGCCGTGGCCACGGTGATCGGAGTGCTTCTTGGACATGTGCTCCAGAAGGGGGAGATGGTCCGGAGATACCTCGCCTGGTCCGCGATAGCCCTGCTCGCGATTGTGCTGGTGGACGTGTTTGTCTTCAATCGAGACGCGGTCGGCACGTTCTCGCTGACTCCGGTGGACGTCTCTGACGAAATCAAGTTGCAGGAGGGCGACCAGGCGGAGTTGGACGGCCTGTCGATGGAATCGAAAACCGTCGAGGTCACCTTTAGGGGGCCAAATAGGGAATACGGCGTGGAGGCCTACCTGAAGGACGAGAGCAGCAGCGAGGAATTCATGCTCGCGGACGAGAGAACGGTGATTCCGGAAAGCGAGAGATGGGGGACGCGGGTTCTGAGGCTCAGGAGCAAGGGCAACCTCAAGGCGCTGAGGCTCCGTTGGGGTTCGATTGAGGAACTGAAGGACGGAGATGGATCCGGCAAGAGTGGCCTGGAGCTGACGTCCGTCCGAATAAACGTGCCGATGCCCTACAGGCCTGGCTACCTGAGGTTCGCGCTCGTCGGGTCGATAGCGCTGTTCGCTTTGGCAATACGCGTCTTCGAGCTCTGGAGAATCCGATTCGACCCGAATTCGCGCAGGCAGAAGGTCTTATACGCCGTCTGCGGAATGCTGATGCTTTGCCCCGTACTGGCCGTCAACATCCTCACGACCCCAAAGGATCCCGCGAGGTTCCCCCTGGCGCAGGCCGTCGAGTACCCGTTCCAAAAGCCGATAGAGGAGATGGATAACCAGGCCCATGCGATCATGTTCGACACGCTGTTCCATGGTGGCGTGGTGCAGAGCGAGCCACCGTCGGGACTTCTCGAGCTGGAGAATCCATACGACTTTAGCAAGCGCAAGGCGGAGGGCGTGAGCGTCCTTTGGGACTACGCGCTCTTCAACGGCCGTGTGTACACCTACTTTGGAATGACGCCGGTGCTCGTCGTGTACGCGCCATACTACCTCCTGTTCGGTGTCCTCCCCTCGTACGTCACGGCGGCCCTGATACTGGCCCTCGTTGCGACGATTGGCGTCTGCCTTACCGTGTGGGAGACGGCGCGCCGCTTCGCGAGTAACACGAGTTTTTTGGGAGTGGCTCTTTCGTTCGTGTCCGTCGCGTTGGGAAGTTGCATCCTCATGCTCCAGAGCTGCACGGACAAGTACTACCTCTCGTGCCTGTCGACGGCGGCGTTCTTCTTCCTGACGCTGTGGTCCGCCTTGTTTGCGTGCAGGCTATCGACGAGGGCGGCGCTGCCCATGTTCGCGCTGAGCGGGCTCTTCTCCGTGCTCCTTGTGTGGTCGCGGGCAGGTGGGTTCGTCTCGGCTGCGGGATGGTTGCTGCCGCTGTTCGTGGGGGTGCTGCTGGACAAAGAGCTCTCGTGGAGGGAACGGGCGGTCAGGGCTGGATGCTACCTTGTCCCCGCGCTTGCGGGTGCCGCGGCCATATGCTACTTCAACGCGATCCGATTCGGGTCGCCGCTGGACTTCGGACAGTCGTACCAGCTCACCGTGAGCGACGTACGATACAACACGCTGGATGTGGGGAACGTGCTGGTCGCGATGTGGTATTACCTGTGCAACGGGATCAACGTTAGCGCGGACTTCCCCTGGGTGGTGCTGTCCAAGGGCGCTGTAAACCACACAGGCAACTACATGTACTACAGCATCAACTTCAGCGTTCTTGTTGTACCGATTACGTGGGGCCTGTTCGTGCTGAGGGTGCGCGACCGGCACGACCGACCTAAGGTTGTCCCCGTGCTAGCGGTGGCGCTCCTCGCGGCTCTTGTCTGCGCGTTGATGGACTACTGCGTTGGTGGCGTGCACATTAGGTACGTCTGCGACATCCTCCCGACGCTCTGCCTGCTAGGGTCGATCGGGTTTATGAGATACATCGGACAGGAGAACAATGTGGCCGATCCTCTTCCGACGGGGCTCCTCGTCGTCACCTCGGTGCTTACCGCGGCGCTGGCGCTTAGCCTGACGTTCGGGAACGAGCGAAACTACATCAGGCTATTGAGGCCCGATGCATATACGTACGTGGCCGACCAGCTGTCGATTGAGTAATTAGGACTGTATTCAGAACGGAGTTTTGACATGCCACAGAAGAAGAAGGCCGTAATCATCGGCGCGGGTCCTGCGGGCCTCACCGCGGCGCATGACCTGCTGAGTCGCGCGGGCGACGAGTGGGACGTCACGGTGCTCGAGGGGACCCAGGAGGTCGGCGGCATATCGCGTACGGTGCGGCACAACGGCAACCGCATGGACATAGGCGGGCACCGGTTCTTCTCCAAGGAGCGGCGCGTGACGGACTGGTGGCAGGAGCGCATGCCCATGCAGGGCGCTCCCTCCTTCGACGACCGCATGCTCGGGCGCGAGTCCCCGCTCGCGGAGGGCGGCCCGGACCCGGAGACGGAGGACCGCGTCATGCTCACGCGCTCCCGCGTGTCGCGCATCTACTACGGCCACAAGTTCTTCGACTACCCCGTGTCGCTCAGCCCCAAGACGCTTCGCGCCATGGGACCGGTGACCACGATGGGCGTCGGGTTCTCCTACATCAAGTCGCGGGCTCGCAAGCTTCCCGAGACGAGCCTGGAGAACTTCTACATCAACCGGTTCGGAAAGAGGCTCTACTCCATGTTCTTCGAGGGGTACACCGAGAAGCTCTGGGGGCGTCACCCGCGCGACATCTCGGCGGACTGGGGTGCGCAGCGCGTGAAGGGCCTCTCCATCGTGGCCGTGCTGAAGGATGCGGTCGCCAAGGCCACGGGACGCAAGGACGCGAAGAGCACCGAGACCTCCCTCATCGAGCGCTTCAGCTACCCCAAGTACGGTCCCGGCCAGCTGTGGGAGCAGGTGGCCGACGAGGTGGAGACCATGGGCGGCCACGTCGTACGGGGTGCCCTGGTGACCGATCTCGCGATTGGCGAGGGCGGCGCCGTGACGGCCGTCACCTGCGCGGACGGAACCGAGCACCCCTGCGACGTCTGCATGTCCACGATGCCGCTCAGGGACCTGGTGCCCGCGCTGGGAGACGCGCCCGGGGGGATCGCCGCCATCGCCGAGGGCCTGCCGTACCGCGACTTCGTGACGGTGGGGCTGCTGGTTCCCAAGCTGGAGCTCAGGAACGAGACGAACGTGCGCACGCTGGGCAACATCGTGCCCGACAACTGGATCTACGTGCAGGACTCGTCGGTTAAGCTCGGGCGCATCCAGGTGTTCAACAACTGGTCGCCATACATGGTCGCCGATCCCGCGGGCACGGTGTGGATCGGGCTCGAGTACTTCTGCTCCGAGGGCGACGAGTTCTGGGAGATGGGCGAGGGCGAGCGCGTGTCGATGGCGACGCGCGAGCTCGTGTCCATGGGCGTGCTCTCTGCCGGCACCGAGGTGCTCGACAGCCATGTGGAGAAGGTTAAGAAGGCGTACCCCGCCTACTTCGACACCTACGGGCGCATCGACGAGCTCGTGGAGTGGCTGGACACGCACCCCAACCTGTTCTGCCTGGGGCGCAACGGTCAGCACCGCTACAACAACATGGACCACTCCATGATGACCGCGTTCGAGGCCGTTGACGACCTGCTGGCGGGAAGGACCGACCGCTCCAACGTGTGGAACGTGAACACCGAGGTGGAGTACCACGAGGAGAAGGCCGGTGAGTAGCGCCAAAAAGCTGACAAGTGATCTGTCCCCTTGTCAGCTGTCCCTTGTCAGCTTTTTCTGGAAGAGTTCCGTTGAAACAGTTGTGATACCATGAGTTTCCTAGCTGGATTTCGTCTGGTGGGAGTACGCGTTGGAAAGAGTTCGACAGATTCTGGCTGGATGCATATTGGGCTGCTTTGCCATTGTCTCCTTCTTTCTGTTTGCCTTGTGCCTTTCCAGTACCGCGTATATGGAAATCAGCCTATTTGAGGTTACGTTCCAACTCCCCGACAACCCTCTTGTAAACCTGCTGGTCATTGCCCTGTTCGTCGTGGGGCTGTGCCTGGTGTGCAAAGCGCGCTGCCTCCAGGGCATTAGGCTATGGCTTGCCGGCGACAGGGGCTACAAGATCATGCGCGCGGTTTTTCTGGGCTGCCTGTTTGCGGTTGGCTTCGCCTGGGCATTCCTGTTTCCCCCGTCCATGCGGGCCGACCAGGTGATTGTGCACAAGGCGGCAGTCAACTCGTTGGCCGGTGACTGGAGCGCCTTTAAGCCGGGGGAGTATCTTGACATGTTCCCCCATCAAGCAGGTCTCTTTCTCATCGAGAGGACGCTCGTATCTATTTTTGGCAATCGGCTCTCCGTAAGGGTGTTCCAAGTTTCGAACGCAGTCGCGCTGGTTGTGTTTTATGCCGCGGCAGTTGGGATTATGGGCAAGATGGGGGCCGGAAGGCTTCCGCGGTTGCTCGCGCTGACGCTTGGCTTGGTATTCGCACCTCTTTGGCAGTACGTCACGTTTGTTTATGGCAACATGTGGTGCCTTGGCCTAACCACGCTGGCGCTGTACTTTGAGCTCGTGTTTTTGCAGGACGGTCAACGGATCGCCGCTGCGGTGGCCTCGGTGGCTGCGGTTGTCCTCGCCTTGGTTTTTAAGGACTCCGGGAAGATCGTGGTAATTGCCATGATTATCTTGTGCCTTCTGGCTCGGCGGTGTGACCCAGCGAATGGTGGTGCGCATTTTGCGCCGCGTGCGATACCCGTCTGGATTCCGAGGGTCGCCTACGCGGGCGCGCTTGTTGCGGTTCTTCTCTTCTGGTCTGCCGTTCCACGGGCCATCTGCAGGTCCATGAGCGGACAGGATCTGAACCAAGGCGCCTCTGCGTGGAGCTTTCTTGCCATGGGTATCCAGGAAGGGGATATGGAATGCGGCTGGTACACCGGATACAGCATTGATTCCTATAAGGAGGCGGGATTTAACACGGAGGCGCAGTCGGCTATTGCGAAGCGGCTGATAGCGGATCGCCTGCACGACTTTGCTGAGAATCCCTCTTCGTGCGTCCGATTCTACGCGCGAAAGATCGCGTCGCAGTGGAACAATCCGAGCTTCCAGGGGCTGTGGATTTTGCAGCTTTTGAACCCGTCGGCCGACCTCAGCCCATTGGCTCGCAGGCTCATGGAACAGCGGTTTACCAGCCAGGAGGTGTTCGTCCTCAACTTCGTGCAGGCGATTATCCTGTTTGGCGCACTGGCCTGGGCGCTTTTTGTTCCATGGTCGGGAGACGGCGCGGATGCCCGAAACGTCGTGTTGGCCTTGGTGGTTTTGGGCGGATTCGTATGCCACATGTTCTGGGAGGCTAAGTGTCAGTACGCGTTGGTGTACTTCGTGCTGCTTATCCCTTTGGCGGCAATTGGGTACTCGTTACTCGTGCGTGCGATATTGAGACGAAGGCGACCTCGGGTGGAGGCGCCAAAGGTTGTGGTCGTCGCACTGTTTGCCGCGCTGTGGCTGGCCTTTGTCTTCACGGGCGGGCTGCGGGCCGTGACGTGCGATGCCGAGGCGTATGAGACGTACCTCGCCAGCGATCCCGTTCCAGCGATTCTTGGCAAGTAGTGCGCAAAAGCTGACGAGGGAACAGACCCAACGCCATTGAGCTAAGCATGGCCAGAATCCGGTTCCACAAAAGGCCTGCCTGCGGTGCCCCTTTTGCTATCGCTCGTGGCTTTGGTAACGCTCGTGGTGTTCACGCAAAACGGACCCCCTTTCGCTTCCATATCGGGCTTAGTGTTTGGTTTTCTGGGGCCCGCATTTACGGGTCCGCATTTTCGGCCTTTCTACCTGCGGCGATGCGAGGCACCATAGTGCCCGTACGGGAGACGGCGCCCCAGATTTCAAACACTAAGGCCACTTCGGAAGTGAAAGGGGGTCCGTTTTGCGTGATCCCGGTTTTGTTGGCAGGGTGCGCCGCGGTGGCCGTCGGGTGGGGCCAAAAAGTTGGCAGGGTGCGCCTTCGGGTGCGCCGCGGTGGCCGTCGGGTGGGGCCAAAAGAGCGGTGCGGCGCTTTTCTCAACACGTTTGCCGCCAATGCCACCAGTGCCAATCGAACAAGCTCTGGAGGAACCGCGTACTCGGAGGCTGCATGGCTTGGCCCGCTGCGCGGATGGGAATACTCGTCGGAACCTGTTGTCTATATAAAGGAGTGAATTATGAACAATACAGGTTTTATCGCACGAATTCGCAACGGAAGGGGCGGCATTGCAGGCTTTGCCGTCTTGGTTGGGCTGCCGCTCGTGGTGGGCGGCACGTCTGCGCTGCTCACGGCAGATGCCATGGCGCAGTTTGGGCGTCTTGCGCAGCCGCCCTTGTCTCCGCCGGCATGGCTGTATCCCGTGGCGTGGACGGTGCTTTATGTGCTCATGGGTCTGGCGAGCTACCGCCTTTTCGTAGCGACGCCCGCCGATGTCAATGCAGCTCGCGTGCGCAGACTTGCCCTTGTGGCGTATGGTGTGCAGCTCGTGCTCAACTTCCTGTGGTCTCTGGTGTTCTTTGGCGCGGGACTCTATTGGGTGGCGTTCGTGGTTCTTCTGGCCATGTGGGCGCTCATAATCGCGATTGTTGTGTTGTCGAGAAAGGTTGACCGCGTGGCATGCGGACTTATGGTGCCTTATCTCGCGTGGATAACATTTGCCGCGTATCTAAACATTGGGGTTGCCGCACTCAACTAAACGAAGACGAGACCTGCGAGGCGGACCCCGAGTTGCGTTTTCAACTCGGGGTCCGCCCTTAACTTGGGGGCTGTTCCGAAGTTGGGGTCCCTAAGTTTGCCGCCCGCCTGCTGCAACGTGGTATCATCGCACCTAGCTGCAAAGCAACCGTACGAAGAAGAGGTGCGCATATGCCAACCCATGCCGTCATAATAGCCGCGGGATCGGGCACCCGCATGGGGCAGGACATCCCCAAGCAGTTCATAAACGTGCACGACAAGCCGGTGCTCGTCTACACCCTGGAAGGCTTCCAGCGCCACCCGGACATCGACGACATAACCCTGGTGTGCCTGTCGGGCTGGGAGGAGGTCGCGCGCGCCTACGCGAGCCAGTTCGGCATCGACAAGCTGCGCGAGATCGTGCCCGGCGGCGCGAGCGGCCAGGAGTCCATACGCAACGGCGTGATGGCCGTGGAGGCCTCCGGCGCCGACGCGGGCGACCTGGTGGTGATCCACGACGGCATCCGCCCGCTGGTGGACGCGGGCGTGCTCTCCGACGTTGTGCGTGTGGCCGCCGAGAGGGGCAACGCCGTCACCAGCCTGCCCTACAACGAGCAGATTTTCGTGGTGGACGAGGACAAGCCCGAGACGACCACCGAGTTCATCCCGCGTGAGACGCTGCGGCGCGTCTCCACCCCGCAGGCGTACCGGCTGGGCGAGCTCGCCGACGCCTACCGCGAGGCCTTCGCCACCGGCGTCGGCGTGGGCGGCAGCCACTACACCAACACCATGATGGTGGCGCTGGGCCACCGCCTCAACTTCGCGGCGGGCTCGGACCGCAACATCAAGCTGACGACCACCGACGACCTGGAGATGTTCAAGGCGTGGCTGGAGCTGGAGGAGGACACGTGGCTGAAGAAGTAGGCGCGGCGTCGGGCGCGGGCGTGGTGCCGGGCGCAACGGGGCGGCTCGCGCACCCGCTTTACCTGCAGGACCTCGACCTTGTCCGCACGGCGGACCTGGGATGGGACGACCTGGACGGCTGCGTGGTGGCCGTGTCGGGCGCCACGGGTCTGGTGGGCACGTTCCTCGTGGACGTGCTCATGCGCCGTCGCGAGCTCGACGGCACGGACGTTCGCGTGCTGGCGCTGGGCCGCAGCGCGGAGCGCGCGCGTGGTCGCCTGCCGTACTTCGGGCGGGAGGGCTTCTCGTTCGAGGAGGTGGACGTGAGCGTGCCGGGCTCTGCTCCCAGCGTGCCCGCCGACGTGGTGTTCCACCTGGCGAGCACCACGCATCCGCGCGCCTATGCCACCCAGCCCGTCGGCACCGTGGCCTCCAACGTGGTGGGCCTCATGAACCTGCTGGAGTACGCGTGCCAACGCGACGGGGCGCCCGCGCGGTTCGTGTTCGCCTCCTCGGTGGAGGTGTACGGGGAGAACCGCGGCGACGTGGATCGCTTCGACGAGGCGTACTGCGGCTACATCGACTGCAACACCCTGCGCGCGGGATATCCCGAGTCCAAGCGCTGCGGTGAGGCGCTGTGCCAGGCGTATGCCGCGGAGCGGGGCATGCGGGTGTACGTCCCGCGCCTGCCGAGGACGTTTGGCCCCACGGTGCTGTCCTCGGACACCAAGGCAGTATCGCAGTTCGTGGGCAAAGGGGTCGCGCGCGAGGACGTGGTGCTCAAGAGCGAGGGGACGCAGACCTACTCGTACCTGTACGTGGCCGATACCGTGGCCGGGATGCTGCACGTGCTCGCGCACGGGCAGGCCGGCGTGGCGTACAACCTGGCCGACGCGCGCTGCGACGTGTCGCTGGCCGACCTCGCGCACGCCATAGCGCACAGCGCCGGGACGCATGTGGTCTTCGAGCTGCCCGACGAGGTGGAGCGGGCGGGCTATTCCACGGCCACGCGCGCCATGCTGGACCCCGCCCGGGTTCAGGCCACGGGCTGGCGGGCGCACTACGGCATAGACGAGGGGATGGATCGCACGCTGCGCATCCTGCGTGACTTGGCGTAACGTGGAAACGGCTCGTTGCTTTTCAGAAAACTAAGGGACAGGCTCCAAGTTTGAGGTTCTAAGTTAAAGGCCTCGGGTTAACGTTGTGAGCGAATCGGGCCGACGCGCGGCGGGGTTTGCCGGCTTTGCGAACGCTGCGGCGGGGTTTGC
>JAFWKQ010000009.1 GCA_017545665.1 Atopobiaceae bacterium
GCCGCCTCCATGGAAGCCACGGGAATTGCAACCGGCTCAACGCTTACCGCATAACGTCCGTCCTTGCATATGCCTCGCCCAAAGAGCTTGACCGTAAGGCCTCGCGAGGCAAGGATCCTCAGGTCGCTCTTGGTGAGCGTTCGGATACCCGTAACCGGCAAATCGCGCACGCAGTCCACGTCAAAGGCAACGCATGCGCTAATAATGGTCTTGTTGGCAACGTCAATGCCAAAGATGTCTGCCGAAGGATCACGCTCGGCATAGCCCAACTCCTGGGCACGACCAAGGGCAACGTCGAAGTCGAGTTCTTCGCGCCGCATAGACTCAATGATGTAGTTGGTCGTTCCGTTCATTATTCCCGAGAACGACGATATTTCATCGATGCGCCTGGCCTTATGAATGCCCGCAATCCAAGGAATGCCGCCACCCACCGAGGCCTCAATGAGGAACGACACGCCGTTCTTCTCGGCAAGCTGCGCGAATTCCGCAAAGTGTGCTGCGACGACCGCCTTGTTGGACGTCACCACATGCTTTCCGGCCTCTAGCGCACGGCATATGAACTCATGCGCAGGCTCGATACCACCCATGCACTCCACAACGAGCTCGATGGAGGAATCCTGCACTATGCTGGCATAGTCAGATGTCATGCGCGCTTCGGTAAGACGATCGGGCAACTCAAGGATGCGCGCCACCTCAACCTCCGGCACGCGGGTACGCACGATGTCGTCCACGCCGCGTCCCACCGTACCGTATCCCAAAAGGGCGATTCTCATAAACAACCTCTTTTACCGACGTTGGCAAATTACAACCTTAAACCATACACCAACCTTTCCATAATCGACCAGATAAACACCAGTCTGTAACACCAAGGCTCCGCGTATCCATACGGTGCCACCAACAGGGCGGACACTTCCTTAGAGCCGGGCAACTCTGACCATGCCACGCGGCTCCATATTCCCTATACTGGTGCGAGTCCCTTACCACTCAATACAGGAGGACCATATGGAGACGTCGTATCACAGCACGCGCAGCGATGCAGAGCACCTTAGCAGCAAGCAGGCGATTCTTACGGGTATCGCACCGGATGGCGGTCTGTTCGTCTCCGACCAGATGCTTTTGTCTGCGCTCGACCTTCCAACCGTTTGTGCCAACGACTACCACTCCAACGCTCGACTGGTTCTTGGCACCCTACTGGGCGATTACACGGAGGGGGAAGTGGCTACCTGCGTTGAGGGTGCCTATGGCACCCAATGGGACACCCAAGCCATCACGCCGCTCACACCCATGGGAAACGATTGGCTCCTCGAGCTTTTCCATGGTCCCACCTGCGCCTTTAAGGACGTCGCGCTCCAGATGCTCCCTCGTCTCATGAGCGTGGCGCGTCTGGGCGCAGGGTCTGGCAACAACGTCATGATCCTCACCGCAACCTCGGGAGACACGGGCAAGGCAGCGCTCGACGGCTTTGCCGATGTGGAAGGCACAGGCGTTACCGTGTTTTACCCCCACGGAAAGGTGTCGGACGTCCAACGACTGCAAATGGTAACCCAACATGGCGCAAATGTTGCGGTATGCGGCATTCGCGGAAACTTCGACGACGCCCAAACGGAGGTCAAGCGCATCTTTGCCAACAAGGCCTTCGCGGAGCATCTTGCCCAGCGCAATACGGTGCTCTCGAGCGCAAACTCCATAAACGTCGGCCGCCTTGTGCCGCAAGTTACGTACTACTTTGACGCCTACGCGCAGTTGGTGCGTGCCGGCGCCACCACGATTGGCCAACCAGTGGACTTCTGCGTGCCCACTGGCAACTTTGGAGACGTTCTGGCCGGCTACTACGCCAAGTGCCTTGGCCTTCCCGTGGGCAAGCTCATCGTTGCGTCGAACGCCAACAACGTGCTCACCGACTTCATTACCACGGGCACCTACGACCGCCAACGCCCGTTCCATAAGACGATCTCTCCCTCCATGGACATCCTCGTGTCCTCGAACCTTGAGCGTCTCCTGTACTTCCTCAGCGATGGCGATTGCGAGCTTGTGGCCTCCTACATGAGCGATCTTTCCAGTAAGGGCTCCTACACCGTCTCAGACAAGATCGCAACACGCCTGCGCGAGTCGTTTGACTGCGGCTTTGCCGACGACGAAAGCACGCGCCGCACCATACGCTCCACATATGACGAGCTTGGCATGCTCATAGACACCCACACCGCCGTTGCCAAGGCCGTGCTCGACGCCCGCGAGCTTGAGGGCAACCCGCGCATATGCCTCTCAACCGCCTCGCCCTACAAGTTCTCGGCAGACGTACTCGCGGCACTGGGGACCAACACGGAAGGCCTCGACGGGTTTGCCTGCATGGACAAGCTTTCCAGGCTCACTGGCACGCATGCGCCCGCCCAGCTTTCCCGGCTTCGGAGCGAGCCGGAACTGCACACGAGCGTATGCGACCGCAACAAGATGCAGGACTTCGTGGACGATGCTTGCGCACGGGTGTTTTCGTAGGTGCCAATGAGCCTTAGACGTATTTGGCCAGCAGCATTTCGTGCCAGGCAAGGGAAAGCAATCCTATTCCTTGGGCATTAAACTACATTAGGCAATGGCGAGCATCCCCATTGCCTAATGCGTCGACATCCGTTCCATGCCCTTCCCTATTGCCAAGGCCACCAGCACGCCCGTAAGCCCCCCGGCCATGTCCAGGAGCACATCCGCTGGCTGGCCTGCACGGCCTGGAATCAGGGTCTGGATGCCCTCGTCAATGCAAGGCGCGCTAACCCAAATAAGGGCAAGCACCACCCATGACTTGTTCGTAGAGCCAAACCACGCACGGACCATCCGACTGGCAAGTATCATCAACACGGCATACTCACAGAAGTGCGCGGTCTTTCTTATGGCAAAGGTCATAACAACCTCGTCGTTGCATCCGAAGAGGTTGAAAATCGGCCGCACCAGAAACACGAAACGGGATGACTCGAGACTCGAGATGTCGCCCGACATGAGCGAATGCCCCCACACAATGCATAGCCATAGCGCAAAGGCGCCTGTCCAGAACCGTCGAGGGTCGGACTGGCACCTTTGACGTAGCCATCCAATCAAAGCCTAGGCCTCCTTGGATGAGCGTTGCATGTGACGCGGTCGATACTGCATGGCCTTACGAGCTGCGCTCAGGTCGCCCGTCCCCTCGAACATGGTAAGGTGAGCGCGGGAGAACCTACGTCCCGCACCGCTTCGGTTGCGCTCAAGCTCGTCCTTAACCAGATAGTCAATATAGGAAGAGGTGTCGGCCATATCGGGTCGCGTGCTTTCGCGTGCAAGGTCGGACGTAGCCTGCACCTCCGACACAACATGGCTTATATTTCCACTATCCGACAAGGTCGCATCCATGGCACGCATCGCAGTCTCGAATACGTCCGCTTCCTGATGCAGGTCGCTCGTCGTATCTGGGAAAAGGCTCTCATCAAAATGCGGTATGCGACGGTCGATGAGCGAAGCCCGTACCGTCGGGCTCAACTGCCGGTGACGAGAACGAGGTGTAACAACGACGGTAAAGGGCTCGTCGGCATCGCGTACGGCCCCGCGGTCAATAACGGGTAGATCAACGAGCTTCCTCGCTCCCCTGCGTCCCAAGCGATGAGTGGTGCCCTTGTCATCTTCTGCCGACATGTCGTTCTTGCGCGCGGCTTGGGAAAGCTTCTCACGGGAAAGGGCGTTCGTTACTTCTGCATCCGCAGGCGTCTGAGTCTTGGCTCTTGTCTCATTTTGTGCGACGCTGGCCTGCGCCTGTGGCCTTTGTCCAACGGGAGTCGCATTCCGTTGCACCTGAGGCTGCGCATTTTGCGTCACAGGCGCTTTGGCCTGCTGTTGGGCAAGGAGTGTCTCAGCACGTCGCGCAGACTCCTCTGCACGCTCAGCGGTCTTTACAACCTCATCGATCTCTTCCTGCAAGCGGCGTCTTGCGCTACGTCCGGACAAGCCAACCGCCAAGCCGCCGATTATGGCACCTGCAGCACAGCCAAGGCCAAAGGTCACGAGCGGAGACGAGGTTGCGAATTCAGCCACGCCGTCGAGCGGCGCGGCCTGTGCAGTAGATATTGGCGTGGCAATAAGGGTTGTGCACACAACAAAGGGAAGTGCCTGCTTGGGCAAATTCCTGCCATCTACGAAGTGCTGCATTTTTTGCTCCGGTTCATCTGCGTTAATTGCGTATTATGTGCTATGAGCACGTACATAGTAGTACAAACAGCCATGCATGACGCAAAAATGCTGAAGTTGTGACGTTTTTTTCCATGAGAGGTGTCTTGCCATGCAAAGAATAGCCCTTGTAACCGGTGCCTCATCTGGCGTAGGCAAAGAATTCGTACGTCAGCTTGACCTTCAGAGAGGTGGGCCCCTCGATGCCATTTGGGCAATCGCGCGAAGCAAGGACAGCTTGCAAGAGGTCGCTAGATCGTGCACAAACATTCCCGTATTGCCCATCCCCCTCGACCTTACGCGCGACGAGTCTTTCTCTCGCATACAAGAAATGCTCGAAACCCAAAACGTGGTGGTGGAATGGCTTGTCAATAGCGCCGGATTTGGGAAATTCGGAGACTTCGTAACGGTGGGAGACAACCAGAACGCCAGCATGGTGCAGCTCAACTGCCTTGCTCTCGTACGCATGTGCTCCATCGTTTTGCCCCACATGCATTCGGGATCTAGAGTTATAAACATGGCCTCGATCGCCGGGGCAATACCGCAGGTTATGCTTGCCACCTATTCAGCCACCAAGGCATTCGTGCTCGAGCTGTCACGCATGCTCGACCACGAGCTCGCGCCCTGCGGCATACGCGTAACCGCAGTTTGCCCAAAGTTCATGAAAACGAAGTTCTTAGACGAGCCCGGAGACTCCCAGTCTGCAGACGGAATGTGCCGCATAGGCTTTGAGGATGTGAGTCACGTGGTGTCCAAGGCGATCGACTATGCCATCATGGGTAAGGCAACGTGCATTCCCAGCCTTCACATGAAGCTTCTTTACGCAGCGTCACGCTGCATGCCTCGCTCCGTGCTCTTCAAATTGGAGGACATTCTCTTCCGATAAGGTCCAGACCTTACCGCAGAGCCCAACCAAAGCAAAAGCGGGCCAAAGGGGACTGTCCCCTTTGGCCCGCCTTTGCCTATTGATATTCCATCTTCTGCGCCTTGCGCGCGGAACGAATGAGAAACTCTTTGTTGTCTGAAGTCTGCTTCAGGCCTTTTACCAAAGCCGATTCGGCACGCTCGATATTGTTCATGTTTGCGAGGACGCGTCGAATGCCCCACACAAACGGCTGGAGGTCTTGCTCTATGAGCAGCTCCTCGTTGCGAGTACCGGATGCGACGGGATCGATCGCAGGGAATATGCGCTTGTCGGCAAGGTCTCGATCGAGCTTGAGCTCCATGTTGCCCGTACCCTTGAACTCCTCGAATATTACCTCGTCCATCTTCGAGCCCGTGTCTATGAGAGCGGATGCCAGGATGGTAAGGGACCCGCCTCCTTCGATGTTGCGCGCCGCGCCCAAAAAGCGCTTTGGCGGATAGAGCGCCGCCGAATCAACGCCACCCGAAAGAATGCGTCCGCTTGCGGGCTGGGCCAAGTTGTAGGCACGCGCAAGTCGCGTAATGGAATCGAGCACCACCACAACGTCCTCTCCAAGCTCCACGAGTCGCTTGGCACGCTCGATTACCAGCTCGGCAACGGCGGTATGGTTCTCCGCGGGCATGTCGAAGGTGGAGGCAACCACCTCGCCGCGCACCGAGCGCTCCATATCGGTTACTTCCTCTGGCCGCTCGTCCACAAGCAGGCAGAACAGATGGACTTCGGGATTATTCGCTGCAATGGATTGGCAGATTCGCTTGAGCACGGTGGTTTTGCCCGCCTTGGGAGGACTTACGATGAGCCCGCGTTGCCCCTTGCCGATGGGCGCCACAAGATCGATGGCACGGCCGGTTATCGAGTCGCGACCATGCTCCATCAACAGACGCTCGTCGGGATAAATTGGCGTGAGGTCACGGAAGCGCGGGCGCTTGCGCAGCTCTTCCGGCAGACGCCCATTCACGGTAGAGATCTTGCCCAAGGGCGGATACTTATTGCCAGAGCGTGCAGGCGACATCGTGCCCACAATGTAATCACCCGCACGCAAACCGTATTGGCGCACGAGCTGCTGGTGCACGAAGGCGTCTCCATCGCCTTTCATGTAATTGCCCGTGCGAACGAAGCCGTAGCCGTCGTTCTGTATGTCCAGGACGCCTTCGATGGGCTTAAAGCCCTCCGCAAGAGCGGCCGCCTGATACACGGCCTCTATGAGGTCCGCCTTACGCATTCCCGCATAGTCAAGCTCCAACTCTGCCGCCTTTTGCCGAAGCTCTATGACTTTGAGCTTCTCGAGATCCTCTTTCTTAAGCGAAGGCTCTTGGGCTGCCTCGGACTGCCCACCCCTACGATTGCGCCTGCGATTGTTCGAGTTCTGGTTTCGGGCGTTCCCGTTCTTCTGACGGTTCTGGTTGGTACCGTTTCCGCCATTCTGACGGCGACGCTTGCGCTGCCCGCCCTGTTGTTCCTGCGCATTTGTCTTTTGGGTGCTTTGATCGCCTTGCGATTGCTCTGCCGCCTGCGCCGACTCCTCAGACTTGCCATCATCGGACGACACGTCCGATTCGTCCTTCGCATCCTCACCACGCTTTGCATTCCTGCGCCGACGTTTTGGCTTGGCAGGAGGGGCAGCCTCTTCCAACGGAAGCTGCATGGTTTGCGCGTCGTCTGACATGGTTGTGGTTGGTTCGACTGGTTCGGTTTGTTCGGCCATCGGCCCTGCCTTTCTTGCATAACTCGCAAACAGCACGAATCATGGTATGGAACAGCTACCTAACAATTTGGATTGCGATGCGACTATGATGATGTGAGGTCACTCGACCTGCTAAAACGGCAATCAAAGAAGAATTGTGAAAAGCCGCTACTGAGCGATTAATATACCACGTAGCGCGCTTATTGGAAGAAAAAAGCTGCCTTGTGACCAAAAAAGACACGAACAAGGCGCCCATGATGGACACGACTTGTCCAAAATGCGTCGAAGCCGCGAGGGAGGGCGCAGGAAAGTAAGCCGCGCGAGTTTCCGCACGCAGCTCGGACTGTTCGAGCACGGCGCTTCCTGCGCCCCCTCGCGGCTTCGACGGCATCTTCCCCTTTTTACCTGCATACACAGCACCGCCTCGCTCATCTCTAGCAATGAACGAGGCGGCGATTGCCTGCAGGTAGTGTTTGCAAATTCTATCCGCGTGGCTTGCGGTGGACAATAACGGCAGAAATCCGACTCGCGATGTCTTTTGCCGCTCGCCTGCCTTCGTCGGTAAGATAGATATAGCTCGACCTTGCCGAAACAACATTGTCCTGGCTGCGATATACTAGCCCGTTCTCGATGAGCGAACTTACAGACATTGATACCGTCGGTTGTAGCAAGCCAAGACTATCTACGAGCTGCGTTACCGTAGAGGGCTCCTCTCCCCTGCTATACAGGGCCAGCAGAACGAGCTCTCCCGCAGTGCAGTACACCGACCCCATGTCATCCACGTATCGGCATATCCTTTCGGCAGCAGTTCGAGCCAAAGGTTGTCCTGTGGAAATATGCGAGCGGGTGGCTTCAGCCAAATACCGCACGTGCTTACGACCGTCTTCGGAAATGGAGCATACGATATTGCGTCTGTCAACCACTCCCTCGCCTCGCTCGATGAACCCAAGCTTCGCAAGATGATTGGTACGATGGGTCATGGTTGGACGCAGTGCGCCCTGATACTCTGCAATCGTGGATGTTTTTAGCGGCTCATTCACAAAATCCAGCCTACAGAGGATGGCGAACTCCTCAAAAGTCAGACGGAGAGAGGCGTCTGTTTCCTGCCGAACAAGATTGTACGCCCTGCGAACCGACATATACTCCCGTAGTTCCACAGACCCTCCTTAAACCAACGCAGCTTTAGACTGCTAAAATGAAGCTACATTCACTATACTACGAAAAACAAATAATGGTAGGTAGACTAATGAAATCGTACCACGGGACTGTAATATTTCATTATTCTGTAACTACATCACATGTGCTCTGGCGCTGCCACGCCCACCAGTCGCAAAGTAAGTGCGATCACCAACCGCACCGCGTCGCACACTGCCAAGCGAGCACGCGAAAGCTCGGCAGGTACTGGCCTTCCCTCGCTTGGCAATACCTGGCATTGCGTGTAGAACGAATGGAACGCACCAGCAACATCTTCCACATAATGCGTTAGCCTAAACGGCGCACGGTCACGCGCACATCCCTCAACCAGCTCGGGAAACTCCGCAAGCTTGCGCGAGAGCGCGAGTTCGGTGGGATTGGTAAGAAGTCCGTAATCAACCTCTTCTCCAATGGCCCTGTCCACAACCGCGTCCATTCCCATTTTCGCGGCTTCCTCCAAGCTGACTCCGGCCGCCTTACGCAGGATGGAGCATATGCGAGCGTGGGCGTACTGAACATAGTACACGGGATTGGTGTTGTCCTGGCGCTTTACGAGTTCAATGTCAAAGTCGATCATCTGGTTCGAGGACTTGGAGATGAGCGTGTAGCGCGTGGCATCAGCCCCCACCTCGTGAAGCAGCTCGTCGAAGGTCACCATCGTTCCCTTGCGCTTGGACATACGCACAGGCCTGCCATTGCGAAGCAGGTTTACGAGCTGCCCAAGCAATACCTCAAAGCAACCCTTATACCCCAAGGCCTCACAAGCGGCATCCACGCGCTTAATGTATCCGTGATGGTCTGCTCCCCAAAGATCGATCACATGCTCCACTCGTTGGAACTTGTTCCAATGATAGGCCACATCGGAGGCAAAGTACGTGTACTCGCCATTGGACTTAACCAACACTCGGTCCTTATCGTCGCCAAAAGTCGTCGAGCGGAACCAGAGAGCGCCGTCTTCGGTCGTATACAGGTGGCCCATCTCCTCCAACTTGGCAAACGCGCGATGGACCGCATCCGTACCGCTCTCGTCCTCTTCGTAGAGCGTTCTCTCCGAGAACCACGTATCGAAGTCACAGCGTGCCTCATGGCAGGTCGTGCGAATGGAGTCCAGCATAAGGCCATAGCCGCTCTCGCGGAACTCCGCCACGCGCTCCTCCAGCGACCGCTCGAGCCAGCTCGCTCCATCCTGGCGTACGAAATGCAGCGCAAGATCTACGATGTAGTCGCCACCATAGGAGTTCTCGCCAAGCGCGGCAAGGAATTCGTTGGTAAGGGGATGGGTCTGGGGACGGCTATCGTCCTCGTCCTCCACGAACGCCTCTCGGTCGGCCAGCAGCAGCTCGTATGCCTCGTCCGCGCTTTTACCATCCTGCATAAGCTCGCAGAGCTGGCAGTAGCGCTTCTCGATGGAGCGACCGAACACATCCATTTGGCTGCCGTGGTCGTTAATGTAGTACTCACGCTGCACGTCATAGCCAGCGTGTTCCATCACGTTGCACAACGAATCGCCCAGAGCTGCCCAGCGTCCATGACCAATGTGCATGGGGCCAACCGGATTCGCGGAGATAAACTCCACCTGAACGCGCTGGCCACCGCCAAACTCGGACTTACCGAACGCGTTCTTTTGCTCGCGCACAACGCGAAACACGTCGTTATTGCTTGCGGCACGAAGGTAGAAGTTAATGAAGCCCGGGCCCGCAACCTCAACTCGGTCAATCGCGTCGCTTTGCGCCAAGTTGGAAACAATGGCATCGGCCACCTTGCGAGGGGCGCAATGGGCAAGCCGTGCCGACCTAAGCGCAACCGTGGACGACCAGTCACCGTTGGAAGAGTCGGCAGGACGCTCAAAACCCAAGTCCTCGACCTCAAACGAGGGCAAATCTCCGCTTTGTTGTGCGCAGACAAGGGCGTCGTGAACCAGCTTCTCGAGTGTCTCGGGCATATATGGACTCCTATCGTACGTAAGCGTTCAAAAAAGAGGGGGGCTCAGCCGCAAGGATGGCGATGCGCCTACATTCCTCGCCTTTCGGCAGCCAGCTTCTGCCGAAGATCCGAGAGACCCTTCTCGAGACCTACCGGATACGTTTGCGGATTGAGGAAGCGCTTTGTTGCGGGGTCAAGATGCATGAGTGCATCCTTGCAACGCGCCTTGGCCTGCTCGATGCCATCGGGCTCCTTGGCTCGCACGCCATCCTTTACGATGAGCTCCAGGAGCTCGTGGCCTTCGCACCCCTTAAGCTGATGCGTCGTCACAGGGTCGATTATGTCCACCATGGAGTTGCGATTGCCCGTATCGGAATCTGCGTCCACGATCATGTCGCCCACAGGACACCCGCTGGCGTCCACAAAGCGCATGATGTTTTGTATGCCAGGAATCGTGCGCTTGTAGAACTGCTCGGAGAGCTTCATCACGGGGCGCCATGGCTCGTCAGAGCTCCCACGGGTTGCCGAGAGCTTGTACACGCCGCCCAGCGAGGGCTGCGGATCGCATGTCGCAAGCTTGGTGCCAACGCCAAAGGAGTCGATGGGGGCCCCTTGCGCGAACAACGACTGAATGGTGTATTCCTCAAGATCGTTGGAGACCGATATTTTTACGTAGGGCAAACCCGCCTCGTCAAACGCGGCGCGCGTCTCCTTGGAGAGCTTGGCAAGGTCGCCGGAGTCTATGCGAATGGCATTCAGCCGCTCTCCTGCCGCTTCCATCTCCTTGCCTACCGTAATGGCGTTCTTTATGCCTTCGTGGACATCATAGGTATCGAGCAGAAGGCAGCAGTTCTTGGGACTCGACTTTGCAAAGGCACGGAAGGCGTCGAGCTCCGTTGGGAATGCCATGACCCAGGAATGCGCATGGGTGCCGAATACGGGGATGCCATAGATCTTTCCTGCCAAAACATTGGATGTTGACGTGCAGCCGCCAATGTAGGAAGCACGGGCCACGGCAAGGCCCCCGTCGTAGCCCTGAGCACGGCGCAGGCCGAAGTCCGACACCGGATGCCCTTCCGCCGCATAGACCACACGCGATGCCTTCGTGGCAACGAGCGTCTGGAAATTCACGAGATTGAGCAACGCCGTCTCTAGAATCTGGCACTCAATCACCGAACCCTGAACGCGTACCATGGGCTCACGAGGAAACACCAAGTCTCCCTCTGGCACCGCCCACACATCCACATGCATGGAGAAGTCGCGCAGGTAGTCCAAGAACCCCTCCTTGAACAGCCTTCCGCCGCCAGGCGCCTGAATGGACGCGAGGTAGTCGATGCTGGCATCGTCAAAGCGCAGGTTCTCCACAAGCTCGGCAATCTGCCCCATGCCGCATGCCACGGAATATCCGCCATCAAACGGGTTGTCGCGGAAGAAGACGTTAAAGCAGCCTTGCGCGTCAATGTGTCCCGACTCCCAGAAACCCTGAGCCATTGTGAGCTCATACAAGTCGGTATTCAGCGCAACGTCGGTAGGAACGGTAATGTCGGTTAGTGCCATGGGAAATCCCCCTCGTTATGTGCGACTCCGTGTCACACGGCTATCATGCAGACAAAGAATAGCGCTCCTTAACGCTATTTAAGAGAAAAACGCAACTTTCGTTTATGCCTAGGCAATATGAACAATTCAAAGGGATTAGCAAACCTGCCTTTTGGGCATCTCGCCACAATACCTCAAGCGATTATGGCCTGAATGAACTGAAAAGCGTCGTAGCAACGATGGCAAGCACCACAAGCGCCAGACCTATGAGCACAATCTTCTGTCCAAGCGGCATGGACAGGTCCTCTCCGGGCTCCATTAGTTTGCGAGCTCGCTCGCGTGCCTGACGTTCACGAGCGCTCAGCTGCTCCTGCGCTCCCGCGTCAGGACGCCTTTTCGCACTCCTTGAATTCGCGTTATCGCGTTCTGCCCTCAGCTGCTCGAGCTCCGCTCGCTCTCTTCGGGCTCGCTCAAGAGCCTCGCGCTCGGCCTTTTGAGCCCTCAGCTCCTCAAGCTCCGCCCTCTCGGCATCAGTTAGCGGCGTATTATTGGACATAGCCCACCTCCTCTTGGCACAAAAGTGTACCCCAAGGCCACATATTTCGAGCTCATGGATGTAGCCATATCAAAAACTAACATGGCCCAATCGTCGCCGTCCGCGTCCCCGCCCCCGCTCCACCCTGCGCTCGCTAGCTCGCTGCGTGAGTCGCCCAGCGATCGGTCACGGGCGCATTTGCCGGATA
>JAFWKQ010000080.1 GCA_017545665.1 Atopobiaceae bacterium
ACCTGCACCTCGATGCGCGTGGCGTCGCTGTGGCGCACGGTGTTGGTCGCCGCCTCGCGCACGATGGCCACAAAGCAGTGCGCCACGTTGGCGGGAAGCTCGTCCACCTCGTAGACAAGCTCCGTCCGATCGACTCCGCAGCCGTCGAGCGCGGACTGCATGAGCACGCGCGGGTCGGCTGCGTCGTCGCGCAGGTCGTACACGCTGGCGCGCACCGTCCTCATGGCCTCGTCGAGCGTCTGCGACACCGCGTCGTACTCGCCCACGAGCGAGGGCTCCGCCGCATGCACGACCTTGAGCGCCTCCACCTGCATGATGGCCCGCGTGAGCAGATGCCCCACGTTGTCGTGGATCTCGCGCGCAATGCGCCCGCGCTCGGCCAGCGTCGCCACCTGTGCAGAGAGGTCTCGCGCCTCCTGCAGGTTGCGGTTGCGCTCCTCGAGCAAAAGCGACGCCTCGTGCGTGTCGTCGCGCAGCCGCCTAAAGTGCTCGCGCTCGGCAACAAGAGACGTGGTTCGCCTTGCGAGCACGGCCGCGACCAAGCACACGAGCGCCACCACTATCCAGGGAAGCGCGTCCCAGGCACGCATGGCGGCCGCCAACGGCACCACCCAGGCAAGCCGCACCGGCCACAGCTCGTCGCGTACGAGGTCGTAGGCGACGAGTGGCTGGAATGCCACGAGCACGGGCCAGGCAATGCAGGCTACCATAAAACCCGCTGCCACGAGCAGCCTCAAGGGGCGCGGGAGGACCTCGCCGAGTGCGGCTATTGCCAGCGCGACGAGGAACCCCCCGAGCGTAAACGCATCGATGGGAATCGATAGATACGCCGTTAGGCAGCAGGATGCGATAATCGCTTTGTCGACGAGCCGTTCCATACGCCCATTCTACCAACTCTGATTCCCGATATTGCCAGGCCGACGCAGAACACCACCAGCGCAAACAAACAGACGACGCCCATGTTTGCGAGAACCCCAGGCGTGAGCCCCCCGCAAGCCGGGTCAAGCGCGCCTCTTATGGCCTCGTTGTAGTAGTACACGGGCGTGAACTTCGCTATGGTGACTATGGGCTCGCCGACTAGGTCCAGCGAGACCCAAACGCCGCCAAGAAACGAGATCACCAGCCCGACGATGTTGGGGACCGCGTTCATAACCAACTCGTTGCTGGTCATCTGTCCCACGAGGAAGCCGAACGCCAGGCTGAACAGCGAGTAGCACAAAAGCGCCGCGAGCGCAGCCGCAATATGGGAGGTGGCGACGCCCAAGATCCTGCCACCAAACGCCACGATTCCCAGACCGCACACAAAGGCCCAGCAAACGAGCATGATCAAGAGGCACGCGGCTGCGATCTGCAGGTTTACCCGCAGCTGCGGCACGGGTGAGGCCGCAACGCGACGGCGCATCTCCTCGCGCCCGAACCGCGAGATTACCACGGCGGAGCACGCGGCGATGGAGAGCAGGATGGTGTAGCCCTCAAACTGCAAGTACACCAGGAAGGCATTCGACAAGGGCGCGGTCTCGGTGACTTGCACGACGCTCACGCTCGCGGTATGCGCCATTGCGGCGCTGGTTCGCTCGGTCACCTGCGCCTGGCTGGCGTCGGCAAGTGCCAGTGTGTAGGTGCGCGCAGCGCCAAGGTACTCGTCCACCAGACTGTCCATCATCGTTACTTCCGTCGACTGCGAGCTCACTATAACCTGCACCTCCGGCATCTTTGCGCCCGTGGCGGCGGCGTGCGCGAAGTCGGCGCTAAAGCCCTCGGGAATGATGACGATATAGCTGGCCAACTCCTGCATGACGGCGTCTTGCAGCGCCCGCTCGGTATCCTCGACCTCGACGGCCTCCCCCTGGTCGAGCACGAACGCACGCAACCCCTGCGAAAGCTCTTCTCCGTCGCGGTCCACAACGGCCACGCGAGGTCGCGTAAGATACTCGCCGCTGGGCGCGTCGTTTACGCTCATGCCCATAAACACGCCCATGCAGGAGAGAAACACAACGTATATGAGCAGGTAGATTGGGTGACGGAAGAACGCCTTGAGCGCGGCCTTAAAGACTTGCATAGCTTTGCCTCCTCATCATAAGCGCAGCAGCCAGCGCAAGGACTGCCGTAATGATTGTCAAGACGCCGATCGTCCGGAAGAAGGGCGTGAGGTCGGTGTACACATACAGGCTGTAGAATAGGTTGCTCACCTGCTTTACGGGATTGACCACCGTGGCCCAGGGGGCATCGCGGGCAACCTGGTCGGCAAGCCTTAGGGCGGGTGTGCCGTACAGCCCGGCAAACAGCGAGAGCAAACAGGTGATGCCCGTCAGGATTCCGCTCTTCGCCGCGTAGGGTACGTACGGCAGCGCGCCAACAAGCGCACCGAGCGCCGTTGCCATGAGCGCCGCCACTGCGATGCCCAGCACGCACGCGGCCTCGCGTCCGCCAAACTCCACGCCCAACGCAAAGCGGATATACGCAAACGCAACCACCAGCGCCAGGAAGCTCACCAACCAGCTTGCGGCAATCGCGCCGGCGAGCATGCGCGACCTGCCCGTGCCTCCGATCGCACGACGCGCGCCAAGCACCGAAACGTTGGGCTGAATGGCACCCACCGCGGTAAGGCTCACGTTCGCGGCCATAACCGCCGCGAAGCCCAGGAGCGCGTAGAAGTAGCGCACGTACTCGCGGGTTTGGCTATGCGTTATCTTGAGCTCGGACGTGTAGTCATCGCGCCGGACGAGCGAGAGCACGACCTCGGGGTTCTCAGCCGCCTGGGGATCGTTTCTCATGATGTCTTCCAACGCCTCGCGCGTACGACAAAAGTCGTCTATCACGTCGGCGAGCACCGTTCGCTCCACCTGGCCCATGGACACGCCCGTCGTCCCCGTGACAGCCGAGAGCTCCAGGCTCGGCCAACCATCCACATCAAGCGTCACGACGCCTATGGCCTTGTTGTCTCGTAGCAACGCTCGCGCCTCTTCGTCCGTCTTGGCGTCCATGGGCGCAAGAATCGCCTCGTCGCCCTCCGACAGCGCGTCTACCATGGTATTGAAGGCCTTGTCGGCTCCTCCTTCGGACTTGTTTACGATCGCCACGGGAATGGGATCCAGGTCGTGCGCGTTCTCGTCGATTCCCTTGAACATGGCATTGAACAGCGTTGCCAGAATGAGCGGGAACAGCATGACCCAAATCACGATGCTGCGCTCGCGCACGATGGAGAGCGTCGTGTACTTAAACGTGTTCCACATGGCAGTCCCCCTAGTCCCGCAGCTCTTTGCCGGTGATTTCCAGGAAGACGTCGTTGAGGGTCGGCGGCTCCGAATACACGCGCCCAAACACCACGGCACGCTCCTGCAGAACGGCCAGGATGTTGGCCAGGTTGTGCGTGCCGTTGTCGCACAAAAGGTGGATGGAGGTACCGTCGTGAGAAATGCGACGCACAAAGGGCAGCGCGCCCAGGGCCTCCAGCGTGCCACCCGGCAAGTCGGGCGCCTCGATCTCGACCTTCTCACCCGTGGAAACCATGCGCACGAGGTCGTCCTTGGTCCCGCATGCCAGCGACTCCCCGCGATCCATAATCATAATGCGGCTGCATATCTGCTCTACCTCTTCCATATAATGTGAGGTATACACCACCGTGGCACCCTCGGCGTTGAGGCGCTGGATTCCCTCCAGGATGGAATTGCGGCTCTGCGGGTCCACCGCCACGGTAGGCTCGTCGAAGAAGATAAGTTCGGGCTTGTGGGCGATGCCACAGGCAATGTTAAGACGGCGCTTGAGTCCGCCCGAAAGCTTGCGCGGCCGAAACTTGACGTAATCATTGAGGCCCACGAACTCGATGGCCTCGTCCACCAGCGCCCGGCGCCTGGTGCCGTCGGACACGTAGAGGCCGCAAAAGTAATCGATGTTCTCGCGCACGCTCAGCTCGTCGAACACGGCCACGTCCTGCGGGACCACCCCAATGCGACGCTTGATGTCGTAGCTGTTGGGGCGCATGGGCTCGCCAAAGAGCAAGATGTCGCCCTTGTCGTAGGTAAGCAGCTGCAGCAGGCAGTTTATGCTCGTCGTCTTGCCCGACCCGTTGGGGCCCAGCAATCCGAATATCTCGCCCTCCTCGATCTTGAGGTTAAAGTGGTCGAGTGCCAGCACCTCCCCGTATCGCTTTACGAGGTTGCGCACTTCCACGATTGCCATAGTCACTCCTCTCGTTTGCCGTTTGACCATTGCTTCGCGTTTGCTCACTTGCTTCCGATTGCGGTTTGGACGTGCCTCTGGCGTTCGTCCTCGGCGGATCCGGCAAAAAGCTCGGCGCCGTATTTGCAGATGAGGCTCACGAAGAGCATTACGGCACCTGCCGAGACGAATCCGTTTCCGCTCACGCTTGGCTCACATACGCCCCCAAAGCAGTTGCCAATGATCGCGTTGCAAATGCTCGCTGCAACGATTCCGCCAAGCGGAACGCAAATGTTGCAGATGCCCAGCCTAAAGAGCTCACGCGCGCCCTGCAGGGTAAAGGGCGTACCGTCGTCGAGTTCGTGCGCGCAGTACCGAACGGCAAGCTTGCTAACCACACAAGACACAACGCACATTATGGCCCCTGCCGCCATGTTGCCATACAAGGCGCCCTTCGAAACCTCGGAGCCGTTGCCAACTATCGAATGGACGGTAACCCCGCCAATCTTGACGCTGCTTGGAAATCCAACGCTGGCAATGCCCACGAGGCACAGGATCGCGCCCACCAAGCTGCACACGAACGCGACGTTGCATACGATCTTTGCCACCTTAACGACGGTCTGGATCGTTTGAAGTGTTTTGCTCATCATGACTCCCCTCTTTCCGCACTTTATGCCACCATTGTGCGCTCCAACGGGGAGTCCCGCCAGTGAGCGGCGTCACGTTTGCCCATGACAAATGTCACGACCTCCGAATCGGGCGCGGACAAAATCGGACGCTATGGTGCCGGAAGGATTGTGACGTCGGATGTCTAGGCACGTCACAGGATTTGGTGGGTGTGGGCCACACGCGATATCCAGTCTGCGGACTCCTTGGGAACGCGCGCGTAGTCGTGTGCCAGGTCGACCTCCACGAATCCGTAGCGGTTCTTGAACGCGTTGTTCCAGCTCCAGCAGTCGATGACGCCCCAGTAGTGGTAGCCACGGCACTTTGCGCCCTCGTCGATCGCCCGTGCGATCCAACGCAGGTGGTCGCGCACGAACGGCACGCGATACGCGGCGTCCCGTATGCGGCCGCTCTCGTCTCGCTCGGAGTGGTCCTCCTCGATGCCGATGCCGTTCTCGGACACGAACCACTCCAGGTCGGGATAGTCGCGCCTCATGGTCATGGCAAAATCATATATGCCCTTGGGGTATATCTCCCATCCGCGCGACTCGTTCATCACTGCATCGGGCCATACGTACGGCTCGGCGAACACGGGATTTCCCAGCTCGTCCACACTGCGGCCTGGTGCCTGCACGCGAGCGGGATGGTAGTAGTTGAATCCCAGCCAGTCCACGACGCCGCGAGACAATATCTGCTCGTCGCTAGCGCGCATGGGCAGCCGCACGCCGTGCTCGGCCAGTGTGTTTATAACGTCTTGGGGCAGCGTTCCCTTAGTGACCAGGTCGAGCCACCAGCGGTTGTTTATGCCGTCTGTCATGCGCACGGCCTCCAAGTCCGCCGCGGTTGGGTTCTCACGCGTGTAGGGCGGGGTGAAACAATTGATAAGACCTATGCGCGCATCCTCGCGCACCACACCTGCTTGTTGCGCCGTGCGGAAAGCGTCGACGGCGAGCGCGTGTGCCAGCGTGATTCCGTACTGCACCTTGCGAGCGCGCGCATAGTCCTTTACGAAGGGATACCAGCGTCCCTCCTCGTATCGCGCCTCCGGCTCCACGATGGGCTCGTTGAACGTGAACCAGCGCTCGATCTCCTGGCCGAACTCCGCGAAGGCGCACGCAGCGTAGGTGGCGTAGGCCTCCACGACCTCGCGGCTCTCCCATCCGCCGCGTCTGAGCAGGTATGTAGGCATGTCGAAGTGATACAGGTTCACGAATGGCTCCACACCCGCCTGGCGTGCCTTCGCAAACAGGCGGTGATAGTACTTGGCGCCTTCCGGGTTGAGCTGGTTGTTCTCGTCCATGAGGCGCGACCACTGGATCGAAGTGCGTGCCGAGGAGAAGCCCAGCCTTGCGAACAGCCCAAAGTCCTCGTCGGCGTGGCGCGTCATGTCGTTGCCGCCGTACGACCCCACGCGATTGTGGAACGCGCCAAGGTCCAGGTTGGACCATGTGTCCCAAACGTTTTCGATCTTGCCATACGACTGCCAGGCACCCTCGGTCTGTGGGCCAGACAGGGCCGCGCCAAAGAAGAAGTCTTGGGGCAATGCGTCGTGCTCCGTCATGCTTGCCTTCCTTTCCCGTCCTGTTGCCCTAGATGCACGCGATTCCTACGCACTCACCGGCACGCGCGACGCGCTGTGTGTGTCCCTCATTCAGGCCATGCTATGGGGTATCCCATAGCATGGCGAACGGAAGCCTCTCAATGGCAAAATACATGGGACGCGGAAGGGTGCAGTTTCGTATTATGATATAGCAACACCAGTAACGGCAATACGACCGAAAAGAGGTAAGGATTGACTACGAAAGCCTAAGTGCGGAGCAGAAGGAGAGGGTAAACGCATGCCGTACCCCCGAGGACGTGCTCAAGCTCGCCAAAGACGAGGGCTACGAGCTCTCAGACGAAGAGATCCAGCAGATCTCCGGCGGGTGGGTGCCCAGATTGAAGTGCCCCAAGTGTGGCGGTACAGCGAGGAGAACTATGGGTGTTTGGGCCGTATTGATTGCGGCTATATGTTGCCAAATACCTAGGCTCCGTTTTTTTCGTCGCAGATGGCATGTGGCGTATGCATAGTACCCACATCACGCCGCAATATGCCCCGCAATTGCTCAGACACATTGAGCAACGAACCTCACTCTCGCTCTTGCTCAGAAGCCTTTCGCATTATGTTTTGCTGGCCTTCCATCGAGGCGAGGGAATAGCCCGCATCCTCCATCTCCTCAATGCTCAAGCCCAACGACCTGCCGACTGCCACAAGATGCGATCGCCTGCGCCAAAGCACCCACTCGTAACCAAACGCCGCCCACACGGCAAGCACGTGACAGCCCAAGCCAATAACAGGGTCAAAGCTTGTGGCCAACCCCACCACCACGATCAGCACGCACACGGCAATCCGACCTACGATATAGCGCGCCGAATAGCGGTACTCGGGCTTGTTGTATCTGCCCAGCAAAAACGAGGTCAACAGGTACAGCACGAGGCAGGCGGATAGGTATGCGCTCTTAGACATGAAGTCGACCGCCTCCACGGGCATGTACTCAATCGCAACGGTAAGGTTGCCAATCACAACAATGAGCCACGACGATATGAACATATAGGTAAGGCCGTCAGTCTTTGCGTGATGGTCGAGCATGTGGTCGTGCTCGAATATGTATATGAGAAAGAGCCCAACCACAAGCGTAAACACGCCAATGGGATACCACACGGATGACATGTTTTGGACATATGCGGAAATTCCCACGATCATCTCGCCAAACGCGATGATGGTGAGCAGCGAGCATCGCTCGGCAACGTGGTCAAAGCGCCCGGGCTTCTTTCTGTAGTAGCTCGTCTGCCTCCAAGACACCATGCCAAACAACAGCGTAACCCACGACATCACCTCGCTGGGGCCATAGGGCAGCAGCGCCGCTACAAGGGCAAGCGAGGCTTGAATCGCCAGGAGGACGGCAGACCGACGCATGATGCGCCGGTCCGTATCGTCGAGGTTCGAGTAGGTGCGAAGCTTGATAAGCCATTGCACGGCGAGGTTCACCAAGACGCCCGCCCACGTGAGGTTGAACATGAGCGACGTCTCGTGCCAGTCGGTGCGCACGCCGTTAGCGAGGAAGTAGAGCAAAAACATGTTTACGAAGAGCCCGACGCACTCGGGAACGGAACGATCGCCGTAGCGGTTCATGAGCAACGTGGTGGAGAACCAAATCTGCAGGATAACGAGAAACGAAAACAGGAAGATGAGCCATGTGCCCAAATCCAGAAACCCGCCCTCAATATGGTGGCAAAGCGAGGTGACCACGCTGATGCCATACACAAATATAAGGTCGTAAAAGAGCTCGAGATTCGACACGCCCTTGGCAAGGCGAAGGGGTCGTTTGCGCATGTATCGCTCCTTTGCGTAGTCTTTTTTTCAATAATAGCAAAGGCGCACATTTGCCCTGCCCTTATCCGACGTGCAATTCGTTTGCCGACGCTAGAGACTGCAAGGCCACTGTCATGAAAGACTATCGCTGCACCGGTTGCTACGCACATCTTTTTGCGAGTGAAGACGCTGCGCAACGCATATGCCCCCATTGCGGCGCAAAGACAAAACTCGTGATGTCAAACAGTCAGATCGAGTCGATATCATACGTCCCCTTTATCGTCACGCGACGACAGGCGCTAAAGAACTACTCGCTCGCGCTAAGGAACGAGGCTCGTCAGGCTAAGGAGTCTTCCCTTGCGGAGAGTGTCGTATCTGCTCAAGGGGTCTTCGTCCCATGCTGGCTCAAGAGCGGTGAGGTGGATTTTGACTTTTCGTTTGATGTCCACGATGGCGAACCGCTCATGAGGAACCGAACAACCGGCAACGAGCGACGTGCTGGAAGGATTGCATTCTCCAGTATACGGTTGCATTTGACGCCCAAGGCAATGAACAGGCGGAATCGAGGCATCGCGCCAAACGCTCCTTTGGCATAACCCAGGGAAAGAGCAGACATGCTAGACTGTGGCTTTCCTACTCGCAGGCAGTCCTGGCAAAACTGAGCCTAATAGATGGGAGGCGCTCCATGCCGCGACGCACGACCGCAAAGCTGCCACAGCTCGCCTTCATGTTTACACCGCACGGCTTTGTGTGCGATGTATTGACCGATGCCAAAACGGGCAAACCACGCCTTGCGCATGAGTCACTTGACTGGTACGAGCGCTTTACCAAAGACCGGGATGGCGCCCTCTACGATTTGGGCTTTGCCGCAGACCAGGCATGGTTCACACCTTCCATGCGCTACCTGCGACGCATCGCCGACGTCTTTTTGCGCAATACGCTCAACCAGCCTGAGGTCGAGCTCTTGCGTGAGGAGGCGGCACCCGCCCTCGATAACACGACGACGGCCGAGCTGCTGCTCGCCCTTCCGTTTTGCCCTGGCACGGAATACGTCGACGCCGAGTGGATGGCGCACGTATGGAAGAGCCTGACCAACAGCTTTGCCGCCAGCATCCGCGCATGGGACGGCACTGTGGAGCAGTATGTGGCGTCGCGCACCCAGGAGCTGCGCGTGCCGGGACGCATCTTCTTTCACCTCGTGGACAACCCACAGCACATGCAGGAGGGACGTCCCTTTGCCTTCGTTGCCACCTATGCCACGAGCGAGCGGGGCGACGTGCGCCATTATCCTTTGCGCTATGCACTCAGGCAGTACGAGGGGGATCAGCAAAAGATCCTGTCGTTACTTGCCGACCTCTCCCGCGCGGCCGATACCAGCGAATTCGTCTCTGACCTCATGGAGTCCGGAGAGCTGTTTCATCCCCTGGGACTCACCGAGGACGAGGCCTACGCGTTCCTTACGGCAATTCCGGCCTTGGAGGAGGCTGGCGTGCTCTGCCGTGTCCCCACTTGGTGGAAGCGCGGGGCATCTTCCGCCAAGGTGAACGTGCGCGTAGGACAAGAGCGGCCGGAAGGGCTGGGCGCGAACGCACTCATAGCGCTCTCGCCGCAGTTCGCGATCGACGGAGAAGAGCTTTCCGAGCAGGAGATCCGCGACCTGCTTGCCCGCACCGAAGGCCTGGCCATGGTAAAGGGCCGTTGGATGGAGGTGAATCACGAACGTCTGCAAGCCCTGCTTGCGGCCTTTGAGGATGCGCGCGGCAAGTCGCTCTCCGTCTTCGAGGCCATCCGCACGGCATCGGAGGAGTCCACGGACAACGGCCTCGTTCAGGTGACGCGTGGCGAATGGCTCGATGGCCTGCTGCAGCGCATGCGTACGCCCGCTTCGATTGACGACTATGCCGTGCCGCCGACGCTCGAGGCGCAGCTGCGCCCCTACCAGCAAACGGGCTTCAGCTGGCTCAGCTACCTCCGCGAGCTCGGCTTTGGCGCCTGTCTTGCAGACGACATGGGCCTCGGCAAGACGCTGCAGCTCATAGCCTTCCTGGAGCGCCTGCGCACGCAGGCTGGAGAGCAGGGTGTGCGAGCGCTTCTGGTCGTTCCGGCATCGCTTGTGGGAAATTGGCAGCACGAGCTGGCCCAGTTTGCGCCGGGACTCGACTACCAGGTGTTCCACGGAACATCCGCCCCCAAGCTCAACGAGCGCTGGGCTCAGGTTCCCGACGACGAGCTGCGCGCAAGCCTTCCCACGCTCTCCATCACCACCTACGCCATGGCCCAACGCCTGGAGGTCGTTTCGCGCATGAGCTGGGACGTGCTCGTGCTCGACGAGGCGCAAGCCATCAAAAACCCTTGCGTAAAGCAGACGCGTGCGCTCAAGGCACTCTGCGCGAACACGCGCATCGCGCTCACGGGCACCCCGGTGGAAAACGACCTCTCCAATCTCTGGTCGGTGTTCGACTTCGTGAATCCCGGCATGCTAGGCACCCTCAAGGAGTTTAAGGGCTACGTGAGCAAGCTCGAGTCCGAGCCATCGGGCTACGCTCCCCTGCGGCAAACCATAGCGCCCTTCCTCCTGCGGCGGCTCAAGACGGACAAGCGCGTGATTGCCGACTTGCCCGAGAAAACCGAGATTAACCAGTACGTGCAGCTCGCCCGAAAGCAGGTGGTGCTGTATCGCAAGACAGTGGCAGAGCTGGAGGAGGCCCTGTCAAACGAGGACCTCTCCGACGTGCACCGACGCGGCCTGGTGCTTTCGACCATTATGAAGCTCAAGCAGATCTGCAACCACCCCGACCAGTATTTGGGCCAAAGCGGCTTTCTTGCCAAGGACAGCGCCAAATTCCAAATGCTTTCCGATCTGTGCCAAACTATCTACCAAAAGCGCGAGCGCGTGCTGGTGTTTACGCAGTTCCGCGAGATGTGCGATCCTCTCTCCCGCCTTTTGGAGGAGGTCTTCGAGCGTCCTGGTTGCGTCATACACGGCCAGGTGCCCGCCAAGCGGAGGACTAAGCTCGTGGAGCGCTTTCAGGGCGAGGAGTACGTTCCGTTCATGGTGCTTTCGCTCAAGGCCGCAGGCACGGGACTAAACCTCACGGCGGCAAACAACGTGATTCACTTCGACCGCTGGTGGAACCCCGCAGTGGAGAACCAGGCGTCCGACCGCGCCTTCCGCATTGGCCAGACGCGCGACGTCATGGTCCACAAGCTCGTGTGCCAAAATACGCTGGAGGATCGCATCGACAAAATCATTAGCGGAAAGTCCGACCTTGTGAATCAGGTTGTTGGCACGGGAGAGACCTGGCTAGGCAACCTGAGCGACGAGCAGCTCGTGGGACTATTGCGCTTTGGATCGGGGAGGTAGCGATATGTCGTGGTACGGTGGCTATGGGTACGGCGGCTATTACAAGCAGCCCACGATGGCAGAGCTCAAGCAAAAGGCACGCGTGAGTTCCACCCAACTGGAAAGGCGTGGCCACACGCTCTCGCCCGTTGTGGTGGAAGGGCGCACCATCGCGCGCACGTGGTGGGGCAAGGCGTGGGTGAGCAACCTGGAGCGCTACGCGGACTTCTCCAACCGTGTGGGACGCGGCAAACGCTATGTGCGCGCCGGTTGCGTCATAGACCTGCAAGTCCATGGGAGCCGAATCGATGCCGTAGTGCAGGGCTCGCGAAAGAAGCCTTACGATGTAAGCGTATACATAGCGCCCATGGAAGAGGGGGATTTTGCCGCCCTGCTTGAGCGCTGCTCCGCGCGAGCCGACAGCCTAGAGGCGCTCGTGGCAGGCGACTTCCCGCAAGAGATGAAGGACCAGCTGACGGCAGGTCGCGACGGCATCTTCCCCGCCCCCACGCAGATTCGCTTCGACTGCAGCTGTCCTGACTCCGCGCGCATGTGCAAGCACATCGCCGCGGCCATCATGGCAGTGGCGCCGCAGCTCGATACCAATCCCCTGTTGCTTTTTGAGTTGCGCGGCATAGACACGCAGGATCTGGTCAAGCGCTCCGTGGAGCAAAAGCTCGACCTCATGCTGTCGAACGCCGATACGCCGAGTCCACGCATCTTGGACGTGAGCGATGACGAGCTCACGCGCCTATTTGGCGTGCTCTAGGATTTGCCCTTGCCCGCAACTTGCTGGGTTTAACCGCAGCTTCTCACCGCTTGCGCTGAGCACAGCATACCCTGCATCCGCCGGCATACGACGCCCCAACGCACAGCACGCACGTGAGCACCGCATAGCCGAGTGCACCGAACCACGCGCCGCGAGAAGCCAGGCCAACGACCTCCAGGCTGAACGTCGACATGGTGGTGAAGCCGCCGCAAAGGCCCACGCGCAGCATCAGCGACAGACTGCCGTCGTCCATCGTCCCGCGCAGGACGAGGCCCACTATGGCTGCGAGGGCAAAGGATCCTGCGACGTTTATCGCAAGCGTGGCCCAGGGGAACGTATCGTGCGGGATGGCGTTGCCAATTATGTAGCGCAGAACCGAGCCGACGAAGCCGCCGACGCCCACGGCAAGGCAGTTTGCAAACATACTTTCCTCCCATCTGCGGGAGAAGAAAAGGCTCCCGCACGTTTTGTGTGCAGAAGCCTTCAGCGTAAGTCGCGGTTCAGGTCGCCAGGCCTCGGGAGAGCCTCATTACCGTAGCAATTATAGCGGCTCCCTCTTATAGGCTTCCACGTGCGACAAAGAGAGCGGACCGTGGCATTCTTTGCTGCTCGATTCGTACCACTTTCGAACCACCCTACCGATGCCACGGCCCCAAGCTCAACAATACCGCAGGTCAGAAGCCCTAGTCCAGATCCTCTCCATTACTTTCGATGACCTTCTTGTACCAGAAAAAGCTGTCTTTCCGAACGCGACGCAAGTCGAGCAGGTCGAACTCCTCGCGATTGACGAAGATGAACCCGTAGCGCTTCACGAAGCCCTCGTGCGTGGAGATGAGATCCACCGCGCTCCAGGGGCAATAGCCCATCATGTCCACGCCGTCGCTAATGGCCAGGTGCATCTGCTCGATGTGGGCGCGCAGGTAGTCAATGCGATATGGGTCGTGCACCACGTCGTTACCGGCCTCGTCCTGCTCGAGCTTGTCGTAGGCGCCCAAGCCGTTTTCCGTGATGATAATGGGCAGGTGATAGCGCGAATACACCTCGCGCAGCGTGTTGCGGAAGCCCACCGGGTCAATCTCCCA
>JAFWKQ010000081.1 GCA_017545665.1 Atopobiaceae bacterium
CCGACCATATGGAAGATGGCCCAATCCGAGGCGTGGGAAACCGATCGGAGCTTTCCCAGCCGATCCCGGGAGACCGCTCGGAGGTTTCCCAGCGTCCCGCGGGACAGCTGCCGCCGCTTTCCCAGAAGCCTGTGGGAAAGCTCTAGGAGTCTCCCAGCGCCGCCTCCAGCTCGTCGGCATCCACGACGGGCTCGTCGGGCAGCGCCTCTGCCACGTCGGCCCTCGCCTTCGTGAGCCTGCATGTCTCGGGCACGTCCTCCGACCATGGCAGGTAGCGGTCGACGCCGCCAGGTTCGCGCAGGTGCGGGTCGTTGGGCATCTCGGTGAGAACCCACTCGAGGTAGGCGCGCTGGTTGAGGCCGTTGAGCTTTGCGGTGACGGCTATGGAGTAGATGGCGGCCGAGGCCTCGGCACCCCTGACCGTGTCGGAGAACAGGAAGTTCTTTCTTCTATGTACTTTAGTACATAGAAGAAACTATGTGCTGGCGAAGGCTATGTGCCGGGCGGCGTGACGCAGCTGGCACCACCTGCGGCAACGCTCTTGCATTTGGCACATAGCGCACGCATACGATTTCCCTGACGGTTGCAACCGAGAGAAGGGAGATCGAATGAACGTAAGCGGTAACTATCTCGCATCTTGAGCCTGCGCGGACTCAGGGTGACAATCGCACCGAACGTTTGATGGCGACACGGGAGGTGCGGGCGATGGCGGAACACGGATCGAGGGAGCTCTGGCGCACGAGGTGCGAGCAGCTGATCGCGAGCAGCATGAAGGTCCACGAGTGGTGCGCCCTCAACCACGTGAGGACCGCGTCCATCTACGAGTGGCTCAAGAGGTTCCACCGGGAGGACCCGTCGATGTTCGGCGGCATCGGCCTCCCGGAGGGAATGGACGGCTTTTCCTGGCGCACACCGACCGCCCGGAGCTCGTCGACGAGCTCGCACAGTCCGTCATGTCCCGCTGCGGGCTCGCCGTCCTGCGCGTTGCAGTCATGCCACCCACTCGTGAGGCCCTCGCGGCCGCCTTCTCGGCGAAGGCCGGCGAGGCGGTCGCCAAGTACGGAGCACTCGTGCTCGACTGGATCGACCGCCTGATCGAGGACGGCAAGGTCCCCAACTACTCGTACGTGTCCACCGTCGCGACGATGGCGAACTACGCGTATGGCACCTGGGCCGACAAGCGCAACCTTGCGCAAGCTTCCGCTTGCGCTCAGTGCTACCTTCTGCTATTACACCAACAAGCAAAGACAGGACACCGATCTAAGAAGGGAGCCCGCCATGCCATATGACCTGCAGCGCTTCAAGGACGCGCAGGAGCGCGACTACGCGACGGCCCTCGCGGAGATTCGCGCCGGGCGCAAGACAACGCACTGGATCTGGTACGTGTTCCCCCAGCTCCAGGGCCTCGGCCGCAGCGCCATGTGCGTGCGCTACGGCATCGACGGGCCGGGCGAGGCCGAGGCCTACCTCGTCGACCCCACACTGCGGGCCAGGCTCGTGGAGGTCTCGCGGGCGCTGCTCGCGCTCGGCGGTAACGACCCCGTCGCCGTGATGGGCCGCATCGACGCCAGGAAGCTGCGCTCGTGCATGACGCTGTTCTCGCGCGCCGAGGGGGCCGACCCCGCGTTCGAGGCGGTGCTCGCCAAGTACTTTGGCGGCGAGCCCGACCCGCTCACGCTCGCGATGCTCGGGCAAGAAAGCGGGCAGGACGCGTGGGACGCCGCCGAGTCGTTCATGGAGGAGTACGCCGAGGTGTTCGAGGAGCTGGCAAAATGAGCGAGACGATCAGGACAATCTCCAAGGCCGAGGCTCTCGCCATCCACGACGCGTCGCTCGCGAGGTTCGGGGGCCTTCCCGGTGTGCGCGACGAGGGCCTGCTCGACTCCGCGGTACGGCAGCCCTCCCAGTCGTTCGGCGGGCAGGAGCTCTACCCCACCCTCGACGAGAAGGCCGCGCGCCTTGCCTACGGGCTCATAAAGAACCACGCGTTCCTGGACGGCAACAAGCGCGTGGGGACGGCGTGCCTGGGGGCGATGCTGCGCCTCAACGGGCGCGAATTTAGGCTGGGCGCAGCGGAGCTCCTCGCCACCATGATGGGCGTCGCGGACGGGTCCGTGTCCTGCGAAGAGCTCGCGGCATGGGTCCTCGCGCAGGCCTGAGGGCGCTTGCCGCGGCCCAGGCGCTCAGCCCACCTCGAACCTCACCAGCTCGTCCTCGCCGGATATGAGCCAGTGCGGCTCATAGAGCACCGCCGAGAGGCCGTCACCGTCGAAGTAGAGCGTCCCCTCGAGCGTCGCGCCGGGGCTTATGGCCGCGGGCGAGAAGGAGCACGTGGACCGGTCGCCATCCCCGTCCTCGACGAATATCTTGTGGTCGACGCGCCGGCCGTTGGATGTGTCTGCATCCCAGTTGCTCGGCTTGACGTAAATTACATGCTGCGAGGTGTTTCGCATGAGCACCACGACCTCCGTCGTCGGTGTATTGTCGTGATGGTCGTACGGTCCCGGCTCGACGCTCACGACGGCGACTGAGAGGTTCTTCGTCGCGACCCGTTCGTCGTCTGCGGCCTGGGTCTCTGGCGCCTTGTCTTTCTGGCCATCCTCGGTCCCCTTCTCGGTCTCTGTCTTGTCAGCGGCATCGGTCTGCGCCTGTCGCGTTTCCTCCGTTGCCTCGGCCACCGCTTCTTTCTGGTCGACGCCTCGCTCGCCCCCGTCGCCCTCAACGTACTCGATCGTCAGTCGCCCGTACCGGTCCCCCGCCTCACCTTCGACGCTCAACGACGAGGCGATGATAACGACCGCCCAGCCAATGAGCAGTGCTCCACACACGGCACCCGCTATGACAACAACCTTGATTGGCATGTCCCTCATGCTGACCTCCGCTCCGCTGTGGACAACACCGCATGGTGCGGCGCCTCAATAACGTTATTGTGGCGCCAGAATGCCCAATCTCTTGCGCAACCGTCAGACGCACATCGTGCGTTGGCAGGGCAGGTCAGCTGACAGCGGTTCACGCAGGCCTCAGCCCTTCCACAAGTTCCTGCATCCCCATCGGTTCCCGTTGTCCGTCACACATCTCGACGAGGTCATCCCGACAAGGCGCTCGCCCTTGTCATAACCTACTCTGGGGGTCTGGCACTCGGCGACAAGTATGCTCTCTTCGCACATGCCCTTATCCGTCCACACGACTATCGAGTCCTGTTCTCACACGCAATCATACGGTCGCATCCGCCTTCCGTATGATGTGTGGCCCCATCTCCGATGGATGGCTAGGCCCCGCTTTGCCGTCGCAATGCCCTAGCGTGTCAGAGACGTCTCCGGCCAAGCAATGCCGACGTGGAAGGGAAGAGAGGCTATGTTTTTGACTCAATATATGCCTGCGTCGGATAGCTAATTCAGAGACACAGCCAACATAGGCGACCGGCAACGTGAACGTGCCCGGGAACGAAGACAGGGGTAATTCCACCATCAATCCGGCTTGCCTGCTGACTACACAGTGGTGGGGCATGGTATGGCAGCAGTGGAAGCCGGCCCCTCTAGGGATCAGGAGGGTGAGGTCGATGTACCTGTGTGGGCACAGGAGCCGGCCTCGGCGATTCTCTACGGCGGCGCGAGCAGCGTGCCATCGCGCGCAATCGCCCTCTCAGACGCGCAACCACGCGAGTTACCCATCCCGCACAGTATGTCTCCAATGGCGCCGAGCGCCTAGCCCAGCATCCACAGCCAGGGGAGCTAGCACTCAGCCCGCGCTCACGATGCCTTTGCAGCGCGTCTTCGCGTGCGTGCCGCAGTCCCGGAACCGCTCGACCCTGTGCATGCCGCAGCGCTCTTGGATCCCGGCATTCGCGCCTCGCCGCATTGCGATTATCTATTCGGCCTATCTGTATGCTATTTGCGTTTAATTACAGTAACTCCAAGCAAACTCTACTGAGTTACCAGAAATTTTCGTAAAATATTGCGTTAATATATACTAACTCAATGAATGAATGACGTCTTTGCCATGCACATCGAAAGGATAAAATGAATCTAGTAGGGCGAAAGCGGGAACGGGAGCTGCTCGAGTATTGCGAGAAGACCAGCAAATCCGAGCTGGTGTGCGTCTATGGACGGCGCCGTGTGGGCAAGACATTCCTCGTAGAGCAGGTCTTCGCACCGTACTTTGCATTCCATGTCGTGGGCTCCAAAGAGGCCCCGACAAAAGCACAGCTCGAGGAGTTTGGCCTGGAGCTAAGTGACCGAGGTGACGATGACCCCACTCCCCCTAGAAGCTGGCGCGAGGCGTTCAACCGCCTGTACAAGGTTGTCACCAGTCCCGATGCACCTAGAAGCCCACATGGTAAGGCGATCATTTTCATTGACGAGTTCCCATGGTTTTGCAAGCAACGATCGGACTTCCTCAGCGCCTTTTCGACATTCTGGAACCGAAGAAGCGCGTCGGCGCCACCCTTGCTGGTAATAATATGCGGTTCGGCGACCTCGTGGATACTCGACAACATGCTCTCAAGCGCCGACGACCTTGCCGCACGAGTGACAGAATCGATATTCCTCGAGCCGTTCACCTTGGCAGAGAGCGAGAAGTACTTCGATGAGCAGGGGTTCGAATGGGACCGGGAGACCATCGTTGAGACCCAGATGGTCTTCGGTGGCCTGCCATTCTTCTTTAGCCTGATGCACCCCGCACAGAGCATGTGGGAGAATGTCGATAGGCTGTGCTTGGCGCCACGTGCCCAGCTGCGCAGAGAGACCATGATCCTGCTCGAAAGCACGATGCGAAGGTCAAAGATTTACGTAGAGCTTTTCTCTCTTCTGTCGCAACACAAGTTCGGCATGCGAAAGCGGGACCTGCAGAGGGCCTTGGGCTATTCGGTCGCGCAGTTCACGACAGCCGTCGATGAGTCGGTCAAGTGTGGCTACCTGCGCGAATACCGCAACCTGAGCAAACCGCGACACCCGAAGTACGTGCAGCTAGTCGATCCGTTCATCCTCTTTCACTACCACTTCATCGAACCGGGCATTGGTGATCCGGTGAGGCGCTGGGCAGACTTTGTCGCCGACCAAGGCCGTTACTTCAACTGGAGGGGCAATGCCTTCGAGATCGTTTGCACCTATCACATAAGGCAGCTCAGGGAAGCGATCGGTATTGGAGACGTCCAGACGAAGGAGTATCCCTGGTCGAGCGAACGCCGCGAGGGCGGCGCGCAGATCGACCTCGTAATAGAACGCGCAGATCGGGTCACGAACCTCTGCGAGATGAAGTTCACCGACGCGCCGTACGCGCTCTCGGCGGAGAACGAGCGTGAGCTTGTGCGCAAGCGCGAACTGTTTCGCGAGGAGACGGGGACGAGGGACGCGCTCAAGACCGTTCTCGTCTCGCTTCGGGGAACAAGCGGCGTTAGGGATGGGGCCATAGCGAAGAAGGTCGGCATCGACGACCTGTTCCGCTGACCAGGAGAAGGGCTCATGGACCCCATCCGACGCATCCTGCAACTGGGGGAAGGCTCCCTGCGAGGGCAACCGCTGGGGGTTGTCATGGGGCCGGTGCCGACGTCGTCCTACAAAAACATCCCCATGAACTGGGGAAGGGTCACCTTTTGCCCGCTTCTTCCCGAGTTGCCGTCCACAAGCTTAAAGGCCACGGCGGGCTCGAACCGCTCCAGGAACGCATTGAGCGAGACGGTCGCGCCGTTAGACGACTTGACCTCTACGGGCACGACCGAGCCATCCCGCTCCATGAGGAACTCGATCTCCTGGGTGTTGTTTGCCCTCTTGTAGTAGTGAACAGCGATTCCCCGCTTGTGGAGCAGATCAAACACGAGGTTCTCGCATATGCCGCCCTTCGCGGGGCCCTTGAGCGTGTTCCTCACGAGGGCCACCTGCGTTTCGCGACCAAAGAGGTGCGTAAGAAGCCCCGTGTCCGTCACGTATATCTTGAACTCGCTCGGTTCCTCGTAGGCAGCAAGCGGGAGGAGGGGCACCGACACGTTGTGGACGTCGCACACCAACCCCGCGTCGATGAGCCAGCCGATGGCCGTGCCGAACTTTCGCGCGCTACCGCCGCGCTCGACCTTGCTGTACTGGAACTTGGTGTTCTCCTTGGCAAGCTGTCGAGGCACCGACCGATAGAGCCTCATGATCTTGGGTTTGTCGGAGTTCGAAGCGTACTTGTCCACGTCGTCTTCGTACGCGCTGAGAATCTTCTCCTGCACCTGAAAGGCCTCCTCGAAGCTCTGCGTGTCCAAGAATGTGCTCACGACCTCGGGCATCCCGCCGACCACAAGATACTCGCGCAGCAAGTCCTGATAGCGCCTCAGCGCCTGGTCGGGAAGTCGTTCGGCAGTGTGTGCGTAGTCCCTAAGGGTTTGGATGGCCTCCGTACCCACACCGCATGCCCACAGGTACTCCTCAAAGTCCAGCGCATGCATTCGAACCTCGCGCTCGTACCCAACGGGCACCGAAACCTCGTCTGGCGGAGCGTCGTCCTCTCCCTTGTAGTGAATGCCCAACAAGGAGCCGGACGCAACGACGTCATAGCGACCGTCCAAGGCGAGGAACTTGAGAGCAGTTCTGGCCTTCTTGCACGCCTGGATCTCGTCGAGGAAGATGAGCGTATTGCCAGGCACAAGTCTCACGTTGCTCACGTACAAAGACATGCGCTTGTAGATCTCCGACGGCTCGAGACTCCCTTCGAATATGGCCTTGTATTCCGGATTCCTGAGGAAGTTGATACACAGGTAGCTCTCTTACTCAGCCATCCCAAACTGCTCGATGATGTACGTCTTTCCTACCTGGCGGGCCCCGTTCACAAGAAGACACTCGCGCACGTCTTTTGACTTCCATTCCAGAAGGCGGTCATAGAACTTTCTACGCAGCTGCATGCTGGCTCCTTGTTTGTTGCAAAGCGTTTACCTTGCATTATGCATCGATTTTGACGTTGAGTCTACTTGTTTACGCATTGTTTTTGACGTTGGATAAGTACCAAATTGCATCGTTTTAGACCTTAGCACAGAGTGCTTGCCGAGCCGACCCAGGGGCCACCCATAGCACGGCGGCAGGACCATCGCCGTTATGCACGGCAAGGACCTCGTGGAGTATCTTGACGCCAGGGAGTGGGGCGAAGGCTGCCTCGTGGCTGGGTTCAGGGGGAAGACCAAAAGGCGTGTACGAGGAAAACAGGACATGTCGGCCCGTCCCTAAGGATGGTTGCAACTGGGGGACTGCACCTGGACGCTCGGACGTACTCGCGCGATGCAATGGAGGCGCGCAAGCCCATGCCATTCAAGCGAATGAGGCAGATGGCGGACGCCGCCAACGTGATCATGCGAGGATTTTGTATTGCTAACAACAAGACAACGTAGTACATTGACATTGACACATGAATGGAGGCAGCCATGAAGGATGCGACCGTGAGCGCACGGGTCGAGTGCGCCGTAAAGAACGAGGCGGAGGAGATACTCCGCCAGATCGGGGTGCCGGTTTCGGTGGTCATCAACTCGCTCTACCGGCAGATCATCTTCCAGGGTGGGATACCGTTCTCCCTCACGCTCCCGAGGAAGACCAGGGCCCTCGACGGCATGTCGACCGAAGAGGTCGACACGATGTTGTCCAGTAGCTACGCGCAATCGCTGGCTGGCGAGGGGAGGCCCTTCGGGGAAGCCTTCAACGAGCTGGAGGCGGGGCTCGAATAGATGCGCACGTACGACGTCCTTATAACTCCGGATGCCTACGAAGACCTCGCCGGCATCCGCGACCACATCGCGCACGGGCTCGGATCGCCCGAGGACGCGCGTTCCGCCCTCCACTCCATACGCAAGACGGTCGGCTCGCTTGCGACGATGCCATCGCGGACAAAGGAGGTAGAGAGGGAGCCTTGGCGCTCGCGCGGCGTGCGGAGAATCCTCTCGGGAAGGTTCTTCGTGTACTACCGCGTGGACGAGGACGCGGACACCGTGTATGTGCTCAACGTGCTATATGCACGGGGCAATCAAATGGGCGGAGATCATTGAGAACTACCAACCGTCCTTAGGCCTCGCCCTCTTGTGTCGGATGGATTCCTCCGCCGCACCACTCTCCCGTGGCCATCCAAATCTCGAAGAAGAACAACCACTCCATGGTCCAAGGCACGGCGGTTCGCGAGAGGGAGGAACGCGGTGACCAGTCCTCCTTCTGGAGGCTTCCCGTCGACCAAGGCCTTGGAGCGCCTCGTCGGCGCCGTCATGTGCGAGCGGGACGACGACTGGCAGGAGTCGCGCTACTTCTCCGAGAAGAAGATGTCCGAGCTGTACGACGAGCGCAAGAGGCCGGTGGCGGAAGGCCGGCCGTCAAAGGAAAGGGCGGCGGAGCTGAGGCTCATAGCAAGGAAGGCTATCGACGCGAGCCTGGAGCTTGCGGACGAGCTCGAGGCGGCGTAAGATGAGGCGGTGATTCAAGGTTCTGGGTGGCTGGCCGCGCTCCCTACGAAATGGCCGTTACACTAACATTCCCGACACTACCGCAATTTTACAATTTTGGAGTCGATCTTATGCACATATTTACAATAACAGAACCATGCCGATGACGCACACACGCCATGCGATTGCCGGGGACCCATGGTACAGAATCACGTGAGTGCCCCCTCCGCCACGAGCTCGCGAACGATGTCTTCGGCAATGTATAGCTTGTCTTGAGTGTGGAGGGCATCGTAGTAGCGGGCGATGTAGTCATCCAATAGGTTCGTCTTGTTGGCGAGCATGGCATAGACGTCTCGCGGGTCTTTGTTCAAGTACTCCGCAACGGCCTCAATGCAGAAGATGGCAAACGACAGCTGCTCGTAGGTTGCCAGTCGAGCCTCTCGCATGCAATCACCTGCCTTCAGAATTCGGCGCGCGAACTATTCTCATGATACCAATTCGCAGATGGTTACGGCCAAAGGAAAATATGGGACACGCCCGCCTCCATGGTGTATAAGTATGTGCAAGACGAGGCGTACCCCACCCGCACAGCGTGTCGGAGGTGCGCAAGCCACTACGACGAGGAGGCCCTCCCATGCCAAACGCCAACGACGCAACCATCGCCACTTTCCCCGAGGACTTCCTCTGGGGCGGGGCCACCGCCGCCAACCAGTACGAGGGCGGTTGGGACGAGGGCGGCAAGGGCCCATCGGTCACCGACATGATCACAGGCGGATCCGTGAGCGAGCCGCGCCGCATCACCAGCACCGTACGCGACGACATCTGGTACCCCAGCCACGAGGCCGTGGACTTCTACCACCACTGGCACGAGGACATCGAGCTCTTTGCCGAGATGGGCTTTAGGTGCTACCGCATGAGCGTGCAGTGGGCGCGCATCTTCCCCAACGGCGACGATGCCGCTCCCAGCCAGGCGGGACTCGACTTCTACCGCGGCGTGTTCGAGCTCTGTCGCGAGCGCGGCATCGAGCCCATGGTGACCATTAGCCACTACGAGCTGCCCTATGCGCTCGCCCAGCGCGGCGGCTGGGCCAACCGCGACC
>JAFWKQ010000082.1 GCA_017545665.1 Atopobiaceae bacterium
CCTACGCGTCCACGGGCCACTCGGTGCCCTCCTGGGGGTCGCCGTTCTCGTCGAGCAGGGTGCGCACGCCGTTGTGGGTCTGGTCGGCGTTGATCACGTTGCCCGTCGTGGCGTCGACGGTCACGCTGTAGTGCACCTCGCCCAGGTCGAGCTCGACCACGTAGTAGACGGTGCCGCCGCCCTCGATCGGGCCCCTGGCGGTGACGTTCATCGCCTCGCCCTTGGCCGCGCCGCCCGCGCCCGTGTGGCTGCACGCCACCGAGATGGCCCCCTCGCGGGACACCTTGACCCACGTGCCGATGTCGTTGGACTGCTCGGCCCTCACGGTCTGCTGGGGCTTGGCCTGCTGCTGTTGCTGGGCCGGCTTGGCCTGCTGCTGCGCTGCCTATGAATACGCGCTTCCCGCGGGGGCGTCCCAGGCGCGCGTTACTTGTGTGCAGGATGTGTGCGGGACAAAGGGGACTGTCCCCTTTGGCCCGCTTTCCGACTTGGGTACAAAGGGGACTGTCCCCTTTGGCCCGGTTTAAGCTAGCTCTTGTCGGCGTCCTTGTTCATCGTACGCACGGTCATCTGGGAAAGAATTGGATACGCCTTAACGAACCCGCCCTCGTGGTGATAGCAGTACCTTCGAATGAGACCATTCTCGTCCATCGTGCACGTTATGATGCCACGCGACTCGTACGGGGTGTTTTGGGGAGGGATGGAAATGCCGCCGGGCATCTCCCAAACCCCCGTCCACGTGCCTGTTTCCATGTACTGCAAAAAGACGAAGTCGCCGTCTTCGAGGAGGTGCTCCACCTCAAAGTGGGTGTCGGGGAAGGCAGCCCAGTAGCGGTCGGACATGTCCGCGTAGTTACCCGCGCCCATTTCCTCCCAATTGGTCTCTGCGGACTTGCGCCGGAAATCTGGCGCAAAGCAGGCAACCACTGCAGCAGAGTCATGGTCGTTCTGTGCCTCTACGAACCTTCTCATTGTCTCAACGTTTTTGGACATGGCAAATTCCTCTCTCCCCTAACACCCCATAGCGAGGCAAGGTTTGCCAACTCTGGCAAACCAGCAATAAATAGCATACATCTAATAGTATATAACGTGTAGGCTGAGACCATCCAATTCACGAAAGTGAGCTCTCAAATGGGTACCAATGAGTGCCAAGGAATTTACGCGTGATGACGTTTTCTCCTGTCTGGCAGCGAACAGGCTGGAGATCCCGTTGTTCTAAAACTTCTCGTATATCGGCCAAGCCCTGGCAAATGCAAAGCCTTTCCTAGGGTTTCCCCGCCGTTACGAACCACGCCTTTTTATGCACGCAGGGCAATTGCAAAGCACCTGCGAGTCAAGCTTCTTGAATGCATCGATAGTGCGCTGGCGTTCCTCCTCGCGTGCCTTGGAAGCCTCGGCGGCCTGCTTGCGAAGCGCGAGATGCTCCGATAAGGTCAGCCTCTTTCCACCTCTTTTACGTGCCATAGCATTCTCCAACATACATTCAATAGGGGGCTTTTTGCTCCTTCTCTTTTGCTGGCGTAACAGCTCTTTGGGTACCTGCTCTGCGGGAAGTATACTGTACATGCGCGAGAAGCCCTAGATAGCAGCAAGAATGTCAAAAAATGAGGCGCGGGACGTTACTGCAATAGAGGCTGGTTTTGTCTACAGCGACGCGAGCACCTCGTCCATCTCCATGCGCGATATGTGACAATAGCCGCCTGGATTCTTGACAAGGTATTCCTGGTGATACTCCTCCGCGTCAAAGAAGCTGCTCAGCTCATGCACCTCGACGCAAAACGGCATTCCCTGGGCTTCCAGGCGATCACGCTCGTCACCTGCAACGCGCCGTACGACATCCCCAATTTCAACGTCGCCTGCATCCCAGTAGATTCCTGTTTGATACTGCGTTCCCACATCGTTGCCTTGCTGGTTTTGCACGGCAGGGTCAACTACGCGGAAGAAGGCCCAAAGGATCTTTTCCAAGGAGACAACCGAGGGGTCAAACGTCACGCACACCGTCTCGCGAAAGCCAGTGTCGCCCTGGCATACGCGCTCGTAGGTAACGCCTTGCGCAAGTCTTCCGTTGGCATAACCAACCTGGGTGTCAACGACGCCAGGAATCTGCCGAAACAGCTCCTCAACACCCCAAAAGCAACCTCCTGCAAGATAGATGGAGCAAATGGTGGCCATAATGATCTCCTTGCGTACGCATCGTCCAATCGTCATACGAGCCGAACCCCATTGTATGTTATCGCCATCACGATCCAAAACGTCCTCAATCGCCCGCAGGCTTGAGGCCTGCCTAACGGCTCGCACTTATCAGTCACAATACTTATTTGACAAAGGCCCAACAAGAACATCAAAGCAGCGCTGATTGATGGTATAGAATAGTTTCTAATTCCATTGGAAAGGACGATACCATGACATCCATCGACGTATTCGCCCACGTGTTGCCACCGACGTTCTACGCAAAGATGCTCGAGATAGAGCCCAAGATCCCGGAGCGTTACGCGTTCTTTAACAACCCCACGCTCTCGAACATGGAGATGCGCCGCACACACTGGGACGGAAGGACCAGGCAGGTCATAAGCTTCGTGAACGCCCTGCCCGAGGACTACGTGGGACCGGACGAGTCAGCCAAACTCTGCTGGGAAGGCAACGAGGAGCTCATCGTCATGCGCCGCGCGGACGCGGACATGTTTGAGGCAGCAGTGCTCATGGTTCCCCTAAACAACGTGGACGAGGCCGTGCGCATCGTGCGCGAGCAGGTGCTGCCAAACGACGACGTCGTGGGCGTTCAAATCTTCACGCGAGAGCTGGGCCTCTCCATCGCCGACGAGCGGTTTCGCCCACTCTTCTGTACGCTCGCGCAGGAGGGCGTCCCCGCTTTGTTGCATCCTGTGTTCGACCCGCGCAAGCCCGACAACAACATCGTATTCTCCTGGGAGTACGAGCTCACGCAGGCCATGCTGCAGATGGTGCAAGCAGGTCTTTTTCAGGAATTTCCCAACCTCAAGGTCATATGCCACCACGCTGGCGCAATGGTTCCGTTCTTTGCGGGACGCGTGGATCGTATCCTTTCCTCAGAGCAGGCGGCTGACATGCGCAAGTTCTACGTGGACACGGCCATCCTGGGCAATACCAAGGCATTGGAGCTTGCCGTGGACTATTACGGCATCGACCATGTTGTGTTTGGCACCGACGCACCATTGGGCATCCCGCCTGCCGGCGCCACACGTGAGATCCTTGCGGCCATCGATGCGATGAGCATCAGCGAGGCAGAAAAGGAAGCGATTCTGTTTGCCAACTACCGACAACTCGTTGGATAAGCCATAGCCTAGAGTAAGGAGCCTGCCATGATCACCCGCCTTTTCAAGCTCGGCCGCAAGTTGGATAACGCCGAGGAGTTCAACCGCGTTGGCGAGGCCAACCTCACCACCTCCGTCGACACCGAGCCAGGCACACTTGCCATGTACTCGACCCACCTGGCCGACGACCCCGCGATGTGCTACGTCTTCGAAGTCTACGCAGACGACGACGCCTACCAGGTGCACGCTTCGTCCGCGCAGTTCAAGGCCTACGTGGACATGGCCGCAGACAACCTCACGAGTCGCGAGGTATGCCAGGTTAGGCCCGAGCTCATGTTGGAGAAGCCAGAGGGCCTTAAGGTGTGCGACGGCAATGCCTCACCGCGCTGCTGCTTCGTGCAGATCAAGCCCAAAAAGCTCGACGCGTTCCGCGAGGCCGTCTTTGCCAACATGCGCACGTCGGTGGAAAAAGAGCCGGGAGTTCTCTACCTCTATGCCTGCAGCTTTGCCGACGACCCACTGCATTGGGTCTTCTGGGAGGGCTACGCCAGCGAGGAAGCCTACGAGACGCATCGCAAAACCGAGCACTTCAAGGCATATATTGCCGCGACGGAGGACTGCCTAGCCAAGAAGGAGCTCATTCCCCTTGTGGCGGATTGCCTCGCGAGCAAGGGCACGCTCAACGGTTAAGCAACTGTTCACGCTCCGCGCTTGCGCCCGTCCCGTATGCGACTCCATGCACGCATCTCTCACTCGCTTCGTGTGTCGCCGCTTGCGGGACGGGCGCAAGCGCGGAGCGTGAACCAAGCAGGGCTTCCGCTCGCCGTTTTTTTTGCAGGCTGGCCACACAGCAACTCACATTGTATGTACATTTAGCATATTTTTAGATAACATATAACGATGAATACGAATTCGGTCCTGTGGAGCAAAGATGAACATCAACGAGATAGCAAAGCGCGCCGGGGTATCACGGGCAACGGTCTCTCGCTATCTCAACGACGGTTATGTATCACAGGAGAAGCGTACCCGCATAAGCCGCATCATCGAGGAGACGGGCTACGTTCCCTCAAGCCAAGCGCAACAACTCCGCAACGGAAAGACCCATCTTGTGGGCGTCATCATTCCAAAGATCAACTCGCAATCGGTGAGTCGCATGGTAGAGGGCGTTACGAGCAAACTTGCCGAGCACGGATACCAAGTGCTTTTGGCCAACACCGAAAACGACGAGAGCAAGGAAATCGAGTACCTCAGAATCCTCAACCAAGGTGACCGCGTTGACGGAATCATACTGTTGGGAACGGTTTTTAACGAAGCCCATGAAAAGGTGATAAGGCGCCTTCGCGTACCTTTCGTGGTGCTCGACCAACATTTTGAAGGTCACGCATGCATTTATCAGGACGATTATCATGCCGTGCGCGACCTTACCCAACTCGCACTTTCCACGGCACGAAAGCCCGCCTACATTGGCGTATTCGAAGAAGATCGCGCCGTTGGCGTAATGCGCAGACAAGGTTTTTTGGACGCATGCGCGCAGGTAGGCATAGACGTCTTACCCGAGGCCATGCAGTTCGCCAGCTTTACTTCCGATTCCGGGTACTTTGCGGCAGAAAAAATCCTCGAACACGTTCCGGACGTTGACACCATAGTCTGCGCGACGGACGAGATGGCGTTTGGCGCCATTATGTACATGCGCGAGTATGGCAAGCGCGTGCCCGAAGACGTCCAGGTAACCGGTGTGGGAGACAGCCCCATGAGCAGGATCATCATCCCCGCGCTCAGCACCGTGCATCTGCCGTTCAAAACCAGCGGAATAAAAGCTGCCGAGATGTTGCTACGCCAAATATCCTTTCCCAATGAGAACCCCGTTAGCATCTGCATGCCGTATGAGGTATACCAGCGAAACTCCCTGCGTTAGCGAAATCCTTCTTTGCTTTTTATTCGTCATCCTCAAAGAATGCAAATTTTCATCACCGTTTTTTCATTTCTCGCCAAAATATGAGTTCGCAGGTAGTACTATGGGATGCATATGAGAACGATTCCATAGCCACTCTGGCCGTTTGGCTTTGTCAAATCGCCTCATATGTACGTTTTATCTGTTGGAAAGGAAAGAGGAGAGGGAAAGGAAGGTTTTCTTATGGCAGCTGAGCACGAGCAAGCAGCGAGAGAAATCCTTGCCGCAGTAGGTGGCGCAGACAACGTCGTTTCCGCCGCGCACTGCGCAACCCGCCTTCGTCTCGTCATCGCTGACGACTCGAAGGTAAACATGGACGCCGTCGAGGACGCCACGCTTGCGAAGGGCAACTTCCAGGCATCTGGCCAACTCCAGGTGATCTATGGCACGGGCACCGTAAACAAGGTATTCGACGAGTTCTGCAAGCAGGGCAACATTAAGGTTGGCTCTACTGACGACGCCAAGGCAGCCGCGGCCGCCAAGGGCAACCCCATCCAGCGCGGCATCAAGGCCCTGGGCGATGTCTTCGTACCCATCATCCCCGCCATCGTGGCTTCTGGTCTGCTCATGGGCCTCACCGAGGGCCTCAACAACGCAGCGGGTCACGCACTCGAGACCAACAACTGGTGGATCCTCATCCACGCGTTCTCCAACGCGTCATTCGTGTTCTTGCAAATCCTAATCGGCTTCTCGGCCGCACGCGTGTTTGGCGGCAACGAGTTCCTCGGTGGCGTAATCGGCATGATCATGAACCACACCGGCCTTATCAACGCATGGTCCCTGCCAGCCGACAAGAGCCTGTACTTTACCGTCGGTTCGCCACAGGCTGCTGAGTTCTATAATAACTACGTAAACAGCCACTTCCTACCAAACGTTATTAATCCAGGCGATGGCACAAGCATGCTCATTGACAGCGCTGGCGCTACCGCAGACAAGATCATTGCGGCTGGCGGCGCACCTCAGGTCTCCCTGTTTGGCATGCTTCCCGTTACGCTCCAGGGCTATCAGGGCCATGTCATTCCCGTAGTGGTAGCCGTGTTCCTTATGTGCGTCATCGAGAAGTGGCTGCACGCCCACGTGCCCGACATGCTCGATCTCTTCGTAACCCCGCTGTGCACGGTCCTGGTCACCGGTCTTCTTACCATGATCGTCATCGGCCCCATCTTCTCGATGCTCGAAGAGTATGTAATGCAGTTCTTCAAGTTCCTATTAGGCATACCGTTTGGCTTAGGTGGCGCGTTAGCAGGTGCAATATACCCGCTAACGGTAGTTCTTGGCGTGCACCACATGTTCAACGCGCTTGAGGCCGGTCTCGTGGCACAGGGCGCCGACAACTTCAACCCCATTATCTCTGCTGCCAACGTGGCACAGGGCGCCGCGTGCTTCGCCGTCTTCGTAAAGACCGCGTCCGCAAAGAAGAAGGGCCTCGCCCTCCCCTCCGGCATCTCCTCGCTCCTCGGCATCACCGAGCCTGCTATTTATGGTGTAAACCTTCCTGCCCTTAAGCCGTTTATCGCAGCCGTCTGCGGCGCAGCTGCCGGTGGCGCGATTTCGGCCTTCACAGGTCTGTACTCCATCGCCTACGGCATTACCGGCATCTTTGGTTACCTCATCACTGCCGACGCAGTCAAGTACACCATCGTAATCGCCGTCGCCTTCGCCGTTGCCTTTGCCGTCACCTTCGTGCTCTACAAGGACGACGAGAAGACCAAGGCCGCCGCTGCTCGCGAGGCTGCCAAGGCCGAAGCTCCCGCGACGCCCGCCGAGGTTAGCGCCGACTACGCCGCTGGCACCGTCGTTGCTCCCATGACTGGCGAGTGCATCGATATGAAGACCGTCTCCGACCCCGTGTTCTCGTCCCTCGCCATGGGCAACGGCGTTGCCATTGAGCCCACCGAGGGCGGCATCTTCGCTCCCGTAAACGGCCAGGTTACCATGGTTGCCGGCACTGGTCACGCTGTGGGCCTCATGGCCGACGACGGCACCGAGATCCTCATCCACGCTGGCATCGACACCGTTGAGCTCAACGGCGAGCCCTTCGACATCAAGGTTGCTTCCGGCGACACCGTCAAGGCTGGTCAGCTCCTCATCGATGCCGACCTCGACGCCATCAAGGCTGCCGGCAAGCCCGCCACCACGATGGTAATCGTCACAAACTCCGACGACTACGCTTCCATCGACCAGACCTATGGCGCCTGCAAGGCTGGCCAGAAGGTCATCGACCTCAAGAAGTAGTTCTCGGCCATTTCGAGCTTCTTGCTCAAGCGCGCATCCGCGAGGGTGCGCGCTTTTTTTGCGCTTTGCGAAGGAACGACTCGCCCGCAGGCCTCCTCGCCGTACGCGCTTCTCGGTCGATGTCGGGTCTCCCGCCGGGTACACTTTTAGGTCCGCGACTTTCCCCACCGGGTACACAAATCGGCCATTTGTGTGCCCGGTGGGGTCGCCTGCGGACGCAAAAGTGTACTCGGCTCCCTCGGACCCTCTGGGAAGTGTACCCGGTGGGCACGTTTGCGGACGCAAAAGTGTACCCAGCCCTGTCCTACACACCCGCACCCACGCCGCCCCGCAAGCGGCAACTCACGAAGTGAGCGAGCGAAGCGAGCGCGGAGCCGCGTGCGGGGCGGGGCGGACAGGCACGCAGACGCAGACGGAAACCGCCCCTCACCTACTTGTGCAAAGCGGTCACATACTCGTGCCACACCATTAAGAGGGCATGGTGTATTCTTCTATGAGGTGTATGGAATCGTTCCCACAGAAAGGGGCACGCAAGATGTTCTCTGTTACCGCACTCGGCGAGGTACTTATTGACTTTACGGACAACGGGGTCTCGGACTTCGGACAAAAGCTCTTTGAGCGCAATCCCGGCGGAGCACCCGCAAACGTTCTGGTTGCCCTGCAGCGCCTTGGCCACAAGACGGCCTTCATCGGCAAGGTAGGCACCGATATGCACGGTGAGTTCCTGCGTCAGACCATCGAAGAGAACGGCATCAACTGCGAGGGCCTTATCTCCGACGACAAGTTCTTTACCACGCTCGCCTTCGTTGCGCTCGACGATCAGGGCGATCGTTCCTTCTCGTTTGCCCGCAAGCCTGGCGCCGACACCCAACTTCGTGCGGAGGAGTTGCCCAAGGACGTAATTGCGAACAGCAAGGTGTTCCACGTGGGTTCGCTCTCGCTTACTGACGAGCCAGCTCGCAGCGCCACCATCGAGGCCCTCAAGATTGCCGATGAGGCCGGTTGCGTGATGTCGTACGACCCCAACTATCGCGACAGCCTGTGGACAAGCGCCGAGGCAGCGTCCGTGCAGATGCGCTCGCTCATTCCGTATATGGACCTCGTAAAGATCAGCGCCGAGGAATGCCCCCTGCTCACCGATTTCGACAAGCCCGAGGACGCCGCGAAAGCCCTCTTGGACGCCGGTGTGAGCGTTGTGGTTGTTACCCTGGACGCCGACGGTGCCTACGTTGCCACCAAGGACGGCGCGCAGCTGGTTGAGAGCTTCCGCGTTGACGCCGTTGACACCACCGGTGCAGGCGACTCCTTCTGGGGCGGCTTCCTTGCCGCCTTCTGCGAGAGCGAAAAGAAGCCCGCAGAGATTTCCATCGCCGACGCTGCGGCCTTTGCGCGCTTTGGCAACGCCGTGGCAAGCCTGTGCGTGCGCAAGCGCGGCGCGATTCCCGCCATGCCCGAGCGCGACGCCGTTGAGGCATTGCTGACAGATCAAGCGTAGAACATATGAGCTCATTTGGGGAAAGGTCCTCTGTGGGCCTTTCCCCAAATTAATGGCAAGGTAAGGAGACCTCTATGCAGATGCACGTGAATTTGGATTACCGCCAGCACAACTGGCGCTTGGGCTTCCACCTGCAAACGCCCACGGGATGGCTCTCGGACCCAAACGGCCTTTGCCAGTTTAACGGCGAGTATCACATTTTCCACCAATATGCACCCAGGTGGCCATGGCCTGGCCACGGCTGGGGCCACTGGACCAGCGAGGACCTGATCCATTGGCAGTTCCATCGCGGAGCCATCATTCCCGAGATGGAGCTCGACGCCAACGGTTCCTACTCTGGCTCCGCCGTCATTCGCGATAACGAGATGTGGTGCTACTACACGGGTAACGTGCTGAAGCCCGGCGACCACAACTATGACTATGACGGACGACAGGCAAACGAGACGCTTGTTATTAGCAAAGACGGTCGCACCTTTAGCGACCGCAAGCTCGTGCTGGGCAATGACGGCTATCCCGACTACTGCAGCTGCCACGTGCGCGATCCCAAGGTGTGGTGGCAAAAGGACCGCTGGAACATGTTGCTTGGTGCCCGCACCATGGACGACCATCCCGCCATGCTGCTCTACACCAGCCCCGACGGCGTTAACGACTGGACGCTCGCGGGATCTTGCACCACCATTTCCGGCAAGCCATTTGGCTACATGTGGGAATGCCCCAACATCGTGACTCTGGGTGGCCACGAGTTCTTCTTCGTATGTCCGCAAGGCGTTCCAAGTCAGATGACCAAGTACCAGAACAACTTCAACGCAGGCTACTTCCCCGTGGATGGTACGGTCATAGACCTCCTTGAGGGCGACAAGGGCCTTATGAACGCCAAGGCGCCCTACGGCTGCATCGACGAGAATACCTTCGTGGAGCTGGATTACGGCTTTGACTTCTATGCGCCCCAAGTCTTTACCGACGAGAAGGGTCGCCAGATCCTGGTTGGATGGATGGGCCTTCCCGATATTGAGCTGCAATACCAGGTTCCCACCTATGAGTGGCTGCACACCCTCACGTGGCTTCGCGAACTCTCCCTCAACGAGGCAGGCAACATTTGCCAGTGGCCGCTGCCCGAGTACGAGGCCCTGCGCGGCGAGCGCGTTGACTTTACGTCCGAGGGCGCCAAGGACAGCAACGGCAAGCTCGGCTCCTCCAACTACGATGCGCACGATATTGAGGGCGCCATTGGCGCAAAGTTTGCCAACGGCACTGCCGACGTGCGTCTTAAGGGCATTGAGGGAGAAGGGCGCATACTGCTGAATGCCGATCTCGAACTCGCCGTCATTGGCAACATGATCGAGCTCTCGTTCAAGGGCATCGCTGGCGGATATCGCACCGTACGTCGTCTGCCACTTGCCGAACTATCGGCAGGCAAGCTGGAAGACCTGCGCATGGTCGTAGACACCTCCGCGATCGAGATATACGTAAACGGCGGCGAGCACACCATGAGCACCCGCTGGTGGCCGCAAGAGATCACGAACCTTTGCATCACGAGCACGTTCGCGGCCAAAGAGACCTACGCATACAAGATGAGCTTCTTCGACTTCGGCAACATCTGCTAGCCAGACGATCGTGGCATACGACGGGGATACCCCTTTGCCTGGCACCAGGTAAGGAGGTATCCCCGTCGCTTGGAACTACTCACCACAATGCGGGCTCGCCGCACACCTTCTCCCCTAGCCAGCTTGCCCAATGCTCTATGGGCATGTCGTAGTACGACACACGGTGACGCTCCCTCCATTGCGCCAAGGCCGGAACGCCAGCCCACACAAGCGAGGGTACCACCACAAGCGGCACGTAGAGCGGGCCAAGGATAAGCGACTGCACCACATGTCCGTACTCATGCACCAAGAGCCTGCGCGAGCATGCGTGCGGCACGAAGACAAAGGGACCCAGCGAGAGGCCCGCATCCAAGTTCCATTCGCCCACACACGCCAATCTGAATGAGAAGTGCGCTTGTCTTCGACCAACCACCTTTAAGAGGGCAAACCCCGCAAGCGTTTGCGGCAATCCCCAGGTTAGCTGCACGATCCACGGCCAGCGCATCGTTGCCTATTCTTGCATGAAGGAAGGAGTGCTGCCGTCTTTTGCGGATTGGGCAAGCTCCTCGAGCGCCTGCGCCACCGAATCGTCCTCGCATGCGCCAATGTGCCAGCGGGCGGCAGCCTTTGCGGCTGGAGTGGCGTCGCGAACAACCACGGAGTTTTCCACGTGCGACAGAATGGCAAGGTCGTTGTCGGCATCGCCAAACATCATAACCTCATCCACTCCCAATCCAAGCTCTTGCAGGAGCAGCCCAAGCGCCGTGCCCTTGTTCAGTCCTTTGGGGAGGATGTCCCACCATCTGTGAGATGGCTCCACAATGTCGAAGTCAGGGCAGGCATCCAAAGCCCGCCGCTTGACCTCTGGCAGAACTTCTTCGCTGGCAGCACAGGCAATGGTAGCCCCAATGATCTGTTCGTCTGGCACGCTTGCCACGATCTTGCCCTCAAACGAATAGGTTTTTTCCCACGACTCAAGTTCATCCGCTGTTGCACCCATGCAATAGATGGTGTTCTTTACGCCAGTGTTCAACGGATATGCCGTAACGAAAGTTTGGGGGATCTCGGCAAGCGCATCGACCACACGAGCGAGCCCCTTGTTATCTATGAGCGAAAGCCGCACGATCTCCCCATCAACCATAATCTTCTTTCCGTTGGAGAGTATGCCCGTTCTAAAGGGGAAGTCGTTGCCGCCAAAGAGCTGCATGAGCTCAACGGTATCACGACCCGTCGCGAGGCCAAAGCGAATTCCTGCCTGCTGTACCTGCGCTATGGCGCGCATGGTACGGGCGCTTGGCCCCTTCTCGCCTAGGGGGATAAGCGTTCCGTCCACGTCACATAACACGAGCTTAATCATAAGGTCCTCTCTCTTCGTTTCGCATATATACTATCATCTGTTATGACAAAGGGAGGGGATATGCTCAACATCGTGCTCGTGGAGCCTGAGATACCCGCAAACACTGGAAACATAGGACGCACATGCGTGCTCGCAGGTGCGCGACTTCATCTAATAGGGCCTCTAGGCTTTGACCTCTCGGACAAGTCCGTGCAGCGCGCCGGCCTCGCCTACTGGCAGAGCCTGGATCTCGCGTCCTACGATTCGTGGTCGGAATTCATCAGCATGAACTTTCCCGACGGGCTGAACCAAAGCGCGCATCTACTTACCAAATCAGGGTCTCAGCGCTACTGCGACGCTTCCTACCAACCCAGCGATTGGCTGTTTTTCGGCAAGGAGAGCTCTGGCTTGGACCAGGCCCTGTTGGATGCCTATCCCCAGCTATGCGAGCGCATACCCATGCGCGGGGACGACGCTCTAGCTAACGCATCTGCATGGCACAACAGCCACGAAGTGCTTCATCCCGAACTCAAGCGAGACATCTGCGGCAATTTTGTTGACTCCCGTGAGGGCCAGATTACCTCACTCAATCTCTCCAACGCCGTCGCCATCGTCCTCTTTGAGGCCTTGCGCCAACTCGGCTTCCCCAATATGTGACGATTCGTTAGCATCTCCGTTCGCAGAAGCCGCATTCCTACGCCTGTTGGCCCCAATTATGGCAAGCTGACGGATGGTGGCGGTAATGGGTATGGCCATGAGCATGCCCAGGAATCCGGCAACGCCACCGCCAATGGTTACCCCAACCGTTACCCATACGGGCGGCAGTGCCGTACGCGGATCGCCAACGTACGGAAGCACAAAGGTCGCTTCCAAGACTTGTGCCAACGCAACGAACGCCAAATACGCCAGTGCCCACCACGGATTAAAGATGGCCACCATAAACGCACCCAAAAACAGGCCAATGGGATAGCCGACAATTGGCAACAGCGCCAAGAGGAACATGAGCACGCCCACGCCAAGCGCATAGTTAAAGCCGCATACCAACAAAACCATGGTGCCTGTTGTGCCCAATATGCTTGCCTCAATACACTGACGCACAATGAAGTTATGGAATGATGCGTCGGCCACGCCCATCACCAGTGCGAATTTCTCCGTGTTCCTCTGGCCCACATAAACCGAAATCGTAGACATGAGCTTCTGCCCCGCATTGGTGGTATCGGTAAGCAGGATGATGGAGAACAGTACGCCGAAGAAGCCTGTCATCACCGTTGTGGCAACGGTGAGCACGTGGTTGGTTACGTTGCTCACGCTCCCCCCGAATACGGTATCCACAATGCCGCCAATATCCATCTTTCGTACGCTCTGCATAAAGTCGCTCATAATAAACTTATGAATCGGCTCGCGAACGGGCGCAAAGAAGGGGTGCGCTATGGTTTTCTCAATGAATTCCTGCCCATGCTCCTGCACCACCGTGACTATCTCGATGAGCGCAGGAATAAGTACAGAAGTTGAATATACTAATATTGCTAATACTATTATTACGGTAATGATGAGGCAGACGGGCTTTCTTATGGCATTAACGAAATCTGATTTGGAGTTTGGGAAGAAGTGACGTTGGAGAAAGTCGGTGGGAATGGAGACCACATACGCAATTGCCAATCCCAAAAACAACGGTATAACCGCCGTAAACAGAATGCCCAAGAACGAAAATATGCTCTCCCATCCCTTGAAGATGAGGCAAATGAGCACGCCAGCGAGCGCCAACGTCGTATAGCTGGAGAGTTTGAACTTTCTCACAATAAGAACTCCTTATGGACAGCCTAAGCCGTGCGTGCATTGTCACATACCAGCCAAAAGGCTTTACGTTCTAATTCTACCCCAGCATGAAGGACGGCATAGTGCCATTTGACGTGGCGTCGACAATCTGAAATAGGGCGTCAGCAACCGCATCGTCAGCACTGGAGCCAATGTGCCAACGGGCGGCACGTGCGACTTCCTCGCTCGCATTGGACACGGCAACCGCATTTGGCACCGCCTCAATCATGGAGAGGTCATTCTCAGAATCGCCAAACACAGCAACCTCGTCGAGCGAAAGGCCCAGTTCAGAAGCAATGCGACACACTGCGGTTCCCTTGCTCCACCCCTTGGGCGAAATGTCGATTATGGGAGCGGTGGGACTGGGAAATACGAAGTCCATGGAGGGGAACTCTTCGCGCAGCATGTCGCGCACCTGGGTTATATGGCTCCTATCCCCCGCGCACCAAACGTTTGCCTTCACGTACGTAGGCTGCTCAAGACGCGTTACCGCACGCTTGAAATGCGGAAAGAGCGCCATGCATCCTTGGGCATGTGCCCTTACGGGCGACACGAAGTAGCCAGAGCCCTCTTCGCTCGACTGGTAGATGTCATACAGAGCCAGGCACGCATCGGGAACGTGAGAGACAATCTCCGCGAGCCTGTTCAGCTCTCCCCCGTCGAGCGTCTCCACGTGAACGAGCTTCCCGTCCACGTATACCATCTGCCCGTTTACCGGCGCCGCCGTTGCATAGCAAGCCTCGTCGTCGCCAAACATCCAACCCAAATCGCTGGGAATTCGTCCGGAGACGGGGCCAAAATGCAATCCCGCGTCCAAAAGAGCGTGGATACCGGCAAGGGCGTGGTCGGTAGCGCGAGGCAGTCCGTTCTTTATGAGGGTGTCGTCCAAGTCGGTAAGAACCAGCTTAATCATGCTTGATGCTCCTCTTTCGTCCATTCGCGTCCAGCATTCGCTCATTCTATGCGTCAGGCTCCATGAAGGCAGGCATACCGCCTTCCTTTGCCGCAGCTACGATGTCCAACAGCGCATCGGCCACCGCATCCTGCGCGCTGGGGCCAATGTGCCATCGTGCAGCCTCGGCCGCAGCTGGTGTGGCATTCTGCATGGCCACGGAATTGGGTACGTAGCGTAGCACATCAAGGTCGTTCTCGGCATCGCCAAACACCACAACTTCATCTAAACCAATGCCAAGCTCGCGTACGAGAACCTCCACGCCTCGGGCCTTGCTCCATCCCTTAGACGCAACGTCAATATAGTTGACATGCGGATTGGGATACACGAAGTCAAGCTCAGGCACAAGATGCATGAGCTGCTTGCGCACTTCGTGCAAACGCTTCTTGTCCCCCACTACGCGGATGTTTGCCTTGTAGATGGGTCTGTCTTCGGGAATACGCACCAAAACCTTGCCAATGCGTCCAAACTCGCTGTAATATTGTCCGATTTCCTGAGCAGAAATGCCCACCGAGTACCGATTTCCGAAATCATTGATCATAAGAGCCGTTCCCGGAAAGTCATACACCGTATTCGCAACCTTCTGCAAGCCCTCATGCGGGATGGGCTTATCGAACACAAGCTCGCCGTCAACATACACCAACTGCCCATTTACCGTTACTCCCGTACGGTAGGCCGCGCGGTCTTCGGCAAAGAGCAGGTGCAGGTCCCATGGCACACGTCCCGTACAGGGTCCAAAGCGCAAACCGGCATCAAGCATCTTGTGTATGGCATCGAGCGCATGCTGTGTGGCATGTGGCAACCCCACGCGGATAAGGGAGTCGTCCAAATCAGACAGTGCGAGCTTAATCATAGGGCACCTTCCAATGTCGTAGCGTTCAATTGAGTGTATCATGGGCTTGCCCATACCAACCCATGCGGAAGGAAGTCCCATGAAGCTTGCCATTGGCAACGATCACACGGCCGTGGAACTGAAGAATGTCATCGCCTCTCACCTGAAAGACCGCGGCATAGAAGTCCTCGACATCGGAACCAACAGCACCCAGAGCTTTGACTATCCCATTAGCGGATATCGCGTGGGAAAGCTCGTCGCATCGGGCGAAGTCGACGGCGGCGTACTCATCTGTGGCACGGGCGTGGGAATAAGCCTTGCGGCAAACAAGGTACCTGGCGTTCGCGCATGCGTTTGTTCGGAGCCCTACACTGCCTCGCTCTCCAAGCGTCACAACAATGCGAACATCATTGCGTTTGGCGCACGCGTTGTGGGAGACGAGATGGCCAAGCTCATAGTCGACTCGTGGATCGACGCCACCTACGAGGGCGGCCGACACCAGCGCCGCGTAGACATGCTCACCGAAATCCAAGACACCGGCACGCTCTCCGCCGCCGAGTAGCAACGGCCGCCAACTTCGAGAAGGGCTCGCCACTCCAATAGCCTGCCGCGCGCAGTTCGCGAAGCACGGTGAGAGGGAGGGTCGGCTGTCGCCGCGCGCAGTTCGCGTAGCGCTGTTTGAGCACGGCGCCTGCCGACCCTCCTTCGCCAGGCACAGCGCTGTTCGTGCCACGGTTCCTTTGCCCTATCTATACGCAATAAAGTCCTCTATGGCATCATAGCGATCGATTCGAATAAGAATCTGATCGAGATCGAGGACGCCCCATAGCAGCACACGGCGCTTTTGTCCAACGGTCACGTGCAGGTTACGCACGCTCGGCTGCAGGGTGGACGATACGAACTCCATGCTCTTAATATCGGCGTATGAAATGGAGATCGTATGCCCAAAGAGGGGCGTCAAATCCATGTGGTCGTCGTAGGTAACAACCTTATAGCGCCGAAGCAGGACCCAGTACAAAAACGAGACCACCAAAAACGCGTCGAAGAAACTCATTACAACGGCACTGTTTGCGGTAAAGGCATCCAGAACGCAGAGCCAACCCAACAATATGCCCAACGACCCCATAACGATCATGGTAAACACCAGTGACCACGTGAGGGTTCCCGAAACCGTATAGGTGTCGTGATGGCTGTGATGACGCTCGGATATTCCCGCATCACCAAGCCAGAGAATTAGCGAGGCGGCTATTGGTATGCCAGCCGCGACGACCGTAAGTGCTATGGAGCTATCCATTTGGTCGCCGCCTCTCGTTTCTTGAACTTTAGTTGATATCTTAGCCGTCAACCACACGATTCCATCGCGTAAAGTCGTAAGCGGTAGCATGAACCCCCTTAATGAAGACCCTTGTGCACCTGCATCGCTGTTTTTGGAACTTCCTGATTGAGATCAGAGGAGCCGTTGCCGAACCGCAGCGGCGTCCTCGTCGGGAACTCCACATCCCAGCAAATAGCTTTCGACCCCGCCATACTCTTCTTCGACTATGTTATACGCGTACTCAATGATTTCGGGGCCAGACATCATGCCCTCGCGGAAGTCGCTGCGTGCGGCATCGTACCATTCTTCGCTGAACGCCTGGTCGCGCATGAGATTGGACCACGTTTGCACATAGTTGGCAATTACGTCCCACTTATCGACTCCCGCCAGGCTCAGGAGTAGCATGGCAAGGATTCCCGTCCTGTCCTTGCCCACCGCACAATGGAAGAGAACGCAACCTTCTGGCGCGTCGGCAAGGAAGCGAAAACAGGCACGTACGCCCTCGTAGTTCTCGATTATGTGCCTATAGACCGTTTCCATAGAGAAGGTCTTCTCGTCAAACTGAGCGCGCAACGCCTCAATCTGCGCCGCGTTAAAGCCCAGCAAGGGAATGTTTACGCATACAACGTCTTTTCCCAACTCAACGTTGGGAGCATCGGCGACCTCCGATGGATCACGCAGGTCAACGACCGCACGTACGCCATAGTCGTGTAGGAACTTCACGTCGTACGCACTCAGCCTGCACAGGCTATCGGAACGCAGAAACCGCCCAAACTTGGTACGATCGCCATTTGCCGTAGGATATCCACCCAATTCTCGCACGTTAAAGGCACCGTCTAGTGGCAAGCGTACCCAAGGTTGTTCATGAGGTTCCATGGCGTCCTTTCGTTCGGTCAATATAAAATAATAATCGCGGAACAGGTTTACTTTACCGCAAATTCGAGGCTACATTATCGAGGTTACAGAAGATGACCGCGAACGCGCTCCAATGCCCTTTGCTCCACGCCACAGCTCAGCAAATATCGCTCGATTGTGCCGTAACCCTCTTCCAAGCGATCCAATACCGTGGTAATGGCATCAAGTCGCAGCTCAAGCTCTCTCCGTACCGGTCGCTTGCCCTTGTACACGATGCCGTCCACCTCTGCGCATGATCCAAAGGAGTAGCAGTAATCGGCAACAATGCGCTCGTTGCTCGCCCCCACCAAACCCAGGAGCAGCATGGCCATCATACCCGTGCGATCCATCCCGGCTGCACAGTGAAATAGAACGCACTCTCCCTCCTTCGCCGTCGCAAAGAACAAGAATGCCTTCCGAACGGCTTCGCGATTTGCCAACATGGTAAGGTATCCCAACGTATGGTAGCTGCCACCCAGTTCGTCCGATCCCAAGGACGGGTCGGACAGGTCTATATCGAAAAGCGGAACGTGACAAAAGCGCACGCCAGGCATCTGCTGGATCTTGTCGGCGGCAACGCTCACCTCGTGGTTCCCACGCAAATCCAGCACAAGCCTTACGCCATAGTCATAGAGGCGGCGTTGGTCCTGGGCACTGAGCATATCCAAACCACCCGAACGCACGAAACGACGGTATGAAGTAACGCCTTGCTCAACGGCATATCCGCCAAGCTCGCGCACGTTATAGCCGCTGGCCAACTCAAGCTTGCGCGCGGGCTCAAGCTCCTCGGGCCGATTCCACAACTCTCTCCAACGCTCACGCAGACCCATCGGCACACCCCTTCCAAGAAAGCGGGCCAAAGGGGACAGTCCCCTTTGGCCCATGTTGGCCATAAGCCGCTATATTCCAGCCTTCGTGAGCTCGCGTTCGATGCGATCGAACATGTTGTCCTCGATCTTGTCGCCTTCCAGCTTGAAGTCCGCGCCCTCGCGCATGTTCTCCTTGGCAACCGAAATCATGAGCTTGATGCGGTTGAGCTGGTTGACCTCGCTGGCACCGGGGTCGTAGTCAACGGCCACGATGTTGCTCTTGGGATGGAGCTGTCGCAAGCGCTTGATCACGCTCTTACCCACCACGTGATTCGGCAGGCACGCAAAGGGAGACGCGCATACGATGTTTGGTGTGCCTGTTTCTATGAGCTCGATCATCTCGGCTGTGAGCAGCCAGCCCTCGCCCATGGTGTTGCAAAGCGACAAGACCTCCTCGGCCTTCTTGCCGAGCTCGAAGATCTGGGTATAGGGCTCAAAGCGCGTACTCTCTTCCAACATCTTGTTTATGGGCGCGCGCAGAGCATCAATGGCAGCGATGCCGATGCCGTGGGTAAGGCGCTTCTTGGCCTTGGTGCCAAGCTCGTGCTTGAGGTTGATCTGGTTGGAGGTTCCAAACAGGAAGAAGTCCACCAAGCCGGGAACGTTGGCCTCGCAGCCCTCCGACTCGATCACACGCACCACGTCGTTGTTTGCCGTGGGGTGGAACTTTACCAAGATCTCGCCCACCACGCCCACGCGCGGCTTGGAGCGGTCGTTTACGAGCGGCAGTTGCTCGAATGCGTCCACGGTATCCTGACACAGGCGATAGAATGCCTTGCGCGAGGCACCCGGTACCTGCACCTTTGCCCGCGCCATGAGCTCCCCATACAGGGCGTCTGCCGAACCAGGCTCTGCCTCGTAGGGGCGCGTGCGATACAGGCACTGCATGATGAGGTCACCGTAGAGCAGGGCATACACGGCGCTAATGAGGAACTTTGGCTTCAGGATGTTGAATCCCGGATTGTGCTCGTCCAAGCCGCCGGCGACGCTGAGCGAGATGACCGGAATCTCGGGATGGCCGGATTCCTTGAGCGCCTTGCGAATGAATGCGATGTAGTTGGTGGCACGACATCCACCGCCCGTTTGCGAAATCAGGACCGCCGTGCGCTTGAGGTCGTACTTCCCAGAGAGAACGGCGTTGATCAGCTGTCCCGTTACCAAGATGGATGGATAGCAAATGTCGTTGTTCACGTACTTTAGGCCAGCGTCCACCGCACCGTGGTCAACCGAGGGCAGTAGTACCACGTTGAATCCCGCAGATCGCAGAACGGCCTCGACCACCTCGAAGTGGATGGGCGACATCTGGGGCGCAAGGATGGTATAGCCCTGCTCCTGCATCTCCTTGGTGTAGCGCACCTTCTCCATGGCCGCGCTCGCGGACTTCCTGTACACGGGCGGCCTGCGACGCAGGTCGGTCTCACGAGCGTGCTCAAGCGAGCCGTCCGCCATGTGCACCATCGGTGGCTCGACCTCCTCGGCCTCGCCCCGCTCCGCGCTGAGCTCGAGCTTCTCTCGCTCCTCCTGAAGGGCCGCCATAAGCGAACGGATGCGAATGCGCGCCGCACCAAGATTGGACACCTCGTCGATCTTGAGCACCGTGTAAACCTTGCCGCTCGCCTCCAAGATCTCCTGGACCTGATCGGTGGTAAGGGCGTCCAAGCCGCATCCGAAGCTGTTGAGCTGAATGAGGTCCAAGTCGTTGCGCGTGGCAACAAAGCGCGCCGCGCGGTAGAGGCGCGAATGGTACATCCACTGGTCAACCACGCGAATCGGCCTCTCGGGCTCCATCTTGTGGGCAATGCAGTCTTCGGTAAGAACGGCAAAGCCAAAGCTGTTCACCAGCTCGGGAATGGCATGGTTGATCTCGGGATCGTTGTGATAAGGACGACCCGCAATAACGATTCCGTGCGCGTCGTGCTCTTCGATCCACGCCAACGTTTGATCGCCCAAACGGTGCATGGCGTCCTTGAACTCAAGGTCTGCCTTCCAGGCAATCTCCACCGCCTCGTTTATCTGCGTGCGCGTGATGTGCTCGCCGATGAAGCGTCCCTTGCCGGATTTCGCATCCTCCTCGCGCTGCTCCGAGACCAGCTCATAAAGACGGCGCTTGAGCTCGCGCTTGTTGTCGTAGGGCAGGAACGGCGCCATATACTGCACGTCGGGTGCCGCCAGCTCATCCACGTTGAGCTCAAGGGCCTGTGGATAGCTCATGACGATGGGACAGTTGTAGTGATTGGTGGCCGAGTCGTCCTCCTGACGCTCCCAACGGATGCAGGGCATCCAAATAAAGTCCACGTCCTTGGCAAGCAGGTTCATAATGTGTCCATGGCTCAGCTTGGCCGGGTAGCACACCGACTCGCTTGGCATGGATTCGATTCCCGCCTCGTAGATCTTCTTCGTGGATTGGTCGGAGAGCACAACCGAGAAACCCAGTTGCGTGAAGAACGCATGCCAGAAGGGGTAGTTCTCATACATATTGAGCGCACGAGGAATTCCCACCGTGCCATGCGGGGCTTCTTTTGGATCGAGCGTGGGTCGATCGAACAACAACTCGTTCTTGACCTTAAACAGGTTGGGGGCGTCGGCCTTGTTCTTGCGCGAGCGGCCCGAGCCCTTTTCGCAGCGGTTGCCCGTAATAAAGCGATGCCCTCCCCCAAAGTCATTGATCGTGAGCAGGCAGTTGTTGGAGCAGCGTCCACAGTTAACCTTGGTAAGCTTTACCGTCAGTTCGCCAAGCACCTTGCGGTTGAGCACGGTGGAAACGCCGTCCTTTCCCGCGCGGTCGCGGGCAAGCAGGGCCGCGCCATAGGCACCCATGGAGCCCGCTATATCGGGGCGGATTACGTCACGGCCGGTTAGCAGCTCAAACGCACGCAGCGTCGCGTCGCTCATAAAGGTACCACCCTGGACGACGATGTGCTTTCCGATCTCGTCGTAGTCACGCAGCTTGATGACCTTGAACAGCGCATTCTTGATGACGGAGTACGAAAGGCCAGCCGCCACGTCTCCAATGGTGGCGCCCTCCTTCTGCGCCTGCTTTACGCGCGAGTTCATGAATACCGTGCAACGGCTGCCCAGGTCCACCGGACGCTCCCCCTCCACGGCTGCAGCGGCAAACTCCTGCACGCTCATGCCCATGGAGTCGGCAAAACTCGCAACGAATGAGCCGCATCCCGAGGAGCATGCCTCGTTGAGCGAAATGTGCTCGATCACGCCGTCCTTCACCTGGAGGCACTTCATGTCCTGGCCGCCTATGTCCAGTATGAACTCGACGTCCGGCACGAATGCCTGAGCGCCACGCAGGTGCGCAACGGTCTCGACCTCACCGGAGTCGGCACGCAGCGCCTCAATGAGGATGCCCTCCCCATAGCCTGTGGTCGTTACGTGGCCAATCTCGCAATCCGGCGGCAGGTGGTCGTAGATGTCGTTCATGATGGCGCGAGCCGTACCCAGCACGTCGCCATTGTTCACGTCGTACCAGGTATACAAGAGCTCGCCGCTCTCGCCCACAACAGCGGCCTTGAGCGTGGTGGAACCGGCATCGATGCCAATGAACACGCGGCCGTGGTACTCGTCGAGCACGCCCTTGTCCACCACCTCCGCATCGTGACGACGATGGAACTCGTCCAACTCCGCCTTGCTGGAGAAGAGCGGCGCCAGACGAGCGACCTCGCTGCCCTGCGTATCTTTGAGGTCGTTCAGTGCCTGAATAACATCGCCAAACGTAACCTTCTTGTCCGTCTCGCCTGCCAATGCCGCTCCGGTAGCGACGAACAGGTGAGCGTTCTTGGGCACTATGCGATGCTCCTCATCGAGATTCAGCGTAATGTAGAAGCGCTCACGCAACTCGCTCAGATACTGCAGCGGGCCACCCAGGAAGGCGACGTAACCGCGAATGGGGTGGCCGCAGGCGAGGCCCGATACGGTCTGGTTTGCCACCGCCTGGAAGATGGACGCCGCTATGTCGGAGGGAGCCGCGCCCTCGTTAAGCAGCGGCTGCACGTCCGACTTCGCAAACACGCCGCAACGGCTTGCGATGGGGTATATGTGCGTCGCGTCCTTTGCCAGCTCGTTGAGCCCGGGCGCATCGGTTTTGAGCAGCGACGCCATCTGGTCGATGAAGGCGCCCGTACCACCGGCGCACGTGCCGTTCATGCGCTGCTCGATGCCATTGTCAAAGTAGATTATCTTTGCGTCCTCGCCACCGAGCTCTATGGCGCAGTCGGTTTGGGGAATGAGCGTCTCCACGGCACGTTTGCTGGCAATGACCTCCTGCACGAACTCGAGGTCGAGCCAGGTCGCGAGCAACATACCGCCCGAACCCGTAATGGACACGCGCATGGAGGCATTGCCCACCACCTTCTGCGCACGGGCAAAGAGCTCTTTGGCCGTGGCGCGAATGTCGGTGTGGTGGCGTTCGTAGTTGGCATACACGAGGTTGTTGTTGGAATCGATTACCGCAAGCTTGACTGTGGTAGAGCCGACGTCTATGCCCAGACGCAGATGAGCATGGCTCAGGTCCACGGGATGGGCCGGCTTGAGTTCGGCACCGTTTTGCACAAGCGCAACGGCAGGCTTCGCCGCGCTTTGGGCAGCGTTTGATCTAGAGGATCGTACCATGGTCGCTCTCCTTCTCTTGGTTCGCGGAAATCGCGAGAATCGACGGAATTGAAAAGTTGAGGGGGCGTCCATAAAGATCACCCGGTCGTATGAACATGAGGGCCGTCATGATGCAGGCCATAACGTAATCGCTCTCAACCATGCCGGTAGTGAGCCAACGCACCATAACGCCCACCTCGGCGCTTACGGCATAGGCAAGGTAGTAGTCAAAGAATGCCAGCGCCTTGCTGGAGAAGCCATCGAGGGCGCGACTCTGCACCACCTCGCTTACCATGGACTTTATCTTCTCAACAAAGGCTGGGTCTCCCCCATCGCCAAGAAGGGCCGAGAGAACCGCCCCGTGCGAGCGAACGTACGCAAGCACATCCGTCGCCCCCGGGCACGGCTCGAACCTGTTTATCGCCTCTTCCAACTCGGGGAGCGTAACCTGCGAAATCGTATATGCCAGAGGGGCAAGGTCCGCTATGGTCTCGTCCTCAATGTCGCTTACGAGTGCGGGTATGTCTTTGTAATGCGAGTAGAACGTACGTCGCGTTACGTTCGCGCGTTCGGTTACTCCCGTTACGGTCACACGCGAGAGGTCGCCTGTGGCATGGATTTCCTCCGCCAGCGCCTCACGCAATGCCTGCCGGGTCCGCACGCATCTTCGGTCAGTCGTCTTCAAACAAACTCCTTCACAAGGTGCGCAATATTACACAGCTCGTGTAATATTACGCAATCTGTGAAGGAGTAGCCCACTTGCACCAAAACTGCACACAACCTGACATGACAAGGAGACAGGTCACTTGTCAGCTTTTTCGAAACCTGACAAGGGGACAGGTCACTTGTCAGCTTTTTCGTAGCGCAGTGCGTCCTCTGGGCCTATCTCGCGCAACACCTTGCATGGATTGCCAACCGCCACGACTCCCGACGGAATGTCTTTGGTAACCACGCTACCTGCGCCAATAACCACATCAGAGCCAATCGTTACGCCAGGACACACGAGCACTCCCATGCCAAACCACACGTTATCCCCCACCGTTATAGGCAACGCATATTCCAGTCCGGCATTCCTCCGCTCGGTATCCACTGGATGACCAGCGGTGCTAAACACGCAATTGGGAGCAATAAAAACATCGTGCCCAAAGGTCACAGGCGCCCCATCCAAAATGATGAGCCCATGGTTGGCGTAGAAGTTCTCGCCCATACGGATGTTCTTGCCGTAATCACACCAGAAGGGAGGGCACACGTGTGCACGCCTGCCACAAGAGCCCACGATTTGCGCAAGTCGCTCGTGCAGCTCCTCCCGATGCGTAGGCCTTACGAGGTTGTAGTCGTAACAAAGCTCCTTGCATTCGTCGAGCGCCTCCAACACCTTGGTGTCGAAGTTGGCGTCGTAGAGTCTGCCACCCATCCCCTCAATCATCGCCGCCACCTGCGTGCGTTTGTCTGCTTCCATCTACCGCTCCAATCCAATAGCATCAGCCGGTTCAACCGCTGGTATAGTAATGGCACAAAACCATACCGTCCAGCTTGTCTGACACGACCAAAGAGACTCTCCCCAAGAGAAACGCAATCGCGTACCGCTATGATTCAGATACACGAATAACGTATTTGTTCGCTTGTTTCCACATGCTCAAGGAGCAAAACGCCATGGTTAAACATGCAGACGACGGTAAACGAACACAGCGACCCTATGTTGGCGAAACAGGTCGCAAGTCACGAGGAACCGCAGACAAGGCCACCATGGTCTTCGGCATGGTTCTCCTCGCCCTGATCGTGGGACTCGTTATTGGCTTTGCGGTTTTCTTTGTTATGAACCTCTCCACTTGGCTCACAAATCTCCTGTGGGGATTCTCCGGGAGCCTCCCGTTCTTCCCGCTCTTCGCATGCACGGTAGGTGGCACAGCCATTGGCCTGTGGACGTGGTGGTCGCACGATTCGGTGAAACCTCTGAGCGAGGTTATGGCACAGTTCAAGAAGACGGGTTCATACAGGGTAAACGGCGTATGGAAACCCGTGGTCTCCTTTTTGTTGCCGCTCGTCTTTGGTGGCTCCATTGGATTTGAGGCAGGACTCACGGGCCTCATTTCGGCTGGCTGCTGTTGGATCCGAGACCAACTGAAGAGGGCGGGACTGCGCCTGGGCGCCCTTAGCCACATCACCATTGCGGCAAGTCTTTCGGCCATCTTTGGTACGCCGCTTGCAGGCATTGCCGCACAGGCCGAAGACGAGCTCAACACAGACGACTACGACATGCGCCCACGCACCAAGGTGGTTCTATACATGGCCGCAGCGTTCGGGGCGTTTGGCGGAATTCGACTCTTCACGATGCTCTTTGGCCCCTCGTCCGGCCTGCCCCGCTTTGAGCACATTGCCGCCTCGGGCTCCGACTTCCTTTGGGTTTTGCCATGCCTTGCGCTTGCCTACGCGATGGCGTTCCTCTTCCACGCATCCGAATACGCCTTTGGCATGGTTGACGCACAGATGTCGGAAAGACCTAGCGGAGTCATTGTCAAGCCCATACTCGCTGGACTTGCCATGGGTTCTGTCGCGTGCGCGCTCCCCTACGTCCTGTTTCCCGGCGAGGTGCAGTGCGAGGAGCTCATGGAAAGCTGGCCCACGTGGACGGCCTTCGCGCTCTTGGCCACTGGCGTGCTCAAGGCACTCATCACACCCATGTGCATCAAGATGGGATGGGTCGGCGGAGATCTGTTCCCGTCCATCTTTGCCGGCGTCGCAGCGGGTTACGGCCTCGCGATGATAAGCGGCGCCGACCCCATGCTCATAGTAACGGTCACCACATCCGCCTACCTTGCGGGGGTCCTTAGAAAGCCGCTTGTGGCGATTGGCATTCTGTTCCTCTGCTTCCCCGCAGACGGCATCATATGGATGGGAGTCGCCGCCGTAATAGGCGCCACGATTCCCATGCCGCGCTTCATCCTCCAAAAGGACTGAGTGACACGCTTGCGCATGGTAGGCGTGTGCCACCTGCGTTCATGTCCCGCACCTGCGATTCGGCGCGCACGCGACCTTTCTGGCAGCCTCTTCCTCCGCGGCCTTTCTGGCGGCCTCTTCCTCAGCGACCTTTCTGGCAGCCATATAACCCAAAGGCGCCACAAAGGGCGACAACCCCGTAAGGCTGCCGCCCTTGGTATGGCGCATTGTATCACCTAAGCCAAGAATCCCTACCCAATGCTCGCGTGGATGTCCTGCAGTGCGTTGACACCAGAGTCGGTACCGGCAACCTTGGACGAGATGCCCACGGCCGAGGCGTGCGCGGCGGCCATGGTGGTTACGTATGGAATGTGCGCACGAATGGCCGCGCGACGGATCTGCGAGCCGTCGGTCTCGGAACTCGTGTCGCCCTTGGGCGTGTTCACCACCAAGTCGATCTGGCCGTTTGCGATGGCGTCGGTGATGTTGGGTCGACCCTCGCGCTGCTTGAATATAACCGTGCAGGGTATGCCGTGCTCGGCGAGGTAGGCCGCCGTGCCACGCGTGGCCATAATGGAGAGACCCGCGTTCACGAACTCCTGCGCGATGGCCTTGAGCTCGCCCTTATTTTGGTCTGAGACCGACATGAACACCGTGCCAGAGGTGGGCAGCGTGCTGCCGATGGCCTCCTGAGACTTAAAGAACGCCTCGCCGAAGGAAGGCGCCAAGCCCAGCACCTCGCCGGTAGAGCGCATCTCGGGTCCCAGAATCGGGTCCACCTCAGGGAACATCGAGAAGGGCAGCACGGCCTCCTTTACGCCGTAGAACTTGTAGGTGGCCTCGGGCAAGTCCTTTACCGGAGACGGACGGCCGGTGAGCTCGCCCATGATGGCGTCGGTTGCAATCTGGACCATCTGAACGCCGCATACCTTGGAAACGAGCGGCACGGTACGGCTGGCGCGCGGGTTGGCCTCGATGACAAACACCTTATGATCCTCGATGGCATATTGGATGTTCATAAGGCCCACCACGTGCATCTCCTCTGCGATGCGACGTGTGTACTCCTTTATGAGCGCAAGGTTCTTGTCGGTGATGGAGATGGAAGGCAGCACGCATGCGGAGTCGCCCGAATGGATGCCCGCAAGCTCGATGTGCTCCATGACGGCAGGCACGTAGGCATGCGTGCCGTCGCAGATGGCATCGGCTTCGCACTCCAGCGCATGGCGCAGGAAGCGATCGATGAGGATGGGACGATCGGGCGTGACGCCAATGGCCGCTGCCATATAGGCACGCAGGCTCTGGTCGTCGTACACGACCTCCATGCCACGACCGCCCAGCACATAGCTCGGACGCACCATGACGGGATACCCGATTCTATGCGCCGCCTCCAGAGCTTCCTCCACGGTAACGGCCATGTCGGCCTCGGGCATGGGAATGCCGAGCCTGTCCATCGTGGCTCGGAATTCGTCACGATCCTCTGCAAGGTCGATGATCTCGGGAGAGGTGCCCAGAATCTTGACGCCTGCCGCCTGCAGCTCGCTGGCAATGTTGAGGGGCGTCTGCCCGCCGAACTGGGCAATGATTCCCAGAGGCTTTTCCTTGTAGTAAATGGAGAGCACGTCCTCGGTAGTCAACGGCTCGAAGTAGAGCTTGTCAGACGTGTCGTAGTCGGTGGAGACGGTCTCGGGATTGCAGTTGACGATAATCGTCTGGAAACCGAGCTTGCGCAGCGCAATTGCCGCGTGTACCGAGCAGTAGTCGAACTCGATTCCCTGACCAATGCGATTGGGGCCGCCACCCAAAATCATAACCTTGTTGCCCTCGAGCGGCTCGCTCTTGTCGGGTGCGTTATAGGTGCTGTAGTAGTACGCGCTGTCCTTCGTCGACGAAACGTGCACGCCCTCCCACGCCTCGGTAACGCCGAGTCCGATGCGCTGTTCGCGGATGGCAGTCTCGGCAAGGCCTGTGAGCTGGGAAAGGTACTTGTCGGCAAAACCGTCCTTTTTGGCTTGCACGAGCATATCGTTAGGAAGAGCCGCACCGGGATTGGCTGCCACATAGGCAAGAATCGCCTCTTCCTCCTCCACGAGCTCAGCCATCTCCCGTATGAACTCGCGCTTTATGTGTGTGAGCTCGAAGAGCTGCTCTACGCTCACGCCCTTGCGAAGCGCCTCGTACATTTGGAACTGGCGCTCACTCGTTGCCGTACGCAGCAGATCGATGAGCTCGTCCGCCGTCTTTTCGTTAAAGTCCTTGGCAAAGCCCAAACCGTAGCGTCCCTGCTCAAGCGAGCGAATCGCCTTTTGGAAGGCCTCCTTGTAGGTTTTGCCAATGGCCATGACCTCGCCCACTGCGCGCATCTGCGTGCCGAGCTTGTCCTCGACGCCCTTGAACTTCTCAAACGCCCAGCGTGCGAACTTTATAACCACGTAGTCACCCGTGGGAACGTACTTGTCGAGTGACCCCCACTTGCCACAGGGAATCTCCGCCAGCGTAAGGCCGCTTGCCAGCATGGCGGATATGAGGGCAATGGGAAAACCCGTGGCCTTGGAAGCCAGGGCCGAGGAGCGCGAGGTGCGGGGGTTGATCTCGATGATAATGTCGCGGTCGCTCACGGGGTCGTGCGCCCACTGCACGTTGGTGCCACCAATAACCTTAACGGCATCCACGATGCGATAGCTCTTCTCCTGCAGGCGATCGATTACGGCCTGGTCGATGGTTTGCATAGGTGCGGCGCAGAAGGAGTCTCCCGTATGGACGCCCATAGGATCGATGTTCTCGATGGTGCACACCGTGATCATCTTGCCCGTGGAGTCGCGAACGACCTCATACTCCAGCTCCTCCCAACCGAGCACCGACTCCTCTACCAGCACCTCGTGCACGGGACTGGCTGCCAGGCCGCGCGCCACCACGGTTCGCAGCTCGTCTACGTTGTATACCAAGCCACCGCCGGTTCCACCCATGGTGTAGGCCGGGCGCAGCACGCAGGGATATCCCAATTCACGCGCAATGTCTACTGCCTCCTCCACAGAGTAGGCAACCTTGGAGCGGGCCATCTCGATGCCGAGCTCATCCATAAGCTCCTTGAATGCCTCGCGATCCTCGCCACGCTCAATGGCGTCCACCTGCACGCCAATAACCTTGACGCCATACTTTTCCAAAATGCCCGACTTGGAAAGCTCGCTCGAGAGGTTAAGGGCCGACTGACCGCCCAGGTTGGGCAGGATCGCGTCGGGACGCTCCTTTGCGATAATGGCTTCCAAGCGCTCAGGATTGAGCGGCTCAATATACGTACGATCCGCCGTGTCTGGATCGGTCATGATGGTCGCCGGATTGGAGTTTACGAGCACGATTTCGTAGCCCAGGCTTCGCAACGCCTTGCACGCCTGCGTGCCCGAGTAGTCAAATTCGCAGGCCTGGCCAATAATAATGGGGCCAGAGCCAATGATCATTACCTTGTGTACGTCTGTACGCTTTGCCATAGGGATGCGTCCCTCCTGTCGTCAAGACCGCAAATCTTCATTAGTTTAACCATGGAAGGCGCGTGTAACCGAATCGTCAGAATATACACGCACTTTGTTAACACAGCGCGAAACAGAGGGCAATCTGTCCGCGCCCTGCGCCTGCGCCCGCGCCGTCCTGCAAGCGGCTCCGCGCTTGCTTTGCTTGCTCACTTCGTGAGTCGCCGCATGCGGGACGGCGCAGGCCCGGGGCGGAGACGACGCCATGTGCCGTCCCGCTTCGTCTACTTTGCGCCCCTTGTGTCGTACGCCCTTCTGCTAGGATGAAAGAACAAGGAGGCACGCATGTCCATTAACTTCAATTCGGCACGTTTTGAGGCGGCATACGGCAAAGCCGAGCAGCTCCCGCCCTCTACCACGCCCGAGGTGGCCTTTGTCGGTCGCTCGAACGTTGGCAAATCGTCGCTCATCAACAAGCTCGTCCAACGCAAAGCGCTAGCTCGAACCTCCAGCCAGCCAGGAAAGACCGCCAACATCAACTTCTACGAGGCAGACGGGATACGCCTGGTAGACCTTCCCGGCTATGGGTACGCCAAGGTATCGGGCGCAGAGCGCCAACGCTGGGCAGATCTCATAGCGGGCTACTTTGAGCAAGAGCGCAGCTTCAACCTTGTGGTAGCGCTGGTTGACATACGCCACGACGCACAGAAGCTCGACGCCCAGATGCTTGACTTCCTGGAGGATGCGGAGCTCCCGTTTGTGGTTGCCCTCACCAAGGCCGACAAGCTCAGCCGCTCCAAGCAGGACCAACAGGCCGCTCGCCTCTCCAAGCAGCTTGCCATCCAGCGCGCCAACATGATCATCACCTCTGCGCAAAAGGGTACGGGAATCGACGAACTGCGCCGACGCGTACAGCAAGCCTGCGAGTGAGGGCCAAAGGGGACAGTCCCCTTTGTCCCGCTTTTAGCTGACAAGCGACCTATCCCCCTGTTGGCTTTCGCGTGTGCTATCATTCCCTCAGAAGGCAAACGAACGGATGGCTGGTATGGTATATAGCACAAAAAACGATTCTGGCATGCCAAAACGCAACGTTCTTATCGTAGAAGACAACGACGTCAACCGCGAGATGCTCCATGCCATTCTGGCCAATGAATTCAATGTGCTAGAGGCCAAAGACGGCTTGGAGGGACTGGATCAGCTTCGGCGTAACTATGGCAGCCTGTCGCTCGTGCTGTTGGACGTATACATGCCCCGATGCGACGGTTTTGAGTTTCTGCGCCAAAAGCGTATGGACGAGCGTTTTGACTCCGTGCCCGTAATCGTAACCACGGCAAGCGACCTTTGCGAGGACGAGATCGAGTGCTTGCGCTTGGGCGCCAACGATTTCGTCGTGAAACCCTACAACGTGGAGATTATTGTTAATCGTGTAAACAATATCATTCGTCTTCGCGAATCCGCCTCCATCGTCAACCAGCTCACGTGGGACAACCTCACCGAGCTCTATAGCAGCGAGTTCTTCTATCGCCACATGCATGACTTCTTGTCCAACTCGCAAACCGGCGCCTACGATATGGTGTGCAGCGAAATTACCAATTTCAAAGCTCTTAGCGACCGCTATGGCAAAGGAAACTGTGACCGCATGCTGCAAGAGCTTGCCAAACGGTTGAACTTCACCCTTCCCAATGTGGTGGCGGGCGGCCGAATTGCCAACAGCACCTTTGCGTTTCTCATTGAGCATCAGAACAATAGGGACTGGACCAACACGCTCATGAACGTGTCTCACGGTCTCATCGCAACGAACATGAGCCTCAAATTCGGCATTGTGGAAAACGTCGACCACGGTCTTGCCGTCTCGCTCACGTGCGATCGCGCCGTCATAGCCCTTGAGCAGGTGCGCGAGACGTTCGGCGTGTCCGTGGCATGGTACACCGAGGACCTGCACGCAAAGCAAGTGCGCGAGCAGGTTATTGTTGAGACCATGGAGCAGGCGCTTGCCGAGAAGCAGTTTATCGTGTACTACCAACCAAAATACGACCTTCATACGGGGCAAACCGGTGGTGCCGAGGCATTGGTGCGCTGGATTCATCCCGAGCTGGGATTCGTGAGGCCCGATTTCTTTATCCCCCTCTTTGAGCGCAACGGCTTTATTACCAACCTCGATTACTACGTTCTCGAAGAGGCCTGCAAGGAAATCGTGCGTTGCCGCGAGAATGGCCTGCACGTAGTGCCAATATCGGTAAACGTATCGCGCCTGGACTTCGACACCGAAGACCTTGCGCAGCAAATTGCCCATATCGCCGACAGTCATGGGGTCGATCACAGCCTGTTGCACATCGAGATTACGGAAACTGCCTATATCGACAATCCCGATCTCGTAGTGGCGGCGCTGCAAGAACTAAAAGATAATGGGTTCATAATAGAATTGGATGACTTTGGCGCGGGATACTCATCGCTCGCATCCCTGAACATGCTTCCGCTCGACGTCATGAAGTTGGATATGAGCATCATTCGACAGGCAGCGAGCCTTGACGACTACCGCATCGTGCGGTCTGCCATCCAGATGGCTGGGTTCTTGGGTCTCAAGACAGTCGCCGAAGGCGTTGAGACCGAGGAGGAAACGAAGCAGCTCAAAGAACTTGGCTGCGATATGATTCAAGGGTACTACTTCGCCAAGCCTCTGGAGCAGAGAGAATTTGAGGAATACGTATCGTAAGGAGCAATTAATGACCCCCAAAGAGCTTTACGCACAGATTGGTGGCGACTACGAAGAAGCCATTTCCCGCCTCGGCACAGACGACCTTGTGGGATACTTCATCCTTCGGTTCCTTGACGACGGATCGTGCAACGACCTCGTTGACGCATGGGAGCAAGGTGACGAGGACGAGGCATTCAAGGCGGCGCACACCGCAAAGGGCCTCTGTGCCAATCTTGCCCTAACCGACCTCTGCTCTCTTGCCACGCAAATCTGCGAAGCCCTGCGCCCGGGAAACGAGGCATTGAGGGCGCAGACGGACATAGATGCGCTTGTTGGGCAGCTCAAAGAGCTCTATGCATCCGCCATCCAAAAGATTCGCGCTTTTCAGGAGCAATAAGCTAGGTGCATAAGCGCATTAGATCGTAAAAAGCCCCTGGTAGCACAGTTATATCCAGCTTACGTGTGCTACCAGGGGCGCCCTTTAGCGGCTAATCCAGCGCCTGTCGCGGTAGCTCTATTTGGCGATACGACACACCACAGCGGTCGAGCACCGATTTGGAAATCGCGTTTCCTATTGTGTCGGCATACTTGTCATCCAAGTAAACCACCTCGCGTATTCCCGCCTGCACCAGCATCTTGGCACACTCCTGACAGGGGAAGAGCGTTACGTACGCCACGGCATCCGTAAGCTCGCGCAGGGAACCACGATAATTCAGTATGGCGTTCGCCTCGGCATGAATCACATAGTTGTGCTTGTCGGTAAGGGGGTCTTCGGTGGTATCCCACGGAAACTCGTCGTCATCGAGCCCGTGAGGCGTCCCGTTATAGCCCACCGACAAGATCCTGTGGTCCGTTCCAGCCAAACAAGCGCCCACCTGCGTGTTGGGATCTTTGCTACGCAAGCTGGCGGCAATCGCCACACGCATAAAGAACTCGTCCCACGAGATTACCTCGGAGCGCTTGCCTGGCATGGTCTCTCCCTTCCCCGATGCTGCAACCCGACCTCGATTACTCGCCGAGCGGCGTGCAATCCGCATTGAGCGCAGCAATTATATTGGGCAGCGCGTCGTCAACCTTGTCGTTGTCGAGCTGGCACGTGCCGGCATTGGCGTGTCCGCCGCCGCCATAGCTTAGGCAGAGCTCACCGATGTTCGCATTGCTGCGCTTGTCAAGGATGGACTTCCCGATCATCACGGCCGTATTTTGCTTGCGGAAGCCCCAAGCCACATGCACCGAAATCTGCGTCTCGGGATACATGGCGTATACCATAAAGCGATTGCCTGCGTAGATGGTCTCTTCGTCGCGTAGGTCGAGCACCACCACGCGTCCCTCCACGCGCGCAAGGCGCTCCACTTGCGCCTTGAAGCGCTCCTGCTGATCGAAGTAGAGCTCTACGCGCTCCTGGACGTCCGGATCGGCCAGCACCTCGTCGATGGTGTGATCCAGGCATTCGTCGATGAGCTTCATCATAAGGTTGTAGTTGGAGATGCGGAACTCGCGGAAGCGGCCAAGGCCGGTACGTGCGTCCATGAGGAAGTTCATAAGGACCCAGCCCGTAGGATTGAGTATCTCCTCCAACGTAAAGTCGGCGGAATCGCCCTTGTCCACGGCCCACATAAGCTCATCGCTAATATTGGGCAGCGCCTCCTTGCCGCCATAGTAGTCGTACACGACGCGCGCGGCGCTCTTTGCGTCGCCGTCAATGATGTAGCGGCCCTCGTAGTCCACGTCCTTGTTGCGCGTGAGCTCCGACTCGTGGTGGTCGAACGCCAGGCCAACGCGCGGGTCAAAAGGCAGGTTCGTCGTAATGTCTCGCGAGGTGATGTCTATCTTCCCGTCTTGGACGTCCTTGGGGTGCACGAACTTGATGTCGTCTATGAGCCCCTTCTCCTTGAGGATCATCGCGCATACAAGCCCGTCGAAGTCGCTTCGAGTTACCAGCCTATACTTCTGAGTGTCTGCCATAACAGCTTCCCTTCGTTCCATCGTAAAGAGGACTCGCCCCTATTAATTGCGCTTATATTGTGCCACTTTACACCGTTTTCGAACAGCGCAATATGGTAGCAGGGTATTAGGGTACCGCGAATGCGACAACTGTTCACACCCCGTCCCCGTGACACACTGCGCCTGACAAGCCCTTCGACCTTGCAGTTTGGCCTATGGAAGTTGGCGGTGGCCAAACTGCGCATCTGAGGGGGTGGCAAACTGCAGGTTTTGTCTACATGAGCCGATTACCTGCAGTTTTGTGAGGAGCTTGCAGTTTGGGGGTAGGTCAAATGCGCATTTGGGGCCATGGGAAGTTTGCGGTGGGCCAAACTGCAAAGCGGGCCCAGGCAATGGCGAGTATCCCCATTGTCTGATGTTATTGCCTGTGTCGCTACCTTCTTACGTAGGCCGCCTTGGAGGCGTCATAGCCCTTGGGCACCTGGCCCTGCGGGAGCACCTGCACGTCGATGGCCTCGGCGCACTTTGCCAGCCCCGTGGTGCCGGCCTCGGCGCCGTCGTGAGCCCAGCCGAGCCAACCGTGCGCCTGGCGCTGGCCGTGGGGCAACAGGGGCCGGAGCATGTTGGATCCCCCGTCCCCATGACACACGCCGGACTACCACAATCACAACAATCTGCGTGTCGTTTTTGCAACAATTTGACCGTCAGTAATACTACAATCTGCCTGTCGCAGTCGAATGGAAGGCCCAATGGCCGCCGAATACCTTCCACGAATCGCGGACGAGCTCCTTGAGAAACGACTGAGCTACGCCGGCGCCGTGCTCATCCGGAGTGCAAAATGGTGCGGTAAGACGCGCACCGCCGAGCAACAGGCAAAAAGCGCCCTCTACCTCCAAGACCCCGACACGCGCGCCAGCAACCTCGAGCTCGCAGAGACGAAGCCGTCGATACTCCTACGGGGCGACAAACCCCGACTCATCGACGAGTGGCAGGACGCGCCGCAGCTGTGGGACGCCGCACGCTTTGCCATCAACCGCGCGTACGGCCACGGCCACTACATCTTTACCGGGTCGGCTACCCCGGGCAAAAGGCCGTCGCACTCTGGCACGGGCCGCTTCTCGTTCCTCACCATGTATCCAATGGCGCTGTCCGAGTCGGGGGAGTCCACGGGCGAGGTCTCCCTCTCCGAGCTGTTCGACGCCCCCGCCGACCTCAAGCGCATGCGCCTGAGCATCACGCAGCGCAAGAGCGAGCTGAGCCGCACCACGTTCGGCGAGTACGTAGGCGCTCTGCGACGGCTTTACGTCTTTGACGACCTCGAGGCATGGAGGCCATCCTTGCGAGCGCGATCCCGCGTCTCGGCGACCCCTACGAGGCACTTCGTGGACCCTTCCCTCGCCGTTACCGCGCTTGGGGCCACGCCCGACATGCTCCTGGCGGACATGCCCACCCTCGGCCTCCTCTTTGAGTCCCTGTGCGTTCGCGACCTAAGGGCCTACCTGAGCACGATGGGCGGCGAGCTCTACCATTATCACGACATGACCGGCCTGGAGGCCGACGCGGTCGCCGTCGTGCCGGACGGCCGCTGGGGTGCCTTCGAGGTGAAGACAAGCCCGCGAGCGGTCGACGATGGCGCAGCGGCCCTGCTAAAGCTGGCCTCCAAGGTGGACGAGTCGGTGGGGAGGATGGCGTTCCTCGCCGTCGTCACCGCATCCGGCTACGCCTATCGCCGAGGTGACGGCGTCTATGTGATTCCAATCTCGTGCCTCGCCCCGCAACAAGCGCGTCCCCTGCTCCATGGGCAAGGACCAAGGGGCGGTCCCCTAGTTTTTCGAAGCCAAAACTTGGGGACAGTCCCTTGGTTCTGGCCGCTAGGCCTTCGCTACCATCTCACGTAGGCGCCTTGGAGGCGTCATAGTGTGTCACTGCCCCCGTCCCCCTGACACACCCCTGCTCCCACCGCACGTGCCCCGAGCGGGCGCGGGCGACACTGGTGGGGACAGGCGGCGCGGGAGGGACGCGCATGGCACGCACGATCAGCATAGGGGCGCAGGGTTCGAGGGCATCCGCACGACCGGGTGCTTCTACGTGGGCAAGACCGGCTTCGTGAGGGACTGGTGGCTCGCGCAGGACGACGTCACGCTCGTATGCCGCCCCAGGCGCTTCGGCAAGACGCCCAACCTGCACACCGTGCGCTGCCTCCTCTCCACCGAGCTCGCCGGCCGCGGCGAGGGGCTCTTCGGCGGGACTCAGTCCGACAATGGCCCAGAGATTATGTGTATATCATTGTTCGTATTGTACGAAACTACCGCATGGCACAGTTTTCAAGCGATTCGTGGCACAGTTTTCAGTTGACATACACAACTTTCTTGCCGGCCGCAAGAGGGGGCACCCGAGCGGTGCGGCCGCGCGCGCCACGGC
>JAFWKQ010000083.1 GCA_017545665.1 Atopobiaceae bacterium
CCGACCATATGGAAGATGGCCCAATCCGAGGCGTGGGAAACCGATCGGAGCTTTCCCAGCCGATCCCGGGAGACCGCTCGGAGGTTTCCCAGCGTCCCGCGGGACAGCTGCCGCCGCTTTCCCAGAAGCCTGTGGGAAAGCCCTAGGAGTCTCCCAGCGCCGCCTCCAGCTCGTCGGCATCCACGACGGGCTCGTCGGGCAGGTAGTGTCGGGAATGTTGGTGTAACGGCCATTTCGCAGGGAGCGCGGCCAGCCACCTGAGAACCTTCAATCTCTACTTCATCTTACGCCGCCTCCAGCTCGTCCGCAAGCTCCAGGCTCGCGTCGATTGCCTTCCGTGCTATGAGCCTTAGCTCCGCCGCCCTTTCCTTTGACGGCCGGCCTTCCGCCACCGCCCTCGCGCGATCGTCGTCGTTCGACAAGCTCAATGATGGCGTGCTCAAGTTCATGCAGAGGGACAACTTCTAGGACTTCACGCTCGCACTGCGCTCGGCCGGCTTCGTGTCGCCCAGCATGATCTACTCGAAGGGCGCCGTGAACTTCGCCTACAACCTCTACCTGAGGCTCCGCGAGGACAAGTCCGTCGCAGCCACCGACGTCAAGCGCTACGTCCAGCGGTGGTACGTGATGAGCGTGCTCACGGGCCGCTACTCGGGCTCCTCCGAGTCCGTGATGGACCGAGACATCCGCCTCATCTCCGAGCGCGGGTTCCTGCCGTTTTACGACGAGATCGTGCGTGCCCAGCTGTCCGACACGTTCTGGGAGGTCCAGCTCCCGCAGAACCTAGTGACGACTAGCACCCGTACGGGGGCATGGCTCGTGTTCCGTGCCTCGCAGGTGAGGGCCGCGGACAACACGCTGTTCTCGAACAGCTACAAGGTGTCCGACATCGTCACCGTCACGGGCGACATCCACCACATCTTCCCGCGCAAGTACCTGCAGAAGGAGCTCAACGCTCCGCAGCGCCTGTACAACCAGGTGGCGAACTACGCCTTCCTCGAGCGCAAGATAAACATCGCCATAGGTGCCAAGAGGCCGGGCGACTACTTCACCACGGCGCTGGACTGCTGCCGCGAAGGGGAATCCTACTTCGGCGACATATCCGACGAGGGGGCGCTCATGGACAACCTCGAGCAGAACTGCGTGCCGGCGGACGTGTTCGGCATGGGCGCCGAGGACTACGAGCGGTTCCTTGAGGAGCGGAGGCAGATGATGGCGGAGAAGATTAAGGGGTACTTCCAGTCGCTATAGAAGGGTGCCACATGGACTTAGGAACTGTCAGTAAATAAATAGCGACACTTCCTAAGGCCTCGCCCTCGGGTCCTCCGGCAGGTCCCCCGCCTCGCGCTTCCCCTGGTAGACGGTGTTCTTGCCGGCGCCGGTGAGGGCCACGACCTCGGCGACCCCTCCGCGGCCCGCGACGTCCGCGGCGAGCCCGAGGAAAATCCTCCGCTGCCTCTCGTCGAGCAGCGGGGCCATCTTGCCGACCATTGTCTCCAGCGCCTTCTCCATGACCCTAATCTATCATGGAAGGGGCCTAGAGTCACTAGTTATTTATTGACAGTTCCTAAGGGGTAACCCCTTGGTGTCCCAGCACGAAGAAAGGAACCGAAATGCAGGACGACCGTTTCGAAGGCATCAGCGACGAGGTCAAGGCCAAGGCGATCGCATGTAAGACGCCCGAGGAGATTCTCGAGCTGGCCGAGAGCGAGGGCATGTCACTTACCATAGACGAGCTTGAGGAAGTGTCTGGAGGCCACGCCTGGGGAAATTGCAGCCAGGTCTCGACCGGCCACTGCAGCCGCGAGTAAGACAGTAAGGAGAAGTCATCGTGAAGATGGAACTGCCACTCAGCGCGGAGGGGATTGACCGCGCGTGCGAGGAGGTCCAAGCGTTTCTCGAAAAGACGGGCATGAGCCAACGAGAGGTGCTTGCAGGGCGCCTCTCGCTCGAGAACGTGCTTCTCATGTGGAGCCGCCGCTATGGCGAAGACGTCCAAGCGACGGTACGAATGGGGAAGATGCACGGAAAGCCAGGCCTGATGATAGCCGTGCCCGGCGAGCGTTACGAACCCAGCAACGCGGACATGGGCGGCAAGCGATACGGACCCATCGCACGCTCGATGATGGAGGCTTCCGGCTTCATACCAAACTACGACTATCGTGGCGGCTACAACATCGTCAGCTTCACACGGCCGAGCCCGCCGCTCAGCACGCTCGCGAAGATCGTCATCGCCGTCCTCCTCGGCATCGGGGTCGCGCTCCTGGGCAACGCCGTGCTCCCCGACGATACCCGTGCCTTTGCGCTCGACAAGATCGTCAAGCCCGTGTCCGACGTTTACCTGGCGATGTTGAGCGGCCTTTCGGGACCCCTCATCTTCTTCACCGTCGCATGGGGCGTCTGCGGCATCGGCGACGTGGCCACGCTCGGTCGCAGCGGAAAGTCGCTCGTCGGGAGATACTTGGCCGACAACGCCTTGGCGACGGTCTTTGCCTGCCTGATTTGCATACCCTTCTTCTCGCTGCCAACGGAGGGCGCGCAGACTGGCGGAGACTTCGTTGGGGACATAGTGAAGATGCTCCTCGACCTTCTGCCCACGAACATCGTCAAGGTATTCGCGGACGGCAACACGTCGCAGATCATCATCCTGAGCGTTTTCGTGGGGATCGCCGCTCTCGTGCTCGGAAACGCGAGCAAGGCGCTGCGCAAGGGAATAGAGGAGCTCAACACGCTCATGCAATTTCTCATGGAACAGCTCTGCCGGCTCATTCCCCTGTTCATCTTCGTGATGATCATCTCGCAGTTCTGGTCGGGGACGATCAACTCGCTGCTGAACATGTGGATGCCACTCCTGCTGGCGGTTGCGCTCACCACCGCGCACTTCGTCGCACGGACCCTCTACACAAGCGTGAGGTTCCGCGTGCCGCCTGCGAAGCTCTTCACCGTCATGTGGCCCGCCATGGTGCTGGGGCTCACTACCTCGTCTACGTGCGCCTCGTTCCCAAAGATGATCTCCGGGCTCACCGACGGGTTGGGCGTGGACGAGGACCAGACGTCGTTTGGCGTTCCGCTTGGCATGATTCTCTGCAAGCCGTCCGTCATCATCATGCTGGTCGTGCTCATGCTCCACTGCATGCAAACATATGGCCTGGGTGCCGACGTCACATGGTACGTGCGCATGGCCCTGATATGCCTCCTCTATTCCATGGTGGCGCCTCCCGTGCCCGGCGGAATGGTCGTGTGCATTGGCCTTCTCTTTGCCAAGCTGGGGATTCCTGCCGAGGCGATTGCGATGGCCACCGCCTTTAACATCATTATCGACTACGTGCTCACGGCTTACAAGTCGGGCAACATCATGCTGGAAGTCTTCGACACGGCCTGCGTGCTCGGCAACGTGGACCGCAACAAGATCGATTCTGTCGACAAGGGCTAAACCACATACAATGAATGCATACTTGGAACCCTGAGCAACGGGGGTGGTTGGCATGAAGAAGGCCTGTGTTTGCATCGCGATCGTCATGGCGCTCGTCCTTTGCGGCTGCACTTCGACTCAAGGCGGTACCCAGGGCGGATCTTCCGGCGCCGAGACGAGCACCGCCGCCACGCGCCACGAGATCGCCCATCGCTACGCCTCGGCATCCGAAGCCTGCGAGATTGCCTTCGAGATTCCCGACGAGGTCCTCTACGACAACAAAATGAGTCGTCGGGACGCCCTCGACTTCGCGCGGCGAGCCACCGCGCTGCAATTCTACGCGACCAAGGGGGTGTCTCTGGGCTACTGCGCGCAGATCGCGGGGATGGACAAGGAGGACTTCATCTATTTCCTCGGACAGAACGGCGTTTCCATATTCCACTTCGACGACGAGGCAGAGTTCGTCGAGGAGATGAGCAATGCCTAGGGTGGTTGCCAACACAACCCCGCTCATTGCCTTCGCAAAGGTGGACCAGCTCGGCATCTTGCGTCGGCTCTGTGGCGAGCTGCTCATGCCGGAGACGGTTCTGTCCTAAGTAAAGTACGAGCCTGCACGCACCCGTGTGCGCGAGGCGTCGTGGATACGAGTCTTGCCGATCAAAGGTACGGCGCAAAGACGCAAGTTCAGTGCCCGTCTCCACGCTGGCGAGGTTGACGTCATGATTCTCGCGCGGGAGGCCGGGGCGGACTTGGTGCTAATGGATGACAACGCTGCCAAGAAGACGCCAAAGTTCATGGGGCTTAATGTGACTGGCACGTTTGGTGTGCTGCTGCGTGCCAAGCGCGAGGGAATCATAGACTCGGTGCGTGAGCTGATGGACGCGATAATAGCAGATGGTTTTCACGCGAGCGAGGGACTGCGGAAGCTCGTGCTAAAGAAGGCGGGCGAACTGTAGTCTGCTTGTCCGTGCGATGGAGTGGTCAGCTTGTCCGACTGTTTGGACATGGGCGGGAGGACTAGCTCAACCAGCTCCACTATGCGATTTAAGCCAGATGGCAAAATGTACCCAAAATTGAAAGTGTTCACGCGGCCATATATGCTCTGGCAGATGCGTCAGCATCTCCCCATATATTCCTAGCCCGTTTCCTATAGAGGCCACCGTCTACCAGAATAGCCGTCTTGGATACGTTCGCTCCAAACAAAAGAAAGGCCCCAAGCTATGCGTTCTCCGGAGAAATGGAGGGCATTCGTCGGGGCCAATTGAGTATGGGAAGACGGAGACGCGAGAACACATCTGTTTCTTCCGTAACCCTATCCTACCCGTTTTGAGGCCAGCATGAAACAGGTGTAGCTAAAAATCTTGCGCGTGCTTAAAGCGAAGTACGACTGTGCGAAAGCTATTTCTTGCTTTCCGGGATCCACGTTCATGGCAATAGGGTAGCAGGCGTATCGCGTGAGCATGTAGTCACGCACCCTCCTGCTCGTTCCGCTGCCGATGGTGACCATTTTACTGACCTCAATAAAATGGTCTTCACTTGCTGATTCGCTGACCTCTTCCGTGGTCATGGCGCGACGTATTGCCGTCTCAAAGTTCTGCCAGTTTGCATAACCAAGCAATGGTGTAAGATCATGGGCATTCCAATACTCGATGCCGTGGAGACGGAGGCCGTGTGCTCCGAGTGGGACGGCTCGAACGCGGGCGCGAACGCCGTCACACTCGAGGACCTGGCGAGAGACGAGTGGGAGTCCGGCGCTTGGTCGGTCACCACCACGGACCTCGACAACAAGCACGAACCGGGAGAGACATATCCCTCAAACGGCAAGGACACCCCGCTCGATTCCGACACGACCTACGGCAAGGGTGCCGGTATGGTGGACATCGTCACCTACGACGTCAATACTAACGTGGAGGTCCGCCACTACGGGCAGATGATGCCCGACGGAAGCGTGCGCTGGTACGCGTCCGAGATCGTCCTGGACGAGGACGGCAAGCCCGTGGTCATGCAGACGAAGGCCCTCCTGATGGGCGTGCTCGTCCTCAAGCTCCAGGAACATCGTCTGGTTTCGTCCGAGGGGTCTAACCTGCCGCTCAGGCACATCACGGTCCTAGAGGAGGCACACAACCTGCTCAAACGCGCCTCCAGCGAGCAGCCCACGGAAAGTGGGAACCTCATGGGCAAGAGCGTCGAGATGCTCTCCAACGCCATCGCCGAGATGCGAACGTATGGGGAGGGATTTGTTATTGCCGATCAGGCCCCGGCGCTTCTGGACATGTCCGCGATACGGAACACGAACACGAAGATCATCATGCGACTGCCCGACCTCTCCGATCGCGAGCTTGTCGGGCGCGCGGCGAACCTAAACGACTCGCAGATTACAGAAATCGCACGTCTTCCCACGGGCGTGGCTGCCGTATACCAGAACAACTGGATCCAGCCCGTCCTCTGCAAGGTAGCGAAAGCTGAGGCTGGGATTCCCCTTGGCTACGAATGCGAAGAGCAGTCGTTAGCTTTCCCCAACACTGAAGATGCGCTTATGATTGCCAAGGTCCTATCGCATGGAGAGAAGATTGCCTCTGGAGCCCGGCTCGATGAGCTCAATATGGCCATGGATCGTGTCGGGCTTTCGTCGCATGCCAAAGTCTCTGTTCTACGCATGGTAGACAACCCGCCAGCCGAGCCAAGGATGACGAAGCTCGGGCCAATAATGTCCGCGCTGTTCCCACAAGTCAGGGCCGCGGTTGAGGAAAGCCACAACAATAATCGATATGAGCCCAGGGAATGGACTGACAGCGCCCTGATGGCGCTAAGCTCGGTCGTGAACCAAACCATGGACAGTCAGGTAAAACGCGACATTGTGCAGGCGATTATCACCGATTACGTCTACAACGATCAGAAGGACGCGGACGCGCTCAAGGATTGGGCCGAGAGGGGTGGCTTGATTTGAGCATCTTCACGGATTGCCCTCGGTACGTAGAGGCACCACACAAATCTGAGAATACGGCAACGACTTTCAATCCAGACAGACGGATTGACGTTTCTCGAGTTGGCAAGGCAATCGAAAACGTTTTTAACCCCGACGCACGCATAGGGAAACTGTATACGGAAAGACAGGACAGGGTCGACCAGGCAAAGGGAACGAAGTGCGAGTGGACGGGAGATCCTGGAGACTCTCGCGCCATCCCACTGACCGACACTCAAGAAGGTCGCGCTGCGGCAGACAAGCTTGCCGAACATGGGCAGAAGGACGTGAGGTATAGGGACGGGGTCGTTGACTTCGCGGATTGCTCGGTTGAGTCCGTTGCGATAGACGATATGACTAGCGATATCGAAGGGAACAGGCGTCAGGCGCTCCG
>JAFWKQ010000084.1 GCA_017545665.1 Atopobiaceae bacterium
CGCGCCGCACGGCCTGCCGGTCCCATGGCGCTGCCGTTGTGGGGCTGCGCGCTTGCGTGGCATGTGCGCACCGTCGGCGGCAGAGCCATCGGCCGCGGCCGCGACGCAGCAGGGGCGACCCGCAGGCCGCCCCCAGGTGATCGCGTATTCGGTTGTGACGGCGCCGGCTACTTGACCAGCCTGAAGCCCACCTTCCCGTCGGGGCCCGTGGCGTACACCCGCGTGGCCATGGCCGCGTTCATCTCCTCCAGGCTCTCCCATGCCCCGAAGGCCCACAGCAGGTCCTCGTACATGGTCTGGTCGGAGGGGATCAGGTCGGGGTCGACGCCGTCGAGCATCTGGCCCAGGGTCATGGCGCCGAGCCCCTCGCAGTGGTAGACGGTGTCCAGATCAGGGAGCTTGAAGGCTGTGGCGGTCGCGGTGGTCATGGTGTCCTCCAATCGGTAGAGATTAGCAACTGATAATATAATAAGCCCAGGCCAGAGTATTATCAAGTGCTAATCACTCCTCCACAGAGATTACATATTGCTAATCCCTCCCAGCTGGGATAGACTGTACGGGTACACCGGACGAGAGGAGCCAGGGCATGAGGATCACCGATGCCGTCAAGCACATGTGCGAGAAGAGCGGACAGGGCGTCGTGGGCGTCTCCCAGGCCCTCGGCAAGTCCAGGCTGTACCTCTCCGCACTCATAAGCCGCGGGAGCTACCCGCGCACCGACACCCTCGTCCAGATCGCCCAGGCGTGCGGCTACAAGGTGGAGCTCGTGCGCGACGACGAGAGGATCGAGCTCGAGGCCGAGTAGGCCCCTCATTCCTTGCCCTTGCTCGTGCCGATCTCTGCCGCCTTGGCGCGTGCGACAGACTCTTCCTCCCCGTACCAGCGCATCCGGTACTCCCAGGCGCTCATGGTGACGCCCACCTCGCGCATGTCCTGCTCCTTCTCTGCAGCTGTGTCCTGGATGATGCTGTCATCAAATTGGACATGAACCTCGCCCTCGTCGGGAATGCCCTCTCCGAAGGATCGCGACGCGTGCATGACGGCCTTGGCTATCGAGACGATCGAGCCCTCCAGGCTGTTCTCGTGCCGGCGGATGTTGCGCATGAGGGCCGAGTTGTCGGAAGAGACTTCTGTAGCTGTCTTAACGTATCCCCGGGACTCGTCCATGTCGAAGTAGCTGATGCCAAAGCCGGTCAGGTCACCAAGCATCTGCAGGGCCACGCGGAACGCCTCGATCTGCCCGCTGGTGCGCAGCGCCGGCGCGAACTCCTGGATCGTGTCCTCCGTGCTCATGACCTTGCGGAAGACCGTGCAGTCCTGCTTTCCGAACGGGATGGTGACGTTCTTGTTGCCGTCCTGCTCGCGGTCGAAAAGAACGTCCGACAAGAACACCCTCATCTTGCTGAGGTCGATCTCGTTGATGAGAGCGTCGAAGGTGAGGTCCACTGCCTGGACGGCATCTACCGCGTCTGCGAACACGCTCTGCCCATAGGGGCTCATGTCCACGCGCGTATTGGTGACGGCCGGCTTCACGATGCCGAAAGTGGGGAAAGGACAACCGGTATCGTAGATCGGGAGGATACCCGCAGGCGCGAGCTCGTTTCCCTCATGGTCGAAGCAGACGGTGACGATCCTGTACGTCTCCTCGCTTTCATGGGCGAGAAGAGCCTCCTCGTTCTCGTGGGAAGGTGCGGATGGGGAAAGGTCCGCCGAGAAACCTATGCCGCCGCGCAGGTGCATCTGCAGCTGGTCCACGGCCTTCCCACGGTAGAAGGCCCGCGTGACGAAGGCACATTCCGAGATCCCGTCCTCGTCCCATGAGAGCGGGATGACCATACGCGCGTCGTAGTGACGGATACGAACCTTCCTCTTGTCCAGGTCGAGCCAAAGGGCCCAAGCTCCCGTGCCAAGGCCAAACGCACGCACCACGGTGGCCTGCGCCGCGTTCATGAAGTTGGTGGACGAGAAGAACGTGTTGATCCAGTCGGTGGCCTTCTGGTTATCGCAGACAACCTTGACTTCCTCGTTGAGGAGAAGAGAACCCCATTCCTTGCAGACGCGCATGGCCGGATGAATGCTCCTACGGTGAACCGCATACACACGCCCCATACCGTCCTTGTCGCGGTAATCGTAGAATTCCCCGCGTGCACTCATCCAGTCATCCCAGGACCTAATCCAGGGCTCCATGTCATCCAGGGGGAGAACAAACCCGAGCTTGCGCAGATAGTCCTTCACATGCTCCGGCACCCAGTATTCATCGAGACCATTAGCGCCCATGCAACACCTCCGATAATCCAGCCAATAAGTTCAGGTGAAGCATCCGCCCGCGTCACAAACACCCACGTGCCTTAAAATGCCGAGAAGAGCTTTCTGTTTGAGAAGAGAAGCCGAGGAGGAACATGCAGAACAGGTACACGGGCGACATAGGCGACTACAGCAAGCTAGGCCTGCTCCGGGCTCTGCAGTCGGCAGGCTTCTCGATAGGGCTCAACTGGTACCTCACGCCAGACGAGACGCACAACAGCGACGGCCGCCACGTTGACTACCTTTACCAGGACGAGTATCGCGAATGCGACCCAGGCCTCTGGCTCGGCCTCAAGGCAATTGTCGATGGAAAGAACCGAGAAGTTCGTTACATGGAAAACGACAACATCCTGCAGGCAACGTTCTTCTCCGACTGCCTCGACTTTTCCGATGATGATGGATGCGGAAAGCGTAAGTGCAAGCCAAAAGCCGAGAGAACCGCGCTTCGTAGTGATTGGTTCGGAAGATCTCTCGCCCGGTTGGCGGGAAAAGACATCGTGTGCGTTGATCCAGACAACGGCCTGGTCGTACCCTCCGCCTTGGGAAGGCCGAAGGAGAACAAGTACGTCCTGCCCGAAGAGCTCGCCAGGTACTACGCCCAGGGCTCCACGGTCGTCTACTACCAGCACAAGGCAAGGCGAAAGGACCCCTTCTACACGGATCAGCTAAAGGCGCTATTGAGAAGAGAAGACCTCTCCGATGCTTCCGGCATTGCGTTGAAGTTCGAGAAGGTCTCCCAGCGCTACTACATGTTCGTCATCCAACCACGGCATAGGGAAATGGTCGAGAAGAGCGTGGAGAATATGCTCTCCACCTCCTGGGGCGATCACTTTCGCCAGCTCTGACACGCAATCGCTCAGGCGCCAATAAGGGCGAGAAGAGCCAACGTCACCAAGGCGCACGCCAGCAGCCGCATGAACTCGAGCATTGCGAGAAGAGCACAGATGCCGACGGCAATAAGAATGGCGAGAAGAACGATGAGAAAAGCCATTGTCTAACCTCGCAATACGTCGTCCATCATGGCATAGCGAACAGCGTCAATGCTGTGATCGTTGCCATCCGGGATCTCGTCGATCCAGTTGCCCTCCTTGTCCTTCTCGAACTCCTTCAAGGTGAATTCGGAGAAGGTCAAGGGGCATCGCTCCGGGTCGATCACGATCTCGCGCAGCCCCGCCAGCCACTCGTAAGACAAGCGCCTCATCCTTGCCTTCCTGGCCGCATGCACGCGGATGCCGAGCTCGCGCCTCCACACGTTCATCTGAACCTTGGAATCAGGCGTGTCGTCGCAGTACACGATCTGGTCGTGAAAGTATGCCTCCGCGCCCTGTTCGTCTGGGAAGGTGAGAGAATCGACTACGATCTTGCCCGTCTCCGCCGGCATCATCTTGTTCGCCGAGTGCTCCTCGAAGACGAGAAGGCGCCGAGCGTCAGGCTCCCAGGCACAACGGACGAACCGCCACGGGTCAGGGAACCAGCCCCAGTCCACGCCATTGCGAATACGTTGGAAGGTGCGAATGCGAGAGTCGGAAAGCTTCGCCTCGTGCACGTTGTCGAAGATGGCGCCACCGGTGCCGGTGATCTCGCCCAGGTACTCCCAGCGCCATGCCTGCTCGTTCGTGTCGCGCAGGTACTCCGCCTCCTCCACGAACGGCGCTCCCAGCCAGTCGGGATGCGTCTCTATCACGTCGAGATAAGAGCTACCGCGAACAAGGGTGTCGTCACGCCTCACACGTTCCAGGCGCTCCACGTTAACCCAGCTCCACATCGTCTTCGGCGGGTTGTAGGAATAGAAGATCCAGAATCGGTCGCCGCCACGACGCAAGGAGTTAAGGATGGAGCGAACAGCCTCCACGCCCTCGAACTGGTCAAGCTCCTCGAACCACACCACGCTGCAATATCCTTTGGTGAACTTCACGCCCTTGAGCTTGAGAGGATCGTCCGCACCGCGGAACACGATGCGCTGCCCGGTAGGGGTGTAGGTAATCTCCATGGGAGAAACGCGGCAGCGGAAGACACCCTCCAGGCCAAGAACCTCGATCGCCCACTGGATCTGCTGGTAGACGGAATCGCGCAAGGTGTTGGAGAAGCGCCTCACCACCACCGCATTCGCCTTCGGGTTGGCAATGATGAGAAGAACAATGGCTATGGAGATGAACGAGCTCTTCGTGGACCCACGTCCGCCCGGCAGCCAGTAATGCGTGTGGCCATGCGCCATCACGTCGCCGAGCACCGGGTGGAAGCGCGGGATGACGAAGTCGGAGACGTTGGTCACTCGGAACCACCGCCCTCGCCGTCGGAGTCGTCGGCCATGGGCTCGATGACGAGACCGAGGGTCAGCTGCACAGGAGCATTGTCGGCCTCCTCGGCCTTGCGCTCCATCTTGCCGTACTCCATCGGGTACTTGCGCTCTAGCAGCCAGGCTGCCGCCGTCCAGTACTGCGCCCGGCTCTCGGCCGCCGACTTGATGGTCGTGAGCAGGCATCTCTTGTACTGGGCCTCGGCCTTTTTTAGTTCTTCGTATAACGCGCGTTTCACTCCGGTCTTTGCGTTCTCGCCCTCTTTCAGCCAGCGGTAGAACGTCGCCTGGTGAACGCCGATCGCGGCGATGATGTCCGCGTCGCACAGTCCGTCGCGCTTGAGCTCGACGATCTGCTCGACGAGCGCGTATGTAAGCTTCAACTTCGCGGGCATGGTGCCACCTCCTCACGGTGGCATGTTCCCCGCGCGTCACAAACTGGGGCTAACAAGGGGTGAAAGGGTGCAAAGGCCGAAACCTTGCACCCTTTGCACCCTTTGCACCCTCACTTGCGGTCGCGCCGGCTCTTGAGCCCGTACTTCCTGCAGAGGCGGCTGTTCCTCTGCCGCATCCGATCGCGCTCCCTGCGGATCGCGGCAGCCTCGGCCTCGTCGGCCTTCTCCTCGCGCTCGCGCTGCAGGATCTCGTTGAAGGCCACCTCCTCGTTGAGGTGCATGATCTCCGTGCACATGGGGCAAAGGCCGCTCTGCCTGTTCAGGCGCACGCCGACGACGCCGCACTCGGGGCAAACCTGCTGCACGCGCAGGCTCACGTGGCACCGGCTCGCCTGGCTCTCGATGGACCGAGCGGATCGGTCCGTGCCGCACTCGCGGAGCAGTGCGTCGTGCACGGCCTCGACGCCCAGGTGGCCGTTCGCCCGCATCACGTCGAGCTCCTTTGTGGTCCAGGCCCTCCATCCCTTCGCGCTCATGACGGGTACCGCTCTGGGTGAAAGGTCGGGTGAAAGCCTTTTGCCCCCTCAAGCCTCACGGGAAGGGTGCGGGGGTGTGTTGTCGGGGCGTCCTGTCCCCGACACACATCCCCCTCCCCACAAAAAGTTCTATATATAAGGGTTTGTTTACCCCCCTTAAACATGGAAATTTGCACCCTTTCAGGCAATGGGAAGGACACCCTGGGCCTCCTCTCCACTGTCCGCGCCCTCGGCAGAAGAGCCAGAAGTTGCCGCATCATTCACGACGCTGCGAACGATGAGCGCCTTGCCGGTCTTGGGGTCGAGCGTCTGCTCGAAGCGGTTGGACTCCTCGAGCCAGCGGCGCACGGTGGGCAGGCTCCATCCCAGGGACTTGCGCACTTCGTCGCGCTCGCAGCTCTCGCCGCGCCCGATGAGCCGGTCGCACACGCCCTCGAGCGAGGCAACCTTGCCCAGGTTCTCGGCCTCGGTGCGCAGCTTCCTGGCCTCGGACACGCCGCCGTAGTTGGGCTTGCAGTCGGCCAAAAGCTCGGTGTGGTCGACCTCGTGCAAGGGGAAGACGAGCCACAGATCGAGCGGGTCCTTCTGGGCGAACTCGCGCAGGGTGAACGACATCCGCCAGCCGGTGAGCCGCTTCACGTCGGCCAGCTTGTGCGACTGCCGCGCCATCTCCAGCGTGCCGGGCTCAAGGATCAGCTCGGTCATGTCGAGCACGGCATCCGGGGCACGGCCGAACACGCCAGAGCCGCTGCCACGGTCGATCGCGCTCTTCAGGCCCTGGGCGCCCTTGGAATGGTGGTGGCTGATGACCACCGTGCACTCCAGGTTCACGCAGATCTCGTCGAGCTTGGCGAAGAACTCGCGGATGTCTTTGGCGTTGTTCTCGTCGCCGTCCTGCACCATGTAGGCAGGGTCGATGATGACCATGCCAAAGTCGCCCGCCTTGCAACGGCAGAAGAGCTCGGCCGCGATCTCCTCGAGCGAGCAGGACTTGCCGCGCAGGGGCCAGAGCGTGAGGTTCTCGCGCACAGGCTGGGCGTCGGCGCTCTTCGCCTCGGCCACGCGCGACACGCGCTTCTGCAGCGTCCTCGGGTCGGTCTCCAGGTCCACGTAGAGCACCTTCCTCTGGGCACAGCGGAAGTCGATCCACCATCCACCGGTCGCTACGCTCACGGCCAGGTTGATGAGGCACCACGTCTTGCCAGCCTTGGAAGGCCCGGTCAGCAGCATCTTGTGCGTCTCCAGGAGCACGCCCTCGATCACCTCTGCCGGCATCTCGGGCAGCTCGTCCTTGAGCACGATGGCCTGCTGGAAGGGCGGCAAGGGCGATGAAAAGCCGTTTGTTGCCGCAATATCCTCGGAGACGACGGAGGCCGCGTCGTTCGCGGCCTCCACGTCGTGCATGTATGCGTCCTTGTTAGCTCCCATCTACAGCCACCTCGTGTACCAAAGCGGGTAGTCGGTGGCCACCGAGCCCTGCCTCTTGTAGAATTCCCACTCCTTGCCGCGCATGGCCATGAGGTACTCGTCGGCGTCCTTGGCACCGCCCGGGTAGGGAGGCATCACCGCATGGGGGATCTTGAGCACGTCAAGGTCATGGCAGATCTTGTCGCGGGTCCTGTGCCCTTCGTCGTCCTCGTCCATGGCCACCGTGATCTTCTTCGGCCTGAGATCGGGAGGCGTCGCGTAGAGCACCTGCGCCAGGCGCTTGGCGTTCGATACGCCGCCAAGTGCCATGGTGTCGCCGCCGGTGATCTTGGCGAGTGCCATCGCGTCGATCAGCCCCTCGGTCACGTAGACCTGGTCGGCGCCGATGGACAGGAGCCACTCGCACCACAGGGGCGTCGCCAGCCCTCGCGGGCGCCACTCCTTGTTGCGTGCGCTGCCGGGCTTGCAGACGGTGCGCACCATGCAGTAGTTTGCCGTCGAGAAGTCCCTGTTCCAGAACGGTATGGTGATGAAGCCGAAGGCATTGGGCTCGTACACGCGGAACTCCGGCATGATCTCCCTCGGGTCCTTGGTGAAGCCTAGGCCGAAGGTCGCCGCGTCGCCGTCGTCCAGGCCGCGCCAGCGCAGGTAGCGCCGGCCGATGTCGTTCTCGGCGTAGTAGAGCTGGCCGAAGGCGTTTCCGCATGCCTCCGCGCAGTCGGCGCCTCCTGCCTCGCGCGGCTTGTCGAAGAGGGGCCTTGGCTTACGCTTGGGCCGTTGTCTCGGCCGCCTGGGCTCGTCGTCATCCGACAGCCGGTAGCCCACGGCATCCGCCACGGCCCTGGCCTGCTCGGCGAATCCGTCTATGCCGTCGAGCTCGGCGATGAGGGAGAACACGTCCCAGGTCTTGCCGCACCCGAAGCAGTGGACGGTGTTGTCGTTCTCGTAATAGTGGGCGGAGGGGTCGCGGTCGTCGTGGTTGGGCGACGGGCAGCGGAAGGACCTCCGCAGGTCCGTGATCCCGCAGCGCACGTTTAGCAGCTCGGGCATGAGCCCGCGCAGCGCGTCACGGTCGGTCTCGGTGATCATCGGCTCACCTCCCAGCCTTTGGGGAAGTTGCCGCAAGGTTTATAATCGCTCGCACAGAGCGCAGAGCTCTGGTTACCGGTGGCCCGCAGCCTCGCATCCGCCAAGATTCCGGCTGTGGGTCGCCCTATTTCCAAGGCCTTCACATCGGGCCTCCCTCCTCGTCGCATTCCTCGAAGAGCTCGCGCCAGTCGCCGGCCCAGCCCACGGCTGCCGCGATAGCCTTGCCACGCTTCGGGTAGGGCGGCTCCAGGCCCCGCACGATCCGCGACACCGCCGGGCGCGATATGCCTGTCTTCTTCGCGATCATCGCCTGGGTGCCCCGCTTCTCGCAGATCTGCCCTATGCGCAGCGTGCGCTCGCTCACGACTCGACCTTCTCGCCGAAGAGAAGGCCCTCTTTCGTCTTGGCGAACACGGCGTCGCGGCAGATGCGCCAGCGTCCGTTCACCTTGTCCGCGGGGATGCGGCCCTCCGTGATGCCGCGCCGGATCGAGTTCACGTGCTCTCCGGTTATCTGCGCCAGCTGTTGCGGTGTCAAGAACAGCGGCAGGTCGTCGAACTTGGTTCCCATGTCGTACCTCCTAATGCTCGGTTGTCTTCTAGGCGCTACTAGGTCTACGGCCGCAATAGTTCCGATGCGCTCCGTGGAACAGCGATTCGGTCTGTTGCTTCCGCGTGCCATAGGGTAGCACAGAGAATCCCATCAGAGCTAACAGAAGTTGAAATATATGGTACAATAGCCGATAGAGGTTGTTAGAAGCGTTGCGTGGTGGTATGATTCGTTGCGTAGTGTTGAACCGTTCACGGCGGGAAAGGCACCGCTCCACCACAGAACGCACACACGAGGAGGAAACAAGACCATGGCGAAGAGCATCAAGGACCTACGGGAGGAAAAGGGATACCGCAGCGCCCGAGAGTTCGCCGAAGCGCTGGGCATCGCGGCGTCCAGCATGTCCCGCTACGACCGCGACCCGGAGACGATCCCCATGAAGCACGCCATTGCGATGGCCGACCTTCTGGAATGCTCCGTGGACGAGATCGTTGGCCGCACCCCCGTCACTTCCGGCCGTAACGAGCTGCAGGAGTTCTACGACGGCCTCTTGCCCGAGACCCGCGCGCTCATGGACGAGTTCATCGAGTTCGCCCGCGCGAAGGACGAGAAGGCGCGTCGGCAGCGCCAGGACGAGCAGGACCGCAAGTACGACGACCTGTGCAGGTACTACCAGCGCATGTTCTACGAGACGGCATACGAGGGAACCCGGTTCGGCGAGCTCGTCGCGTTCTCGACGCCGAAGGAAGAGCGCTCCGCCTTCGAGAGCTTCCTGTCCGAGCAGGCGGCGGCAAAGCGCAAGCCCGGCATCGACCAGCACTGCGAGGGGCTCGAGGAAGAGCTGCGCGATGGATACCTCGACGCCGACGGCACCGAGAAGCACTGGTCGGAAGACGAGATCCAGTCGATGCTCGCAGACGAGCGTTCACGGATGGACGAGGAATACGGAAAGAAGGACGAGGAGGTGATAGCCAGGGTAATGCAAGCGTTCGACAGGCAGCATAGGGTCACCATCGAATACAGCACGATACGACTCTAGCCGCAAAAAGAGTTGGCCCGAGAGTGCTGCAACACCCACGGGCCGTGTCCAACCTAGTAGCGCCTAGAAAGGACGGTGTCATTATATGGCATCAACTAACCGCATGAACAGCGCCCAGGCGCCTGTTCCACCCAAAACATCCTTGGCGGACCTCCGCAAGGCGGCAGGATACCGCAGCAGCAAGGAATTCGCAGCCGTTCTCGGCATCCCCGCGACAACCTACTCGCGCTATGAGCGCACCCTGGCCGACCCCGACTCCGGCATCCCACTGCGAGCGGCGTGGGCCATCGCAGACAAGCTCCACTGCTCCATCGATGCGGTCGTGGGCCGCGACGGCGCCGACGACACGCAAGGCCGCGACCTCAACGCCGCGTACCGCACGCTCAGCGAAGGCGGCAAGGAGCGCTTCGACGAGTACCTGCAGTTCCTGGCCTTCCGCGACCAGCTCATCGCTACCCAGCAGGGCAGGTGATCGGCATGGCGACGACACAGGGAATGGGTTCCATCATCCAGCTCGAGAAGGACAAGCCCAGGGGCAAGTGCCGCAAGTGGCAGCTCCGCGTGTCCCTCGGCAAGGATCCGAAGACCGGCAAGTACTACCAGAAGACCCGCACCGTCAACGGAAGCTATTCGGCGGCCAAGGCAGCGCTTCGCGAGTTCATCGAGGAGATCGAGGAGAACCGCGTGCAGGGCCGCACTTCCTGGACGTTCAAGGCGTACAGCGACTACTTCCTCGAGCAGCGCGAGCTCAAGAAGGAGGTGGCGAAGACCACGCTCGAGCGCCAGCGCGGGCACTTCAAAGCCGCCTGCATGCACATAGGAGAGGCGAAGCTCGAGGCCATCACCCCCGCCATGCTCAACAGCATGTACATAGCCCTGCTCAAGGGAGAGAGCCCCTCCGGGCGCAAGGTGGGCGGCTCCTACGTCAACTGCATACACGACAACATCAAGCTCGTGTTTGACCTCGCCATCAAGGAGGGAATCCTGGTCGAGAACCCGTGCCTCAAGGCCGACCCTCCCAAGATGGACACCAAGCCCAAGAAAGCCATTAGCCCGGACGCGGTCCATGTCATGATAGCCATGCTCGACGAGACCAAGGCCCGCGACATGGCCTACCTCATCGCGGTCACCATGGGCCTCAGGCGCGGCGAGATCTGCGGCCTGTCTTGGAAGGACATCGACTTCGATCGCGGCATCGTGGACATCAGCCATTCTTTCGACGTGTACGGAAACCTCAAGCAGACCAAGACCAAGGCCGGCATGCGCCTTCTGCCGCTCTCTGACAACATGCGCGAATCGCTTCTCAAGTTCCGCGAGGCCCAGAAGGCCCAGTTTGACCGTACTAACTCGTTCCGCCATCCGTGGGAGGGCTACATCGAGATCGACGAGAACTTCCCCGTGATTGCCACCAAGTACGGTACCCGCGTGAACCCGGCCACGCTCAGCACGTGGTGGACCAACGACCGCTCCAGGTTCGGGCTGGAAGGCTTCACCCTCCACGAGCTCCGCCATACCTATCTCACCCTGCTCGCGATGAACGGCGTGCACCCCAAGGTGATGCAGGAGCTGGCGGGCCACTACAGCTCCCAGATCACCATGGACATCTACACGCACGTGAACATGGACGCCAAGCGCGAGGCCGTGGCGGCCGTCTCGAAGGTGTTCTAGAGATGCACGTTATGACGCGGCATACACCCTACGTTTTCCAAGGCGTTCTTCCGCTGGTACGGCGCGGAGCACGATTCTTCCGAGATTCTTCCATGCGGAACGCCTCTTCCATGCCGCGTCGAAATATCAAGCCTTTGACCTGCGGAAACGGTGACGTGAAAAGTTGCCCCAACTCCAAAGCCCTACTGAGTGGGAGTAAAAATTCACACGAAACGGTATTTCACACTCCACCCCGAAACATAACGAATCCGCAGGACAGAAGTGGTGTGTCCGAGAAAACGGCGCACCACTTCGCATTGGTAAACAACACCTCTTTCGGGACGATTTGTCCATGGTTTTGTCCACGGGTGCAAACCACAGAGGACGCAAGATGCCTGCGCTACCAAATGAAGGGAACAAGCCGCCATCGCACGCTGACCTTATACTCCGAGTAGCCTTGAAGCCCGTCTATGAGCATCGCGTCCTCTAGAGCCGTGCGCGCTACGATCACGAGCGCGACCGCGCCCGAAACCAGCGCCACCCACACGCTCGGGAATACCATGACCACAGAGACGCACCACATGATGATGGCGGAGTACATGGGGTGCCGAACGTAGGCGTAGGGACCGCCGCTGCACACGCGCTGTCCGCGCTCCTTCTGCACCCGGGAGACGGCCTCGGCATAGAGGTTCTCGGAAAGGGCCCAGGCAGTGAGCATGGATGAGAGCAGGTATATGACCGCGCCGAGAACGGCAACGACGTCTATGGCCGGCGACGGGCCGCACGTCCTGCCTGCGACCCAGTACACTACGAAGTAGGCAAGCAGCCAGAACACCGCGAGCAAGGCCTTGTCCCACACAGGAGTCACGTCCTTGGTGTCGGCGATGGAAAGCCTTGCTGTCATCGTGTCGGGCGACGTGCGGTAGAGCCAGATGACCGTGCCTATAGCGGCGAAGTAGACGGCAAACCAGAGCGTGCCCCTTGGCCCCAAAACCCAACCTGAGCCGAGCAGGTAAAGGAGCAGGCCAAGCGCGCGTTCGACTGATAGCCGGACGAGATACGCAATTATGCCTTTGCCACCCATCGTTTCCCTCCCGCCATCTTGCGTTAGCCTATCGTTCGCCTAGCGCATCAGCCATTCATGCGCCGACCAGTGCCTGACGCCGTTCACTACATGGCTTTTGTCCGAGCGCATGACCACGCCGCGGCCCTCCTCGGGGATGCCGAGGGCGTCGCCGACGCCGCTCAAGTGCCGTGCAAGCTCGGGCTTGTACGTGGTCGTCGACTTGATCTCGATGAGCTCCGGCGCGACGCGATCGGTGACGTCGACGAGGTCCACCTCGATCTTGCTGTCGTCGCGGTAGAAGTACAGCTCGGGGTTTCGACCGACATGCAGGTGCCGCTTGAGCGTCTCCGCCACGACGAGGTTCTCGAACACGGCTCCTCGGGCCGGGCTGTCGCGCAGCTGCTCGGGAGTCCTTATCCCCAGGAGATGGCAGAGCAGCCCCGTGTCGTAGAAATAGATCTTCGGGGTCTTGGTGAGCCGCTTGCGGAGGTTGGCGTGGTAGGGAGGGAGCCTGAACAGGACGTAGCTCGACTCGAGGATAGAAAGCCACGAGTCGACGGTCGCCCGCGCGACGCCCAGGTCCCCCGATAGCCGTGACACGTTGAGGAGCTGCCCACACCCCTGAGCGCAGAGGCCGAGCAGGGTGCGGAACGAAGTCGTGCTGCGCGCGTCAATATATCCTGCCACATCGCGCTCGACGTAGGTCTGCAGGTAGTTCTCGAAGAAGACCGATGGAGGAATATTCGCGACGTGCAAGCGCGGATAACCCCCTTTCAGCATGAAGGAGTCGGGCACAAGCTCTTCCCCGTGCTCTTTACACTCGCGATATGAGAGCGGCAGAAGCTTGCAGATGCCTACGCGCCCGGCAAGGGTCTGACCTATCTGCTTGAGCAGCAGGAAGTTCTGGGATCCGGAAAGCACGTACTGTCCCGGCTCCCCGGAGGCATCGGAGGCAACCTGGATGGCGCTGAAGAGCTCGGGCACGCGCTGTGCTTCGTCTATGACGAGGCGCGCCGGTCGCTCGCGGATGAATCCGGCGGAATCGGCTTGGGCAAGATTGCGGGTCGCCTCGTCCTCGAGGTTGACGTATTCATAATCAGGAAAGACGTGCTGCACGAGCGTCGATTTGCCACTTTGGCGCGGGCCGGTCACGGACACAATGGGGAACCATCCTGCGTTGTCCTTCACGAAAGACGAGAGTGTTCGTTCTATCATGCTCTACCTTCCGTAATTGCCAAGCCCGATAAACCATATATGCAAGATGCATAATACCATATTTGCAAAGTGTCAGAAACCATAACTGTAAACCATCATAGATGCGCTTCGAGCTTACCTCTGACTGCATGCCCCGACGTTCATGGCTGTTTGCATTTAGTCGGATAGGAACCCCCATCGAGTTGAGCTTGGGACCCCGATGACCGAGCACGGTTTGTCCAAGATTTGTCCATGGACTGGCTCCGCCGTGCTGCTCTTGCAAAATACAAGCCATCTACCTGCTGTGTTGTGAAAGAAATAATAAATGCCAGTACAGTGATTCAGTTGAGTGGGAGTGATTTTGACTTCGCAACGGTCTTTCACGCTCGGATTCAATTGCGGGCCGGACGCAGGCTCGGGGCGTGAACAACAGCAAATGGATTACGGAATACCCAAGCCAGTGCCTCAGACGGGCGTGCTCGCCTGCGCATGACACTTTTGTGACAGCTTTCTAACGGTTACACGCAAGATTTTGTCCTCGTATCCTCATACGATTGTATTGTCGCAACACAAACGATCACACGAGGAGAAAACCATGAAGTCAGTAAAGACGTTCGGAAAGACGGCGGCCATAACAATTACGGCGGGCGCGTTGTGCGCGTCTTTGCTCGCAGGCTGTGGGAGCGCAACGTTGGCGCCTGTGGCTGACCCTTCGACTTCGCAGCACTTTTCCAGTACCCAAGAGGCAACCGAAGGCATAGCTGCAGATGAAGCTCCAACGGGAACAACCGATTACGATTCGGAGCTCATGGAGTCCGTCTCAAACTACGCCAGCCTCTCCTCGTTTGCGGCAAAGACGCTTGATGGAAAGACCTTTACGCAGGACGATTTGGCCAAGGCAGACGTAACGCTCATTAACTTTTGGGGTGTCTACTGCCCTTACTGCCTGGATGAGATGCCCGAAATTGCTGCTTGGGCCAAAACGCTTCCAAAGAATGTGCAGGTAATTACCGTGTGTACCGACTATGACTCCGATCCGCAATCTGCCGCCGAAGTAATTGAGGATGCAGGTCTTGCCTGCCCTACGCTCGTTGGTGGCACGGGGGACTTTGCGCAATTGAGTACAGACGTTATGTACCTTCCCACCACCTTGGTGGTCGATAGCACGGGCAAGGTGATTGGCGACGTGCTTGAGGGCGCTCCCCAGAACATAGGCGCTGCCTATGGACAGATGATAAACGCGGCGCTCAAGGCTCAAGGAAAGGCGCCGACAAATGCCTAGCAGTCGCATAGCGTCGGGCGCAAGGCTCTCGATCTTGCGCCTGCTTTTGCTGGCGGTTGCGCTTGCGTCCATTGTCTACGGCGTTCTGAGCGGTGAGCTTCAAGTGGTTTTAGCAAAGGGGATACGGGTATGCCTGGAGTGCATAGGGATCGCATAAAGGCGCACGGTCGTCGACGATTGCTGCTGCAGACGCTGACTGCCTGCGTTTCCAATGGCTACGTGCAGGGATTCATTACCGGCAAGGTATTTGGCGGGCCAACGAAGGCCGCCTGCGTTCCATGGCTCAACTGCTACTCATGTCCCGGTGCGGTGGCGTCGTGTCCTGTGGGGTCCCTGCAAACGGTGCTCGGTGGACGTTCCAGGGGCATATCGTTCTATGTAATGGGACTGCTAGTGCTCTTTGGAGTGGTGCTTGGCAGGCTCGTATGCGGCCTCCTTTGCCCTTTCGGCTTTATCCAGGACCTTCTGTATCGCATCCCGCTTCCCAAACTTGAGCTTCCGCGCAAGTTGGACCGTGCGTTGCGATGGCTTAAGTATGTGGTTGCGGGGCTTTTGGTGGTTGCGCTACCGGTTGCGCTTCGGGCAACAACGGGAACGGGCGCACCCTTCTTTTGCAAGTTTCTCTGTCCTGCGGGAATGCTTGAGGGGGCGTTGCCACTTATGGCTGCCAACCCTCGGTTGGCTGCACAGATAGGCATCTTGTTTTGGTGGAAGATCGTTGTACTTGCGGTAGTGGTGCTTGTGTCCATGTGCGTCCAGCGGCCGTTCTGCAAGTACCTTTGCCCCCTTGGGGCCTTCTATGGTCTGTTCAATCGTGTGAGCCTGTATCAGATGCACGTGGAGCGCTCGAGCTGTGCTAGTTGCCATAGCTGCGTGAGCGCTTGTCCCATGGGACTAAACCCAGAACGCGAGGTTAATGGCCCGGAGTGCATTCGTTGCGGCAATTGCAAGGCCGCTTGTCCCACCTCTGCCATTGTGGCGGGCTTTGAACTGCGCGTTCGCGAGGCCTTGGCAAAGCGTGATTCTGCTGCATAGCGCAGCGCTCGTTAAGCTAATAGCAATAAATAGGAAACTTCCTGCATGATGACGCCGTCGCTTGGCGCGGGGTGGCCGGAACGGCACCACATGCGTCTGGCAACCAAAATCCGCCCCGTTAATACATAATATCACAAATTAAAATCTCCTTTTTCCTCTTATTTTGCCTCGCATCACTTTTGTAACGGGGCGCTTTTTTTGGTGTGGTCTCGCCCGTGCGGGCGCATCGGCACCTGCAAAGCCCGAGGTCACGGGCGACATTTTTTGGTGCCGCATCTGCCGCGTGCGCGAAGTCGCCCCCTCTTGCGGGCCGTCTAGCTGGGGATTTGCGGATCCCGTTTAGCCATAGGCGGTACACCGCACCCCTGCGGCGGCCCACCCCCACGGAAGATCCCAAAAAAGCGAACCGTCTAGCTGGGCAAACCCCTCAGAGCCGATCTGAGGCCCGTTTGCCTCCCCTAAGGTCTTCCGTGTCGTTGACGTGGCAAAGGCGGCGTCCTTCGCCATCCTAGGGGGTTGCCCGTTTTGCGCGGTGGCGTCGAGCGAGGGTGCGTAGCCACTTGCCTCGCGAGCGGGCTCGAACGACGAGGTTCGAACAGCAGGAATGTCGTTTCGTCGTAGAACGCGTTCATAGGGTGCGGCAAGCCATGCCTCTCTGGTATAGTAGAGCCTCGTAATCGTAGCATTTCAGGGGAAGGCTTTCCTGATGAACACAGCACAACGTCGCATTGCCGGCGCACTTTGCGCGGCATTGATTGCGGGGGGTACCGTTCCCTCTGTGGCTTTGGCAGATACCTCTAGCGAGCTGCAAGCAAAGCTGGACCAGGCTCGAACAACGTTGGACAGCCTATATGCCAGTGCCGAGGCTGCCAGCAACGAGCTTAACAAGACCATGGACGATCTTGCAACCACGCAGGAGAAGATCGAGGACACGTCCGCCCAAATAGAGGTGAGGCAAGGCGAGCTCGTCGGCGCGCAAAAGACGCTCGAACAAACGGTTTCTACGAGCTACAAGGATGGCAACGTGAGTCTGCTGTCCATTCTTCTCTCGTCTACGAGCTTTGAGGATCTTCTCAGTCGTATCTACTATGCGAACAAGGTGAGCGAGTCCTACAACCAGCAGATAAGGGCGGTAAAGGACATTCAGGCCGACCTCGCCCAAAAGCGTACGTCGTTGGAAGAGGAGCGTGCTTCTCTTGAGCAGCTGCAGGCCGACCAAGTGGTTCAGAGGGATCAGCTTGCGGGCAAGGCAGCGGAGGCGGAGTCGTACGTTTCGGGTCTCTCGGCGGAGCTCAAGGACGCGCTTGCTGCCGAGCAGGCTGCACGCGAGGAGGCGGCACGCGCTCAGGCAGCCGCCGCGGTCGAAGCGGCGAACGCACAACGGGAAGCGGATGCGGCCAATGCCAATAAACCTGCGGACAATGGCGACACGCGCGAAAACAACGCGCAGAATAGCGCCTCTTCCTCATCGAGCTCTTCGAGCGAGAAGCCTGAGCCCAAAGAGGAAGAGCGTACCGAACCGCAGCGGGACCAAGAAGAAGAAGAGAAGAGGGAGGAGGAGGAAAGTACCCCCTCCGAAAGCAATGAATCTAGTAGTGAGCAGGCTACCTCACCTGCGCCAGTGTCGAACCAGGATGCGCGCACGGCAGTGGTCAACTACGTGTTGGCGCAGGTTGGAAAGCCATACGTGTGGGCGACGCATGGCCCCGACAGCTTTGATTGCTCGGGGCTTACGGGTGCCGCGTACGACTCGATTGGCTACTTTGTTGGCTATTCGGACAGCTATCAGGTTCAGTTCTGCAACAAGCCTGCCAGCGAGGCGGCCTATGGCGATATCGTATGGCGGCCAGGGCACGTGGGACTCTGCATTGGCGGGGGAGTGACGGTGGAGGCCTTCAATCCCTCTCGCGGGGTAGGTTACGGCTCGGTCGACAGCTTTGAGCTTGCAGGCAGTCCCTTGGGCTAAAGACGTTTCTGGAGTGCGGGAGGTGCGCGGTTCCGTGTGTATGCCGTCATGCCCAGACCCATTGCGCATAGCTTGTCCGTCAGGGCTTCAGCTTGCCATGCGTAGCGAGGGTCTCACATTGGTTGGCGATGGCATGGAGTTGCGTGGCGACTTTTCGCGTACGGTTAATCGCCTGCAGCAAAATCGCTTGTCTCGCGAGCTGTTGGTGCGCGCGGCACGCGTAAGGGGGGTGCGCAATCCCGTGGCGGTGGATGCGACCGCCGGGCTGGGTGAGGACTCATTGCTGCTTGCCGCGGCGGGCTTTTACGTAACGCTCTTTGAGCGCGATGCGATAATAGCCGCGCTTTTACGCGACGCCATTCGGCGTGGTTCGGAGGATGCGAGGCTTTCCGAATACATGGCACGCATGCGGCTTGTGGAAGGCGATGGCGTAGAAGGGATGCGAAAGCTGGACGAGCCGCCTGACGTGGTGCTTCTGGATCCCATGTTTCCCGCGCGCAAAAAGAGTGCTTCCGTGAAGAAGAAGCTGCAAATGTTGCAGCGGCTGGAGCGTCCCTGCGACAACGAAGAAGAGCTGCTTAACGCGGCCATGCAAACGGGGGCAGGCAAAGTGGTTGTGAAGCGTCCCGCTAAAGGGCCTAACCTTGCGGGGACCACCCCTTCCTACTCGCTTGCCGGCAAAGCTGTTCGCTACGATGTGTATCGCGTGGCACGCTTAAACCAGGTATAACTGTGCCACCCTCAATCCGAGGTCGAAGGTGGCACAGTTATACCTGGTTTAAGCGTGCCGTGAGGAGGCGTGACTGGCCTAAGAGGGGACGTATATTTTGTGGTTAGGCGTCTCTCTGCTACGATATGTCGCGTTTCGTATGTAGAGAGGTCGGTTATGGAAGAGTCTATATTGCCGGGAGCAATTGCGGGATTCCCCCAAGAGATGGGTGTCCGCGAGTTGGGTGGTCTTAGAGGGGCGGGAGGACGACCTTTGCGTCGCGGGCTCTTCTATCGAGGGAGCGCGCTTGTTGGCCTAAGCGAGCAGCAAAAGCAAATCGTGGATTCGTTTGGCCTTATGAGCATCCTAGACCTACGCTCAGCGGCCGAGGCGGAAGACCGGGCGGATTACGTTCCCCGTGGCACCAAGTATCTGCGCATTGGTGGGATGTATGACAAAGGCGGCGAAGAGATCGACTTCTCTCCTGCGGGCATTGCGGATATGGTGGAACGCTTTGAGCGCGAGGGTGGCCCTTCGTTCGATATGGATGGCGCCCTTGAAGATTTTATGAAAAATCTGTACGTGTCGATGATGTTTGGCAATCCTGCCGTGCACGAGATGGTTCACATGATGACAGACGAGCAAGTGCCTCTCTACCTTCACTGCACTGCGGGAAAGGATCGCACGGGCGTATGCGCCGCAGTGGCGCTCATGTTGCTGGGTGTAAGCGACGACGATATTGTGTCGGAGTTTTTGCTTACCAACGAGTACCGTGCGCCTCTGATCAATATGGATCCCGACGACCTACCCCAAGGCATCTCCGAGCACGATCGCAAAAACTGGGCAAAGATGCATAGCGTGCGAGAGAGCGATCTTCGCAGTGCCTTTGCCGCTGTGGACGAGCGCTACGAAAGCCGAGCCAGTTATTTCGTGAACGAGTTTGGTTTGGATGACGTTGCAATCGCGCGACTGCGCGATCGGTATCTGGTGTCTTCCGATATGCCAGCCCTGCCGATGCCTGAGGTAAACCAGCTGCTGGATACCCCTTACGTAAAGGTGTACGACCTTGCGTACGAGGACGACACGCACTATTTCGAGGCATCGCGTCGCAGCTTGGAGGACCTGCGCGTACTAAAGGACGAGCGCGAGCATGCCAAGCTCTTGTCCGATGCCGTGAGCTGCTGTTTGGTTTTGGCACCGAGCAACGAAGAGCCGCGCCTGGTGCTCTTTTACGAGTATCGCTACCCCATTGGGCAGTATGTGCTCAGCATTCCCTCGGGGCTTGTTGACGAGCCCGACAGGCAGCGACGCGACCCCCTGGTTGCCGCCATGGTGCGCGAAATATACGAGGAGACAGGCATCGCCTTTGGCGCCAAAGACTCGATCCGAATGATAAACCCACTGCTTTTCAATTCTCCAGGCCTTACCGACGAGAGTACGGCGCTTTTGTGTGCCATAATCCGTGGCACGGATTCTGCGTGCCTCTCTCAGGCGGGGGCAAGTGGTTCCGAACGGTTTGGGGGCTTTGAGCTTGTAACGCAGCGAGAGGCAGTTGGCATACTCAAGCGAGGACGCGACAAGTTCGGGCACTTCTATCCCATGGTTACCTGGACTGCGCTCGTTTATTTTGCTACGGGCATCTGGAAGCAGTAGGCGATAAAAGAGGCCGAAAATCCGAAAACCGATAAGAAAAACGGACCTAAGGGAGATAAACATGATTCGAGAGCTGGTTAAGGACGACGAGATTCTGTCAACGAGATGCGAGCTGGCAACGGTGGAGGATGCGGAGCTGGCACAAGACCTTATTGATACGGTTAACTCCTTGGAAGGCGGAGCCTGCTTGGCGGCCAATCAAATTGGCGTGACGAAGGCGGTTGTGGTGTGGCTGGACGAGGATGGTGAGCCGCACGTTATGTATAACCCCAAGCTGTTGTTTGGTGTGCGCTCGCAGCGTGTGGTGGAGGGATGCCTTACGCGCGAGGAACCGTCCAACGTGCGACGCTTTGACAAGATCAAGGTGAACTACGACGAGCTGGTAGACGGTGAGCTCAAGCATCGCAAGCGCGACTTTACGGGCTGGACGGCGCAGATGATCCAGCACATGATCGATCACTGCAACGGCAAGCTGGTTTAGATAAAAAAGCTGGCCTCCCGCCAGCCTTCGTCGTACAAAGACACTCCCCCTTGGGTACGTTGCGATGTACCCAAGGGGGAGTGTTTAAATGTGGGAGTATCCCCTATGTGTTACGAGAGCTGTTCGCCCGTGTTGTGGTCGTACACGAGATCCGGATTGCCATTCTGGTCGAGGTTGGTCTCGACACCGTTAACCGTCTCGGAGGCCGCGTACACGTGGCCGTCGGTGGCGTCTACATTGCACGAGCAGGTGGCGTCGCCGAGGGTAAAGCTAATCGCGTAGTAGGTGGTGCCGCCACCCTCGATGGGACCATTCACGCTCACGTTGTTCGCGGGACCCTTGGCTGCGCCACCGGCGCCGAAGTAGCTGAGCGCAATCTGGGTGGCCTGCTCGGAGCCGTACGACGCGTTCGTGCCGCCGCCGTTGTTGCTCTGCTGCTGGTTGTTGTTGCCCTGCTGCTGGTTGTTGCCCTGCTGCTGGCCGTTGTTGCCCTGCTGCTGGCCGTTGTTGCCCTGCTGCTGGTTGTTGCCCTGCTGCTGGCTGCCGGAGCTCTGCTGCTGTGCAGAGGCGTTGGCGCCCTTGATCGCATTCACGATCTCCTCGACCTCTTTGGCATCCATGGAGAGGTCGCCATTGTTTGCCGCCTCATAGGTTACACCGTAATCATTGGAGTTCTCGCTCCAGGTCAGGACGGTGGAGGCGCCGTGAGCGACACCGTACGCGGTTACGTCCGTACCACCGATGTTCGTATTCTCTTTATTCTTGAAGGAGGTGAGGTCACGATCGGAAAGAGGAGCGGTGTGTCCGTTTGCGCCCTTGCGAAGGGTGAACTTTACGCCGTCCGTCTCGTATACTGCCTGCGCCACGCCACCTGCGTGGGAGAACTTAGGATCCTTGAAATCCTTGCCGTCCAAGGTGATGTTGTCAATGACGCCAAATTTGTCCAGGCCTGCGCCTTTTGCGGCCTCCTCGGCGGATCCAGCGGCAGTCCAGTTGACAGTAGCCTGTTGCTGCTGAACTACGGAGGAACTTGAGCTGCTCGCACTCGAGCTGCTTGCGCTCGAGCTTGATTGCGACGAGTTGTTGGCACCGCATCCCACCAAGGCGAGAGTCAGTGCAGCACCAACGGCAAACGTCTTCGTTGCGGTTGCGTTGAATTGCATGTTGGTCCTTTCTTCTGTTCGTACAACTGCATAAACAATCTTACGCATATACAATCTTACCCGTCTTGCTTGGCAATTCCGTGACCTTTTTTCAAGGTTAGAAGAAAAGAGTAATACTACATAAAAGCGGGACAAAGGGGACAGTCCCCTTTATCCCGCTTTTAGTTGGGTTTAGTGGTGGAACAGGCGCATGCCAGTAAAGCACATGGCTATGCCGTACTTGTCTGCTGCCTCAATAACGTCGGCGTCGCGTACGGAACCGCCAGGCTCGGCAATGTATTCCACGCCGGACTTGCGAGCACGGTCTACGTTGTCGCTAAACGGGAAGAACGCATCGGAACCAACGGTCACGCCGGTTTGCGTGGCAATCCACTCTGCCTTCTCCTCGCGGGTAAGGACTTCGGGACGCTCGGCAAACCACTTTTGCCACTCTCCCTCACGCAGCACGTCGTCGTGCTCGTCCGAAATGTAGACGTCAATGGCGTTGTCACGGTTGGCGCGCCTTATGCCCTCCGCGAACTTGAGGCCTAGCACCTTGGGATGCTGTCGCAGGTACCAGGTGTCGGCTTTGTTGCCCGCCAGGCGCGTGCAGTGGATGCGGCTCTGCTGGCCGGCGCCCACGCCAATTGCCTGGCCGTCCTTTACGTAGCACACGGAGTTGGACTGCGTGTACTTAAGCGTAATGAGCGAGATGATCATGTCGACAAGGGCTTCCTCGGGCACCTGGTTACGCTTGGTAACGAAGTTGCTCACGAGCTCACGATCCACCTTATAGAAGTTGTGGCCCTGCTCAAAGGTGATGCCAAACACGTCCTTGGTCTCGATCGCCGCCGGCTCATAGGCGGGGTCGATCTGCACGATGTTAAAGGTGCCGCGCTTCTTGGTGCGCAGGATCTCCAGTGCCTCAGGCGCGTAGCTGGGCGCGATGATGCCGTCGGACACCTCGTGCTTAAGATATTGGGCGGTGGCGACGTCGCACTCGTCGCTGAGCGCGGCCCAGTCGCCAAAGGAGCTCATACGGTCGGCGCCGCGCGCGCGAATGTAGGCACAGGCAATGGGGGAGAGCTCGCACTCGTCCTCAACAAAGTAAATCTGGCGGTCAATATCGCTCAGCGGCGTGCCAACTGCGGCGCCGGCGGGGCTTACATGTTTGAACGACGCGGCCGAAGGCATGCCCGTAGCCTCCTTGAGGTCGCGTACGAGCTGCCAGGAGTTAAGCGCATCGAGGAAGTTAATAAAGCCTGGCTTGCCGTTAAGGACGGTAAGCGGCAGATCGGAACCATCGCGCATGAAGATGCGCGAGGGCTTTTGGTTGGGGTTCATGCCATACTTGAGCTCGAGTTCTTTCATGGTTTCTCCTTTCGTCGCGGTGGCGAGAAGATAAGCGCGTGCTTCAAGCAGCTGCTTCTCAGAACTGCGCGCGGCAGATCTTGTCTGCGCCTCCTTCCAACATAATCCACAATCCCAACCAAAAGCCCATTTCTCGCCGGGCGGGTTGGGGAGTGTGTGCGCTTCTGCGGAGCGCCCTATACATTGCTAGTCGCCGAGGTTCTTGTTGAAAATCGTTACGCTGCCCCCTACGTTGCAGTAGAGGCTGATCTTGTTGTCTTGGTTGAGGGCATCCCACACCTCATCGGGCTCGCCCATCTTCACCTCAATGGGCTCGCCCACAAAGGTTGGCAGGGGATCGCCGTCGCCCACGTAGGTGGAGAGGAAATAACCCGTGCCCTCATCGGCGCCTTCGTAGCAGAAAAACTCGCGCAGGCAGCGACCGTCATCCTGATGTTTGAGAATCGAGAGCTCGAACGAGCCATCGCCGTGCAGGATGGCGCTGATGCGCGGCGTGAAGTTAGGTGCATCGGGCTCGAACTCGCGCTTCATGCACCCACGCCGGAAGTTGCCCTCCTCCACGATGGTATCGGTTTGGTCGCCGTTGGTAACCACCAGCGCGTCGCCCATGGTGCGAACGGGGTGATAGATAATCAGGCTCGGGTCTTCCACGAGCTCGCTCTGATGCGCTTCGGTGCGAATGCCGTCCTCGGTTTTGGTGAAGATGCGATTGCGGCTGTTAAAGCTGCGGCCCATGATGAAGTAGTACACGCGATTCTTGCCCACCACAATACCGCGTCCCGGATAGGCGTTGTTTTGCAGAAGCTCAATGAGGTCTTGCATGTGCGTCCTTTCTAAACACAAAGGGCAAGTCTCTCGCATGGCGAGTTGACTTGCCCAGACGGTCGGCCTCTATCGTGCTGCTCCCCCGTGGTGTCCACGAAAATCCGTCAGTCACAGCACGCGGGTACTGTAGCACAATCGGGCGGATTGCCCCGTTGTGCACATCGTTTAACTATGAAACAGCGTACAGCGTGGTTTATGCCCCTCGCGGCTCGCGAGATGCGTTCCCGGGCGCACGCCTGGGCACCCTTGCCGCCTGGGCGCCCTTGCCATCCATAAAAGTCGCAACCTGCACACAAAGAGCGACAAGAAAAGGGCCCAATGCACACTGCGGGGCCGAGAGTGTACATTGGGCCGATTCCGTGTCGCGTTTAGTGTGCAGGTTGCAATCTTGATGCGCTAGCTGATGACGTCGGTCGCGGGCACAAGTTGTTTATCCTATTTTTGCAGTACGTAATCTATTGGCATAGAAGCGCTGATACAATGTGCCGCATTAATGTGTGTAAACGGGAGGTAACCATGTGTGGTGTTGTGGGATACACGGGCCGTGCCCAGGCTTCGGGATGGCTCTTGGACGGATTGCAAACCCTTGAGTATCGTGGTTATGACTCGGCAGGCGTGCAGGTGGTGTCACCGTCGGGCAACCTCCATGGCGTTAAGTGTGCCGGTCGCGTTTCGGTGCTGCGTGAGCGCGCCAAGGTGGCGAACCTCAACGGCACCTGCGGCATCGGCCACACGCGCTGGGCAACCCATGGTGCCCCTACGGATCGCAACGCCCATCCGCACCTGGATTGCACCGGTCGCATCGCCGTCGTGCACAACGGCATAATAGAGAACTACCAGCAGCTCAAGCGCCAGCTTATGGCCGCCGGGCATAAGTTTAGCTCCGACACCGACTCCGAGGTGATCGCCCACCTTGTTGAGGAGGCTTGGTCGGGCCCCGCTCACGGAGACCTTGCGAAGGCGGTGCGTAACGCCTGCGACAGGCTGGAAGGCTCTTGGGGCCTGGCGGTCATTTGCGCCGATGTGCCAGGTACGCTGGTGGTTACGCGCAACGGTTCGCCTTTGGTGGTTGCGTCTGCCGATGACGGCGCGTACGTGGCGTCCGACGTTATGCCGTTGGCCAACGTTACCTCCCGCGTGATGCAGCTGCAAGATCGCGACGTGGCCACGCTTTCGTCCGATGGCACCATCGTCATTACCGATCGTGACGGCCGCGTGGTGGAGCACCCCGCCACCATAACCATCGACTGGGACGCCTCAGCCGCGAAGCTCGGTGGCTACTCCGACTTCATGGCAAAGGAGATATCCGAGCAGCCCGAGGCCATTGAGCGCCTGCTTGCGGGCCGCTTGGGAGAGCATGGCATCGAGCTGGACGAGCTCTCGCTTACCAAGGCCGAGCTTGCCGCTGTGGAACACGTGGTAATAATCGCCTGCGGAACTTCCTATCACGCTGGATTGGCGGCAAAGGCTGCCATAGAGCGCTGGGCGCGGGTGCCGGTTTCGGTGGAATATGCTTCGGAGTTCAATTACGACGAGGACTATCTGGTTGGCGATAATACCATGTGCGTAATCATTACGCAGTCCGGCGAGACGGCCGACACCCTTACGGCCGCCCGGCGGATGAAGGGCATGGGCTGCAACGTGTTTGCCATTACCAACGTGCTGGGATCTACCGCCGCCCGGGAGTCGGATGGCACGCTGTACGTACAGGCTGGGCCCGAAGTAGCCGTTGCCTCCACCAAGGCCTATACCGCGCAGATGGTGGCTTCGTATCTGCTGGCGCTTCGACTTGCCTTGGCAAAGGGGCAGATGACGCGCGAAGAGGTAAAGAAGCACTTCATGGACCTAGAACGCATTCCCGACCTCATGCGCGAGGTGCTTTCCAGACGTTGGCAGGACAAGCAGGCCACGCGCCTGTTCCGGCACAAGACGAGTTCGCTGTACCTTGGTCGCAACGTCAACTCCGCCACGGCCTTCGAGGGTGCGCTCAAGCTCAAGGAGATAAGCTACCTGCATGCTGAGGCCTATCCAGCCGGTGAGATGAAGCATGGTCCCATCGCGCTTATCGAGGGCGGTTTTCCCGTGGTGGCCATTGTTCCTGCCGACCACGTGCATGACAAGACCGTCTCCAATATTCAGGAATGCTTGGCGCGTGGGGCGGCCGTGCTTGCCGTGGCAACCGACGGAGACGAGCGCGTTGCCAAGCTGTGCTCGGAGGTGCTGTGGGTTCCGCGCTGTC
>JAFWKQ010000085.1 GCA_017545665.1 Atopobiaceae bacterium
GCAGGGGGCGAGGGCCGTCCGGGAGGGGTCGGTCGGCAAGCCCGTCTGGGCCTGCCACCAAGGTTAGACGATTAAAGTGATGATTAATGTCCAAAACTAGGTGAAGTTCCCAAAGGGCTTGACATTACTGTAATGGGGGCGTTGACACACTCGAAAAGCTGACAAGTGACCTGTCCCCTTGTCAGCTTTTTACTCAATTACGAATTTGCAAGGTTGCTCGCCGTACTGCTGCCAGTTCAGCTCGCCGGTGCTCGCAAACCGTCCCCAAATCTTCCGCATGTTCAGCCCCGTCGGGTCATCCTCCATGCCAAAGAGGACGGGAAGCTCGTCAATGTGCCCTAGCTTCTCCCCGTGGCGATACTCGTATTTCCAAACGGGACCAACGCGGTCGCGAAGCATGGCTTTCATTGGTTTAACAAAGACGTGCTGCGTAATGCCGGCGCTGGCCTTGTCTCTTACGCTGCCTCCACCACTGGGAACGTCAACTTGGATATACGTTGTAATAAGGGGGAGCAGGAAGAACGGGATTTGCTTGACGAAGGTGTCGCCCTCGCGCAGGTTGTTTCCAATCAGCATGGGGAGCGGGCTCTTCCTCACGCCCTCCACGGGCGCGACGGGCAGGAACTCTCCGTCAATTATTGGCGAGTAGGCGCATCGGATATCGCCCTGAAGAAGGATGTTGCCTTCGAACGCATTGCCGGCCCTCTCGATGTCCTCCTCTGGCAGGGTAAGAATCTCCTCGGGGTCCGTGGCTCCCAAAAGATCCATGAACAGCTCTGCGTTTGCCTTGCCCTCATCGGGAGTGAAGAAGTGCTCGATGACGGCCGACTGCACTATGCATCGATGGAACAGTCCCTCTGCGGCCGGTATGCAGGAAAGGGCCAGCACACTCGCGGCTCCCGCCGACTCTCCAAAGGCCGTAACCTGATTGGGATCGCCTCCAAAGGCAGCGATGTTGTCCCTAACGAACTCAAGCGCCATAACTTGGTCGTGCAGCCCGCAGTTTCGGTCAAAGCGATCGGAAAGGGAATGGAGGTCAAGAAAACCGTAGACGTTCAACCGATAGTTGAAGTTAACGGCAATAACTTGGGCATCCACGGCAAATTGGCTTAAGTCGTACATAAGGGTGCCGTCGTCTTGCAAGCCCGTGCCGCCCACGCTAAAGGCGCCGCCATAAATCCACACCATCACAGGTGCGGGCGTGGGAATGTCGTCGGGCACAAAGACATTCAGGTACAGGCAATCCTGACTCGTGTACCTTGCGGTGAACGGGTCCTCTCCAGGCGATTGCAAGGGATTGGCCTTCCCCTGCACTGCCTCATAGACGTCTTCCCAAGGTTCCGGGCGAACCGGATGACGAAAGGCGAGCTCTCCCAAGGGCGGCCTTGCATAGGGAATGCCCAAATATGCCGTGCAACCATTGTGATGTGTGCCCGCGACCTTGCCGTAGGTCGTATCGCAAACGCGTTCCAAACAAAGATCGCCTCCTCACTCCAGACCATAGCTTCCACTTGGGAAGCACCCGAAACAACATGCTCCTGTGCCTTCAGGCGCGGGAGCCCAACCACAATGCCCAGGAGCTAGTTCTCCTCTGCGGTCTGTTCCACAACTATCTCCTCGTCGGGAACAACCTCGACCTCAATCTCCTCTTCGGTCTCCACGACCTCGGTGGTGACGTCTGACTCGCTCTCGTTGTTGAGCAGCTCCAAGCATGCGTCGTAGAGCTGTTGATCGGTTTTCAGGCTCTGCTCCATTGCCTGATTCAAGTTTTTGATCAGTGCCTCGTGTATTTCGATCAGGCTCAGGCGCATGCGGGAGGACTGCTTGTAGGCGATGGGAAGCATGGCTTGCACCAACTCAAAGAACTGCTTGTCCGCTTCCAGGCTTGATCTAATGGACTTGTTCGTGGCCCTTATTGCAGCTTGGCGAACCTGAAGCGAGTTCAAGCGAAACTGGTTTAGCTGCGTGTGCACGGTGGGAAGAGCGGTTCGTACCGCCTCCATAATCATGTCTGTCATTGGGTTTTGCACCAGGGGCGGTAGATTCTTTGTGGCAATCATTTTTGTCCTCCATACTCCTCTTAGGAATTCAGGCCTTAAGCGGTATTCCTCAACATATTAGACGATGGCTTTCTGCGCGCGTGCTCATTTACTGCGGCTGACGCCCTCTGTTAAGTGGCATTCGGTTCGCACATAGCTCGATGTAGTTATCCAGCGGCATGGGGTATGCCAAATGATACCCCTGTGCGAAGAGGAAGCCTTCGTGTCTGAGCATCTTCAGCTCATCTTCCGTTTCCACCATTTCGGCGATCATGGCAATGCCAAGCAAGTCGGCCGCTCGCGTGAGCGCCCGCAGGTTCCCTAGGGGGCTATCGCGCCAGAGCTCGGACGATACCTTAATCGTTACGATTCCCATTTGCATGAGCGGAACAAGCGCGTCTGGACCTGCGTTGAATTTGTCGGCCACCACGCTAAAGCCAGCATCGATCAGGGAGGGAATGAGCGTCTTTGCCAACCGGTCGTCTCTTGTTATGAGATCGTGGCTAAATTCGATGCTCAAGAATATGGGGTCCACGCCTCGCCATTCGGTTGTTGCCAAAAGCCTTTTGGCGAAATTTGGATCGTCTACGTGCTGACTCGAGATGTTTAGGGCAACTGGCGGCACCATAAGGGTCTTCAGCTGCTCCGAAAGGTACGCGCACATGGAGTCGATTATGAACCAGTCTAGGCCGCATATGGTATTCGTGCGTTCGAGGGAGGGGATAAAGGCGGCTGCCGGGATTAGCGTGCCGTCCTCGGGAAAGGTCCAGCGAGCGAGCGTCTCGGCCAGCATGGGACGCCTTGCAACCAAATCGAAGCAGGGCTGCACGTATGGCTCGAACTCGTTCTCCTCTATCGCGCGCGCCACATCGTTAATGATGAGCAGGTCGTCTTCATGTTGGATCTCGATGGCATCCATGTTTGCAACCCTTCTCTTGCGCCCCGTTCCTCACTGGTCACAAAGTATCATACCCAGCTTACACCAGCGTATTATATATTTTGCCCACAGGACAAAAAGCTGACAAGAGAACAGCTGACAAGGGGACAGGTCACTTGTCAGCTTTTTTCTCGCAGCTCCCCGCATGCTGACAAGGGGACAGGTCACTTGTCAGCTTTTTTTCTCGCAGCTCCCCGCGTAGGGGCAACACGCGCAGCCGCCCTTGGTGCGCGAGCGGCGCATGAGCCACGCTGCCAGCGCAACCAAGGCGGCTACAGCAGCCAACACCACGAAATCCCACAAGTTCATCGCCACACTGCCTCCCCTCCTGCTGCAAGATATTGCGGGTGGCACAGCTATTTTGAGACTACATGAGCTTGGTCTCTTCCATCTTCTCCTCAATCCACTCGAACAAGCGGACGAAGGGCTTGCGAAGAAGGAGGCCAAGCAGCAGCGCCGGTATGAGATAGAGGGCAAGTATGCCCATCTCCATGAGCCAGTCGTTGCCGTATGTGCCAAACATGGCGGCTCGGAAGGCGTTCTCGGAATGCACGAACGGCATGAGTGGGTATGCCTGCTGAAAAATCGGCGGCAGCATTTGCACCGGGAACGTTCCTCCGGAACCTGCCACCTGAAGCACCATGATGAACACGGCAATCGCCTTGCCCACGTCGCCAAACGACGTTGCGAGCGAGTAGATGATGTTCAGGAACACCGTTGACGCCAAGAAGCCCGTAAGCACAAAGAGCACGGGGTTCGCGCACTGGACCTTGAGGAAGTACAGATCGCCCAGCAGCAGAATAATGGACTGAAGCGCCCCTATGCACAGAATGAAGGCAAGGCGGCCAAAGTAGGCGTGGCGTGGCGCGGCACCCAACTCCTCTTCCGTTTTCTTCGATATTCCCACGTAGATGAGAAGGCCAATAAGCGTTCCACCCACCCAAAGGGCCATGGTCGTATAGAACGGGGTCATGGCAGAGCCGTTGTTCTCAACCGCGTAGAAGGCCTCGCGCTCGAGCCCAACGGGAGCCGACAGGAAGTCTACGAGCGACGACGCGTCGCCACCCATGATGGTGCGCACGAGGTCCATGTTTCCCGACGAGAGCGCGCTTGAGAGCTTGTCGCGCAGGCCCCTGATCTTGTCGGCAACGTCGCCGAGCTTCTTTGAGGCGTTGTCCAACGTGTTTTCCATCTTCTCGAGGCCATTGTCGGCCCCCTCTACGGCAGACGTGAGCTTCTGGGATCCCGCACTCAGGGAATCGGACAGCTCCACGGCCTTGGCGGCGGCCGCATCAATCGTGGACGCAAGGCCGTCAAGCGAGCCGCTGAGGTTGTCGTTATAGCTCGAGCGGACGGATTCGATGGCGTTTTGGGCCTCGGACGCAAGCCTCTCGAGCTCCGCGCGGTTTGCCTCCGTATTGGACTTGGTGCTTTGGATGTCCGCCACGGTCTTGTCCATCGAATCTATGAGCTCGTTGAGGTAGGCGGTGGCGTTGTCCACCCTCTGGAGGAGGTCCGATATGTCGGCCTCCACCTTGAGTGTCACGGTTAGGTCGGCAAAGCTCGCCTCGTGTGACGAGATTTCCCCGTTGAGGTTGTCGAGCTTCGCGCGGAAGGACACGAGCTCGTCTCGTCGTGACTTAGCGATGTCGTTGGCCTTCCCAAGGGCCTCGACAAGCTGGTCGGTCTTGTTTCCTGCGGTCGCAAAGGCCTCGTCGATCGCAGCCTTTACGTCGTCCACGGAGCTCTTGCCCGCATCGATGGTGGAGTTGGCCGCATCCTTTGCGCTCGAAGCCACCGAATCGAGCGTCCGCACGCCATCGGCTGCATCCGACAGAGCGCCGGCGACGTTGAGCGACGTTGAGTTGTTGCCCGCTATCGTCGACGAGGACCCCAGGACGCTGCGAATCGACGCGATGACGTTCTTATAGGCGGCAATGTCGGACGAGGTGCGCTCAAGCACGGAAAGGACGCTGTCCACCGACCCTTTGAGGTTCGTCCCCATAGTGGCGACGCCCTCGTTGTTCGTAACGCCCGACACCTCGTCAAACAGATCGACCATCACCTCACTTACTGCCTTGGTAAACCCCTCGTCCACCATGGTTTGTATGGAACCCGATGCCTTGCCCGTTACGATCGAGGCTATGGGATTGCGCTTCTCGTTTACGAAATAGTCCAACTGGGGATGCTCGGGGTTCTTGGTGAGCACGCTCAGGAGGTTCGATGAGAAGTTCTTGGGTATAACAACCGCCGCATAGTACTCGCCCGAGCGTACGCCCTCCAGCGCATCGTCCTCGTCGGTGACCACGTACCCGATCTTTTCGCTTCCCGTGAGCGAGGTAACCACGCGCTCGCCCACGTTTACGCGGAAGGGAACGATGCTGCCCTCTATTCCCTCGTCGGAATTGGCAAGCGCGACCTTAACCTGTCCCGAGTTGCCGTAAGGGTCCCAGCCACCGGCAATGTTGAACCAGGCATAGAACGAAGGCATGATGGCCAAGCCCATAATAACGAGCAGCGCAATGGCATTGCCACGTAGTTGCATGAAGTCATGCTTTAGGATGGCGAATATCTTCCTCACTGCTCATCACCCCCTTTCGGGGCCTTTGCCTCGGTATCGTTGCCGCCTCCGGACTGCTCGATTCGATTTGCCACCCGCTGCTGCACCTTGCCAAGAACGCCTCCCTTACGCTGACGCCCACGACGCCTCGCCAAAATCGCATCGACGGAGGCAAAGGGCATGAGCTCGTCACGCAGCGTGTTGTTTAGAACCTCGTCAAGCTCCTCGTGCGTGAGATTGGTGAGCGCACGCTTGCGAACAATGCGATCGTGGAAGTACTCGACCACGATGATGTAGATGTAGATCAATATGAGCGCCACCGCCAAACCCGCAATAAGCGGCAGCTTGGCGTCAAGCACGAGGGTAAGCAGGAAGAGCGCGGGAGGTATGGCAAGAAGAGCCACGATTCCACGGGCTATGAGCTTGGGATACGCGGCCTCAAAGGCAGCGCTGCGCTCCTCAAATATCTCGCGGTATTCCATGGGGTCGCGCATGGCCTTAACCACGGTGGCAAGGCGGAAGCGATCGTCCTGGATGGCCACGGGTTCAGTCACCATAAGGTGATCGGTCTCGCGCAGGCGCCTGTCGAACAGCGCATTGATGTTTACCAGGTGGCTTCGTGCGGTTACGCCAATCAAGAGGGAAGCCACCACAAACAGAAGGAGCATGAACAGGTTGTGCGCGTATTCGTTGCCATAGAAGCCTGCAATGGCCTCGCGCATGGCGTTGTTTGAGTAGGTGAAGGGAAGCCAGGGACCTATGGCCCGGAAGAACGGCGGCATCATCTCTATGGGATACATGCCAGAAGAGCCCGGAACCTGCAGGATTATGAGGGTAAAGGCAATGGCCTTTCCCAGGTGCTTAAACGCCACCGAGAGCGCAAATATAATGTTGGTAAAGGTAAATGAGGCAACGATGGCTGCCAGGAAGAATGCCACGGGATAGTTGCACTGAATGTGCAGCGCGAGGTCTCCGATGCAGCAAGCAATGGCGCAGATGATGCTCAGGAGCGAGAGAAGCGCCCAGCGACCAAAGTACGCCTGCCACGGACGCACGCGGTCGAACCCCTCTTCGTCCACCTCCAGCTTAAAGACGGCAATCAATGCGATGCCGCCAACCCAAAGCGCAACGCTCGTAAAGAACGGGGCGACGCCGGTACCATAGTTCTCCATGGGGTACAGGCGGTTCTCGTCCACCGAAACGGGTGCCGACAAGAACTCCTTCACGCCATCGGGATTGGTGGACGTCATGTTCTTAAGAACCGACCAGGCATCCGAGGCACGGATGACCTCCAGGTCCTTCACAAGCTTGTCGATGGAGTCCGCAAGGTCAGCAACGGACGAGCGCGTAAGAGCAAGCGCATCATTGGTTTGGCGAAGCGTGTCCGAGAGCTTGGCCGCAACGTCCATCGTCTGTGCGATTACCGGATCTGCGAGCTGTGTGGCCATCTCCAGCTGATTGGCCACCCCAACAAACGAGTCGAGCGCCGCGTTGATTTCGTTGAGGTCGGAACCCAGGGCCTTTGCCTGCGCAGCCGCCAGTGCGTTCGTTGCGCCCTGCACCTTGGCGTCCACGCTCTGGGAAAGGTCCCTCACCTCGTTGGCAGCGGCCTCGAGTCTGCTCGCGATGCCCCTCAGCTCGTCGAGCTTGGCGGCCTGGGTGTTCGAGATATTCACCATGATGTCGCGCTCGGCGCTAAGCTGCTGCTCCAGGAGTGTCTTCGTCTCCTTTGCACCAGGGTCATCCTTTGGGTCGAGCGTTCGCACCACGGAAAGCGTCTCCGTTATTTTGGCCGCAAGGGCCTCGCTGTCCGTGAGGTCGGTTTCCACCTGTTTGATCGCGGCATTTACCTGCGACTGCGCATACGCTACGTCGCCTGCGAGCGACGATATGTCGTAGTTTGCCTGCGAGGAAAGCGTGCTTACGGTGGACGAACCGTTGCTCAGGGCGTCGGAGATGTCGAGCATGAGGTTGTTTGCGTTGGTTCGCGTTTGGTCGAAGTTGTCCAGCGTCTCCCCAATGGCATTTCTCGCTTCGTCGCCTTTGCCGAGCAAGCCGTTGAGCTTGTCCGAGGCTTCCGTAAGTGATACCTGCGCATCGCCCAGGGTCTTCGAGAGGCCGTCGAGCTCTGCGTCCACGTTACCAAGCGCCGTGCGCGCCTCGCCGAGGGCGGAGGCAATGTTGTCGGCCGCCTTGTCTACGCTTCCGCCAAGCTTGTCCGCAACTGTTCCGAGCTTGGTGGTAATCACCCCTCCCACAACGGAGACGAACTGCTCGTTGATAGTGTTCTCCACCGTCGATGCGCCCGCATCGGTGACCTTGGGGGCAATGGCGTTCGCCTTTTCGTTAACGTAGTACTTAAGATTCGCCTTGCTTACGTTGCCTTCCAAAATGCCCGTGAGGGTCTTCGTAAAGTCCTCGGGAATCACGATGGCGGCGTAGCACGTACCCGATTTCACCTTGTCGAGAGCCTCTTCCTCGGTTGCGGGAAACTGCCAGCCGATCTTGTCGTTTTCGGCAAGCTGCTCTATGAGCATGTCACCCACGCATACCTCGCCCATATCGGCAACCTTCACGGGCTTGTCGCTGCTCACAACGGCAACGGGCACGGTACTCGTATTCTCGTACGGATCCCAATTGGCGGCAATGTTGAGCCACGCATAGAGGCAAGGCACGATTGCCACACCCAACGCGACGGCAAGCGCGATGGGATTGCGCAACAACCTAAGTAGGTCTCGCTTGAATATGGCAGCTGCGGTTCTCAAGTTCAATCACCTTATTTCAACAATGCGCTCGATGTCGCTAACCCACGTCCCTTTTGCATGCTACTCGCCGACTTTTCATTATGCCGCCTTGTGCCCAACGGCACCCGCAAGCGGGCTGTTTGCACCAATGACGTCAATTACGTCGATGGGCGTATCGGTGGACACCGCCTTGGCACGCACCTCATCGGGAATCGAAACGTCCGCAGAGTTCACCGTACCGTAATTGTCAAGCTCCATAGACACGTCAATGCCCATTCGCACCTGAACGTTATTGGTTTCCGCGTTCTTTACGGTAGCCAACACCCCTGCGTCTATTGACCGCATGAGGCAATCCTTGGTAAACCCTACGCGAACCTTATCGTTTCCTACCATGTCGACCAAACTCTGCTCGTTCATGCCACCGATTTCGTTGATTCCCGCCGTAACGTTAAAACAGGTACCCAACACCTTAGACAAGGGCACGGTAAGCTCATAGCTCACCTGCGGGTCGGAATCTTTGGCAATAAGGGTGAGCTCGGAAGAGGAAAGCAGTTCGGTAACGGTAGTTATGTCGATCTTCGACCTCATGTCTATTTTCCATAGCTTCCACGAGGCCTCGTTTCCCTTGGGCGTGCCTATGTAGCAATTGATGGCATCGTCCAAAAGCTCTGCATAGAACTCGCATTTGTAGTTACGCGTATCGAGGGCAGAAAGATCCACCTCAACGGTACCGTGCGCCGCGTTGTTTGACACACGGAAATCCGCCGCTACGGGTATTGCGGCCCTAACTCCCAGCGCATTTACGTTGAGCCCGATCTTCGCCTTAGCGGTATAGTTGCTTACGTTCGGATTCGCCACGTAGCGCACAAGGAGCTCCTCCGTAGTTGCCGGCGCTCCAAACGCCGTACAACCACTCAACTCAAAGGCAAACGCCAGTGCGAGGAGAACCGCCAGTATTCGCTTAAGCTGCTTCACTATTTCCATCCTTCTGGTGTAAGCGAACAGTGTTTTGAGAATAGCATTAAGGATAGCGTCTGGGACGCCACAATGCCGCCAATCTGGGGACAGGCCCCAAGTTTGTATTGGCACGTCGATACAGCTACGGCGCGAATCCAAACTTGAGGCCTGTCCCCAGATTAGTGACACACTTCGGTTTATGTATGCGAAAGCAGCAGGTCGCACCACGCGATCTTGTCGTCGTAGTAGGCACGACCGTGGTCGTCTTCCGGCAGCGCGTCGCGCTTTGCGATTGCCTCGTCCTTGGTCTGCTGTACCACCTCGGGCTCGATGTCGTCGCTTTTGCGCGCATGGTTGGCCAGCACGATAACCGTATCGTTGCTTACCTCGGCATAGCCATGCGACACAATGACGTCCACCTGCCCGCCGCCCTCGGACTCGGGCAGGTGAAGACGAACCATGCCATTGCCCAGAGCGGCAATAAGGGGAGAGTGCTTGGGCCAAATGCCAAGCTCACCTGTTTCGGTAACTAGAATCAGGTGATCGACCTCACCCTCAAACATGAGTCTGTCGGGACGTACGAACTGACAGGTAATCATAGCTTTTTCGCCCGTTCGCGCACGTCGTCAATGTTGCTCGCATAGCGGAAGGCCTGCTCGGGGATGTCGTCGCACTCGCCGTCCACAATGGCGGCAAAGGAGCGAACGGTGTCCTCCACGCGCACGTATGCGCCCTTGTTGCCCGTGAACTTCTCGGCAACGTGGAAGCTCTGCGAGAGGAACTGCTGGCACTTGCGCGCACGCATAACGGTAAGCCTCTGCTCCTCCGAAAGCTCGTCCATACCAAGAATCGCAATGATGTCCTGGAGGTCCACGTATTGCTGCAGCGTTGCCTGAACCTTCATTGCCACGCGATAGTGCTCGTCACCCACAATCTCGGGATCGAGCGCGTCCGAGCTCGAGGCAAGCGGGTCGATGGCGGGATACAGGCCAAGGTCTGCCACCGAACGCGAAAGAACCGTGGTGGCATCCAAGTGGGTAAACGTGGTTGCCGGAGCCGGGTCCGTAAGGTCGTCGGCGGGCACGTAAACTGCCTGCACCGAAGTAATGGACCCTTCCTTGGTACTCGTAATGCGCTCCTGGAGCTCGCCCATCTCGGTTGCGAGCGTGGGTTGATAGCCTACTGCGGAGGGCATACGACCCAGCAAGGCCGAAACCTCGGAGCCCGCCTGACTAAAGCGGAAGATGTTGTCTATGAACAGCAGCACGTCCTGGCCCTGATCGCGGAAGTACTCGGCCGTAGTTAGGCCGGCAAGGCCAACACGCAGACGCGCTCCAGGCGGCTCGTTCATCTGACCATAGACCAGGCAGGTCTTGTTTATTACACCCGACTCGGACATCTCCAAGTACAGGTCGGTGCCCTCGCGGGTACGCTCGCCCACGCCCGTAAACACCGAGGTGCCGCCGTGCTCCTGGGCAAGGTTGTTGATAAGCTCTTGGATAAGGACCGTCTTGCCTACGCCAGCGCCACCAAACAGACCGGTCTTGCCACCGCGCACGTAAGGCTCGAGCAGGTCGATGGCCTTGATGCCGGTTTCGAAGATCTCGGTATTCGTGGTAAGGTCGCTAAACGCAGGTGCGGGGTGGTGTATGGGATAACGCAGAACGTTCTCGGGAACGCCCTTGCCGTCCACTGCTTCGCCCATTACGTTCCACACACGGCCCAACGTCTCGGGGCCTACGGGCATAGTCATGGGGTGACCCGTGTCGTATGCCTTGATGCCACGAGTGAGGCCGTCGGTTGAACTCATTGCCACGGTACGCACCGTGTTGTTGGGCAGCTGCGACTCCACCTCAAGGATGGTGCTCACCTCTCCAACAGGGGTGGTGGCGTTCACCGTAAGTGCGGAGTAGATGCCCGGGACTTCGTCCTCAAAATGCACGTCCACAACGGGGCCAACTATGCGCACGATGGTGCCAACGCCGGCACTTTTCGTGAGGAGGCCGAGCGCAGCCCGCTCGAAGACCTGCTCGTCTTTGTTTGGTGCTTCCATTACTTGTCCTCCAATGCGGACGCTCCAGCGATGATCTCGTTAAGCTCAGTGGTAATAGATCCTTGGCGTTCGCGGTTATACGTACGGCTCAGTGTCGTAATAACTTCCTTCGCGTTGTCGGTGGCGGACTTCATGGCAGTCCGTCGGGCCGCATGCTCCGCCGCCGCGGAATCCAACAGAGCGTGGTAAATGATGGTACGGATGTACACCGGTATAAGGTATCCGAGCACTTCCGTGGCGCTTGGTTCGAACTCAAACACAGTCGGCGTAACGGGCTCGATGGGCTGCATGCCCTCCTTCGCCTCACGGGGACTCGTGGGAATCTTGAGGTCTTCCTGGTTTACAGGCAGCACCTGCTCCACCATCTCAACCTGGTCCACACGGTTTTTGGCGTGGTGGTAATACAGCATCACACGGTCGATGGAACCATTGGCATACGAGTCCATGACGTAGCTCGCAATGCGATCGGCCTCGTCCGCCGTGGGCTCCGAAGAGATTCCCTCAAAGCTCATCACAGGCGTGATTCCGCGGTACTTAAAGTATTCCGTCGGCTTGCGCCCGCAGGTAATGAGCTCGCATTCCACACCTCGGGCCTGCAGCTCCTCCATGCGTGCCCCCACCTCTCGCTGCGGAATGACGTTATATCCTCCCGCCAGTCCGCGGTCGGAGGCAACAAGAATAAAGAGAACGCGCTTCTCTTCCTGGTGAGCCCTCAGCAACGGCTGCCCCGCCACCGCACTGGCGCTACCGCTAACGTGAGCCAGTATGCGCGTGAGCGCCTCCTTGTAGGGGGCGGCTTCCTGCGCACGCTCAAGCGCCGAGCGGATCTTTGCCGTGGAAACCATTTCCATCGTGCGGGTGATCTGCATTGTGGAACGAACGCTGTTTATGCGTCGCTGTATGTCACGCAGATTTGCCATGGGGTACGCGTGTCCTTTCCTAGTGGTGCGGCTTCGTGGCGTCGGACTCGGTAGTGGCGCTCTGCTCGCTCACCTTAGCCGCGACCTTTGCCTCGGAGCTGCTCGCCGTGGCGGCAGCGGCCTGAAGCGCGCCGGACTCCACGTCGGTATTGTCTTCGGGAACGTACTTTGCCTGCACCTCTTCGATGAGCTCACGCAACTGCTGGTCCAAGCTGCCCTCGATCTTGCCCTGACGCACCTGCTTGCGCAGACCGTCGAACTTGGAATCGGACAAGCGCTTGACAAGCTCCGCCCTAAAGGGCAGCACGTTCTCTATGGGCAATTTGTCCAGATAGCCTTCCTTGCCCGCAAACAGCACGATTGCCTGGTCCGCAACGTCAAGGGCCGCAAAGCGTCCCTGCTTGAGCACTTCGGTCATGCGGCTTCCGTGCGTGAGCTGATGCTGCGTGGCTGCGTCGAGGTCGGAACCAAACTGCGCAAACGCCTGCATCTCGCGGTAGCTTGCAAGGTCGAGGCGCAGCGTACCGGCCACCTGCTTCATCGATGCGAGCTGGGCCGCACCGCCTACGCGGCTTACCGAAAGTCCCGTGTCCACTGCAGGGCGCTGTCCCTGGAAGAACAGGTTGGACTGCAGGTAAATCTGTCCGTCGGTAATGGAGATGACGTTTGTGGGGATGTACGCCGAAACGTCGCCTTCCTGCGTCTCGATAATGGGCAGTGCCGTCATGGAGCCTGCGCCGTTTGCGTCGCTCATCTTTACCGCGCGCTCCAACAGACGGGAGTGCAGGTAGAAGATGTCGCCAGGATACGCCTCGCGTCCGGGCGGGCGATGCAGCGTAAGCGACATCTGCCTGTATGCCACGGCCTGCTTGGAGAGGTCGTCGTATACCACCAGCACATGGCCGCCGGGATGCTCGGCATCGGCGGGGTTGCCGTCCTTGTCGTTGTACATGAAGTACTCGCCAATGGCAGCGCCTGCCATGGGGGCGATGTACTGCAACGGCGCGGAGTCCGCAGCGGTAGCGGAAACGATGACGGTCTTGTCCATAACGCCGTGGCGACTGAGCGTCTCGGCAATGCCCGCGACCGTGGAGGCCTTTTGACCGATGGCCACGTAGATGCACACGATATCGGTATCGCGCTGGTTCACGATGGTGTCGATGGCAATGGCGGTCTTGCCCGTCTTGCGGTCGCCAATGATCAGCTCGCGCTGGCCGCGGCCAATGAGCACCATTGCGTCGATTGCCACGAGGCCGGTTTGCACCGGCTCGCACACCGGCTGGCGCGCCATGATTCCGGGAGCCTTAAACTCAATGGGACGCCTGTGCGACGTGGCGATGGGTCCCTTGCCGTCGATGGGCTGACCCAGCGGGTTTACCACGCGACCAAGCATCTCGCGACCCACGGGAATGTCCATAACGCGCCCGGTGGTCGTGCACTCGTCGCCCTCTTTAATGGTGTCTGCCTCGCCGAACAGTACCGCGCCAACCTCTTTTTCCTCCAGGTTCTGCGCGAGTCCGTACACGGTGTGACCGGTTGTTGAGCTGGTAAAGCGCAGCAGCTCGCCACTCATAGCTGAGCGCAGGCCCTTTACGCGGGCAATTCCGTCGCCCACCTCGGCAACCGTGGAAGCCTCGTTGCGGTCTACGGTAAACTCAACCGTCTCGAGCTCCTTGCGAAGCGACGCCACGATGGCAGACGCATCAATATGCTCTATCTTAGCCACTATTCAACACCTCCCGAAAAGCTTGTTGAGAGGGACTTGCGGATGTTCTTCAACTGCGCGCGCACCGACGCATCGCGACGGCGGCCATTGACCTCCAGGATGATGCCTCCTAAGATCTTGGGCTCCACGACCTCGACGAGGTAGACGGGTACACCTAAGTCCTTGGAGCACTTCTCGCGCACCGCTTTGCGCAGCTCGGCATCCATAGGTACGGCAGTGGTTGCTTCTACGGCAATGACGTCCTCGTCGTTGTTGAGCATCGTCCTCAGATCGTCATACAACTGCGAAAGCAACGTGAGGTCAGTCTCGTTCTGCATGCGGCCCAAGGTCTCGAACACCTCGGGAGTAAACCTAGCCGCCTTGCGAAGCTGATGCAGGTCGAGCTGAGCACTGCCTTCGCCCTTGGCCGCGTCGAGCAGCGAGCGAGCGTACTCCTCGATCTTCTGCTTGTCTGCAGGCCTAATCTTCATTGAGGTCCCCCACTTCCAAGAGGTACTTCTTGGCCAGGTCACGCTGCTCCTTCTCGTCGAGCGCGTCGCCAATGATCTTGGATGCGATCTCTACCGAAAGGTCTACTACCTGGCCGGAAAGCTCCACCATGGCCTTCTTGCGCTCGGAGTCCACAACGTCGCGGGCGCGAGCAATGATGTCGTTTGCGCTGGACTGAGCCTCCGCAATGATGCGTGAGCGCTCCTCCTCGCCTTCGCGCTTGGCAGCGGCAACGATGTCGGCGGCCTCGCGCTGAGCGTCCGAAATAGCGTTCTTGCTCTGGCGGGCGCTCTCCTCGGCGTCCTCCTTTGCGTCCTCGGCAGCCTTAAGATCGCTCTCGATCTTCTCTTGACGGGCGTCGAGCGCCTTGATGATCATGGGCCATGCCATCTTGGCAAGGATGATCCAAATAATGATGAACGCAATGAGTGCGGGTATGAACTCAGCGGGCTTAGGAATAAGGATGTCGGCTCCCGCCGCAAAGGCAGTTGCAGGTGCCGCAAGCGAGGCGACTGCAGATGCCAGGACGCCAACACCAGCAAGACGTCCCGCAATGCCTAGCTTTGTCGTGTTCATTCGAACCTCCAAATAAATCGGTATCGTCTTTACGGTTAGCCTATTTGGCAATGAGCGTAACGACGAAGCCGATAAGCGCGAGTGCCTCAACGAATGCCGAAGCAAGAATGAAGATGGTAAACAGACGTCCCTCGACCTCAGGCTGACGTGCAATCGACGACGTTGCGCCAAAAGCAGCAAGACCAATGCCAATGCCTGCACCAACAACGCCAAGGCCGTATCCGATAACTCCCACGATTCCTCCTTTTACCTTCGCCGGATTATCCGACGATCTCCAAACAACTTATATACAGCGCACCAACTAGTACGCCGAATACCAAACGATTATTCCTCTCCCTCCGCTATCTGCACATACACTGCAGAAAGCAGGGCAAAGACGTAGGCTTGAATGGCCGCAACCAATATCTCTACCATGTAGATGATGAGCAGGATGGCCACCCAGAACAGCGATGCGCCAGCATTGCCGAGCGCCTGCACGCTAAACCCTTGCAATATTGGCTCAAAGAAGAGACTTGCCAGCAAGGCGAAGGCACCCATTACCACGTGACCCGCGAAGAGGTTACAAAACATACGAACGGCCAGCGTAATAAGGCGCAGGAAGGTGGAGAAGACCTCGATGAGCCACACGAGGGCGTTCATGGGGAATCCCACACCGGCGGGCGCAAGGCTCTTAAGGTAACCAATGGGGCCCTTTGCGCGTACGCCCATAACAATAAAGTAAATAAACGACACCAAGGCCAGTGCGCCTGCGGTGCCGATGCAACCGGTTCCCGGCTTGCAGCCAGGAATGATGCCTATGATGTTGTTCACCAGAATGAAGAAGAAGACCGATGCGATAAACGGGAAGTGCTTGCGCCACGAGTCACCCAAAAGACCCTTGCAAAGGTCGTCACGGCAGTACTCCACCAAAAACTCAACGCCATTCAGAAAACGTCCCTTGGGAACGAGCCCGGACGCTGCCTGCTTTTTCTTAAACGTAAAGACGACGATAAGCAGCACCAATATTGCTACCAGCATCCAAAAGGTGTACTGCGTTAGACCCACGGTAAGGTCACCGAAAACCGGGGTGGAGTCAAAGCTCCCTACGAGCTCATCTATCTCCTCGCCGAGTTTATCTAGAGGATTCACCGCTCTTCCTTTCTCCCTGCCTAACTCCATGCTGGGCGTCATACCATGCTCTTACGGCCTCAAACACCCATACAAGCAAAAACGCAGTCACTTCTGCGCAGCCAAAAAGAAGGGCATCGGCGTGCAGGAGGGACTTTGCCAAGAACAACGCGCCCGCCAGTATTACGAACGATACCGCAATGCTCACAAGGCCCGCGGCCACTCCTGGCTTGCGCGTTTTTCTTAGCGCCTGTTCGCACAATACCGCCGGAGGCAGTGCACCCAAAAACCCGAGGACGGCCCCAAAGAAGACGGCCTGGGCTCCTTCCATAAGACGCCTCCCCCCATCCATGTATTGCACGAACGCGTATGGATTCTATCCCTAACTCCATCTAATTGCCAGAACTTACTTGTCGAATGCGCACCGCTCACACAATTGTGGGGGTCGCGCCCCGCGCCCGCCCGCAGGCGGCTCCGCGCACGCTTCGCTCGCTCACTTCGTGAGTCGCCGCTTGCGGGCGGGCACGGGCGCGGGACGCGATCCCCAACCAGAAGGAATGGCTGTCCCCAAATTAGGGTTGCGCCTTAGCCCAGCTCGGGGTAGAGCGGATGTGCCGACAAGAGCTCGGAAACCTCGGCCTTAACCGCAGCAAGTGCGGCTTCGTCATCCAGATGCGTAACGGTTTGCCCAATGAGCTCGCCAATGCGCTCGGCCTCGTCCTCGCCAAAGCCGCGGGTCGTCATGGCGGCAGATCCCACGCGGATGCCCGAGGTCACAAACGGGCTGCGCTTCTCGCCAGGAATGGTGTTCTTGTTTACCGTAATGCCCACCTCGTCCAGAGCGTGCTCGGCCATCTTGCCGGTTACGTCCTCGCCTGCCGTGGTGAGGTCCACGAGCAGCAGGTGGTTGTCGGTGCCGCCGGTTACCAGACGCAGACCCTTGGTCTCCATGCCGCGACCCAGCGCCTTGGCATTGACGCATACGTTTTGGATGTAGGTGGTAAACTCCGGCTGAAGTGCCTCGCCAAACGCCACAGCCTTGCCGGCAATCACGTGCTCGAGCGGACCACCCTGGCTACCTGGGAATACGGCAGAGTTCATGCGACGGGTAAGCTCCTCGTCGTTCCAAAGAATCAGGCCACCACGGGTGCCGCGTAGCGTTTTGTGCGTGGTGGTGGTAACTACGTCGGCATAGGGCATTGGACTGGGGTGGGCGCCCGTGGCCACGAGACCGGCAATGTGGGCCATGTCAACCATAAGCGCTGCGCCATTGTCGTGCGCGATTTGGGCAAAGCGCTCGAAGTCGATTACGCGGGGGTACGCGGAGGCACCAGCAATGACCAGCTTGGGTTTGTTGGCCTCCACCTTTGCGGCAACGTCATCGTAGTCGATGCGCTCGGTTTCGGGGCTAAGGCCATAACTCACCACGTTGAACAGCTTGCCAGAGTAGTTTGCGGGTGAGCCGTGGGTAAGGTGGCCGCCATTGGAGAGGTCCATGCCCACGATGGTATCGCCTGGTTGGGCAAACACGCTGGTGGCCGCATAGTTAGCCTGAGCGCCAGAGTGAGGCTGCACGTTGGCAAATCCTGCACCAAATAGCTTCTTTGCCCGATCGCGTGCGATGTTCTCCACCACGTCTACGGCCCAGCAGCCACCGTAGTAGCGCCTGCCGGGAAGGCCCTCGGCGTATTTGTTGGTAAGGGGAGATCCCACGGCCTCCATTACGGCCAAGCTCACGAAGTTTTCGGAGGCAATGAGCTCGATGGAGTTGCGCTGACGCGTGAGCTCGTCGCTGATGGCAGACGTAAGCTCAGGATCAGAGAGGTACGAAAATTCCATGGTTCACCTTTCGGGATGGTTTTCCTGCCAACGGTAGTATATACGCCCTGAGCGGCTTCACACGGTTAACAAATGAGAATTTCGAAATGAGCGGATAGTGGAGCTGCTCTCACCCCGCGCTCGCACCCGGTGCGTTTGCTGGGATCGCGAACGGTGCGGGGGCGCTTGCTCGATTTGGCCACACTGTGGGCGAAGCCAGCAAATCACCCGGTGCGTTTGCTCGATTCGCGAACGGTGCGGGGGCCTTTGCTGGGATAGGCCACACTGTGGGCGAAGCCAGCAAATCGCCCGGTGCGTTTGCTCGATTCGCGAACAGTGCGGGGGCGCTTGCTCGATTTGGCCACACTGTGGCCGTTCTCTGCAAATCCCGCCGCACCGTTCGCGATCTCAGCAAATCCGCCAGCCTCGCGTCCGCACCGTTCGCGATTGCGGCAAACCCAGCGGCCTCGCAGCCGTTAGCCCATGCAATCGGCAACCCAGGAGATGAAGTTCTCCGTTGCCGTTCCCGTTCGTTCGGCCTGCGTATGACCTTGTCCCCACACCGTGGCAAAGTCAACCGACTCCACATTGCCATTGGCTTTGAGCCCCAGCGCAAGGTTGAGCTCGGTGCAAAGAGCTGTGTCGCCCTGCTCTATGCCGGTGCGAATGCGCCAATGCTTTGCCAGCTCGCTTTGACCATAGCCTGCCTGCGATTCCAATATGTAGTAGAGCGGGGTATACATACTCACACGACTGGACACACTCGTGCCAAGGGTGTCCTTCTTCTTTAGGTCCTCATCAAAATCGGCCGCATAGCTGCTTCCTTGGTTGGCAAGAACCTGAGCGAGCGTTGCATCAAAGTGTGCGGCATTGCCATCCTCGCCAAAGAGGGTGTTCTCACCTTGCCCACGATCTAGCTGGTCAAATGCGCCAATCCCTTTGGACGCGCGCTTAAGGGCGTTGCAAAAGGCCGCAACGCTGGTGACTTTTGCAGTATTGGTGGCCTGATCGTAGCTAACCCATTCCGAGCTGGCGTTGAGCGCCGCAATATATTCGGCTGCGGTGTTATACGTACCCGAAATGCTTACGCCACCCGTGTTCTGCGAGCGCGAGATATTGTCGTTTTGCTCGGCGTTTGCCATGTTGCCGCCAGGGGCGCCCATGCCCTCGGGCCGTTGGCCGTCGCCCATGCCCTCCGGACGCTGGCCATCGCCCATGCCCTCGGGCCGTTGGCCGTTGCCCATGCCGCCGCCAGGACCACCCATTCCGCCTGCGGAATCGGCGTCATAGGGAAACGTGGTGTCGGCCAAGAAGTTGTTTAACGACTCGTCAATGGTCGTAAGCACTTGTTCGTAGTAGCTGCCAGCCTGATACGTGCCTTCACCCGATTCCTGCAGCTTGAGCGTCGCGCCTTGTTTACCCACAAGGCCTGCGGAATTAACCCAAGCGGCATAAGCCTCCGCAAGGCCAGTGGAAATCCTTTGCTCCTCATCCGACAAGCTCGTGCGCGTGCTACCCATCATCCATTCATAGGCCTCATCGGCCACATCGAGCCCCGTAATGGGACACCAGTCCATGGACCCATAAACCGCATCGCTCGCACCGCTCACTGCGCCAATGGCACTTAGATATGGCTCATACGGCTCCGCATCTCCCGTGGCACCCATAAGCGCAGACTGCGCGCCACCACCACTCATGCCAAACGTAAAGATGCGGTCGGTGTTGCCAGGCAGCCGATTCGCCACAAACCGCAAAAAGCGTACGGCAGCCTTAAGGTCTGCGACGCCCGCTGGCGCACCAACGTCGCGTCCCCTACACCCCGCATGCACATACACCATGCCGGCAGTGGTATAGGCCGCTTGAGAGGAGTACTCGCTCATGGGATTCTGCGCAGAGTAGCCCGGTGTGTTTATGGGCATTACTATGGGCGCCGAAGAAGCGGTATAAGAGCCCACTTTTGCGTCCTTGTTTACCTCGCAGGTAAAGGTGCCGTTGCCATTATCGGTTGCGTTAAAGTAGGCGCCTGGCACAAGGATGGCCAGAGTCTCGTAGTTGCCGTCTGCCGGCTTCTCGCAGTACGAGACTCCCAGCTGATAGTACACATCGTCGTCAGCATTGTGCTGCCACGCAGATGAATCCAGCGCAAGATTCGAAGACATCACGGCCGACGTTTTGTTCTCGGAGTCCTTGCTGGCTGATTGACTTTGAGACTGCGATGAGCCACAAGCTGACAAGAGCATCGCCGCGGCAATCCCCGCCCCACTTACGAACTGTCTTCTGCTTACGCTCATTGGCTCTCCCCTCGTTTGGCAATCTTCTCTGAACTCACAGTACGACGTGAACCTTTAAGCTCGCTTAAGCGCAGGAGAGACCATCACAAAACAAGCACTTTAACAACCTACACCCAAAAGCGGGACAAAGTGAACAGTCCCCTTCGTACCCAAATTAGCCGCAATCCTCCAGCATGCTGCGCAGCAGCTCGTAGCGCTCGCGCTTCTCGGCCTTTTGGAAGTGTTGTTCGCGCGACTGCAAGACGGCGCTGCCATAGTCCAGCTTCCGATCGCCAAATTGCTCGCTCGTAAGGTCGAACACGCAATACCCAACGACGTTGAAGCAGTGATAGTTGCCATCGCCCAACGGAACGCCATAGACCTCCCCGCCAAAGAGGTCCTGAGCAAGAAACGCCGTTATGGAACACTGACCCAACGTGGGGTTTTGCTCGTTCCAAGAGCCGCGCATGCGAGGCGCACAGGTCTGGGCACACCACAGCCCCAAAAGCAGGTCGTAAAGATCGCGCGGGGTACGACCCCGCTCATCCGTAACATCGGCCGTCTGCCAGCCGTAAAATCCATACGTTCCCTTTGAAGGCACCTGACGCAAGTTGCGCCAGAGGCACATCATCTCGTTCGTAAGCGAAAGGTCGTCGGGCTGACCCGGGACTTCATCCGGCCCCGCCCATACGGCTCGACCCAGCTCGCTCACATCCATACGAATCGTGGGATCGCCGTCCACGTCGCACCAATAGCCAGAAAGGATGTCACCCGCCACACCCCACGGCTGGGACTTGTAGTAGCGAATGTTCTTTACCTCAAGCCCCAGCTCCTCACGCACTTCTCGACGCACGCAGTCTTCAATGGTCTCGCCAATCTCCACAAAGCCCGCTACCAGAGCGTCGATGGCGTGGTAGCGACCGGCGGCATAGCGCGTGAGCACGATCTTGTTGCGCTCGGGATCGCATACGCACACGATAACGGCGGGGTTCAGCCGAGGAAACACCACGTTGCCGCAGCTTGCACAGCGCAACGCGCGCATCTTTTCATGGTGCTCCAACTCATTCCCGCAAGCACCACAGTATTTGTTTTTCGCATACCAATCGGCCAAATGGACGGCCGTATAGATTGCCAGCATGAGCTCGCGAGGTCCGCGGCGCTCCATGCGCAGTGCACGATTGTGGACGAACTCATAGCCCTCCGGCAGCTTGGCAGCCCCAGCCTCTGGCGCAAGCCAGCACGCACGTCCGTCCAGGCTAAACAGGAAGGTTAGGCCTTCCGTCGCCACCTCGCGCTCGCCTACGCGCGGCAGCTCGATGCCCTCTTGTCCCACGCGACGGGCGACCACCTCCTGACCGCGAACGTAGAAGACAAAGTCCTTTTGTGCGGGCCGAGCATTCGGCAAGAACTCGTTTGCAAACTGATGCGGTGCGATATCCTGAATCATGGGATCTCCTCGATATGAGCCTAAGCGTTGCATATTTGCAGAATACGACAAGACGGAATGGCTCCCTCGCGATAAACCTTTGGCGCCTCGTCCTCGCCGCCCACGATGGTGCTGGCAATGGCAAGTGGCGCTGGCCCCGCGTCCAGCGTAAGGTCGGCCTCGTGCACAATGCGCCTCTCTACGTCCAAGCCACTTGTGGCCGCGGCTTCGCCATGCGTGTTTGCGCTGGTGGTAGCCAAGGGACCAACGGCTCGTGCGAGAGCGCGAACCAAATTGGAGTCGGGCACCCGCAGGGCTATGGTGCCATTTGCCGCGCGATACTCCTGAGGAACTGCATCGCCCGCCTGGACCACCAGCGTTAGCGCACCAGGCCACAACTCATGCGCAAGACGCTCCATCCACAAAGGCACGTTGCAGCCATAAGCCATAAGATCTTGAGGATCGGCAATAAGCCAGGGTAGGGTTTGCGCACGGTTGCGCCGCTTTATTGAAAAGATCTTCTGATGCGCAGGATTTCCCGCCGTAGCCGCGCACCCGATGCCATACACGGAGTCGGTTGGCATCACTAGCACGCCGCCTGCGCGTAGCACGCTTGCGGCATCGTCCAACACGGCGCGTTGCGGCACCTCCTGGCTGACCTTAATGATTCTGCCCACGAGCATCTACCTCCGACGTTCCAATATCTTCCGGCGCAACGATGGCCTGCAGATTATTGCGCCACGATCCAAGACAAACAGCCCTTCGCATCCCGCCAAAACCCGCCGTTTCCTACAGTGTACACGTTGTTGGCAGAAAAAGCAAACAATTGTTCGTTTTTCTCTTGCACAGGAACATTTGTTCTGTTATTCTCATCTCACAAGCCCGAAGAGAGGAGTCAGGGTATGATTGAGACACCGGCCGATCGCAACGACTATCAGGAGAATCGCATGCACAAGGACACGCTGTTCAAACGGCTCTTTGGAGACGAGCGCTTTAAGGAGAACACCATGTCGCTATACAACGCGCTTGGTGGGAATTGCAGCGATCCAGAGGAGCTCATTTTTACGACCGTGGAGGGCGCCATCTATATGGGGCGCAAGAATGACGTTTCCTTCCTAGTGGATGGGGAACTCATGCTTTGGGAGCACCAGAGCACGCGCAACCCCAACATGCCGCTACGAGGGCTTATCTACCTTGCACAGCTCTATACCAAGTATCTCGACTTGTTCGATCTGAGTGAGTACAGCTCGCGAAGGCTCTCCCTTCCCTCGCCTCGCTACTACGTGTTCTATGCAGGCCCCGCCGATGCACCAGATCGTGAGGAGCTGCGCCTTACGGACCTTTTCCGCAATGGCGCGCAGGGTTCATGCGTTGAGCTGACGGCAACCGTGCTCAATATCAACGAGGGTCACAATGCCGAGTTGCACAAAGCGTGTAAAACGCTTGCGGACTACGCCCATTTCGTGGCTCTTACGCGTGCGTATGCAAAGCAGGGCCTCTCACGCGCGGAAGCCGTGCACTACGCCGTGCTCACCTGCATAGACGAGGGTGTTCTTGAGCCTTTCCTAAGGCAATACCGTGCGGAGGTGATTCCCATGTTCCTCGAGGAGTGGGACGAAGAGAAGTATCGCGACCTTTTGCGACGCGAGGCAGAGGAGGACGGCTATGCCGCTGGCAAAGCCATTGGCATGGAGGCTGGAAAGGAGGCGGGTATCAAGGTGGGGCTCCAGCAGGGCCTCAAGCAGGGCCTCAAGCAGGGCCTCGAGCAAGGCCTCGAGCAGGGTGAAGAAAAGCAGCGAAAGGCCTTCTTACTGCGCGCATCCGAGCTAGTGCGCAGCGGATCCCTCGGTCTTGAAGAGGCTGCGCGCATATTCGGCTTCGATGCAGAGGAAATCTCGGCGAATCTCTAGCAGAGCGTTCCAAGAGACTGGCCAAGACTCTATTGGACGTCCAAAGAGGACCTTGCGCTACGAGCGTACTGCCACAAGCACGCGTGGCCGATGCGTAAGGTCCTCGCGGACCTCCACATGCTCCCAGCCAGGCTCAGCGCGCACCAATTCAGCGGCGTCATGTACGTTGTCCTCAAAGAGTTCCACACACAGCCATCCGCCAGGCGCAAGCGCCACGGGAGCCAGCTCCAAAATGCGCCGGAACACGTCCAATCCGTCCTCTCCCCCATCGAGCGCCAGCTCGGGTTCGAAGTCCTTTACCTCAGCCGGAACCTCCTGGGCAAGAACGTCGCTGGGAATGTAGGGAGGGTTGGAAACAAGCAGATCAAAACGACCCATTAGCGAATCGGGCACACCCGAGGCCATATCGCACTCAACCACATCCATCACGCCTGCAAGGGCCAATGCATCGCGATTGCGCGTGGCAAGCGTTACCGCCGCAGGAGACAAGTCCGTAGCAATCACGCGCGCTCCTTCGTGTTCTGTGGCCAGCGAAAGCGCAATGCAACCAGTGCCTGTACCCACCTCCAAAGCGAGCGGAGCTTCGCTTTCGCTTGCCTCCAACGCCTCCAGCGCCGCATCTACCAGCACCTCAGTCTCGGGCCTGGGAATGAGCACGCCCTTCTCGCAACGCATGATTATGTGCCTAAAGGGCATCTCGCCCGTTACGTACTGCAGCGGCTCCCCCGCCCCGCGGCGACGCACGCCGTCACGCATCACGTCCAGTTCTCGCGACGTGAGCGGCTTGTCGAAATTCGTATACAACTCCACGCGCGTTAGATTGCAGGCGTTGCACAACAGCCATTCCGCCGAAAGGCGCGGATGCTCGTCGCCTTTACGCTCCAAGTATCCCGTGGTCCAATTGAGGATGCGCTGTATGGTCCAAACCTCGCCGGCTGTCATCACACCGCCTCAGCGAGCTTTTGGGCACGTTCGGCTGCGGCCAATGCGTCAATGAGTCCCTGAAGCGTATCGCCCAAGAGCACGCCGTTATACGTGCCGTTATAGCCAATGCGGTGATCGGTTACGCGATCCTGCGGCTGGTTGTACGTGCGGATCTTCTCGGAACGATTGCCATGCCCGATCTGGCTCAAGCGCGTTGCCCCCTGCTCGGCCTGCTGCTTTTCCAGCTCCATCTCGTAAAGGCGTGCGCGCAGCATTTGCATGCACACCTCGCGGTTTTGGATCTGCGAGCGCTGATCCTGGGACTGCACCACGGTATTGGTGGGCAGGTGCGTAATGCGTACGGCCGAGTAGGTGGTGTTTACGCCCTGGCCACCAGGTCCGCTAGAGCAGTACGTATCTATGCGCAGGTCCTCGGCAGGGAGGTCGATCTCGATGTCGTCTGCTTCGGGGAGCACGACCACGGTGGCCGTTGAGGTTTGAATGCGCCCTTGGCTCTCGGTTTTGGGAACGCGCTGCACGCGATGCACGCCGCTCTCGTACTTCATAACCGAGTAGACCTTATCGCCCGTAACCTTAAACTCAATGGTCTTAAAGCCGCCTGCCTCGCTTGGGCTCGATGAGAAGACCTCGATCTTCCAGCCATGACCAGCGGCAAAGCGCTCATACATCTTAAAGAGGTCGCCTGCAAAGATGGCCGCCTCGTCGCCACCCGCGGCGCCGCGAATCTCTACGATGGTGTCCTTCTCGTCGTTGGGGTCGCCGGGGATGAGCATGACCTTAATCTCGTTCTCCAGCTCCGGCAGCTTGGCCTCGTTTGCCGAGATATCCTCCTGCAACATGGCCTTCTCATCTGCATCGGTTTCCTCGTGCAGCATCTCCTTGGCAACCTCTATATCGTCGAGCGCCGTAAGGTATTCACGTGCCTTGGCCACGAGCTCGGCCTGATTGGCATGTTCCTTGGCAATACGCGCGTATTCCTTGGGGTCGCTCACCACGGCGGGGTCGACCATTTTCTTTTCGAGCTCCTCGTACGCAGCGATGAGCTTCTCTAGCTTGTCACCCATGGGGTTCTCCTTATGCGTGTTCGATGTTTAGCCTTCCTAGGATACCACCGTTAACGCACGTGCACGAATACGTCGCATATTGCACGCAGAGATTGGCACCGCGCGCGTGGCTGTCGTGCCGACCTGGGGCGTGGGGGGGTGGCACTGCCCCGCCCAGCCTACTCCCGTCCCTCCCCAAGCGCGTGCACGGCGGAGATATCCGCGGTCCGATTCGGGGGCCAGCCTCGTCAGAGGGACTGGGTCCACTTTTGCGCCAGCGAACGTCCCTACCGGGTACACTTAGCCGGTGGCCGACGACGCCGGGTGCACTTTTAGGTCCGCGGGCATCCCCGCCAGGCGCAAAAATGTACCCAACCCCTCCGGCTAGGCTGGCACGCGCAATCCCGGCCTATGCCGCAGCCGCGGTCGCGACACCACGGCGCGCGTACACAAACAGCACGATGCCCACCAGAGCCACCATCATGGCCAGGAACATGATGAGCGTGGACGTATACCCACCCGAGAAGTCAAACATAAAGCCCACCACAGAGGCAAACGCGGCATTTGCGATGTTGCCCACCAGGCTGATCGTGGGATACGTCTTGCCATAGTTCTCCAAGCCAAACGCCTCGCGCGTAAGCATGGAGATACCCACCGTAGCCAGCGCGTAGCACAGGCCAAACATGGCCGCCGCAACAACGATAATAATGGGTCCGCGAACGACCAGCAGCAGGCCCAAGGACACAGCAACGAGCACCACATAGATGAGCACCGAGATCTTAGTACCAATTCGGTCCACAAGGATGCCCAACAAGATCTTGCCCGCCGTGTTTGCGACCATGCAAGCCGAAAGCATCGTGGCTCCCGCCGCCGCACCGAGCGCGTAGGTTTCGGCAAGGCCGGGAAAGTGCTGCGGAAGCGCCGTTGCGGCCGAGCTCAGCAATGCGTAGACAAGAACCGCGCCAAACACCAAGCCGTTGATGGGGGTAGCCTTGTCAGCGTTGTCCTTGTCGCTTTTCTGGCTCCCCACTTCCAAGGAGCCACCCAGAGGCGCAAGTCCCTTGGTCTTAGGATCCACGGAAGGCAAAAACAGGATGGCCGGCAGGTTGAGCACCACGGTGAGTATGCCAATCAGCACAAATCCGCCACGCCATCCGGCCGAGCCAATTGCCCCGCTTACCACGGGCGAAAAAGCCGCGCCCGCAATGCCCGAGCAACCCATGGCAATGCTGGTGGCAAGACCGATGTTTGCCACGAACCAGTTGTTCAGAACGGTGGTAACAAACACGAAGCCCAAGAGGCCGGCCGCGACGCCGCGCAACACGCACAGCGCATACATGGGCATGATGCCTGGGCACAGGCACAGCGCCGCCGTGCTTGCGGCAAGCGTTGCCGTGGCCCCAACAAGCAGCGGCCTAAAGGTCTTCTCGCTCAGGATGCGCGGTACGAACATGCCTCCAAACGCAAACGCAATGTTGCAGATGGTGGCCATCAGGCTCGCTGCTCCCTTTCCTACGCCAAACTCCTCGGCCACCGGCGTAAAGAACAGACCGCCCACGTTGGTAACCAATCCAACGCCAGACGCCAAAAGGCCACACATGGCCACCAACACCAACAAGTGCTTGCCGCTGATCTTCATGCTTTCCTCTCTTCTACTCGCATCCTACGCCCTTAGTATGCGACAGTCGCATGTGTTTTGCAGCAAACTCTTATGACGTATTATCGAAATGTTGATGATTTAGCACTTTTGTCTACGGACGCGGCAAGGCAAAACGCCCAATGCCCCCGGGCAAACGCGCGCCACCCTTCGGGAAGTGAGTCACCCTTTGAGCAAGGGCTACACCAAGGCGTCTTCGCGCGTGAGCTCCTCCTCCAGCGATAGTTGATCGTGGGGAGCCAAGGCCGAGTGGCGCGTCGTAAAGTAGAACGCAACCGCGCACACCACGCAGATGAGCCCCAATACGATCATCGGCAGGTTGTTGCCCGCCGCAAGGAGCGCGCCCAAAAGCAGCGGCTGCACAATAAGCAACACGCTACGCACGGCAAACATCGAGCCCGTGGCAATGCCCGTGGCCAGTCCGTTTGCCTTGGCCGAGCGCGGCCACATGGCCTTCCAACCGTCGGACGCCTTGCACAAAACACCCACCAGCGCAATCGTAACCACCGCCCACACCAGCGCGGTGTTGAACGAGAACACCAAAAACACCACGGCCATAAGGGCTATGGACGCAAGCGCCACGCGCCACTTGTCGTAGCGCTCCTCCAGGCGCTCCAGCCCACCTATGCACACATACACCACCAGCTGTCCCAATACGAACAGGTTACTGATCGCCGACGTGGAAATTCCCAGATTAGCCGAGAAGAGCGGGAACAGGAACGAGTTGTACCCAGCCGCCAGAATGGCAGGCAGCATGATGAAGAAGATGATGGGCAGGGTGGTCTTGCTCGTCATGAGCTTTACTATGGCCTCGTGACGCGAATCGACGCTTCGCGGCTCGTGCTCCAAGGGGGTCTTGGTATGCGGCAGAATGCGCCACACCACAACAAGCAGTATTGCGCCCACCACGGCCACCAACACGTACACCCACGCATTGCCCAATGCCTGCGCAACAAAGCCGCCCAGCACCGTACCCAAGGCGGCAGCTGAGGTGTCGGTGCGCTTTACGCCATGCGCCGCAAGCGCGCGTACCTCGTCCGTGTCGGCGCGTCGCGGCAAGGAATAGCAGAGCGTGTACAGGAGGCCAAACGGGATGGCCATGAGCAGCTTGGCAACGCAGTAGAGCCAGAAGTTGCCCGACCACACCACGGCGGCGGCAAGCAGGGCGGCGGGTATGAGCAGGATCGCGCCACGCCTCATTATCTTTTGGATAACCACGCGCGACCCAAAGAAGCCGTAGATGGCCTGACCTATGGCAAGACCCACGCCCAGCATGACGGCAGGCAAGGCCAGAAGCATTCTGTTGTCGCCCATTCCCGTGGAGCCAATAAGGGCACGCGCAATAAGGGTGGTCATTACCGCATCGATGCTGGAAACCATGGTTACGCAAAACGAAATGGGCCTCGTGAGCACCGCGATCGCATCGTGGTGGTGCTTGAGCTCCGTGTATGAGATGAAGCACTTGGTGCAGGCGCGTAGCTCGGCATAGGTGAGGTACACCACCAAACCCATAACCAGCACCGCGAGGATACGCTGGGCAAGATCCGCTGCCACCGAGGCCTCAAAGGAGCGCAGGCGACTGCCAACCTCAATGACCCCTGCTGTGCCTTTCCCGTCGACGGTGGGCACGCGCACCAGCCTATACAGCGTGGCATCGCGCAGCGTACTGCCCTCATGCATCTTGTCGTCCGTCTCATTGGTTTTGAAGACCTTTTCGAGCTCCTCTTTATTCGCGCCGTTGTACGAGCTGCCCATAATGTGCTCGTTGGAGCTGTCGCTCAGATAGAACACGCCCTTGTCGTCGCATCCGTACACCGCAACGTACGTGCCGATTCCGTTATCGGTGGCAACGCGCGCAAGGCTGCCCACCTCCAGCTCGATCTCCAGCATGTTTACGTATGCATCCACAAGCGTCTCGTTGTTCTTGCGAAACGTTTCGCGATTTCTGCAATGCTCCATGCTTTCGCTCAAGTTGAACGCTGGAACTTCCAGATAGTCGGCAAAGGTGTCTATCTCCTTTTCGCGCGTTTCCATCATGGATTTGTATGACCCATAGGAGATGTAGCCAATGGCAATCGACAACACCAGCACAACCGCACCAGAGGCAACCAGCGGTCCCATCTGCCGAGCGTTACCCGAAACAATAAGAATGCGCACCTTGCGAACGAGTACGATCGCAGTGATGAGGGCAAGATATATGCGGCACCCCAAAACCACGCCCGCAATCACAGAAAGCGAGGGGGCAATCTCCACCGAGTCGAAGGTCTCCAGCTTAATGTTGTCCAGCTTGGTTACGGCGACGGCGTTGGTCTCGCGATTGCACATGGCAAGGTGCTCGCCGTTGCAGTGAACGTACCCAAAGCCCTCCCCTATTCCCAACACCTTTAGCTTGTTGTTTTTGTCTAAGCTGCAGAGGGATTTGGTAACGTCATCGCACAGGTACATCATCCCGTTGTCGGCGATGTCTACCGATGTGAACATGTGATCGCCCAAAAAGGGCGTCTCTTCGTTTGTCGATTGCTTTTGGGCGGCATCGTTAACGGTTTCGGCTACCGCCTCGTCCGTTCCGTCCCCGCTTAGGATCGCGCTCGGGTCAAATGCGTACGTATCGTCCAAAACGCCGCGCAAGCTTATGGTGGCAAGCGTGTCGCACATGCGGTCGTATCCCACATCATGTACGAAGGGCAGGTCGAGCGTCTGATTGGACACCTCCTGCTTCTCGCGACGGTTAACGCGCACGATCTTTATGTTTGACTGGGTGCGATAGCCGTTATCCTGTGCAGTCTCTTGCGTAACCATAACCACGTCGACGTCGTTGCCCATACTGTCCATGGCCTTTATGCAGGAGTTCTGCTGGTTGTCCACCGGCAGGTCGAACACAACGGCTTCCGCCCCACCGCGCATGTCGTACGCAACCACGCGCTCCTGCACGATTATGTCGCTGTCCTTCTGAAATTTTACGCCGGCAACGTACAGCACCTTGTCCGCCACGCAAACGTTGGTTACGGCCTCAATGGGCGAATTGAGCTTGCCGCAGTCTATGATTCCCGTGAGCTTGCGGTCCTTGTTCAGGATGAGCACGTTTCGCGACTCTGAGTCCACGATGGCCGTGTGGACGCCATCGGTATCCACGATGGTGGGGTCTTTTAAGCCCACGGGCGCGAAGGGAGAGAAGGGCAAATCGCTGCCGAACGTCGCCAGCACAACCAAGCCTGCCAAAGCAGCCAGCACAATAAGCGCTATGCGTAAGCGCAGGCGTCCTTTGCTGATCTGGTTTTGGCTCATTCGCGGCTGCCTCCTCGGTTCGTATTATACGACGAAGGACGACCCCAGGGCGGCACACTTGGCACAAGTGCAAGTGTGCCGCCCAAGCAGGAAGGGCGCTTCCTAGCCGGTGTATTCCACGCCGTTTACGTAGAGCTTGTGACCGTTAAGGTTAATCGTACCCGCATTGCTCAGCGACGTAACATAGCTGTCTCCCGTAAGCGTCCAGGTACCACTAGCCTCGATCGTAACGTTTGCCTTGCCCTTGTTTGAGATGGCGCCCGTATACGAGGAGCCGTCCTTGATGTTGAGCGTCACGCTCGACACGCTGTCTACGGTAACGTTGCCCTCAACCGTTTGGTTGCTGAGGTTTACCGTGGCATTGCCGCCGTTCTTCCCCGAGGTACCCCAGGAGTCGGCCGACGCAATAAGAAAATCGCTGCTATCGGCAGCATTTACCAAAGACACGCCATTGAGGTTGATGGTCGTGGTGGTATTGGTAACATGGAACATCGAGCCCGTAAGCGAGGTGAGCGTACCACCCGTCATGTTAAAGTCGGAATCGCCCTCGGAAGCGTCGCCCGACATGGATTGGTAGATAAGGACGTTAGTCTTAACGGTGGACTGACCGTTGAGCTTGGCGTTGCTGCCAGTCACGTCGGAATTGTTGATGGTTACGGAGTTGCCGCCCTCAATAACAACGGCTTCGGAGTTGGTAGCAGAAAGCGTGGCGTCGCTAACCGTAATGTCGGCCGTGGAATAGATGGCCGGGGAGCCAACGCCGCTGGTAGAGTAGCTGCCCTTTGTGGCGGTAACGGTTCCGCCCCCGCGATCGGTGCGGATGGCCGCCGACGAGTTGCCCGAAGTGGAAACGGTGAGGTTCGTAGCGTTGAGGGCCGCGCCACCCGTGGTCATAAGGCCGCCTGAGTTATTTCCCGTTGTGGTAATGGTGGAATCGGAAATGTTGACAGTTGTGCCCTGGCCATAGCTAAAGACGCCGTTTGCATGCGCGCCATCTGTGGTTACGTTGGAGTTGGCAATGGTGAGCGTTGATCCGTTGTTGGCAAGAATGGCCGCGTTGATGCCGTAGAAGTCGGCGTCCTCGCTCGTTGCGTCACCCGTCTTGTTTACGCTCACGTTGTTGAGCGAGAGCTTTTGGCCGTCGACAAGAACTGCGTTTTGGCTGCCGGTCGTCGAGGCGTAGCTGGCGTTGGCGGTATCACCCGTAAGAGTGTTGGCCGCATCGTAGGAAGTGGGGGCGCTGGACTGGCCTCCGGGCTGTTGGCCGGGTTGGCCGCTGGGCTGCTGGCCCTGCTGGCCGGGCTGGCCAGGCTGCTGTCCCTGCTGGCCGGGCTGGCCGCCAGCTTGCTGCATCTCGCCACCAGGTTGACCCTGTTGGCCAGGCTGCTGTTGCCCACCCTGCGAACCGGGCTGCTGGTCGCCTGCCTGCTGTTGTCCGCCAGGTTGACCCTGCTGCTCGTCGGGCTGACCGCCAGGTTGCTCGCCGGGCTGACCGCTCTGCTGGCCGGCGGGCTGACCGCCGGGCTGCTGGCCACCCTGCTGCCCACCGGGCTGCTGCCCCTGCTGGCCGGGCTGGCCGCCAGCCTGCTGCATCGAGTTAAAGAACTCGTCGATCTTGCTGTCACTCACGTTAAGACCGAGCATCTTTATAAAACGTCCAAGAATATCCCGCATCCTGTCAATGGGACCTCCCCACTGCTGGCCACCGGGCTGTTGGCCGCCAGGCTGCTGGTTGCCAGGCTGCTGGCCGCCTTGTTGTTGTCCGCTGCCCTGTTGACCGCCTTGCGGATTCTGGGAATTGTCATCCGGCCTTGCAGGAACCTGCTCCCCTTCGGAAGGCCTCTCGCCCATCACATTAGGCTGTTGCCCCTCTTCGGGCTTCTGGTCATTGTTTCCAGAAGGCTGCTGTTCCTGCGGCTGTTGGTCGTTTGAAAGCGCAGAGGAACCCTGTTCGCCAAACTGCCCCCAGCCCTGATCGCCAGCATTCGTGGGCCAGCCGTCCAAACCCGCAAACTCCTCAGGGCCCTGACCCATCATGTTGCCTTCTGGCTGCCCCTGCATCTGGTCCCTCATCTGGCCAGATTCTTGGCCACGCATTCCGCCGTTTTGGTCGCCGCCCATCTGTTCGGTTCGTTCAAACGATGACATACCAGGTTGCGAGCCCGCCTGTGTTTGCGGCGCGGCATACGCTGCCGCTGGCGCCAAACTAAGCGCCATGATTCCCGCAAAGATTGCTGCCTTTGCCTTCGTGCCGGGCTTTACGTCGTACTTCATTTCGTGCTCCTAACGTCTTTGGCCCTAAGGCCCTTGTTGGCGAGCCTTTCCCTCGCCCTCGACAAAAACACGACGAGTCAGCGCAAAACCTTTCAAAAAAATTCGCCCAGAGAGAAACTCTGGACGAATTGTGAAGTCATGAGGCGTTGTTATTCCCTGCTCATGGCGCCATGGGCTGGTTTTGGCGAGCGCCGTTTTGCGCATCTTGTCCCTGCGCCTGGCCTTGTCCCTGAGGTTGGATTTGCTCCCGCTCCTGACCCTGGCCTTGGCTTTGCTCGCCCTGTCCCATTTGGTTGCCTTGGACGCCTTGGTCGTCCATCGGACGCATTTCTGGTTCCGCGCGCTGCGTCTGCCCTTCTTGCTGCGCTGGCTGATTTCCGCCCCCTTGCTGCGTCGGCTCCTCTCGCGACGTCGCCTCCTGTCTTGGCTCCGCACTTTGTTGCCCAGAAGCGCCGGCGTTCTCGCGTGGCGCTGCCTCTTGCCTTTGTCGCTCATCAGTTTGCGAGGGCGCGCTCTGCTGTTGGGCAACGGAGCTGTTCGCTGCAGGCTCTTTTGACCCAGTCTCCCATCCGCGCGTCTCCCGCTTTACTGCCTCCTGAGCCCTTTGGGAAAGGCCGCTGTCTTTACCGCCAAATCTGCTGAAGGCATCAACCGTGACGTTCCCTGATCCCCCCTGCCCCTCATAGGCGCCCATAAGGGTTTTTATGGCGTCATCGAGCGTCTTGTTGCGAACCTGGGCCTTCGTTAAAGTGCTTGTGCCAGCCGCGTTGCCAGACGACGCGCTCACCGTCATGCCGAACACGTTCATCCCAAGGTCGAAGGTCGTGTCGTCCATGGTAAGAACGACGTGCGAAACGGGCAGCGCGTAGGCCAGCCCACCGGCGACGCCAAGCACAGCAACGAGCGCCACGGCAGCCACACGAAGCATCCATCTCCTACCCCGCTTCTTTTTGCGCACCTTCGTCCGCCCTTCGTCGGACGGCTCCGGTTCGTCCTTAACCAAACGAAGGGGAGTGCCCACAACGGCCGTCTTGGAGGTCTTGTCGCCCTTGGCGAGCGCATTTTGTCCCGTGTCGCCCTGCCCCGCGTCGCCCTCAGCATCCGCCTGGCCAAATATGGCATCGAGCGTGGCATTCTTGAGCTCGTCCGATGCCTCTATGTTGTCGAAGGTCTGGAAGAGCCGCTCAAAGTCGCGGTCGCCAAACTCCTGTGGTGTCTCGCGCCTAGCCATGGTTCATCATCCCCAACAGCTTGCGCTTGCCACGCGCAAGGTTCGTGTAAACGGTATTTTCGGGCATATCGGTTGCCTGCGCAATCTGCGCGGCCGTATAGCCCTCGTAATATTTGAGATAGAGCACAATGCGATACTTGTCCTCGAGCTTGAACAACGCCGCCCGAAGGTCCTCTTGTTCCAACGCGCGCTGGCCTTCCTGCCCGTCGTCGCCAACGGGCAGGAAGCCCTCCTCTTCCTCTTTTAGGTCCAACGACTCAACGCGAGCGTTTGCGCTTTTGAGCATGTCCTTGCACACGTTAATCGCCACGCGGATAAGCCATGCCTTACGATGCTCGTCATCCGCGAACGCCGTGTCGCTTCGCGCAAAGCGGAGGAAGGTCTCTTGGAATGCGTCCTCGCGGTCTGCCTTCTCGCGCAGATACACCGCACAGGCACGCAAAACGTCGTTGGCGTGCGCTTGTATTGCACCGGCTACCTCTGCCTTTGTGCGCATGCCACACCCCTGTTTGCAAGATTCCTGCTTTTCTCGCCCATCATAGCATACATAGTATTGCCTTGAACCACAATGTCGTAATATCGACTCAGGATATAATGTCCATGCGAATTCGTACACATCAAAGCCTTTCGTGTTGCCGCGTGTTCTGCATACAACACGAAGGGCGGACGCCTTTCCTTTCAAAATGATTCGCAGGCCAGGCAAAGGAGATACTCCCCATTGTCTGATATTATCGTCTGCTCGCCTGGAACAAACCCACTACTCCGCAAAGGCCACGCCGCGTCCTCCCGACTGCCGCAGGGCATAAAGCGCGGCATCGGCCTTCGAGTAGACGCCATGCAGGTCGCTCGCCTGCTCCGGATAGCTCGCGTAGCCAGCCGACATGGTAAAGGTGCAGCTTTGTCCCGCATATTCGCAGGGCACCTTCATGTCTACGAGCTCTGTAAGGCACGAATTCATTTGCTTCGCGTCATCGCCAAACAAAGCCACGGCGAACTCGTCGCCGCCGTTGCGGCCAACGATCGCGGTCTCGGGGAACACGCGCTTGAGCTCGCGAGCAATCCCACACAAGGCCTTGTCGCCTATCTCGCGCCCGTACTTCATGTTCGCAGCCTTAAAGCCGTCTATGTCGATGAGCGCCAGCGAATAGGGCTCTCCCTCGTGCGCGGCTAAGCGATCGGCAATGGCAACGTCCACTCCCTTGCGGTTAAGAAGGCCGGTAAGCTCGTCGTGCGTTGCCATCCGCTCCACCGTTTCCATGAGCTTGCGGTTTACGATGCGTGCGCTAATGAACGAGGCTACCGTTTGCAACACGCGTATGGAGTCCAAGTCCTCCTCCAGCATGTAATTGTCGGCACCAAGATAGCCCAGCAGCCGATCGCCGTCGTAGAAGGGCGTTGCCAAAAGATGGGTAATGCCCTGGCGCGAGAGCTGCCAGTACATGCGTGGGTCAATCTCCTTGAACTCCTCCACATCGGGTATCACGACCACCGGTTCGCGGGCAAGCAGGCGCTCCCAGGTGTCGAACTCTGCAAAGTCCAAGCCCTGGAGCGTATCGATCTGAGGCTCGACGCCTTCGGCACACCACTCAAAGGTGTTGTTTACGCACGTCTCGCCATACTCAAAAATGTACAAACGCTCGGGATGGATAACTTCGCTCATAACCCCCAGCAGGCGATTCATCGCAATGTCGTAGCTCAACTCCCCGTTAAGGGCGTTGGCAATCTGGATGATAAGGTCCGAGGTGTCCAAACCCACGCGCATTTCCTCGCGCTCGCGCTGCTCGTCGTCAGCAATGGAGAACGCGTATACGCAGCAGTCCTTTACGGGTGACGGAGCGAGGTGGAAGGTCATCCAGTGCCCCGCCTCGGGGCTGTATACGGTATCGTGAACCGACTCGCCCAGCACCGCAGCCCGATAGCAATACGGGAACCACTGCTTGCTTGCATTGGGTACCGTATCCAGGAACGATTTGCCCGCTAGGTCCATATTGCCAAAGCCACCCCACTGACGATACAGCTCGTTGGCATACACGTACTCCGAGTCCACGACCTCGTCGCCGGCCTCGTTAAGAACCACGCGAAAGACAGCGTACCCCACGGGGACGTCGCCAAACGACCCCAACGCCGTGCCCAACATAGTGGGCACTCCCACGATGGCATAGGAATCTGCTTCGGGAGACGACGCCAGCGGCCTTACGTAGAACTGGAATCCGGAGCCGTAATCCAGCCTCCCCGCAATCAGCTCCCAGTTGCCAGACGTATCGCATCGCTCGCAGGCAGCGAGGAATACGTCATCCAGCTCGCGCTCAACGGCATTTACGCAAAGCCTTGAGTGGTCTGCCGACAAGAGCCCCGTGCGCCCCATGAATTCCCCAAAGGGACGATTGTCGCGGACCACGTACCACGCATCGCCTCGCCGCTCAAAAACGCCGGCAGGGAACTCCGAGATCGCGATGCCCTCTATTCCCTGCCCGTCATCGTATTCCGAGAAGTCCGTGAGGCTAATGCGGCTGATTGCGTTCCAATACGCCTCCTCGTCATGTGATTCGCGTGGCAGTCCCACCCCGTCGTGGAATCGCTGCATCGTTACCTCAAGAGGGCACGGGGACGAGAACAGGTATCCCTGCAACATGTCGCACCCCACGCTTTCCAAAAAAGACGCTTGCTCCTTGGTTTCCACACCCTCGGCAAGCGAGCGCACGCCGAGCTTCTTTGACGTTCGCACGATGCCTGCCACAATGGAACGTGCCTTCTCCCAGTCTCGAGCGGCGCCCCGCAGGAACTCCATGTCGAGCTTTACCACATCGAACTCATACCTCTGCAAGATGTTGAGGGAAGAGTAGCCGCTGCCAAAGTCATCCATCCAAACCTCAAAGCCAGCATCGTGAAGGGCCCTCACCTGTTCCATGAAGAGTTCGGGCTCGGAGTGTATGGCCGATTCCGTAAACTCAACGTGCAGGAGGCTGTGGGGCACGCCTGCGGCGTCCGCACGAGATGTTATTTCTTCCGCCACCTTGAATCTCGTGAGGTCTTTGTACGATATGTTTACCGACACAGGCACAATGGGAACGCCCTGCTCGCGCCTTTTTGCAAGGTCCTCAAGGACGCAGTCAATAATGTGAAGATCAAGCTGATGCAGCAGCGAGGCCTCCTCGAGCACCGGGATAAATCGGTCGGGCGCAAGCAACCCGTACTCCGGATCGACCCAGCGTGCCAGCGCCTCCTCCTCGCAGATCCTTCCCGTAGTGGAGCGCATAACAGGCTGATAGTAAGGCCGTATCCACCCTTGCGCTATTGCCTGGTCCAAAGACTCGAGCACGTGAGCGCGCAGTCGGGCCTCTGTTTTCATCTCTTCGGTAAACCATACAAAGTGAGACCGCCACGTGGTGCGGTCAAGGTCACAGGCTGCCCTGGCTCGATCGAACCCCACCGCAACAATATCGTCCTTGTCATCGCAAAGGTACAAGCCCGCACGCACGGGCGGAACGCGGTCGAAGTCCGCAGACGCAAAGTCGGCGAATGCCGCTCGCACCTTTTGCTCCGCATCCCCCTCACGTGCGATGGCATAGAAGCGGTCCTCGCCAAAACGCGAGCATGCCTCGGCGCCAAACTGGGCACGCACTGCATCCGCAAGAGCGCAAAGAAGCCTGTCTCCCTCTTCCCTGCCATATCGCGTGTTGAACTCCTTCATGCCCATGATGTCAAACGCCACGGCAACAACGCGCGATCCAGCGCTCGTAAGCATGGAAAAGCCCATTCGCGCAAGTTCGTGAAAGCGCACCATGCCCGACAGACCCGTGAGCCAGTCAACGGCGTTTTCCGCCGTAACGCGAGACACGAACACCTCAAAGATGGGTCGGCCGTAGGAGGAGTCGCTCACCAGCCTGCCATAGTCCACCACGGCAACGAGCTTCCCGGTTTTCGTTCGAATGCGATAGTACACATGGTCGAGGCTCTGACGACCGCTCACTTGTCCCCAGATACTAGCCTTCACTGCGCTAAGATCGTCTTCGCAAACGAAATGCCTAAAGGACCCTTGCGTAAGCTCCAAGAACTCGTCGACGGAATCGCACTCGAACAAATCTATAACGTATTCGTTTACGTGAATGATTTCCTCGTCGCCATCGGCGTAATAGCGGACAAAACCACCGGGAATCATCTCGCTACTTAGCTGTATGTGTTCCTCGTAAGAAGAGGGAGTCTTTGCCTGCATAAATACGCCCCCGACAAACGGGCCAATAATTGCTCGAATGTATCTTAGTCCAAAAGAGCATCTTGCTATGCCAATAAGCTTGTGAGCGTACATGTTGGACGGTCGTTGGGACTTTATGGCTGGCGTGGATGGCGGAAACGCCAGCCTCGCGCTCCAACGAACTCATTCCCCTTTTCCTAAAAGCGCTTGCGCCTCTGTTTTCTTGCCCGGAGGCTCCTGTACTCTTCTTCGGTAACACCACCTATGAAGATGGTCAATAAGGTGTAGTCGTCATCGTAGTAGATCGTAAGCCTTCCATCGCTGTACCGATAGTATGGCTCCCCCTCTTCAAGCAGCATCTTTATGCTCTCTTTTGAATAGTAAAAGGTGAAATCGCGATAATAGCCCAGTCCTATGCCTTCGGCGCCCCTTGGAGGTATAAAGCTGGCTTTTGGTTTTTCCTCAAGTTCCTCGTATTGATCATAATCTTCCAAATATGCAGCCTCTATGCCACTAAACACACCCGCACAGCCAATGCAAAGGATTTCGCAGGTCCTTATGTCCGATGCAATCCCCAGACTTGAATCTTCTTCCGCATACTCGCATCCATAGAAGAAGAATTCGGCCGCATACCTGGGAACATTGGCAGCTCCCTCTCTTTCGATGCTAAGGTAGCGGGACGAGTCTGCAATTTTTATGCTGTAGTCGCTCATGTTGCTCCTCCACTCGCACAAGCTAGGGGACAGTCCGCAATCTTGGGGCTGTCCCTTAGCTTGGGCTAGAGCCTAGTCCAGGCCCTCACCGTTGCTGGCGATTACCTTCTTGTATCTATTCTAACTCGGGAGCCCTTTGCAAGCGGTATGCGGGCGTCGCATTTGGGTAGAATGATACTAGTAAGAAAGGTAAGGAATTCAAAGCAAGGAGCCTCTCATGGATGCCGTTCTTGAAATGTCGACGATATCCTCAAAGGGTCAGATAACCATACCCGCAAGCGTCCGAAGCGCCATCGGCGTACGCGCGGGCGACAAGGTGCTATTCGTACGCAGGGATGACGGCTCAATCTCCCTCTTCAACCAGAACATGATGGCCATGCACGTGGCCATGGATGCGTTCGAAGGGGCGGCCGAAGAGGCAGGGCTGCAAGACGAAGAGGACCTAGCCGCAATCGTTCGGGAGGCGCGCGCAGACCTGTATGCAAAGGCCACGGGAGCCTCTGCATGAGGGCGATGGTCGACGCGCTCCTTATGGCAATGCACTACGAGCATGTGGCGACGCCACCCGTCAACGAGATGATAACGGGCCTCTTCGAGATTCGCGACCCGATGGACTACCCCGTGCTGTACTCCGCCATCATCTGCAACGCTGATGTGTTCGTTACAGGAGATCGGGATTTCGAGGACGTAAGGCTTGAAAAACCGAGGATTCTGAGTCCCGCCGAGTACGTGAGACGCTACCTCGCATAGCGCACCTCATCGCAAATCGATGCGGGCACGCCCTCCTCACGCTAATGTATTACAAACGTGGCACTCCCTCTTTGTAAAAGGGAGTGCCCCATGAACAGGTATGGCTGCAAAACCACAGCTCAGATAGACTAGTCCAGGTCTTCTCCGTTGCTCGCGATGACCTTTTGGTAATAGTAGAAAGAGTCCTTGCGCGCGCGATGCAGGTCGCCCGTGCCGTCGTCGTGCTTGTCTACGTAGATGAAGCCGTAGCGCTTGCGCATCTCGCCCGTGCCGGCGCTCACCACGTCGATGGGACCCCACCAGGTGTAGCCAATAAGGTCTACGCCATCGTCGATGGCGCGGCCCATGTCGGCAACGTGCGCACGCAGGTAGTCGATGCGATACGGGTCGTGGATGCGCTCCACGCCGTCCTCAATAACAACCTCGTCCAGCGCGCCAAAGCCGTTCTCCACAACCATGAGCGGCAGCTCGTAGCGGTCGTAGATGTCGTTGAGGGCAATGCGCAGACCGGTTGAGTCAATCTGCCAGCCCCAATCGCTTGCCTTGAGGTAGGGATTCTTGCCGCCAAAGCTCATGTTGCCCGCGGTTTGCTCGGCTCCCTCGTGCGTGGTAACGGTATTGGACATGTAGTAGCTAAAGCTATAGAAGTCAATCTTGCCCTCGGCCAGTAGCTCCTCATCGCCGGGCTGGATGTCGGGCTCGGCGCCCCACTCCTTCCACAGCGCCTTGGCATAGCGCGGATACTTGCCGCGCGCCTGCACGTCGGATGCGTACCAGTTGGACTTGCGCATGTTCTGCTGGTTAAGAAGGACGTCCGCCGGATCGCATGTGGCAGGATAGCTCAGGATAAAGCAGTCCATGTTGCCCATCATGAGGTCGGGATAGTTCTCGTGCGCGTACTTGATGGTCTTTGCCGCGGCGACGAACTGATAGTGCAGCGCGTTAACGCGATCCTGCGCGGAGGTCTTTATCTCCTCTGCCGTGCCCGTAAAGCCCTGGAGCATGGACGTGGAAAGCATGGTGCCCATGTCGGACCAGCCGAGGTTGTTCTCGTTGAACGTGAGCCAGTACTTGACCTTGTCGTGATAGCGGTCGAGCACGGTCTTGGCGTAGTTGAAGAAAATGTCGATGAGCTCGCGGCTCGCCCAGCCGTTAAAGCGCTCGACCAAAGAGTACGGAATCTCGTAGTGCGACAAGGTTACCAGCGGCTGGATGCCGTGCTTGGCGCAGCAGTCAAAGACCTTGTCGTAGAAGGCAAGGCCAGCCTCAAGTGGCTCGCCATCGCCGTTTGCAAAGATGCGGGACCAGTTGATGGACATGCGGAACACGTTCCAGCCCATCTCGGCAAAGAGGGCGATGTCCTCCTCGTAGTGGTGATAGAAGTCTGTGGCCTCCCAGCTGGGATACAGCGCGTCGGGATCCCACTCAGCGTCGATCTGGCGAGGAATGCCGTGGATGCCGTCGCCACCGCGCAGATGGTCGTCAATGCTCGCGCCCTTGCCGTCTACGTCCCACGCGCCCTCGTACTGGTTCGCTGCCGTCGCGCCGCCCCATAGGAAGCCCTTTGGAAAAGCCATGTTAACCCACTCCTTTCATGCTATATGTACATGTAAACAGTGTAACAGAGGGGAATGGGCTCAGAACGTACGTCGGAGCTCTTATCGGCGGACGATGGTTTTTTATGCCGCCAAATGAACTTTTTTGACAAAGGCGCTGGATTGCGCGGAATCCGATACGCCGCCGGACGCACGAGGGACAAAGGGCGTGTGAGCAGGCATTTGCATACGCGACGTACGTATAAAACAGGATGATTTGCGATGTTGAAAACCATAACAGAGAAGTGCGGACAAAAACTGTCCGCACTCGGTGAGCCTTCGGCGCGTTCTGGCAAGCAATGCGCGCATGCGCCCTTTGTTAGGCGGCCTCGGGTGTTAGGCACCTCACGTGGCGCAGCGTCGTAATTATGGACGCCACCAAAAAGGCCGGTGCCAGCAAACCCGCAGCTATAGCCGCGAAATTATGCAGAGCCTCAATGCCCTCCTGCGTTTGGATCGCGTGAATCGTCCCCAAGCCCATTCCTGCCGCAAGGATAACCGCAGCAAGAACTGCCACGCACAGCATGGGCAGGCGTAGGTTTTTGTGTCTTCTCATGCCAATCAACTCCTTAGGTAGGTTTATCCATTGCTCTTACTATTCCTCTTTTCATCACATTGGAAACCAGGAGCGCCACGAGAACACAGCTTGCGTACGTCTCTTAAGCTATCTTGAAATTGCTCGTGTTTTGCGCGATGCAACGCCTCCCGTCACTCACAGGCGCTCGGTTAGGGGCGCTCTTGACGTCGCGCGTTTTTGCATAAAACTCGAACCAACATTTAGCTCCTAGCTAAATCTACCCGCGAGCGGTACGCAATCGTGCGCCAGCGTAGTAAGAATAAATCCCAAATCGTAGGGTGCATTTCTAAACACGCAACAAAAGCGCAGGTACACTGCCATGAATCAAAATCCGCCGCGAAATATGCGAGCGCCATAAACGCAATTTGCGCGCAATGGGTCTCGTAGGCTTGGCTCCCCTCATAAAACGGCAACCGAAGGAGGAACCATGGCATTGTATTGGCCTAACGAGAAGGTCGCCCTCGACATTGTGGACGATCCCTATCGCAATCCCTTTGAGGGCGACGACAGCTACACCGTCTTGCGCGTTACCTGCGAAGACCTGTGCGATTACGACTCGTATAAGAAGGTCATGGAGCGTCTCTGCGAGCTCTTGGGGAAGGAGGTGCCCAGCATGCCCGAATGGGAAGAGAACAGCCGGAGCCTTCACGACGCCCTTCTTTTTGGCATGGAGGATCTCGACAATCTGTGCTGTGAGCCCGAAGACGAGGCGAGCTACCCCTTCCCCGACTTCTTTACGTCCAAAGAGCCATCCAACATCGAGATCGTGGCGACGAGCGAGGAGGAGGGAGAGCGCATGCGTGCCGCCGCGCGCAGTGGCGGTCAGCACGTGCGCGGCGTGAGCGTGTGGAATGGGCCCGTTCCCAAAGGTTCGTTTGAGGACATATCCAATACCACGCGCATGAGCACACCTGAGTACTTTTTCCTGCGCAAGGCCAACCAGCTGCCATTCGCCGAGGCCGTGAGCATGGGCATTGAGCTATGCGGCAAGTATCGCACGTCCCTTACCCAGTACAACCGCGGGGACGGCTACGACTTCCTTAAGGAGCCACGCACCAGCAAGTCCATCATACGACGGTATTTGCGCGATACGCGGGGCACCAAGGAGGGCAAGCGTGCCAAGCGGATCCTGCGCCACGTTGTTGACGAATGCGGGTCTCCCATGAGCTGCTATTTGTATTTGCTGCTTTGCCTGCCGCGCAACCAGGGCAGCTACGGTTTGGAGCGCATTCCCCTGTGGGCCCCCGCAAAAACCGAGCACGGCTTCCTTCCGGCCTCTTCGGGCGAGTATTTGCTGTACGACCTCTTTTGGCCGCACAAGCGCGCTGCCATGCAGTTTACCGGCGACGGATATCCCTCCGAGCGCGACTTTGCCGCCCTGGCAAGCCAGGACATGCGCGTGGTGTGCGTAACGGAGGAGGACGTCGAAGACCCGGAGCGCTTTGATGCCAAGGTGCATGAGGTTGCCGCTCTTTTGGGCGCGGAGCTACCCGAGCCCACCGACAAGTGGCTCAAGGCGCGGGCGCGATTGCGCAGACAAGTGCAGATGCCCACGTTTGACCACATGCGTCTTACCATGCACGACATCGGCGAGCATCGGGTAGCGTAACTGAGCCTTCTTTCCTTTCTGCCAGAGGCCCCAGCCAGCAAGCATCGCTTGTTGCTGTGGGCCTCTTGGCAGACAAATGCACCCAAGGCCACATACAATGCAAAAGCCCCTCGGCGGAGTGCCGAGGGGCCTCGAATCGATGGGCTATTCGTGCTTTACGCTACTTGCGACGACGCACGGCGCCGGCTGCCGCGAGGGCGGTGCCCACGGCCATCGTGGCCAACGGGGCGATGCTGGTGGGGTCTGCGGTCTTCGCCGTTGCGGCGCGGGTGGTGGAACCGCTGCTCGTGCTCCTGGTGGAGCTGCTGCTGTTGCTGCTTCTCGTGTAAGGCGAGTAGGTGTTGGTGAAGTTCGCGGTGCGGGTCTTGCCGTCGTAGATCGCGCCGGCGAGATTCTTGGCGCTCTGCGTCCAGCCCGTCTTCGCGGACTCGGAGACGCGCACGTAGACGCCCGGGTCGACGTCGATGGTAATCGACTCGCCGTCCTTGAGGGTTACGGTGTCGCCGCTCTTGAGCTTGCCCTCCTTGGAGCCGGTGTAGTTGAACTCGCCCTCGACGTCCTTGCGGGTGCTTACGTCCTTCTTGTCGTAGACGTTGACGGTGAACGTGAACTCCGTGTTCTTGAGCTCGTCGGTGAGCTCGTAGCCGTCTGCCGCCTTGATGGTCTTGGAAATCGTGAAGGTGCCCTTGCCGGTGTTCACAAACGCGGCCTTGGCCTCCTCGCCACCCTTGATGTCGCCCGAGACGGTGTTCTTCTCCTGGTCGCAGCTCCAGTTGGTGGCGTCTGCCTCCACCACCTCGTACTTCGCGCCCGCGGGAAGGTCGGCAATCTTGATGCTCTCGCCGTGCTTGAGCTTGATGGTGTCGCCGCTCTTGACCTTGCCCTCCTTGGAGCCGGTGTAGCTGAACTCGCCCTCGAGGTCCTTGTCCGCCGCGTCGGTGAGCCTGACGGTGAACTCGAACTCCTTGTCCTTGGCGCCCGTGACCTTCTCGTCGGCATTGCCGTCCCTGTGGTTCGTGAGGTCGTCAAGCCAGTCCTGTGCGATTTCCTTGCTGGCTTCGTCCTCTGCCTTGTCGACGTCGACCTGGGCCTTCTCGACGGCCTTGTCGGTGGTCGGCGTGCTGATCGTCTTGCCGATGGTGAGGGTGCCGGTGGTGGCAGGGATGGCGGCGATCTCCACAGTTTGCGCGGCGTCATCAAGGTCTGCATGTTCTGCAATTACCTTATCGCCGGACTTGATCTGTACGGTTGAAACCAGGCTCTTACCGGCGTACTTTCCGACCTCCACGTTCTTGTAGGTAAGGGTGGCCTCGAGGCCTCCACTTTGATTTGCCTCTGCCTCCATTGTAGCCTCAGGAGGCACAGATTCCTTGTTAGACTTATCCACCAATGTGCCCACGACCGTATACTTCTGGCCGGCAGTGAGTCCGCTGGCCACCGTTACGATGTCGTTAATCTCGGCAGTCTCGGTCGCGGACTTGGGCGTGATGCTCTGCTTGTCCACCTTGGTTGTTACGTTAATCTTGGTGTTGGTAAACGTTATCGACGCAGCAGGCGCACTTGCGATAAGTGTGCCCGTCACGTTACTCTTCTCTTCGTCGCCCACCTTGGTCGTCCAGCCAGAAACTTGAGCCTCGCTGACCTCATATTCAACACCAGTACCTTGTTGGCTGATTAAAATATTGGAAACCGTAAGGGTCTGCCCGCCTTTGAGCTTCACGCTTAAGGGCGTCGTTCCCGACTGCTCCGTACCGCCGTCAATCTTATACGTTACGGCAGAGCCGTCAGTACCCACCTTTACGGTAAAGTTAAACTCCGTCGTGTCGCCTGAGGGCGTGACGGTATTCGTAATCGTAAGCGTGCCCTGGACGTCTTCCGCCAGCGCGGGCTTGGCCGCCAGCACAAACGCGCCAACGATTGCGAGGATCGTTGCGAACAGCGCAACTAGCCTTCTACGTTTAGGATTCGATTTTGCTTGCATGGTCCCTCGATTCGACATGGTCCAACACAGTTTGTCCCATTATTGCAGAATCCATGAAAAAGTGGGCGGGAAGTTTCCTTTAATTACAAGTTCGGGCCCACGTCAACTCGTGGTCGGGATGGCATGCTGTCGTCGTTCAGCGAAAACGTCCCGGGCTGATTGCCATGCGGGCCCTGACGTCTGCCCAGCGCTGCGGCTTCGCGCTGGTATGGGCGTGGAGGGCGGCACTGCGCCACCCAGACGTCCTCCCGCCCCCAAGAGTGCGCACGGCGAGGATGCCCGCGGCTCAGTTTGTGGGGCCAGCCTCGCGCGAGGGGCCGGGTCCACTTTTGCGCCCTCAGATGTCCCTGCCGGGCGCACTTTCCAGGGGGACCGATGGAGCCGGGTCCACTTTTGCGCCCGCAAACGTCCCTACCGGGTACACAAATCGGCCATTTGTGTACACGGTGGGGAAAGTCGCGGACCGAAAAGTGGACCCGGCGGGAGGCGCGTCGCAGAGAAGTGCGCACGGCGGGGAGTCTCGCGGACCGAAAAGTGGACCCGGCGGGAGGCCCGACCCCAGAAGTGCGCCCGCCGAGGACGCCCGCGGCCCGAAAAGTGGACCCAGCCCCTCGCGCGTACCCACCCCCACCCCACCCTTACCGCTAGTCGTACCACACATGACAAAACCGCACGTGGCGAGTATGGTTAAGGTGTATATGTGGCGTCGAGGAGAGGAGAGACCATGAACCTACGAAGCATCGGTCCCGAGCAGGCCGACCAAATCCAGGCCTGCCAAAGCGCGGACGAGTTTAGGCAACTCGTGGAGAGCGAGCATTTTGAGCTCTTTAACGACGCCCTGCTAAGGGGCCCAGACGGCGACGTGGACTGGGAGAAAACCCGCACTGCCATAAACGAGCTGCTGTCTGCCGCCAACTAGCCGTCCCAACACCAAACTGCGCCCTTAGGGGATATCCCCTAAGGGCGCAGCGTTTTGAACAAGCTACAGCGTCAGCGCGACTACCGCTCGCCAGCGGCGCGACGGTCCTGATACTCCTGCGCCAGACGCTGCTGCACGTCGTGCGGCACCTGCTCGTAGCCGCTCACCTCGAGCTCGAACTCGCCCGTACCGCGCGTAAGCGAGCGCAGGCGGGTGGCGTAGTCGGTTACCTCGGCATATGGCACCGTTGCCTCAACGGTGGTCTCGCCGGGATTGGAGGCGGCCATGCCCTCCACGCGACCACGGCTCGCCGAGATGTCGCCCATCACGGAGCCGGCATAGCTCTCGGGCACGGTAATCTTGAGGTGCGCCATCGGCTCAAGTAGCACAGCCTCGGCCTGGTTCACCGCATCCTGGAATCCCAGGCGCGCGGCCGTCTTAAAGGCCATCTCGTTGGAATCCACGGGATGGAACTGACCGTCGTACACAGCAACCTTAACGTCGATGACGGGATACCCTGCCAGCACGCCGCCCTTCATGGTTTCCTGCACGCCCTTGTCGATGGCGGGGATGAAGCCACGCGGAATCGCGCCGCCCACAACCTCGTCAATGAACTCGTAGCCCTCGTCGGGGTTGGGCTCAATGCGCAGGCGGCAATCGGCAAACTGACCAGAGCCGCCGGTCTGCTTCTTGTGACGCCCGTGGCCCGTAGCGGTGCGACGAATGGTCTCCCTATACGGAATGCGCAGCTTAACGGTATGAGCCGTTACGCCCGTGCGGTCCTCCAGGCGCTCAAGCAGCACGCTTACCTGCGCCTCACCAATGGCGGAGATCACAGTTTGGCCGGTCTCCTCGTCGCGCTCAACCTTGAGCGTGGGGTCGGCGTCGGCGCTCTTCTCCAGGAAGGCATAGAGCTTGCCCTCGGTGCCGCGCTTGTCGGGCTCGATGGCAATGCGATACAGGCTGTTGGGGAAGCGGAACGCCGCGGCCTCCACCTTGCCGGTAACCGAAAGGGTATCGCCCGTCATGGCATCCAACTTGGGCACAACCACGATGTCGCCCGAGGCGGCCGACTTAACGTCGGTGGTGTCGCGACCGGTCATGAGGTAGAGGTGACCAAGGCGCTCGGACTTGCGCGTGCGGGCGTTGGTGAGCTCCAGACCAGGCGTTACGGTACCAGACAAAATCTTGAGGAACGACAGCTTGCCGTTCTGCGGGTCATTGAGGCTCTTGAACACGAACACCACGGGGCGATCGTCGTCGGGGTCGATGTCCAGCTGCTCGCCGTTCACCAGAGGGATGCGACCGTAGTCGGCCATGGTGGGGAACCAGCTCACCACTGCGTTCATGAAGGAGATAACGCCCTCCTCCTTTACGCAGGCGCCGGCAAACACGGGCACGAAGATGCGCTCGCGGATGGCGACCTTCAGGCACTTCTCGATATCGTCCTGGGTTACTTCCTCGCCCTCGAGGTAGGCCATCATAATGTCGTCGTCAGCCTCGGCCACGAGGTCGATGAGCGTCTCGCGCGCTTCGGCGGCGGCGTCGGCGAAGTCGGCCGGGATCTCTTCCTCAACGACCTTGCCGTTCTCCAGGTGACGGGCCGTCATGTGCACAACGTCAATGATGCCCGCAAAGGCGGAGCCGGTGCCCATGGGAATGGTTACGGCGCCCAGGTTGTTGCCAAAGCGCTCCTTGCAAAGATCGAGGGCGGTCTCGAAGTCGGCCTCGGGCTTGTCCAGGCGGTTTACGAACACGGCGCGCGCCAGCGAAAGATCCTCGGCAGCGAACCACAGACGCGTGGTTGTGGTTTGCGGACCGTCGATGGCGTCCACCATAAACAGGGCGGTTTCGGCAGCGCTCATGGCGGCGTATGCGTCACCCACGAAGTCGGGATAGCACGGGGCGTCGAGCACGTTGATGCGCGTGCCGTTCCACTCGATGGGCGCCATGGTGGTGGAAATTGAGAAACCACGCGCGCTCTCCTGCGTATCGTAGTCCAGCGTGGGCTTGGTACCAGCATGGCCGCCCAGACGGGTCGTCTTGCCCGTAAGATGCAGCATGGCCTCGGCCAGCATGGTCTTGCCCACGCCGCCTTGGCCCACCAGAACCACGTTCTTGATTGCCTGTTCCTTTGCTGCCATTTAAGCCTCCTTTATTTTGCGTGCGAGCACAAGCGCCCGCGAATGTACGCACGTTCTACACCATACACGCAGGAGTGCGCCGAACAAACAACATATCGGGGAGCGGCCGAGCAGCCAAGGGGCGGAACGCGGCCAATCGCGGGGTGCCACGAAAGGGGCGCAGGACGCCCAGCAGAGGCGGTCCGCTCTGAATAATTAGAACGGCGCGGCCCAGCCCCCACGACGGGCATCGCCGTTTGCCATCATTGTGCCCATCCGTCCCCGCAGCATCAAACAAGGGAAGCCGTCCCCACATGCGCCAGTTCCACGGCTATACTCTCCTTAGAATACGATCGCTAAGGAGTCGTTCCCATGAGCCCTCTTATTATGGTTTTGGCCGTACTGCCAGCCGTGTTTCTTATCATATACATATATAAGAAGGACAAGCACGACAAGGAGCCCTTTGGCCTGCTGGCAAGCCTCTTTGTTCTGGGCGCCCTCACCACCATAAGCTCCATGATCGTGGAGGTGGCGTTCGGCTCCATTGCGGGCATGATTCTTCCGCCCGACTCAATTCCCTACAAGTTCATTGAGAACTTCTTTATTGTTGCCGCCACCGAAGAGGTGGGAAAGTACGTTGTCCTTCGCTTGCGCACCTGGAAGTCGCCAGAATTCAACTACACCTTTGATGCGGTGGTTTACGCGGTGGTTGTGTCTCTTGGCTTTGCGACGTTGGAAAACATTCTCTATCTTATGAACGGGTCGCTCGAGACGGCCATTGCGCGAGCCGTCCTTTCGGTTCCCGGACATGCCATAAACGGCGTGTTTATGGGCTTCTTCTACGGCGTCGCCAAACACGCGCAGCGCATGGGCAACAATAAACGCTGCTCCACCAACCTTTGGCTGGCCCTCATTGCGCCCGTTATTATTCATGGCCTGTACGACTTCTTTATTAGCATCGAGATGTTTGTGCCGTTCCTCGCGTTCGAGGTCGTGATTACCGTAATTGCGGTTAAGTACATCAACCGCCTGTCTAAGGACAGCGTCCCGCTTTAGGCGACGGGGACTCCGCCGCGCGCAGTATCGGGCGCCTCGCGCCGGCCGGGCTCCGGTCCCGCGCGCTTGAGACGTCCGCGCGCGCAAGAGCGCTGACCGAAACCCGAACAAACGGAGATTTGTACCATATTTTTCTTCAAATCGCCGTTTGTTCGGATTGCGTGAGGACCAAACCCGAACAAACGTCGCTTTGAGCATTATTCTGCCTCGCTTTTGCCGCTTGTTCGGGTTTTGGACTTCAGTGGAGACATCGGTCACCGGCGTTTTCTGGCGTCAGCATGCAATTTCGGACATTTTGCTCACCACAGAGCTCGAGCCCACCCCGTCCCCCAACAACCGCTCTGTGCGCTACACTAACCACATGGGATATAAGACGTACACCTGCGCCATAGCCAAGAGATGCGGCGGCTGCGAACTGCTGGCCGTGCCCTACGAGCTGCAGCTCAAGCGCAAGCAGGCGGCCATGGAGGAGCTGTTTGCCGAGGTGTCTCGGCAGGACGGCGTGCCCGTCGAGCCCATTCGCGGCATGAGGAGGCCCCTCGCCTATCGCCACAAGGCGGCCTCGCCCTTCGCGCCGGGCAAGCGCATGCGCTGCGGCTTTTACGAGCGCGGCTCGCATCGGCTCGTGTACTGCAAGAGCTGCCTCGTGGAGGCGCCCGGCGTGCGCGCCATCCTCAACGACGTCGCGCGCGTGGCAGACGACCTGCGCATACCCGCCTACCACGAGGACAGCGGCCGTGGCGTGCTGCGCCACGCGGTGGTCCGCACGGGATACGCCACGCGCGAGACGCTGCTCACCGTGGTTACCAACGGGCCCCGCCTCCCGCATGCCGAGGCGTTCTTGCGCCGCATGCTCAAGCGGCACCCCGAGATAACCTCCATCGTGCAAAACGTGAACGACCGCCGCACCAACGCCATCCTTGGCACCCGAAGCAACGCGCTCTTTGGCCCCGGCATCATGCACGACCGCCTGCTGGGCTGCACGTTTGAGATCGGCCCCACGAGCTTCTATCAAACGAACCCCGCGCAAACCGAGGTGCTGTACCAGCTTGCGATCGAGGGCATGGGCAACGCGTCCACGCTGCTCGACGCCTACTGCGGCACGGGTACCATTGGCCTGTGCGCGGCAGCGCAGGCGCGCGCGGAAAGGCGCGAGCTGGAGGTCGTGGGCGTGGAGCAGGTGAGCGGCGCCGTGGGATGCGCGCGACGCAACGCGCGCGCAAACGACCTCGCCAAAACCTGCCACTTTGCCTGCGATGACGCCACCAAGTGGATGGCTGCGCAAAAGCGGGCGAGCTTCGATGCGGCAGTGCTGGACCCGCCACGCGCGGGATCAACGCCCGAGTTCCTCGCCGGCGTGGCCCGACTCGCGCCCAAGCGCGTGGCGTACGTATCGTGCAATCCCACCACGCAGGTCCGCGACCTCGCCGTGCTCCGCGAGCACGGATATCGCGTGAGCCGCATCGTGCCCGTGGACATGTTTCCGCACACCAAGCACGTCGAGACGGTAGTATTGATGTCACGGAAAGACACATAAGGCCGTCAAAAGTGCCGTATTTCCGGGCTTTTCTGGCAAATGACCGTCAGCGGCGAAGAGCAAAAATGGCTGCAAAAACAGCTCCGACAGAACATATCAACTGCTTTGGTCGGAGGGTTGAGTAGACCATTTAGATGTCACCGGGTTGAGTGGCCGCTTTAGATGTTTTTGCGGTAGGGTTGAGTTAGAGATTTGGATAACGGCAGGTTGTGGCTGTGGTTTAGATATCAGCGCATTAAATCGGGATTTATAGAGGTGAGCATGATGTTGGAAATACTGAAAACGAGGTTTTTAGAACACAGGAATCTTCATCCGGGTCTGGAATGGTCCGAAGTGGAGCATAGGCTGCGTGAGGCTCCCGCTGCCATCGCGGTTTTGCAAAAGATGGAGGAAAGCGGCGGTGAGCCGGACACCATGGGTTATGACGTAAAGACGGGAAAACTCATTTTCTGCGACTGCGCAAAGGAATCGCCC
>JAFWKQ010000010.1 GCA_017545665.1 Atopobiaceae bacterium
AAGTGAGCGAGCGAAGCGAGCGCGGAGCCGCGTGCGGGCAGGCGTGGGGCGCGAGCGGCAACGTCGACTAAGCGATGAGTGGCCTTCCAGTTGTTGCGGCACAAACCACCTTTGAGGGATATGACGCATACGAATGTGCGGCGTGGGATTAAGATGGACGCAGTACGTCACTTCGGCTGCCCAACAAAGGAGGCATCATGCTTCACTCATTTACGAGGAACCACAACGACCTCTCTACCGATGCGGGTTTTCAATTTGAGTTCTATTGTGACTGTTGCGGTAACGGGTTTAAGTCTACGTTCCAACAGGCTTCGACGTATAAGACGCGCGGCAGGGCCGATATGCTGGGGCGTGGCGCTGGCCTTTTGGGCGGGCTCTTTGGAGGCGCATTGGGCGATCTGGGAAATGCCGTGGAGAATGGCCTTGATGCGGTGGGGTCCAACCTTGACGGGCAGAGTCCGCAGTGGCGAAGGGAGCACGAGAAGGCGTTTGATGCGGCCCAAGAGGAGGTTCGTCCCTCGTTTAAGAAGTGTCCCATGTGCAACCTGTGGGTTTGCGACGACTGTTGGAACGAGGACGAGGGATTGTGCGTAACGTGCGCGCCGCGTGAGTCGGCATACGTTGCCCAGGCACGCAACCAAGCCATGCGCAACAACATCGACGAGGCTGCCGCAACTGCCCAGGTGTGGCACGGAAAGCTGGAAACGCGCACGACCATTTGCCCCAGTTGCGGAAAGCCCGCGGGCGATGGAAAGTTCTGCAACATGTGCGGCGCGCCGCTTGGTATGAACAAATGTCCCAATTGTGGTGCGCGCGTGGCAATAGGACTCAAGTTCTGCGGTGAGTGCGGCTCGCCTATGTCCACAAAGAAGGTCTGTCCGAGCTGCGGAGCCGAAAACGATCAAGGAATGAAGTTCTGCGGTGAGTGCGGGACGAAGCTCTAGGAGAGGCAGATGCATACCTATGAGTGTGCCGTAACGGTGGACGGCACATCGTTCGACGCGCAGGTTGCCATTACGCGCGATGGCATAAGAGCCGTTCACGGAGGCGCGTTCGAGCTGTCCTTTGCCGAGATCATGGACATGCGCTTGCTCAACTATCGCCTTCGTCTGGACTTGCGCGAGGGACAGGCGCAGATTTCTCAGCTGGGATATAGGACAGAGGACTTCTTTGAGGAGCTCTGGGCTGCCTATGCAACAAAGAGCAGGGTTTCGCTGTTCGTGGATGACGCGCCCCTGATGTGCAGCGAGGGCGACTACGCTTACGTGGAGCCTGCCGTAGAGGCGCATGGCATCGCGAAGCTCGAGGTGTATGGCGAATGCGTATGTGTGTATCCCCACGACGTGGGTGCCAGGAGAATCCCGCTCTGCTTTGCGGATGGATGCCGTCGCGAGGGCTTTTCGCTTACCCTCGAGCTCGATACGGGTGAGCGATATCGGCTCGCTCGCTTGGGGCGCGACACGGATGGGTTCTTCGACCGCGTAGAGGCGAACCGCAAGAAGGCTCGTGCACAATGGAGAGAGGCTCAGGCGGCACTGGAGAGGGAGCTTCCTGTGCGCTTAGGCGATGCGAAAGATCGCTTTGACGTGCTCGAGAGGTGTGGGTTGCGGATGGCCACCGGACTGTTCGCACCCGAGGACGATGGCTTTTGGATCGTGGCCACAAAAGGGGGACGCGCCGCCGTCGAGCTGGTTACGACCGAGAATACGGCAACATATCTTTACGGATATGCGACTTCGGACGACGACTTCGTGCTTAGCCTTCGCCATGCCATGGAGGCTGTAGGACGGAATCGCCGCGTAATATTCGTGGACGACGAAGAGGTCGAGAAAGAGCTGCTGTACCGCATGGCAATCGACCGGAGCGCGCACGTGCGTTTTTTGCGTTCGTGCAGCGTTGGGCGAGCCATTCACACCAAGGGCTGGGAAGATCGCATAACGGCATTTTTTTGCGAATAACTGATACGCTTGCAAGCGGCACGTCGTACGATGCCAGACAAAAGCTGACAAGTGACCTGTCCCCTTGTCATGCTTTACGAGGTCGTCGCGCCTTGCCTAGTGCGTAAGCAGTACGTTTACGAGAACTTGGCAGGCAACGCTGTCGGGCGCCTGGCGGGGGAGGCTGTGGCCAACGCTGGGCACCACGACCAGCCGCGCGCTCGGAATCGCATTTGCGATTGCCTTGGTCTCCTCCTGCGTGATGCAGTCGTGCTCGCCCACAAGCACGCATGCGGGGCAGGCAATGGAGGCAAGGGTGGAAGCGTCGATGCGGGGCTCGTCTACCATGAGCTGCAAAAGCTCTGCGGAGCGTTGGGCATCGACGGCGGAGGGGAGAAGTGCGGGGTCAACCTCCGCAGGTATGTCGTTGCCCTGTACCCATTTCTCCCAGGCGTGGTTCGCGGCAATCGAGCCCTCCATGTCCCATTCGTCCACGACGCCCTCGGGCGTGAGGTTGGCACCGCCCGCCACGATGGAGAGCGTACGACTTGCGTGGTCGCGAGCGAGCAGCAACGCCTCTATGCCTCCGTCGGAGTGGCCGACCACGTGTGCGGCCTTCACGTCGACCGCGTCGAGGACCGTTACGGCATCCGTCGCCATGAGCTCATAGGTAAGGGGCGCAGATCCTCGCGTGGACTGCCCCTGCGCGCGTGAGTCAAAGGCTATGACGCCTAGCCCCGCTGACGAAAGGCGATCGATTACCTTTACGAATGTGGCGTGTGAGCCGCCGTTGCCGTGAAGGGCGAGCACGGAGTCGTGGCTAAGCAATTCGTGCAGGCTCTTGTCTTCGGGTCCGTAAACGAACGTGGCCAGCGATGCGCCGTCGGGAGTGGTTATTCGCTGCGCATAGCGTACCGGCGTGGCAGGGCGTGCGTAGGCGCTGTGGCCGTATGGCGTGGGAGGAATCGGCTGCATGACCTTCTCCTGTCTTGCGGAAAAAGCTGACAAGTGACCTGACCCCTTGTCAGCTTTAGCTTTTACTTTCCCTTTTTGATCTGGCTCTGGTGCTTCTCGAAGAAGTCGAAGCGAGGGGGGAGTGCAACGATCGCGTGTTGCTCAGGCGTCTGTCCCGCAAGTGCGGCGAGCTCACGCGGTCCGTCGAAGACATGCTCCCAGCTAAAGAACACGTCCTCATCGAATGCCATGTGCTCGCAGATCTTCTTGCAACCCCAGGGTGCCGCTGCATGCATGAGCAGCGTGAGCGTGCGCAGGGCCACGAAGGCATCGGCAAGCGCCTGGTCGTAGGCTGCGTCGTCGCCCTTGGCTGCCTTGCTGGCGTCGCCCCAACGTTTGTTGGCCGCACGACCGAACTCCTCGGCTACCGCAAGGGCGCCGTGCGCGTCGAACTCAAAGACGCGACGCTCGAACGCCAGGGCAGCGGTGTTTGCCTCCTCAACGGCATCTGCATGTGGCTCCGATACGGGCAGATGGCCTTCGCAAGCGTTTACCGCGCCATAGAAGCAGCTTCGCGCAAGGCGGTTGAAGATGTTGCTAAGAAACGCGCTCTCCTTGAGGGCGGGGTCGGCCACGCGAGGGTCGTCCTTAACCAAGACCTCCTCGCCGGTCTTCTTGTTCTTGTGGCTCACGCTCGTATCGAAGGCCTTTGGCGCAAAGCTCACGGCCTTCTGGTCCAGGCCCAAGCTAAGCCAGTGAGTTCGCAGCTGCTCGGGGGTGTAGTGCTCCAAGAGCTCTGCCGCCATGGGAGGGACGATCTTGCCCGAGCTCGAGGCCTTCTTGTTCATGAACAGAATGTGGTGGTTCGCAATGGGGGTGTCTTGGAACAGCCCCCAGTCGAGCGCCTCCCACATGGCTGGCTGTGCCACGCAATAGAAGTAGATGTTGTCTTGGCCTATGAACTGATAAACCCTGGCGTCGTCCGCACACCACCAGTCGTGCCAGTCGGTGGAACTATAGCGACCCTCTTCGGAGGTGGCGAGGGCCGTCTGCGTGAACGAGATGGGCGCCCAGAGGCTTTCGGGCCAGCACCACACCGTGAGGTCGTGCGTGTCCTCAAGGTCGGGGGCAGGCACGCCCCAGCTGATGTTGCCCGTAATGCGGAAGGGCAGAAGCGTCTTTCCCGTACGGAAGCGTACGCCTGCACCATCAAGTGCCGCACGCGCGGCGTCGCGATCGCGCCAGTTGGAGAACTCCACCCAGAAGCTTTGCTGGTTGCCTGTGGCCTCGTGCAGTGTGTGGGCGGGGAGGTTTGCCGCCGCGGCGTCGAATGCTTCGCGGAACTTGTTCTGCACGTATATAACGGGAGCCGTCAGCGATTCGCGTACGGTTTTGGTTACTACGGCACGTACCTGGGGGTCGGTGTCCCACTCGTCCATGAGGGAGTTCAGCTCCTCGCGAAAGGCGGGTAGGTCGAAGTACCAGTTGTTTACGGGTCGCAGTTCGGGTGTGGTGCCGGTGAGCTGCGACACGGGGGCAATGAGCTCCTCGGGATCGAACTGGTGGCCCAGATCGCACTCGTCCGCATAGGCCTTCTCGCTCTTGCATCCACGCACGGGACAGCGTCCCTGCACCTGGCGGCCGTTGAGGAACTGATTTGCCTCGACGTCGTAGAACTGGCGCGTGGAGAGCTTGAGCAGGTGTCCCTTCTCGTAGAGGCGGCGAATCAGCTCGTCGGTAAGCTTGGCGTGAAACGATGCCGCTGGCTCAAAGCCTGAGCCGGCATAGAGGTCGAGCGATATGCCATAGGCGTCGAGCGCCTCCTTTTGCGCCTCGTGGTTCTGGCGCACGTAGTCGATGATCGACCCCTCGTACCCTGCTTCCTGACGCTTGCGATACCCCTCCATAATGGGGGAGCCGTAACAGTCGGTACCCGACACAAACAGCACGTTCTCCTTGCCAATGCGGTCCCGCAAAAAGCGTGCGAAGAAGTCCGCGGGAACGAACACGCCACCAATGTGGCCAAAGTGCAGGTTTTTGTTGCCATAGGGCATGCCGCCGGTAATAACCGCGCGGGCAGGGAAGGTGGGACGGGACTCGGAGGCCATGGTTCTCCTCTCGTGGCTCTTTTCTTTGCGTGCGTGATTATCCCACAAATGCGCGCGTGGCGTCGTTGCAATCGTGAGTTGAGATGGTGTGGGGGTTATGGTGTGACGCCTGTGTCGAGGTGCCTAGCGCGCAAAGTCTGTAGCCGCCCCGGCAAAGTCTGTAGCCGCCCCGGCAAAGTCTGTAGCCGCCCCGGCAAAGTCTGTAGCCGCCCCGGCAAAGTCTGTAGCATTTCAAATGGCATTCAAAACAGACAAGCCCGTAAGCTGGGGAAATGGAAAAATGCGCAAGCTGAGCCTACAGACTTTGCGAAGGGGATTACAGACTTTGCGCGAGACGCTACAGACTTTGCGAAGGGGACTACAGACTTTGCGCGAGACGCTACAGACTTTGCGAAGGGGATTACAGACTTTGCGCGAGACGCTACAGACTTTGAAAGGGAATTCCGAAAATGCGGGGCGTTCTGCTACCATGCCATCCCATGAGACGACTGGTTGACATAGACCTCATGGACGATGAGCAGCTGCAGGCGCAGATGACGGCGAACAGCCTGTGGATTCTGCTTTCAGGAGTGCTCTTGGGCGTCCTGGCCGCGGTGGTGTTGCCGCACGAGGAAATAACCCTGCTTTGGTTTGCTCTTCTTGTGGGCGCAAGCGTGGTGGCGCTGCCCATTCACGAGCTGGTGCACGCGCTTGCCTTCGAGCTGCTCTCCGGCTTTAGGGCAAGGATCTCGTTTGGCTTCAAGAGCGGGATGCTCTACACCTGCGCCGTGGGTACGGTACTTCCGCGCGGGCGGTTTTGCGCGGTTCTGCTCGCTCCCGCCATCGTGGTAACAGGCGCGTTGGTGGCTTTAGCAGCCGCCTTGGGTATGCCACTCATGGGGTGGTTTTTGTCAACAATTCATCTTGCTGGCTGCACGGGTGACTTTGGCTATGTGCGCATAATCGCCAGTGAACCTCGTGCGAATCTGGTGCAGGACACGAAACGGGGCATTGCGCTCTTTCACGACGAATAGGTGCGCCTAATCTGCTTCCGCGGTATTCGTGTCCACCAGATCCGCAACGGTGACTCCCTCCAAATAGGAACGCGTCATCTTGTCGAGGCCTCTCCAAAGGCGGAGTGCCTTGCAGTTTTGTGCCCTTTCGCAGGGCTCGGCGCCCTTCTCCAAGCATGCGACCGAGGCAAGCGATCCCTCTGCCGCACGAATGACTTCGAACACACTTATGCTCTTCGCTGGCCGAGCCAGCGCATATCCTCCGCCTCTTCCGCCTACGCCCACGAGCAACCCTGCCTCAACGAGGCTCTTCGCAATGCGCTGAAGGTACTTCTCAGACATCGCTTGTCGCTCTGCAACGTCGCCCAAGGGCACCCGTGTGCCTTTGTCCTGTTCTGCAATGTCTATGACTACACGGATGGCATATCTTCCCTTAGTGGAAATCATGAATCCTCCTCTGTGTGCTCTTGTAATCGATATTACCAATAACTAGGTATAAGTTAATTCTGATTGACCTACTAAAATGGTAGGTCTATTGTTTTCGAAGCACGACCAAGTACGAATCGACGACCCAATTGGCAATTATCAAAAGAGGAGACCACCATGAGCGATTACAAGTTTGAGACCCTGCAGCTTCACGTCGGACAAGAGCAAGCCGATGTTGCAACCGACTCGCGTGCGGTTCCCATCTACCAGACGACCTCATACGTGTTCCACAACTCCGAGCACGCTGCGGCACGTTTTGGCCTTACGGACGCCGGCAACATCTACGGCCGCCTTACCAACTCCACGCAAGACGTGTTGGAAAGACGCATTGCCGCACTTGAGGGAGGTGTGGCAGCGTTGGCTACAGCGAGTGGCGCGTCCGCCATCACCTACGCGATTCAGGCACTGGCGCAGGCGGGGGAGCACATCGTGGCCCAAAAGACCATCTATGGTGGCAGCTTTAACCTCTTGGCGCATACGCTCCCGCTCTACGGAATACAGAGCACGTTCGTGGACGTTCACAATTTGGACGAGGTGAGGGCCGCCATTACGCCCAAGACGAAGGCGCTGTTCATCGAGACGTTGGGCAACCCCAACAGCGACATTCCCGATATCGATGCGCTGGCGAGCATTGCGCACGAGCATGACATCCCGCTGGTAATCGACAATACCTTTGCCACCCCGTACCTTCTTCGTCCCATCGAGCATGGTGCCGACGTGGTTATCCACTCCGCGACGAAGTTCATCGGCGGACATGGCACTACGCTGGGCGGTGTGATTGTGGATTCGGGCAAGTTCGATTGGCGCGCGGCGGGAAAGTACGCACCCATAGCAGAGGCTAATCCAAGCTATCACGGGGTGTCGTTCGTGGATGCAGCGGGTCCGGCCGCATTCGTAACCTACATCCGTGCCATTCTGCTGCGCGACACGGGAGCCTGTATTTCTCCGTTCAACGCGTTCCTCTTGCTACAGGGTGTAGAGACCCTCTCACTGCGTCTTGAGCGGCACTCGCAAAACACCGCCAAGGTCGTGGAGTATCTGGCCAAGCATCCCCAGGTGGCCCATGTGAACCATCCGTCGCTGGGCAACCATCCCGACCACGAGCTGTACACGCGCCTCTTCCCCAATGGGGGTGGCTCGATATTCACCTTCGAGATCGAGGGTGGCAAGGAGGCTGCGTTCGCGTTCATTGACGCGCTTGAGGTCTTCTCGCTGCTCGCAAACGTGGCAGACGTAAAGAGCCTCGTAATTCACCCTGCCACCACCACGCACTCGCAGCTCTCGGAGGCCGAGCTGGAGGCTGCCGGCATTACCCCTGGAACCATTCGGCTTTCCATTGGAACGGAGCACATCGACGACATCCTGGCAGACCTCGATCGCGGTTTTGCCGCCGCGCGTGCCCTATAGCGGGGCGCGGGTGGCGCAAGGGTTGGCTGGGATCGCGAACGGTGCGGCGGGGTTGGCTGAGAATTGCCACAGTGTGGCCGAATCGGGCAAACGCGCCCGGCAATCTGCTGGAATCAGCCACAGTGTGACGTATCCCAGCAAATCGATCCGCACAGTTCTCAATCCCAGCAAACCCCGCCGCACCGTTCGCGATCCCGGCAAACGCTGACGCGTCTCGTAGCGCGAAGCATGACGCCGCCTCAACAAACTCTTCCTAAAAGTGTCGCCGTAAGGCGCCCGTGGTATCACGGCGGGCAAAGATGGCGCGCTTGCGGCAAAAGCCATCGCCAATCCCTGAGGCCTATGGGTCTTGGGGAATGCGGGCAATTGCGCTACAGTTACATGGTTGAATTTGGCGACCGGGACTCGAGGAGGGACCTATGAACGTATGCTGCCTAGACATGGAAGGCGTGCTCGTACCCGAAATCTGGATTGCCTTTAGCGAAGCCTCGGGCATTCCCGAGCTCAGGCGCACCACGCGCGACGAGCCCGACTACAACAAGCTCATGCGCTTTAGGATGGACATCCTGCGCGAGCATGGTCTGGGGCTTAAGCAGATCCAAGACGTGATCGCAACCATAGACCCATTGCCCGGTGCCAAGGAGTTCCTGGACGAGCTTCGTACCTTGAGCCAGGTGATTATCATCTCCGACACGTTTGAGGAGTTTGCCAAGCCGCTTATGGCAAAGCTCGGATGGCCCACGCTCTTCTGCAACGCGCTCATCATAGGTGAGGACAATATGGTGGACGGCGTTCGCATGCGCTGTCCCGAATCGAAGCTCACCACGGTTCGTGGACTGCAGGCCATGGGTTTCGAGACAATTGCCACTGGCGATTCCTTCAACGACCTTGCCATGATTCGCGCAAGCAAGGCGGGCTTCCTCTTCCGCAGCACCGATGCCATACGGGCGAGCAATCCGGATTTGCCTGCCTATGAGGAGTTTGACGATTTGTTGACTGCATTCAAACAGGCGTTGGGGGAGTAGCGCGCCCATGGCAACCCCACTTTTGCTGCACGCGTGCTGTGGGCCTTGCTCATTGGAGCCTGTGAGGCTCCTGCGGGAGGAAGGGTTTGAGCCAACCATTTGCTGGACGAACCCCAATATCCAACCCGTGGCAGAGCATGACCTGCGCCTTCGTACCCTGTGTGCGTGGGCGGAGGACGTAGCCCACGTGGACGTAATCGTGGCAGGCGACAATCGCGACGCATGGGAGAGGGGCGTCGCACCAGCGGCGTTCGATCGTGGGCGAAGATGCCGTACCTGCTACGCCTTGCGTCTGTCCGAAAGCTGTCGTGTGGCTTGCGAGCATGGGTTCACGCATGTTTCCACGACGCTTGCGGTATCACCCTATCAGCTTTACGATACCTGCTCGGATCTGCTCGAGAGGCTCGCTCGCCAGCACGGCCTCATTCCCGTGGTGCGTGACTTCAGGCCGTACTATTCCAAGGCGACGCGCGAGTCGCGCGAGCTGGGCATGTATAGGCAGAACTATTGCGGCTGCCGCTTTAGCGCAGCGGAGGCGGCCATAGAGCGGCACGAGGCACGCGATGCGCGCAAGGCGGCAAAGAGAGCCAAACGAAGTGCATAGGAGGCAAATTGCCTCCATGGAGGGAATAACATGCGTACCGATGATTTTGACTACGACCTTCCCGACGAGCTTATAGCCCAGGCGCCAGCCGATCCACGCGACAGTTGCAGGCTGCTCGTGCTCCATCGGGGCGACGGCTCGCTTGAGCATAGGCGCTTTACGGACGTGGGCGAGTATCTGGAGCCGGGAGATCTGTTGGTTGCCAACAAAACCCGTGTGCTCCCGGCGCGTCTGGTGGGCCGCAAGCCAACCGGCGCCGTGTGCGAGACGTTGCTGCTGCGTCGCAGAGAAGACCTAGATGCGCTGGGAGGCACATGGGAGTGTTTGGTGCATCCAGGCAAGCGCTTGCGCGTGGGGGCCATGATCGAGTATCGCGCCGGCGGCCTGCATGCGCCCGATTCGGCGCCCCTAGTGCTCACAGGCGAGATAGTGGATTTTGTCGAGGGCAGTCGCGGAGGCCGTTTGGTGAGGTTTTGTCCGCAGGGCAATCGCACGCTCGATGAGGCGATTCACGCAGTGGGCAACGTGCCTCTGCCACCCTACATTACCGATTACAAGGGCGATCCCGAGAAGTACCAAACGGTCTATGCCATGCAAGAGGAGCACTCTGCGGCAGCACCAACGGCAGGACTGCACTTTACCCCTCAGCTCATGGAGTCGCTTAAGGCGAAGGGAGTCAGATGGGCTGAGGTCGAGTTGGAGGTTGGCATCGACACCTTCCGCCTCGTTGAGGAGGATGATCCCACCCGGCACGTGATCCACACCGAGCGCTACCACGTGGGCCAGGATGTAGTGGACGCGGTAAGGGCAACCAAGGAAGCGGGCCATCGCGTTGTGGCCGTAGGCACCACGAGCGTGCGCTCGCTCGAGAGCGCCTGGGACGAATCCATAGGTGCCATGGTGGCGCGCGAGAACGCCACCACGAACCTCTTCCTTATGCCTGGTTCAAAGTTTCATGTGGTGGATGCCATGATTACGAACTTCCATGTGCCGCGTTCGACCCTCATGATGCTCGTCTCGGCCTTTGCCACGCGCGAACAGATTATGGCCGCCTACCAGGAGGCCATAGGCAAGCGCTATCGCATGCTCTCTTTTGGCGACGCCATGCTCATCGTGTGAGTGGTGCCTATTTTGTAATTGGGCGGATGGGCTGAGCCTATTGCGGCCTGAGGGCGAAGAACCATACGAGTGCGATTATTACGATCAGCACGATGATTACGATGACAATAACGATTGCACGCGAGCTGCGGGTCGCGCGCCTGAGCTCGCGTTCGTTCTCAGCTAGTTCGTCGAGTTCCTCGCGCGCCAATGCCAGGTCCTCCTCTTCGTGGGCTATGCGCTCGCGCAGGCCCTGCGTCGTTTCGGGATGTGCGTGTATCTCGTTGGCCTCGTCGAGAATCTCCTTTGCCTCGTCAGCTCTATCGAGTGCGGCGTCGCGTGTCTTACGTAGGTTGCGCACCTTTGACTCGCACGCCTTGATGGCGTCCTCCTTGGCCTTTTCCTTTGCCTGTGCGTTCTTGTAGAGGCCGTCGTACTCGTCCTTGTGGCCGGTGGCCTTCTGCTTTGCCTCGTTGGCCGCGCGTTCGGCCGTGTTGAGCTCCTTCTGAAGCGTCCAAAGATTCTGCTGTGCCTGATCGACCGAGTCCTGCGCCTCTTGGGTCGTTTGCGTTACTTCCTCGCGTGCCGCCGCGAGATGCTTCTGTTCGGACTCGATCTCGCCTTGAACCTTCGCGAGTGCGGAAGGGGATGCCGCAGGGTCGCTTTGAAGGGTGGCGAGCTCGTCCTGGACGGCGCTCAGCCGTCCCTTGGCGTTGTCGACCGCCCGATTTGCGGATTCTATGCGTTGCTGGCGACGCTTTGTGGCATTGTTGACGGCTGCCTCTGCGTTGCGCACGGACCTTCGCGCATCGGCAAGTGCCTTTGCCGCGTCGTCGGAGCGGCCGCGCGAGCTCTCCATGAGGTTGCGGTAGGGCCTTAGCTCCTGCTCATGACGCTCCCGCATCTGCGCCAGCTCTTCCTTTAGCGAATCCGCCTTGGCCTCTTGCTGGGCAATCTGCGCCTTTGCCTGTTCCGCCTCACGCTTTGCCGCCTTGATTTCGGATCTTTGAGTAGACACGATGTCGTCGTAGTTGCGCTCGACCTCCCTGCGATGCGCCAACAGCTCGTTGTCTTCCTTGAGACCACGCTCGATGTCGCGAACGTCTGCCTGAGCGTCAGCGCGTTGCTTGGCGGCACGCCGTACGTCACGCAGCGCATGGACGCCACCGGCGAACGACCTGCCTGCGCCCGCTGCGGCGCGCTTAGACACTTTGCTTGCCTTGGAGAGGGCCGAGTCTGACGGGCCTTTGCCCTTGTTGGCCTTTGCAGAACCGCGAGCGAAGTCCTTGTCTCGCTTGTTCGCATTCGTCTTGTTCTCGGCGCCACGCTGCCTCTCCATTACCAATGCCTCCCGTTGCCCACAATCGCATCTACTCAAAAGCGGTAGGCCTTAACCATACCAAGATTTGCCGTATACGGTGCCAAATGATGCGCTCAACGAACAAGATTCGCAACTCGGCGAGAAGAGCGAGCAAAAATCCTCCGCTTGTGTTAGTGTGCTTCCAGTGTATTGCGAGAGTTGGTTCAAAGGGAGCCACCTCGCGTCGTCCGTAAGCGAGTCGAAGGAGCTTAAAAATGGTTTCTAAGCAGACGTCCATCATCAACGCCACTGGCCTGCACGCCCGCCCTGCTTCTGTCTTCGTCACCGAGGCCAAGAAGTATGAGAGCACCGTTACCATCAAGGATGTCGACAAGGGCTCCGCTCCTGTTAACGCCAAGTCCATCATGATGATTCTGGCCGCTGGCATGGGCTCCGGCACCAAGGTAGAGATCGCATGCGACGGTCCCGACGAGCAGGCCGCCCTCGACGCTCTCATCGCCCTCGTTGACAGTGGCTTTGGTGAGTAAGTCTCTGCAGTCTCAAGCAGATTCGTTTGAACAGGATGCCCGGCGCACTCGTTGTGCCGGGCTTCTCTTGTTTGACTTGGACGACACGATCGTACAGGCGGGAAGCTACGTATCGCAACGCGTGCTTCGTGCGCTTGGGCAGGCGCGTGCGGCAGGGTACGTGCTCTCGGTTGCCTCGGGGCGTGCCCTCTGCTCGGTTCACAAGGGAGTGCTCGAAAGCGGTGCCATGGACTATGCCGTGTGCTCAAACGGATCAACCGTAACACGCCTTGAGGACGGGAAGGTCTTGTGTCGACAGCCGATGTTACGCGAGGACTGTTTGGAGTGCCATGAGCTGCTGGCGCCGTATGGCGCGGCTTGGAACGCCTTCTTGGGCAACATGGCCTACTTTGAGTGGAAGGGTGCCTCGTACATGCTCACGGGACGCACCGGAGCGCTCGCGCGCACCAGGCGTTACGACGAGGGGCGTAAAGATGCCGTGCGAAAGGTGGCTCGCACCATACGTCGCGGCATGCGCTATGTTCGTCTTTCTTTTACCAACAAGGGTCACAAGCAAGTGATGTCGATCCTCCCATATATAAAGGGGGCCGAGGACGGCGTGGACAAGATGGGATGTACCATTCCGAAGGCCTCCGACTGCCAGAAGGCGGCTCAGCTGCTTGCGACGGACGGGAGATTCGAAGTCATTCGCATGGGGCAGACGGAGCTCGAGATAACCGCTCGTGGCGTAACCAAGGGAATGGGCGTGCGCAAGCTCTTGGAGCACCTCAATCTGGGGACCGGCGATGCCGTGGCGTTTGGCGACGGTGCGAACGACCTGCCTTTGGCCTCTGCCGTCGGATGCTTCGTCGCCATGGGAAATGCGGAGGACGCAGTAAAGGCGCAAGCGGATTTTGTCTGCCCCTCGGTGGCAGAGGACGGCGTGGCCGCATGGATTGAGCAGCATCTGCTGTAGCCCCTTGTGGTGGCCTGGCTTATACTAGTTGCTAGATAACCGCAATCGCAAGGAAGCCGCATGTTTGAATATGAGATTCTTAGCGAAGACCCCACCACGCATGCGCGTGCGGGCGTCTTCCACACACCTCACGGAGACGTTCCCACGCCCATCTTCATGCCTGTGGGGACAAAAGCAACGGTCAAGGGCATTTTGCCATCCTCGCTTCGCGAGGTAGGAACGCAGATCCTTCTGGCCAACACGTATCACCTTAGCATGCGTCCCGGGGCACAGCTCGTGGCCGAGGCGGGCGGGCTTCACGAGTTCATGCGCTGGGACGGTCCGATTCTTACCGATTCCGGTGGGTTCCAGGTGTTTAGCCTGAGCGAGCACTTCAAGCTCTCTGACGATGGGGTGAGCTTTCATGCGGTGGACTATGGCGGCGAGAAGGTCGTGTGGACTCCCGAGGAAAACATGCGCATTGCGCAGCTTCTTGGTGCCGACATATGCATGCAGCTCGATCAATGCCCCGGCTATCCATCGCCACGTCCCTTTGTGGAGCGCGCCGTGGAGCTCTCGAGCAAGTGGGCGGAGCGATGCTGGGCCGCGCACACGCGGGAGGACCAGGCTCTCTTTGGCATTGTGCAAGGTGGAATGGACCTCGATTTGCGCTTGCGGTCGTTGCGCCATCTGGAGCAGATGGCGGACTTCCCCGGCTATGGCATAGGCGGCTATTCCGTGGGCGAGGACCACAGCACCATGTTCCAAACGCTCGCGCCGCTGGTATCGGAGCACATGCCCAAGCAAAAGCCGCGCTATTTGATGGGGGTGGGCAATCCAACCACGCTCGTGCGCGGCGTTGCCTGTGGCGTGGACATGTTCGATTGCGTCTTGCCCACGCGAACTGCTCGAATGGGAACTGCCTTTTCCAACGTAGGACGTCTAAACCTCAAGAACGCCCGCTTCAAGCACGAGCATCGGCCGCTCGACGAAGGCTGCTCATGCCCAGCATGCTCAAAGGGTTTTACGCGCTCCTACATCCACCATTTGGTGCGCCAGCGTGAGATGACGGGCGCCATCCTGCTCTCGCTCCATAACATCCACTATTTGCTCGACCTCATGCGCCGTGCGCGTGAGGCAATAATGGAGGGGACGTATGGTTCATTTGTGAGCGTCTGGGAGACAAGTGCTGCCGTCAACGACTTCTGAGGCGTGCGTTATTGTGGTAGAATCCTCAGATTGCTCGTATGCAAAACATACTGATGAAAGAGAGACTCACGAATGGTCCGGCAAGAAAAAACAACGGAGCCCAAAACGGGCGTAGCAGGTTGGAACGAGAGCACAGGCGCAAGCGGCGGCAGGCCCACACGCGGTTCACGTCGCAACAAGCTTGTGGTTGAGCGCCGCAGTAGGATTGCGATGCTCGTTGCACTGCTGGTTGTATGCATCGCATGCGTCGTATGCTTCTGGCCCATTAAGGACACCATCAATCGTGGCCTCTGGTTGAAAGAGGGCGTGGAGGTCGTCACGACGGTAACCAACAAGGACGGGGGCAAACCAAGTCCGGACGAACTTGGCAAGGCTGCCGCTGCCATCCGTGAGCGCCTTGGCGCGGCGGGAATCTCGGAGTTCTCGGTGTATCAGAAGGGCGACGACTCCATTGCCATCGACCTCGCCAAGAGCGAGGACGCATCGGTTATTGCCAAGATCGTGGGCGGGTCCGGTGGCGTGCAGTTCGTTCGCTCGGACGAGCTGGGCGATGCCGATGCACTCATGAGGCTAAATGCCGGCAGGAAAGCGGTTCCGGTTGCGAGGGATACCTACAAGTCGTTCATGGATGGCTCGTCGGTGTCTTCGGCAAATGTTGTGGACGCGGGGAACGGAAAGTATGCCGTGGAGATCGTGTTCACCGAAGAGGGCGGCAAGACCTTTGCCGAGGTTACCAAGGATCTGGCAAAAGATACCGGTAGCATTGCCATCATAGTCGGCGATTGCGTGGTGTCGGCCCCAACGGTGAGCGAGGAAATCGCCGGTGGCAAAGTATACATTTCCGGCGACTACAGTGCTGCGGAGGCCGGTGCCATTAAGGCGGCGCTGAAGTCCGAGCCCCTAGACCTCAAGTTCTCGTTTGGCAAGGCCGTAGAGGTTGGGCCAGGGATTACCAAGACGGGGCTTTGGGTCCTCTCCATTGGCGCGATTGTGGCGCTCGTGGCATTTGCCGCGTTGTCGTTCGTACGAATTGGTAAGCTGGCCGTCGTTCCCTCCGTTGGCATGGTTGTCTTTTCGGTGTGGATGCTTGGGCTCATGGCGTTTGCGTCGCGCGTGCACATGTTTACGCTCACCATTCCGGGCGTTGGTGCCGGAATATGCATGGCCCTGGTTACGGCATTTGCGCTGTGGACCCTAACCACGCATTTCAAGGGACGCGTTGAGCAGGGCAAGAGTATACGCGGTGCCGCAACCTCCGCCCCTCGCGACGCATTGCGTCCGTTGGGCATGCCTTGTGCCGTTGTGGGGGTGGCCTCCATCGTGTTCCTGTTCCTTCCCGTTCCCGCGTTGCGCGAGTTCGGCTTGGTTGCCATATTCGGGATCGTTTGTGGCCTTGTGGCTGTGTTCTGGTATGGCGTTACGCTTCTGAGGCTTTTGGTTATGGGCTCGGTGCAGGCAGATCCCGCGTCGTGGGGCATTCACATCGCCTCTGCCAAAGATGACGCCGACGAGGACGCGTTGTAGCAAGAAGGGTTGAGCAGATGTCGGGCTTGTTGCACAGCAAACGCTGGGAGCTCCTTTCCTGCTCGGGGAAGGATGAGCGCTTGCTGTGCAAGGAGCTCGGCATTTCACCCTTGGTGGCCCGCGTGCTCTGCGCGCGAGGCATCGGTGAGGTAGATGACGCTCGCGAGTTCCTAAATCCTTCGCTCGAGCGCGATTGGGCCGATCCTTTGGACATTCCCGGTATGGCCGATGCGGCACAGCGTGTGCAGGATGCCATAGCGGCGGGGGAGCGCATTGCCGTTTTTGGCGACTTTGACGTGGACGGTATGACATCCACTTGCCTTCTGACGTTGGGCCTTCGAGACTTTGGCGCCGATGTGCATCCCTATATTCCGCATCGCTTTGGCGAAGGATACGGCCTTTCGCACGAAGCCCTCAATCGCGTTATTGAAGGTTGCGATCCCGATCTCGTTATTACCGTGGACAACGGGATCGCCTCGGGCAAGGAAGTCGCGTGGCTTAAGGGCCTAGGCATCGACGTGGTAATAACCGACCATCACGAACCGAGCGACCACGTGCCGGAGGGAGTGCCGGTAACCGATCCTAAGCTGGAGCCCAACTGCTACTCGCGCGAGCTTGCAGGCGTGGGAGTGGCCCTCAAGCTCGTGTGCGAGCTCGGAAGACGGCTGGGGAAGCCCGAGCTGTGGAAGCGCTACACCGATCTTGCCGCAATGGGTACGGTTTCGGACATGATGGTTCTTCAGGGAGAAAACCGATCTCTTGTGGCCGATGGCATCGAGCGTATGCGCCGCTCCACCCGCCCCGGACTCGTTGCGCTTGCGGCGACGGCGGGAATAGACCTTTCGCAAGTCAATGCGGACGATTTGCCCTTCTCACTCATACCTCGGCTGAATGCGGCGGGTCGCATGGGCACAACCGAGACCGCGTTCGATTTGCTGATAAGCGCCGATCACGCTCAGGCTGTTGAGCTGGCTGGTGCGCTCGAGCACATAAACACACAACGGCGGGAAACCGAGGCAGCCCTTTCGGATGACGCGCTCGGTCGCTTGAAGGAGTCATACGATGGCGAGCGCGTTATCGTGCTGGCTGGCGAGGGATGGCATGAGGGCGTAAAGGGCATCGTGGCAAGCAGGGTGGTCAACAGATACCACGTGCCAACGATAATCTTCACCTTGTCGGACGGTATTGCGCGCGGCTCTGGCAGGAGCGTAGGGTCCGTGGATCTCTTCCATGCCATTGAGCAATGCTCCGACTTGCTTGTTCGGTTTGGCGGCCATGCTGGTGCCGTGGGGGTTACCTGCGAAATCGACAAGCTCGATGCGTTTCGCGCCAGGCTTCAACAGGTTATGGACCGCCTGCCCGAGGAAGACTTTGTCGATAAGGGCGAGGTTGCCGCCTTGGTTAGCCTAGACGAGCTCAACTACAACAACATTGCCGAACTCGACAAGTTGCAGCCGTTTGGACAAGGCAACAAGCGGCCGCTCCTTGGAATCCAGGGCGTCTTCATGAAGAATCGCACGCGGGTGGGCTACGAGAATGCGCACCTGCGTTTTTTGGCTACCGATGGCGTAAACAGCATGCCGGCCATCATGTTTAGAACGCCCAACATAGAGCGTGCCTCGTCCTGCGAGGGCTTGGTTGACCTTGTGGTGGATGCAATAAACGAGTCGTGGCAGGGAAGGACCAATCCCAAGCTCATGGTGAGCGACATCCTGTATCGCGACGCTACGGATGACGGTTGTGGGAGCGAGCGCTTTATTGAGGAAGACGTCCATGACCGCGATCTTTCAGAGTGCGCTGCGGTGGATAGGGAGGCGCGCAGTACGTGCGAGGGCATGTCGGAGGCAATGCTAACCGAGCGCATCCGTGAGCACCTCATTGGCACAAACGAGCTGCACCCTGCCCAACGCGAGGCCTTGCAGCTGCTTTCTGACGGAAAGTCGACGCTCTGCGTCATGGCGACGGGTCGCGGGAAATCCCTCATCTTCCACCTGCATGCCGCCCGTATGGCGCTATTGAATCGCAAGGCGAGCGTCTTTGTATACCCTTTGAGGGCGCTCGTGTCGGATCAGGCCTTTCATCTGCAGGAGTCTTTGGGAAGTCTAGGCCTTCGCGTAAGCGTCCTGACCGGCGAGACTGCCATGGATGCGCGCGAGCAGGCCTACGAGGATCTTTGCCAAAGACGATTGGACGTCGTGCTCACCACGCCGGAGTACCTTGCGCTCCATGCGAAATCACTTGCCAGATGCGGGCGAGTGGGCTTTTTGGTGGTGGACGAGGCCCATCATGCGGGTGCGCAAGGTGGGAATAGGGATGCATATGCCCAGCTTGGACGTGTGCGAGCTGGGCTGGGCGATCCTGTGACCTTGGCCGTAACCGCTACCGCCTCGGATGAGGTGGCGAGCAACATATGCCAGTCGCTAGGCATACGCAAAGAGAACGTAGTGGTGGACCGCACGGTTCGCGAAAACCTGCGCATAGCCGACTATCGCGAGCTGAGGGAGCGAGACGTGTACCTTGCGTCCATGGTTTCCTCGGGAAGCAAGACGGTGGTATACGTCAACTCGCGCAGCCAGGCGTCGTCAGTCGCGCGTGACCTGCGGCAAAAGGTGCCCGAGCTCGGTCAGAGCATCGCCTTCTACCATGCCGGGCTTTCGCGCGATGTGCGTTACAAGGTTGAAGAGGCGTTTCGTGATGACCGCCTGAGCTGCATAGTGTGTACCAGTGCCTTCGGGGAAGGCGTTAATCTTCCAAGCATTCGCAACGTGGTGCTCTATCACATGCCCTTTGGCTCAACCGAGTTCAACCAGATGAGCGGCAGGGCAGGTCGCGACGGTGCCGAGGCAAGCGTTCACCTGCTCTATGGCAAGCGCGACGCGCAGGTAAACGAGAGGATCCTGCTTGCGCAAGCGCCCGTTCGAGACGATCTCGTAACGCTCTATAGAGCGCTCATGACGGCCAACAATCGAAGCTCAGATGGCGTGTTCCCCGTGGATGAGGCGGCGGTCCTGCAAATGGCGATGAGCATAGACGAGCATGCGAACCTTACGGAGTCTGCCGTGGATGCCGGCGTGGCAATATTCGAGGAGTTGGGCTTCTGCAACGTGGAGGGATATGGCGACCAACGGAAGATTCACATGGCCCATTCGCCGCATCACGTTGACCTCAGCGATTCTTTGCGTTATACCGAAGGCATGCGTGCCATCGAAGAGTTTGAGTCATTTAGGGACTGGGCGCTCTTGTCTGCTCCACAAGAGATGCTAAGTTGTATAAACAGACCCATTGCTCCGGACTTTGGCCGAACGGTAGACAGGTGAGCGAGGAAGGAGTCGAGTGCATGGCGATACAGGCATCGCGGGATGCCCGGGTTAGAAAGAGCCAGATACCCGGTGCGGACAACTATCGACTCCTCCAGGCTGCTTGCGAAGGCTACTTGGATGAGGACGGCTGTGCCAAGATCGAGGATGCCTATTGGTTTGCCGCCGAATGCCACAAGGACCAGCGGAGGCGCTCGGGAGAGCCCTACATCAACCACCCCGTTGAGGTTGCGCTCATACTCGCGAAAGACCTGCACATGGACATGGACACCGTGTGCGCCGCACTGCTTCACGATACGGTGGAGGATACCCCGGTAACGCTTGCCGACCTTACCAAGCGCTATGGCAATTCGGTTGCCGAGCTTGTGGATGGCGTTACCAAGCTCACGAACATCCAAGTCGCCAACATGGACGAGAAGCAGGCGCTCAACTTGCGCAAGATGGTCTTGGCAATGTCCAAGGACATTCGGGTGGTTATCATAAAGATCGCGGACCGGCTGCACAATATGCGTACGCTTGCCGCGTTGCCACCGCACAAGCGCGTCTTCAAGTCCCGTGAGACCATGGATGTGTATGCGCCCTTGGCCGACAGGCTGGGAATCTCGTCCATAAAGTGGGAGCTCGAAGACCTTTCGTTCTTCTATTTGGAGCCAGAGGAATACGAGCGCATTGCCCGAATGGTTCAGGACTCGCGTGCCCAACGCGAACGCGATACGGACGAGGCTACCAAGGCGCTTTCGGACGAGCTGGTGCGGGTGGGAGTGCGTAACTTCCAGATTAGCGGTCGTCCCAAGCACCTTTGGTCCATCTATCAGAAGATGCAGCGTCGTGGCATGGAGTTCACCGACATCTACGACCTCATTGCATTGCGCGTAATAACCGATACCGTGGAGGAGTGTTATACGGTTCTCGGTGCCGTCCACTCGCTTTGGCATCCGTTGCCTGGCCGCTTTAAAGACTATATCGCAACGCCCAAGCCAAACCTCTACCAGTCGCTGCATACGACGGTAATAGGCTTTGAGGCTCGTCCCATAGAAGTTCAGATTCGTACCGCCGAGATGCACGAGCACGCCGAATACGGTGTGGCCGCTCACTGGTTGTACAAGAAGTCTGGCAACTCGCAGGGAAAGATGTCGAATGACGACCGAAGCATCGATTCCACGATCAACCATATCCGACGCAGCCTGGATTGGGTGAGCGAGGAAGACATCAACGACCCCCATGAGTTTTTGAACAGCCTTAGGGTAGACCTCTTCGAGGGAGAGATATTCGTATTCACCCCAAAGGGAGAGGTCATGAGTCTGAGGCGCGAGTCAACGCCGCTTGACTTTGCCTATGCGGTGCACACCGAGGTTGGCAACCATTGCGTGGGCGCAAAGGTAAACGGTTCCGTGGTGCCACTAACCTACCACCTGCAGATGGGCGATCGCGTAGAGATCCTCACGAACAAAAACGCCCGCCCCTCACGCGACTGGATGAACGTCGTGGTAACCCCCTCTGCTCGTTCGAAGATTCGACGCTATTTTTCCACCATGACAAAGGCGGACGACGCCGAGCAGGGGAGGACTGCACTCGCCCGTGAGCTGCGCAAGCGTGGATACGGCATATCAACCACCCGTACGACGAAGGCGATTGAGCAGGTGCTCCCGCAGTTTGACGCTCGTTCGCCGGAGGCGCTATTCCAATCCATCTACCTGGGCAAGCATTCGGTAAAGCAGGTTGCCAATCGCATACAGGCGGTGTTGGAGCAGAAGACGCGCGAGCAGCTCGAGCAGGCCCGCAAGGAGAGAGAGCAGGAGGCTGCCGAGCAGGATATGGAGCAGCATCTGCGGCTTCCGCGAAACGGCAGGAGCTCGAAGGGCAAGCGGAAGAAGAGCAATTGCGGCGTTGTGGTACGAGGTGACCCCGATCTGTTGGTTCGCCTTGCCCATTGCTGCAATCCCGTGGCGGGCGATGACATAGTGGGATTTGTCACGCGTGGCAGAGGCGTATCGGTGCACCGTACGTCATGTCCCAACGTAAAGGGGCTCATGGGTAACCCTGAGCGCATGATTGACGTTGAGTGGGACACGTCGGGGGCGACGGAGTTCCAAGTGGAGATAGTGATCGAGGCATCCGATCGCATGGGCTTGCTCAAGGACGTGACCATAGCCATAAACGATGCGGGCGCCCACATCCTTGCCGCCTCTACGCAGATCACGCATGAGGGCGTAGCAAGATTGCGCTTTTTGGTTGCCATATCAGACGCGGGGCTGCTCGACACGCTCCTTGCGGCCATAAGCAGGGTTCCTTCGGTGTTTGACGCGAGGCGTTTGATGCCTGGTGAGGGCGCGAACCAAATGAAGCGGAGGGTTTAGCGTGGACGAGCATTCCACATTGCGGCAATTTGTTGTGGGGGCAATTCAGACCAACTGCTATGCGCTTGTGAGTGAAGGGGAGTGTCTGGTGGTCGATCCGGGTGCCGCTGGTGCCAGAATAGCAGACGAGCTGAGTGACGTAAGTGTGGTGGGCATAGTGGCAACGCACGGCCATCATGACCATGTGTGTGGTGTGGCAGCGCTCAAACGCGTCACGGGCGCACCATACCTAATTGGGCAAAACGATGCAAAACGAGCCCAGCGTGCGCTCGAGATGTCTTCCCATGTGTTTGACGTGTCCCAAAGCGATCTTGAGGATGCGCCGGCACCCGATAGGGTGCTTTCGGAGGGTGACGTAATAGCCGTTGGTTGCGAGGAACTGCGCGTTATTGACGCGCCTGGACACACGGAGGGCGGTATTGTCCTTTTAGGTGACGGTATTGCGTTTGTGGGAGACACCCTGTTTGCGGGTTCCTGCGGCCGTACGGACCTCGTGGGCGGCGACCACCAGACGCTCATGCGCACGCTCGAAAGACTCAAGCAGGTTATCCCCCCAAAGACGGTGCTGCTGTGCGGGCATGGCCCAGCGACGACCATGGAACAGGAGATGGCCACGAATCCGTGGTTGTCTTAGGCCGTCGATTCGTTTGCATGTATGGAAAAAGCCCCAAAGGGGCTTTGGAAGCTCGGATGGTGCCCGAGGTGAGACTCGAACTCACACGTCTTTCGACAAAGGTTTTTGAGTCTTTTTAGGCGTGTTTTTCTAAAGACAGCGCGGACAGGCATACACGATATACCTGCACTTTTGCAGACATGAGAGACACGTAAGACACCAAAGAATGTATAATGAGGGTAATGTCGAGGGTAACGCGTTACCCTGGAGATACATATTTAGGCGTGTTTTTTTATGGGGGGCAGACCATGAAAAACTACTACACGAGCGCACATCTTATTAAGGTTAAGCGCAAGGGCGGGGACGCTTGGCAAGGTGTACTAAGGCACCAACAACCAAACCCTAACTATGTGCCAGACCCGCGCGAGCCAATGCAGCAGCGCAAGAACCTAGGCAGAAAACCAAACCCTAACTATGTGCCAGACCCGCGCGAGCCAAGCCAGCGCAACAAGCACATAACGAAGGACGTTAGAAAGACGTTTCCCCCAGATCTGGTAAAGACGAAGACGCAAGCGAATGCGGCGCTAACGGCATGGCACGCCCAAAAGGAGCAGGAGCACGCCACCCCAGACGCTAGCATGTGCGTTTCTGACTATGTGGAGCAATACATAGCCAGCCGCGAGCGAATGGGCACAATCACGCCCAGCACGTCACGCGATTACAGGGGCGTTAGTCGCTATCTGAAATACGGCGGGGATAGGGCAATAGCACACATAGCCCTAAGAGATCTAACGCCCAGGGACGTTGAATTGTGGGAAGGTGCATTATTGGCAAAGGGGTTAAGCGGCACCACGACGCTTAAGGCGCACAGGCTTATAAAGCTGGTATGCAGGTATGCGTTTGAGATCGGGGACGTACCCGTAACGCCAGTGAGGGGATTTAAGGCACCGTCACTATCCGTTGGCAAGCCTAACGCGCTGGATGCCGAAGGCAGAAAAAAGTTAATGATAGAGCTAGCGCAGATGGAGCCAGAACCCGTAACCATTGCGGCATACCTGGCGCTATACCTTGGGTTAAGACGCGGCGAGATATGCGCACTCACATGGGGCAACGTTGACTTAGAGGGCGTGCATTGGCAGGACGCAAACGAACAGGGCGCAAAGATACGCATATCACAGGCTTTCGGCATGGCAAAGGGCGGGCAGTACCTTAAGGAGCCGAAGACGGCCAGCGGGCGGCGTGTTGTTTCCATAACGGGCGGATTGCGTGACGTGCTAGAGGAATACCGTAAAAGGAAGTGGGCACAATGGTGCGATGCCATGCAACGGCTTGAGATTGTGCCAACAAGGGCGGCGTTCGACCAACTATTTGTGATTGGGCATCTTGACGGCACACCCTACAATATCGACCTGCTTTCGCATCACTGGATAGAGCTTGCAAAGCGTCTCAAACTCAAAGGCACCGAGGGGAAGCGCGTAACCCTGCACGATCTAAGGCATACGTTTGCCACAAGCGCAGTAACCAGGGGCGGGGACGTTGCGAGCGTTTCGGCAAACCTTGGACATGCGCAGGTATCCACGACTCTAAACATGTATACGAGCCGCGACACGGCGGCACAACGCGAGACAAACGCTTTGGTTGCAAGCGACCTGGACAACGCCCAGGCAGGCAAGGTGTTGCCATTCAATAGACAGGCCACAGGCACCGAGGGCTAGGGGAGGACATGGGCAAACGCTATATGTTGTCTACCCAGTGTGGGGCGTGGGAAATTTTGAAACTCTCCCACCGTCTCTATAGTATCATAGTGTGTCAAATGTGGCAAGTATGCATAAAATACCTAATGCGCCTGATAACTGGTTTTATGTAAAGTAAATAGTGCATAAAATCGGGCTGTAAATGAATAATCGCAGGTAGACGGCCTGTTTGAGAATCGCGCACGGCGTTTCATGGGGCATAATGTACCAAATGTGTATTCTATTTGGATTAATAGACTACATATATAATGCACATTTGACACACTAGACACAAGCATGATACTATAAGGAAGGTGGAAGAGGCCGAAAATTTGCCAGCCACCAAACCGAACCAGAACAAAGAGGGGAGATCTAGAGACATGGCAGAGGCACGCAAGAAGTTCAACTTATCGCTCACGGCGGACGCACAAGTCTGGCTAGAGTTCGAGGCCGCGCGGCGCGGCACGTCCGTCACTGGATGCATTAACGAGGCGATCATTGAGCAGCGCGACAACGCGCCGGAAAACGTGCGCGAGGTGTTCAAAGCGTTCCTGGCAACGCGGGAGAAATGAGATAGGTTAGCACCAATGGAAGCGACAAAACAAACTACCAGACAACTAACTCTTATCGAGGGGAACACTAAGCCTATACCAGACCGAATAATAAGCACAGAGTTAGAAGACGAATTGAAATATAAACGCGGTGTTGACGTACCGCAAACGGTGTTTGATGTGTGGGATCTCTTACGGAATACATGCCAGACAGGATATAACCTGATGCGGCGGGGTGGATATACCCTAGACAACACAACGGAAGCAGAGTTAAAAGACTTGCAAGGCATCATAGAGATATGCGACAAACACAGAACAGCCAACTACCCAAAAAGCAAGCGGGCGTTACTCGTATATCTGGAAAAACAGGGCGTCACAGTCTCAAAGCGCGAATTAGATTACTTCTATGACGAATAACAGCGTCCAGATTGAACCCATAATCTAAGACGCGCTATGTTGAAAAGTGAAAGCCAAAAGTATTTAGGGGGTATGCAGGTGCCTACTCTAAGTTTTCAAGGGTATACGCGGGCGTAACCAAAGGGTATACGCGGGCGTAACCAAAGGGTATACGTGGACGTAACCAAAGGGTATACGTGGATGTTACCCCCTATAGACCTTTAGATTTTTAAGAAGAAAAGACGCGTGCGGCAAAGGGTATACAAACGCGTATACCCTAATTAAAGGGTGTACAGCTATATAACCCAAAAGGGACAACATTAAGACCGTTGGGCAGAACGGACGAACCAATGAAAGATAAAGAGACGGAATCGGGACGCGCTACCGACATAACCCGTGATCTGGATTCTATCTATGAAGTTGTATTGTGGCGTGCTGGATTATTGGGAGAGGAAAGCCCAGAAGAACGGCGAAGCAGTTTTACGGACGAGCGGCACCCGTTGGCATGCTATCGAGAGCCAAACGTTTTAGACCAAGATTATTTGATGGACATAGCGCGACGGCTAGAAATGGCATACAGACGAATACAGACGGACAACGATTTAGACACGCGGGCAGATCTAGCCGCGTTCCTAGACGTTGGGAAGAACGAGCCGAGGGAATGGGCAAATCACCCGGAGAGAGTAGGCACCCATAAAGTTGCGCGTATCTGCGAACTATCAGGACTCACGCTTGAAGAATTACGTTATGGATCCAGTGGGACAATAAGCGAGGGTGACGGCCTACCGCGTTTCACGGCAAGGGAACTAATCACTTTTTACGATTTACTCAGCGACGAACAGCAAGCAGTTATCACGCGCATGGTTTACGAAATGGAGCTAGCAAACCGTATGCGCTCAGTGTATGCGGGCGATTGATTGTTGTAGAGCGTGGCGAATTTGTGAACCCACAAGGATTTAGAAAAAAGTCTAGTAAGGGATGTTCCCGCAATAAAGATGCAAGATACGGGATGCAATTAACCACACGTCCAGACACTTTCAATTATTCCCGAAGAGCACGACAAAATGAGGGATGCTAGAGGGCTTATCACGCCATGACCTGCACAAACTCCATTGTCTTAATTCTGCTAATCTGGCCTAGAAAGTACAAAGGCGGCGCAGTAATCGAGCCGCTAAGCCGCACAAAACAACAAAGCTGGACGGGGGCAGACATGCAGCAGACGGCCACAAACACACAGTCTTTATTGATGAACGCGAAAGAAGCAGCAAGCATTACGGGGCTAAGCAGCCGCACCATTGTACGCATGTGTGACAGTGGGGAATTGCCAGCCGTAAAGCTAGGCAATTCATGGCGTATCAACCGCGAAAAATTCATGCAGCTTATAGGCTTGAAGTAGCCTAACCCACAATGGCAACGCAACAGCAGAAGAAGCCGCCATTTAAAAAGGCGTATGCAGCCGCAGCGCGAAAGCTAATAGAGTCCGATGTATCAGCTAAAGAGCGGATAGTTTACGACGCGCTTACACGAATGAGCGAGCTAAAAGGACGTGGTTATACATGCAGCCGCGCACAAAAGGAAATAGCAGAGGAAACGGGATTAACCGAGGGTTATGTAAAAGCGCTGGTTAATCGCCTTAGAAAGCGCCATTTCTTTTGGAATGGTACAGAGGTGCCAGTTATTGAATTGCTGCAACCTGGAAGCAGGGGCCACACATCCATATACCGGGACAACCTAACGGCATGGGTTCATAACCCAGGCAAAGATCCTATGCAGTACCTTTATGGTCAGGAAGCCGAGCGGTACGAACCAGGCACAGCAGCTAGCGCAGGTGAATACACATGTCGGTTCTGATACACCACAAGGAAGACGGCACGCCATACGCGCGGCTGTATCTTGGAAGGGACGAACACGGCAAGGCCATACGACCTTACAAAGAGTTCCCGAACATGACGGACGAAGAAGCCGTACAAGCCGCCGATACCTGGAAACGTGAGCAGGAACGAAAGCGCAGCGCAGAAGGGCTAACCACAGCGCAAGCACTAAGCGAATACGTAGATCATTTGGAAGCGTTGGGGAACAGCCATAACACCACGCGCAATTACAGACATTTCACAAACTGCTATCTGCTAGATCTAAGCCGCAAGCCAATAGCGGAAGTAACGACGCAAGACCTGGACGGCAATTTCCAAACGTTGCTAACAGTTGGCACGAAGCAAGGCGGCAAGCTATCAGGCAAGACGGTACAGACCTACCGTGCTTTTCTACAAGGTGCCTGGAAAGTATTTGTTAGACACGGAATCGTTACCAACAACGTTGTTCGCGACACAATGCGCGTACAGGCCACACAGCTAGAAGCGCGGGCGCTTGACGAGATGGACGCGCAAAAGCTAATGAAAGCCATAAAGAGAGATCTAGACGCGTTCCCAGCACAAGACGATACAAAGGCCATAAAGCAGCGCATAAAGGCGCTAGCAATCCTATTAGCGCTATTCACAGGCGCACGCGTTGGTGAGGTCGCCGCGCTACGCATAAGGGACGTGAGCCACACGACCAACCGAATAACGATTAGCGGAAACGTCGTTATAGCCAATGGCATGCCCATGCGACAGGAAAAGACTAAAGGCAAGCGCACAAGGGCGGTAACGATAGACCCCTACGTTTCAGAGGTGCTAAAGAAGCATGGAGCATGGTTACAGGGCATAATTGCCACATACGGCAAGAACACGCCCATATGCACCATAGACGGCGAGCACATGCGGCCGTCTTTCCTATCGCAAGGATTTACGGCCTACCGCAAAGCGTTGGGGCTTGATGCGGGCGCAACGTTCCACTCGCTCAGGCACACACACGCCACAATGCTATTGCACCAGGGCGTTAACCCTCGAATAATTCAAGAGCGCCTAGGACATGCGGACGTGAGCACGACGCTAGGAATATACGGCCACGTCATGCCTACCAACGACCTAGAAGCCGCAAAGACGTTTAGCAATAGCATCATGTATTAAACAATGGCGCAATGCCAATATGTGCCAATGGATTCTAAGCAGTAGAAAAGGAGCGGGGAATAGAGCAGGAAAACACGCATAAATTGAAGCGGGCAAATAAAGCGGTGATAACAACTAATTGTATCCATAAGGGGAGATGATGCGAGATGTTGTCTTGGACAGGCGAGCAGATGAAAGAAGAACACGACGCACTATCGAGAGTGTACGCAAGCGCATTGCAAACCGCACAAGATCTAGTTAGCTTTATGAACGACTACCGCATTACGGAAGAAGCCGCCAGAAAGCTAGAAGACGCTGCAAACCATATAAGCAAAGCGGAAGCGTTGATAGTGGAAGCTGGACGGCTGCAACAGGACGCAGCGAGCGAAGACGGCAAGTAGGTCAGGACATGAACGCAACGACCAATAACCAACTCAAGGTAATCTCTTTAGGTCTTGAAAAACTCAGCAAGGCAACGCGCACGATTGAGGAAAGATTTAACGCCAACACAAAAGTACGGCAAGATCTACATAGCGCCACGTTTCACATAGGCATAGCGCTTAAGGCGATTAAGCGAGCGGCACACGAACTAGAGGACGCAACCATTTGAATAACAGCAGGTAGACGGCTTACCATGAGCGAGTCTAACGGGCGTTCAGGGTTGCGCACGACCTAAAACCCATGACAAAGCGCACAGATTCATACGCACCATACGCTAATGCCGACAAAACACAGCCGTTTTACAGGCCATACCCGCCACTACCCCCAAACACCCCCTTTTAAAGAGGGGACAGGCAACGCGGGGGAAGTTCCGACTCTGTTTCTTTTTTTCCCTAAATTCGGGATACTTTGAAACCATGCTATGCTAGATATACCGCGCCCACGTCTGCCCACGTGGGCGTTTCTCTTTCCTGGGCGTTGGAGCTATCCCCAGGCATACCCATAACCCCCGAACAACGAACGACGAATGCCGGCATACCCGCGAGAGTGCACACGCGTTCCCTTTTGCGGGATGCGGTCAGACGAAGCGCGAATAGCTGAACGAACGACACATAAACAGCCCAAAAAAGAGAGTAAGAAACCAACTTAAGAAATGGGGGAAGGTATCTCTAGGGTAATGCCGAGGGTAACGCGCGGTGTACTTTGGATTACCTAAACCAACAAAACCGCTGGTGCCCGAGGTGAGACTCGAACTCACACGTCTTTCGACAAAGGTTTTTGAGACCTCCGCGTCTGCCAATTCCGCCACTCGGGCATGAGTGCGTAGAAAGACTATAGCACACTCATGGAAAAAAGGCAGCGCGTTTTGAAGACAAGATTGAATGCCCGCACCCCCCGTACGCCTCCGTGGGCTTCCTGTTGGGTACACTTTCGGGTGCACTTTCCCGTCCGCTGACCCCCGTGTGCATTTCTCGGCGCCGGGTACACTTTTCGGACTGCGGGACTCGCTGCTGGGCGCATTTCTCGGCAACGCGCCTTCCGCCGGGCGCACTTTTAGGTCCGCGACTTCCCCTGCCGGGCGCACAAATCGGCCATTTGTGTACCCGGTGGGGACGTTCGCGGGCGCAAAAGTGCGCCCGGCCCCTCTGGAAAGTGCGCCCGGTAGAAGCGTTCGCGGGCGCAAAAGTGCACCCGGCTCCTCCGGAGAGACCAGGTCCCAAACCGGGCCACGGAAGTACTGGTAGGACTCGTCGAACCGCGCACGCTGCCTTGCGTCAAGTGCCTCGCGGTCGTAGGTGTACTCGATGCCGATCTTGGTGAGGCCTTCCGGCATCTCGGGTACGATGTCGGCGACGTTGGTGAAGGTGCGGAAGTTGGGAAACACGTAGCCGCTCTTGCCGTCGTCTCCGCACTCGTAGTTGGGAGAGGCGTAGGTGTACACAAAACGCTGGTCGTCCTCGGCGATGTCCTTCGTTAGCCGGCCCACGACGTTGGCTATCGCGCCGCCAAGGCTGTGGCCGGTTATAAAGAGAGTCGTATTCGCATTGGTCGCGCCCTCAATGCCCTGCACGTAGGCGGAGAGCGCGTTAGCGCAACGCTTGCCTGCCGCGAGGAATCCGTCGTTCACGGACTCAAGGTCGGTGATGGTGTCGGCTACGGTCGTGGTACCCTTGAAAACGGCGCAGACGATGTGGCGCACCTGGCCATCCTTCTCGATGGCCTTGTGTGCGAAGGTGTACGCCGGCTCGCTAATGGCGCTGCGCTGCAGGGCGGCCGTCATGTAGTTGCCGCTCCAAACGTGCTCGAAACCGAGAATGTTAAGCAGCGACTCGACGGTGACGTAGCCCAGCTCACACGACCAGCCCATCGCCAGGCCGACGATGGCGAGTCGCACATCCTTGACCCTTGCGGTGGCGTTTCGCAGCAGGGAGTTCCCCCCTTCACTGTTGAAGCTGTGCGAATCAGCATTTGAGCACTGGATAATAGGTGTTGATCGCCTAAATGTCCAGCACATCATAATTGTTGCTTGTATGGGTCAAGGCGCGTGCAGGGAAGTGCTTGCGTCCATTATGATGGGGCATTCAAAAAGCAAATACGTGAATGAGGCAGGACATGCGGTCGGTTGGGGGCAAAGCCATTCTGGTCGCAAAGTGACGCACACGGCTACCTTCCAAACGCAATGCGATTCTCGTCTGAATTCGGATAACACGTCTGGAATACAACGACGCCTGGCCCAGAGATCTCTTCGATCTCATCCGAGAAACTCTGTTTGGGGTAGTTGAATATCCGTTCGATTCTAACGGTGTGTCCATTGACGGTAACCGTATCGCCGGGAACGAAAGAGAGAATCTGCTGGCCAAAGGGCGACCATTCGTGTGTGATGTAGTAGTTGTCTGCCCACTCGGTAAGGCTACCGTCCTCGCGAGCGTCGGTTGTGCCATACTCCTTCTCAGCCGTCCAAGGGCCAAACGAAGTCGTCTCGGTTCGTTCGGGCGTGACCTCTATTACGCGTGAGGCAACGTAGGCAGAAAACCAACCCGACACGCACGATTGAAACGATGCGTTGCTAAAGTCGGCGGTGTCGCTGTCCAACTCCTCGAGCAGGACAGGACGAAACGGTGCTAGGGACGGCGTCATTATGCTTGAGCTGGACGACGAAGCCTGCGTCTGATTGGGGGAGGGTGTCGTGCACCCGCATGTTACCATCGCGATCGCAAGGACAAGAGCCGTATATTTGTTTGCGTAACGCACTCCTATCACCTGCCTTTTCTTGCCGTGTATTTGTTTGCGTCAAAAATACATAGATGATAACTTGCAAAAACATGTCTGGGACGTTAAGATACCACATTGTGTAAAGCGGAACGAAAGCGTTCCCACCTACGTGGCGCCAAGTGCAGCTGCCTGGTCAGACAAATATCGAGTGCTTCTACGCTCTTTGTGCCTTGTGCACATGTGTCTCCCTGGCTCTCTTGGCGGGGGGATTTTTTATGCGGCTTGCCGCAACCGAGGCGACATACGTCGCACAGAAGGGAAGGTGTAGAAGATAGCCAAGAACGAGGGTCCTCGCATAAACGAAGAGATTACGGCGACTTCCTGCCGACTCATTGGGTCGGACGGTACGCAGCTCGGTCTCTTTGGAATCCGTAACGCCTTGCGCATTGCGGAAGAACAGAACATGGACTTGGTGGAGATAGCCCCCAATGCCGAGCCACCGGTATGCAAGGTAATGGACTATCGCAAATACAAGTACGAGCAGGATCGAAAGGCCAAGGCCGCACGAAAGAAGCAGGTGCGCGTTGAGGTCAAGGAGATGAAGTTCCGCCCAAAGATCGATGTGGGTGACTACGAGACCAAGAAGAACCACGTCATGCGCTTTTTGCGCAAAGGTGCTCGCGTAAAGATAACCATCATGTTCCGTGGTCGCGAGATGGCCCATCCGGAGCAAGGCCTTAACGTGCTCGATCGCCTTGCCGAGGATTTGCGCCCCTATGCCACCGTGGAGCAACAGCCCAAGATGGAAGGTCGCAACATGCATATGCTCGTAGCTCCCATAAAGGGCGCCTTCGACAAGGAGGACGCCGGGCAAGGGGGAGCTGCACGCAAGAACGGAAAGAAGGAGAAGTAGCATGCCCAAGATGAAGACGCACAAGGGGTCGGCGAAGCGTTTCCGCCGTACCGGCACCGGTAAGATTATGCGCGCTAAGGCCTTTAAGAGCCACATCCTTACCAAGAAGTCGCCCAAGCGTATTCGTGGCTTCCGCAAGGAGACTGAGCTCGCCAAGGGCGACGCCAAGGTCGTAAGCCAGCGCATGGGAAACTAACGAGGCGCTGTTTGCGTACCTCGCCTGATTTGAGGAGTTGATTTAAGTATGGCACGAGTCAAGCGTGCAGTTGCCGGCCGCAAGAAGCGTAACACGCTGGCACAGCGTTCAAAGGGTTACTACGGCGTCCGTTCGCGCACCTATCGTGGTATGAAAGAGCAGGTGCAGCACTCGCTTCAGTACCAGTATCGCGATCGCCGTAACAAGAAGCGTGACATTCGCTCTTTGTGGATTCAGCGCATTAACGCAGCCGCTCGCATGAATGGTCTGTCGTATAGCAAGTTCATGCACGGCCTCAAGCTGGCTGGCGTCGATTTGGACCGCAAGGTCCTCTCGGCAATTGCCTATGAGGACGAGAAGGGCTTTGCCGATTTGGCAGCCGTTGCCAAGAAGGCATTGGAGTCTGCCGAGTAGAGCGCCGATTAACAGAATGAATGAAGGACCTGGCCCCCTTTGCCACTCGATTGGCAAAGGGGGCCAGTCCTTACGACGTCCGTTTTGCGTCTTTCCAAAGGCCAAATACGCCACCGCTAGAACAGGGGATGCTCTTCCTCGAACTTCTGCGCCTCTTCGGCGAAGGCGGGATCCTGAGGTGCCACGAGTTCGTCTGCTCCGGTTTCGGGATTGTAGTGGTGGAGCAAAACGGGCTGAAACAGATGCAGCCTCATGGCAAAGATGATGGAAGACGCTATGAGTATGCAAAAGATCGCAATGCGTGGCAGAACCGTAACCTGCGTCATGAGTATGGAACCCATGCAAAGGACCGTGGTCCAGGCATAGATGAACAGTACCGTTTGGCGCTGGTTGAAGCCCTCTTCCATGAGCCTGTGGTGAATGTGCCCCTTGTCGGCCTGCCCGATGCTTACGTGCGCGCGGCCACGGCGCACGATTGCCGAGAACGTGTCGATTATGGGAATGCCGGCTATGACCAGCGGGATGATAATCGAGGTAAGGCCTGCGATACGCTGAACCGACATGAGCGAAATGGAACCCAATACGAACCCTATGAGCAAAGACCCCGAGTCTCCCATGAAGATGGATGCGGGATTGAAGTTGTAGCGCAGGAAGCCCAAAGTGGCACCGGCTAGGACGAGCGAGAGCGCTGCGGCATCCAAACGCCCGGCCATAGTCGATACGACCCACATGGTTACGCTTGCGATGCACGCAATGCCTGCCGCAAGTCCGTCCAGCCCGTCGATGAGGTTGAAGATGTTGGTATAGGCCACTAGGTAGACGACGGTTATGGGAAAGGTGAGCCATCCGAGGTCTATGCCGTCGTTGGAAAGCGGATTGACGATGACGTCTATGGTAAGTCCACCCGAGACGGTAACACAGGTGCCCAGTATTTGCCCAAGGAGCTTTTGCTTGGGGGTAAGCGTAACGAGATCGTCTATGAGGCCGGTAAGGAATATGAGAAAAACCCCAAGTCCGATTCGAGGATAGTCATACCGATTGCCGAACGGCCCCTCCTCCATGAGCAGGCGTGGCCACCCAAAGGCATGTCCCAGTAGGCTCTCTATGAGGATTCCGCCAAAGATGGCGAGAAAGATCGCAATGCCTCCCATGCGTGGGATGGGATGGCAATTAATGCGACGAGCACTGGGCTTGTCCACGGCGCCAACCCTCCATGCCACACGCCGCGCCAAAGGCGTTGTGAGCAAGGCAATAGTCATGGAGCACACGAAAAGCGTTATGAAAGGGGCCCACCATTCGACCATGTATGTTCCCTCCATGCCAAAAGACAAACGCGTGCTCTAAAATTCGTTACATGCCATCCTTTTATTTTTTTCCCACATTGGCCGCATGTCAAGACTGTTTCTGTATACAAGAACGCCGTATGATTGTTCTAGCGTTCTCCCGCCCACATAATTGGGTGAACCGACAATGTTTGTTTGGGAGTCCATATCTCGTGCTTAGTACAGGGATCCTCCCTTGTTGAGGAAGCTGGAAAAGGCGTCGAGGACACCCACCTGTTGAGAGGTGGGTTCATTGAGACATGGGCGGGGGACGCGTTTCTATCTCCACAAAACGCAAGAGGACGGATTCTGACTAGGCTCAGCGTAGCTGGGTGGCCCAGTTTTCATTGGCATCGCTTTGGTCTGCGAGCTCTGGTCCCCTTACGCCCGTGGCGTCGAACTCCGGTACGTAGCTTTCGGACACCGTACCGCCCTGCTGCCACCACAGGCGCTCAAACCCGAGGTCGTCGGCATGGCACAGGACGATTTCGTACTCTTCGTCACTCAACGCTCGTGCCAAGGGCCCACCTTGCATGCGACAACGCTCGTTAGGCGTGTATTGGTTCATGATCGAAAGATCCACGGCATTGCCGCACAGTTTCCACACGCGATCGAGTACGGCACACGAATCTGCCACCTCTCCTGGAAGCACGAGGTGTCGCACAATAACCCCACGTCTCATGGCCCCGCTATGTGCAATCAGGCGGCCGCCCCTCTCTTTAACGGATTTGACCATGAGGTCGAGGGCTGTCGTTGCGACTTGGGGGTAATCGGGCGCGCCTGAGAGCCTTGCGGCCAGGGACGAGTCTGCGTACTTGAAGTCGGTGAGCCACACGTCCACCACCTCTGATAGCATCCGTATGGTTTGGGGACTCTCGTAACCAGACGTATTGCAGAGGAAGGGGAGTGACAGACCCTCTTTGCGCGCGAGACGTGCCGCCTCAACTACATGTGGGGCAAAGTGCGAAGGGGTGACAAGGTTAATGTTTAGGGCCCCTTGCCCCTCGAGCTCGAGCATAATCTTGGCGAGTCTGCCTACGCTAATCTTGAGGCCTTGTCCTTCCGAGGAAATCCGATGATTCTGGCAGAAGACGCACCGCAAGGGGCATCCCGAGAAAAAGATGGCCCCCGACCCTGACTCGCCAGAAATCGGTGGCTCCTCCCAAAAGTGCAAAGCAGCGCGCGCTACGCGAAGCTCAGAGGTGGAACCACATACGCCTGCCTTGCCCTCAAGGCGACGAGCTTTGCATGCGCGAGGGCAAAGAACGCACTGCTCGTATGCGCGCATAAGGTTGGGCATAGCACTCCTTGCAACAAAACAAAGGCCCGAACGATTGTGGTTTCGTTCGGGCCTGAACAGCCATGGTGGAGATGAAGGGGTTCGAACCCTCGGCCTCAGCGTTGCGAACGCTGCGCTCTCCCAGCTGAGCTACATCCCCAAGAGCAAAGGCTATTTTGGCAGGATGTCACTCGGTTGTCAAGCATCTTTCGCAAACAAGACCTTCCGCTAATCGAGGGTTTGTCGGATACGCCCCCGCCCCCGCCGCCCCGCGGGCGGCGACTCACGCAGTGAGCGAACGAAGCGAGCGCGGAGTCGCGTGCGGGGCGGCGGGGGCGGGGGCGTATCCGACAAACGCGCCTGTGCC
>JAFWKQ010000086.1 GCA_017545665.1 Atopobiaceae bacterium
CCGCATCTATGCTTCGGGAAACCCAATCGCGGGCAAAACGATAGAATACGACGGGCAAGGACGCGTGGGCATACGTGACTTCATGGTTCTTGTCGACTACCTAAAGCGGGGTGACTGACCATGGGCAAAGTTAGCCGCCTCATAAGCATCGTTGTTGGCATTGCGATGATTGTCTGCGGCGTTGCGTTGTTGCTCGAACCCGAGGGAAGCCTCGTGGTGGTGGCGCTTGTATTGGGTATAGGCCTCATGGCATATGGAATCAAGAAACTCGCGTACTACCTCACCATGGCGCGCCACATGGTCGAGAGCCTCTCCATCCTTCTCGTAGGCGTCTTGGCCTTGGACGTTGGCTTCTTTGCCATCACCCTTATTGACGCGCCGCGAGTCTCCGTCGTGCTCTATCTTGTTGGTTACAACGCACTTTCCGGCATATTCGGCATCGTACGGGGCCTGGAATCCAAGCGTCTGGGATCGCGATGGAAGCCTCGACTGCTCCACGGCGCGATCAATCTTGCGCTGGCAATACTGAGCCTTGCGTTCATGGGGTCCGAGCAAATCATCCTTATCATCTTCTGCATAGGGCTCTTCTACTCCGCAGCCATGCGCATTGCCTCGGCACTCAAGCCTACCGAGATCATCTACATTCCCTAGCGTTTTGCCGCGCTTCGCTTGATTCGCATATATACTTAGAGCAATTGTCTGGAAAGGAGCGCGAGCCATGCCAAACGAGGTCGTGTTTGACAGGGATGAGATCGAGCGACGCTGTGAAGAGTACTTTTCGATTTACGACATGACTCAAAAGCGAACGCGCGAGATGTGCATCGCAAAGACCGAGCATTCGCGCATCGTAGCGAGCAATTGCGAAGACATCGCAAAGGGCCAGGGCTTCGACCGCTACAACATCGACTTGGCTTGGATCATTTGCGAGCTGCACGACTTCGGACGCTTCGGCCAAATAATCGTAACCCACTCCTTCCAAGACACCGGCAGATGGAACCACGCTCATCTTGGCGCCAGCCTTCTCTTTAAGCACGGGCTTGTCGACGACCTTATTCCCAACTGGAACGAAATAGACGAAGATGATCGCATCGTCATGGAGAAGGCCGTGTATCATCACAGCGACTTCCACCTGCCTGAAAACCTAACGCCGCGTAAGCGCACGTTTTGCAGGCTCATCCAAGAGGCCGACCAAACCGACATCTTCCGCACCATCGTGAAGGCCGGGTGGAAGACGATTTACGGCCACACCAAGGAGGAGATCCTCGACTCGGACTTTTCGGACGCGATCGTACAGGCATTCTTCCGTCACGAGCTGGCGGATTACTCAAAGCGCACAACCTATGCCGACTTCCATCTGGCACACATCGCGCTCTGCTTTGGCATGGAGTCAAAGGCGTCGCGGCACAAGATCATGGAGCAGGGCTATCTGCACCAGATGATGGACATCGAGTTTACGCACCCCGCCGTGGAAGACAAGTTCCAGCAAATAAAGGCAGAGGTACGAAAGTATTTGAACGAATAGGACTACGTTATTTACAAAGGCAAGGGAACGCCCTCTTGTGGAAGGAACATGCAATGCGCATCGCAGTCATTGGTGGGAACGGTCAGGTTGGAAGCTATTTGATTCCCCTGCTCGTGCAAAAGGGACACGACGTCACCTGCGTTTGTCGCGGTACCAGCAAATACGTTCGTGAGTCGACAGAGCTGGCAGAGATTCGCGAAGTGCATCTGAATCGCGACGAGGCGGGCTTCGAGCAAAAGATCGCAGATCTTGGCTGCGACGCGGTGGTGGACATCATCTGCTTCTCGAAGGCGCAGGCGCAGAGGATGGTTGGTGCCCTATCGGGCAACGTGGGGCACTATGTGGCGGTTGGCAGCATATGGATCCACGGTGCGGCGGCATGCGTTCCCGTTACCGAGGACGAGTGTCGAAACCCGCCGGACGAGTACGGCAAGCACAAACTCGAAATGACCGACTACCTTATGGAACAATGGCAAGCGACTCGTTTTCCCGCAACCGTCGTGCATCCAGGGCACATCATCGCGCCGGGACACTCATCCATCGTCGGCCCGCAGGGCAACCGTGACATGGCCGTTTTCCTCGCCCTCAGCAAGGGCCTCAAAGTGGTCCTTCCGAACTTTGGGCTCGAGACGCTTCATCACGTACACGCCAAGGACGTCGCGGGCATCATAGACGCGGCCATTCGTGTTGGGGAGCCGACCTTTGGCGAGGAGTACCATGCCGTATCGCCACGCGCCATAACCCTACGCGGATTCTGCGAGGAGGTGGCGGCCCTCTACGGCCGGCAAGCCAAACTGCGTTTCATGCCCTACGAAGATTTTGCACGCATAGTCGGCGTGGCAAACGCGATGACCACGCTAGAGCATATTGACCGCAGCCCGTCATGCTCGCCCGCAAAGGCCGAGCGCGAACTTGGCTACACCACCACGACCACCATGGATGCCGTTGCCGAACATCTTGAGGCCTTGGGACTGCTCCCCTAGCAACGCAAAAGTGGGCCAAAGGGGACTGTCCCCTTTGGCCCACTTTCACCTTCGGACCCAGGATCACCAAGCTGGAAACCGGTAGATAGAAGACCCAGACAATTGCCGAAAGAGAGCACGTATGATTGGATGGATATCCCTCATTCCCACAGTCCTTATCATGTGCCTCTCTTGGACTGCTTGCGGATTTGCGATGCTCGCAGCTGTTGGAATCCAGCAAGCCAAATGGTATCTGGCCTCTCCGGCTGTCGCCTGCTGTTTCTTTGGCGTCGTTTCGCTTTTGACCGCGGTTTTCAGATGGTCTTTCCTGCTGCTTGCGTGCTGCCTGCTCGTCGCCTTGTGCATTCGACTACTGTTGGACAAGCCGCTGGCAAAGCATTTTGGCTTTCCCACGCTCAAAGAAACGGTATGGCAAGTGGCAACCGACGCACAACGAATGCATTCCAAGAAAGCATGTTGGGCACTATTTACGCTTGTTGGTTTGACTGCCGTCACATTCGTAATCGTGGCATCCTCATGTGGCAGCACAAGCCTCGTAATACAAGGCTACGACATGCCCTTCCACCTTTCCGTAGTCAGGCACATCATAGACACCGCACACGCGTCGCCTATAGGCGCTGGAAGCGTAATGGGCAATCCAACTGCCATCTATCCGGATCTTTGGCATGCAAATGCCGCTTTGGCCACGATGACTTTTGGCCTTTCCATTCAACAAAGTGCATGGGTGGTCTTGCTTGCAATAGTCATGTTCGTGCTCCCCTGTTCGATTGTCTTGCTCGTGGATGTTCTGTTCAGCGAATTAGGGGGGCCATCGTTTTGCCTCGTGGGACTTCTCGCGGTTTGCGGTGTGTACTCGCCCATTAGCTTTATGACTTTTGGACCTGTGCTCTCCAACCTATACGGCCTTGCAATACTGCCTGCGGCAATCGCTTTTGCAGGTGCAGGAGAGAAGCTGCGCATTCCAAAGGCGTCGCGCTATCTTTGCAACCTCATGATGCTTGGCGGCCTGTGCTTCGCGCATCCAAATATGGCTATAACATATTTCGTAATAATTCTTCCCCTTCTAATAGCCAGAAACGCTGGATTGGGTAGGAAACTGGCGGTTATATGCGTGTATGGAATAGGCTGGACTCTCTGTCTGCAGTCTGCCCTGTTTGCGCGCACAATCAACTGTCCCGACCGAACGGTAGAAAGCGCCCTGGCAGGCGAGGTAATATGCACTCAACTGGGATTTGACTTTGAAACCCTGGGCGCAAACCAATGGTTCCCCCTCCTCGCTTCTCTCGTAATTATTGGAACTGCCATTGCGATTGCCGCTATGACCCACAAACGATGGGACAAAAGCTGGTTTTTGGTGTCCGTCTCCATTCTGATGGCGCAAGCGGTATGCTCGACATTCCCAGAGAACTTTATTACGAAACCGTTTACCGGCTTTTGGTATCGGGACTTCTATAGGCTTGTCACTGTTTGTGGGTTCTTCTTCATGTTCATTGTGGGTGCCCTGCCCGAACTGCTGGCACGGCGCCTAGCAAGCTCAAAAACGCTCAAAGGCAGTGTTGGGGTAACCGTAGCAGCGCTTGTATTCGCATTATGCGGCCTTAAGGTGCTTTCGGTAGCAAAGCAGGAGGCAAAGACGCACTGTTCCAAACTCAATCACCTTGTGGTTGAGAGCTATAGCCTAGATTCTCAAGAGTCGTTGAACGCGGAGCATTCAGAGTTCTGCAAAAGAGTTAAGGATGTGGTCGGGGACTCTGGCGTGCTAAACAACTACAGGGACTCCAGCGTTTGGATGTATTCGCTGTATAACATTAATGCCCAGCTTAAGGGCAGAAGCGCAAACCAAATCTCCCCTATGAGCGACGAGCTGTACACGTTGGTGTGTCTCATCGATACGTATGGAACAGATTCCAAAGAAGGCGAAGCAACCCGCAAGGCCGCAAAGAGCCTAGGCGTTGAATACGTCGCGCAAATGAGCGACATGGTAAACTTGACGACTAAGTTCACACCCGACGGTATGATTGACTACACAATCGCCGATGCCATACTTCGGATAGATGAAAACACACCCGGATTCGATCTTGTCCTCGAAGGCAACGGCATGCGACTGTATAAACTCGCATACAAAAGCTGACAAGGGAACGGGGCGATCGTCAGCTTTTCGCACATGGCATCGCAACGACGGGAGTTCGCAATGGTCGATTCCTTCTACACCGTACCGGGTGCGCCGTTTCTGGCACACCTTTCCGACTTGCACAACAGGGACTATCGACCCGTTGAGAAGAGCCTGCTGCGCCACAAACCCGAGCTCATCTGCATTACGGGCGACGTCATCGTTGGAGCTATGCCAGAGAAGGACGTCTCTCCGCTTGTGACCCAACCCAACGCACTCGGACTCCTGAGGGCCTGCGCCAGCATTGCCCCCACATTTGTGAGCCTTGGCAACCACGAGTGGATGCTCGACCAGGAGGATCTGGACAACGTGCGCTCCACAGGAGCGGTCGTTTTGGATAACAGCTGGGTCGAGCATGACGGTCTCGTAATTGGAGGCTTGACTTCTGGTCACGTTATGAGACACAGACGCGCGCTGAGCAATCTCTCCGATCAGGAGCGTAAGGCGCAAAGGTATCTCCGAGGAAGAGGAGTGGCAGGCATCGTAAAGACAGCTGCGGAACTGCTCATGGAAAGCATGCCAGACGACGACTGGCTCATGTCGTTTGCAGCGGAGCCTGGCTACCACATCCTCCTGTCGCACCATCCCGAATACCGCCGCCTCATACCCAAGGAGGTCGAGCTCATCTTGTCGGGACACGCCCACGGGGGACAATGGCGCTTCTTCGGTCGGGGGGTGTACGCACCGGGCCAAGGTATGTGGCCGAAGCTCACCAAGGGCATCTATGACGGCCGGCAGGTGGTTTCGGCGGGGCTGTGCAATACCGCTCCCGCCCCTCGATTCTTCAACCCCACGCAAGTCGTGTACGTTAGGTCATAGCGACACGTGACAAACGCAACAACATCGAATAGGCTCTTGCTTGCCGCCAGTATCCACATTGGATAAAAACCATATGTAAGTTAAAGCGCTTTCTCCTCATATGTACACGCTCTCGTGGTTATAATTGATTTCACAACGCGCGACCGCAGAAGGAAGGACCGTCCCTCATGATGAACATGTTGGAAGAGGCCATTGTCTACGCGACTATCATGCACCAGGGCAAGGTGCGCAAGTTTGGAGGCCGGCCGTTTATTCTGCACCCTATGGAGGTGGCTCAGATTCTCTCCACCATGACCGACGACATGGAGGTCATCGCGGCAGGCATCCTGCATGACGTTGTGGAAGACACAGACGGCACGCTTGACGAAATCGAAAAGCGCTTTGGCGAGCGTGTGGCACAGCTGGTCCACTCCGAATCGGAGGACGAGTATCCCGGCGAAGATCGCAGTGCCACATGGCAGCGACGCAAGGAGGGGTCGCTTCTTACCCTAAGGAAGAGCCGCGACGTGGGCGTAAAGATGCTGTGGCTCGCCGACAAACTCGCGAATCTGCGCTCGCTCTCCCAAATCTACTCAGAGCAGGGCGAGGAAATGTGGGCCGAGCTGCATGGCAACTCCGAGAGGCAGCTTTGGTACTACAAGAGCGTCGCCGAGGCGCTGGAGCTCTCGCTCAACAGGACAGGCGCATTCAAGGAGCTCGTCAATCACATCAACTTCATATGGCCCGATACCTTCGATTCGGCAAAGGGCGGATACAGAAAGTACCGCGAGGTATCGATTGAGGGCTGCGAACGCATCGGGCATGGCGCCAAGGGTGATGTGTATCGCTACGACGACGAGCTGGTAATTAAGGTGTTTAATCAAAACAACCTCTACCAGGACGTGGAACGCGAGATTGCGCTTTCCCGCCGGGCATTCGTTCTGGGCGTACCCACGGCAATCTCCTTCGGAATCGTAGCCGTGGGCGATTGCTACGGTGCCATGTACGAGCTCGTGGACGCCGAGACGCTCTCGTCGTATATTGCCGCAAAGCCCAATCAGGTGGATGAGTACGCAAAGCTCATGGCTGAAGTTGCCCATGAGATTCACTCCGTTGAGGCCGATGAAGACGACATCTTCCCCGGAGCATACGAACGGGTTCAGGAGTACATCCGCGGCGGCGTTGCCTATGAGGACGAGCGCCTGGCAAAGAAGTGCATGAAGCTCGTTGGTGACCTTCCAGACTGCAACACCTTGGTACACGGCGATTTTCATACAAACAATGTGTTCATAATGAACGGTGAGCCTCTTCTCATTGACATGGACCGCGTATCACGCGGACACCCCATTATCGAAATCTCGGACCTGTATTATTTTTACGTGGTCTTGGGCGAGGACTCCCCGTCCGTCGTCGAGGACTTCATGGGCTTCTCGTACGAGACGGCCAATCGATTCTTCGACACCTTCCTCAGGTCCTACCTGCAGACGAATGACGAGGAAAGGCTGCGCGAGGTAATAGACAAGGCATCGCTTTTGTGCTGCACCCGCTTGATTCGTAAGGTGCGTAGAAGCGGATCGTCATCGCCTGAGTTCAGAGTCATAATCGACCGCTGTCTCGCAAGAATCGAAGAGCTCACGAGCAGACTGGACACTCTTGAGTTCTAAGCGCCGAGCTCAAAGTGTTGAGATCACCACATTTTGGTTTATACGCGGGGATCTTCCTGCGCGTAAAAGATTCTGGCAAGGCCAGCAAGACGCTGGCAAACGAAAGGAAGGCTATCATGCAAATCACCACTTTCAATCCGCAGATCGTTACCAAAGACGCAGAATCCGTTGCTGTGCTCTTTGAGGAACTGGGATTCGAGAGACGCCATGATCAAAAGGGAATCGGCGAATTTGGCGTTCGCAACATCCGCATGAAGGACGCAAACGGGTTTTATCTGGATATCTCGCAGCCCGAAGGATACGACCGCCCCGACGCGACGGGCATTCGTATGAACGTGAGGGACTTCGATGAGGCCTACGAGCTCCTGATCTCGCGCGGGTTTAAGAACGTGTATGGCGACGACTCGGTTCTGACGAAGTCCTCGAAGTCCGCCTTTTTGATCTCCCCCTCTGGGTTTGGCATCAATCTCATTGAGCATCTTAAGAAGTAGGAAGTAGCTCGTAAATAACTCCTTGCGCAATCACCATGCTAGGGGGGAGGGTGCGTCGTTGCATAGCATCCTTGTCATCCACCCGCACAGCGGGTGGTTTATTGCGGCGCGCGGTGCGCGCCGCAGGCTAAAGCCATGAGCTAGGCGGGAGGCCATAAATTCGCCTCCCGCTTCAAAAGCTTGGTCCTCCAAGCATTTTGCATTCCCAGCGAACAAAGGCGCGGAAGTCCCGTAGGCCGTGCGCCAACGGCAGGCCTAACCAGTTGGCGATACGCTACTTTCGCCATGCTAGAACAGCATCAAGCAGATTGCCTGGGTTCGGGACGGAAACTATGGCTTGCCCTCCCCTACGTTCGATTTCGCGCACGATATCGCCCTGCGATACACCGTCGAGGGTGAGTTTGTTGAAGTTGAACATAACCTCGGGAAGCACGACCAGTGTCTGCTCCAGATTCTCAGGCAACTGCGCCAGCAAATCGCAGGCAACAATAAGCCCCGTCACATTCACGTCGCCGCCATAGTAGTCGTTATGTACCGCAAAGGGCACGAACGGCTCACCCCACGCATTGCAGAGCTCGCTATATACGTCAAACGCCGCCTCACCACACACGAACAGCGCACGCTCGCAGGCAGCGCCAAGCATACTCGAGGTGGCCTTAAGCTCGCTCGCCCGTTCTCTCCTTACTCGCTCAACCTCATCCAAGAAATAGCGCAGCATGCCAATGCCATCGTAGAACTGCGGATACCCATCGTAGGTTTCTGCAGCTGGAATCGGAAGACCTGCATCCAGATAGAACTCGTCTGAGAGCTGGAATCGTGTTATTCCCAACTCGCGTCGCGCACGCTCCTGATACGGCTCCAGCAGTCGCACCACCGCACGACTCGCCTCCATATCCTCAGAGAACGACGATGAGAAGCGCTTGGAGTACTTGGTATAGCCCAAAGGCACGATGGCCAAGGAGGTCACCTGCGGATGTGCCTCCACCCACGCAAGCGTGCGTTCCAGCTCCTCGCCGTCGTTAAGACCGGCACACAGAACGATTTGCCCGTGAATCTCGATGTTGGCCTCACACAGGCGCTCAAGTACCTCCATTCCGCGCATCGCGTGCCTCCCAATGAGCGGAATGCGCACCTCGGGGCTCACGGCATGGATGGAGACGTTCATGGGCTCCATGCGGCAGCGAATGATGCGCTCCACGTCGGCATCGCTCAGGTTCGTGAGCGTGACGAAGTTCCCTTGCAAAAAGGAGAGTCGGTAGTCATCGTCGCGCAGCATAAGCGACGAGCGTGCACCTTTGGGAAGCATGGCCATAAAGCAGAACTGGCAAGCGTTCACGCAGGTGCGAATGCCGTCGAAGAGCACGTCGGTAAACTCCACGCCCCATTCCTCGCCCGACTCACGCTCAAGCGTACAGGCATAGAGCTCTCCGTCCGAAGGGACAAAAACCAAGAGCTCGGCAACGTTGCCGTCTGCCTCCCAGCGCCAAGTGATGATGTCTTCCATGGGCTGGTCGTTCACGAAGTCTATGCGCATACCGGCTTCGAGACCCGCCTCCCATGCGGGGCTCCCGTGTTCGACGCGCGCAATCCAGGCGCCGACGGTATGCTCGCGAGTGCTTGCGTAGTCGGCGCGCCCTCGTTGTATGGCATCTCTCGGCATGCGGTCTCCAAAACTGCAACAGCGCACGAGGAGCGTACCCACGTGCTTAAAAACAGTATAGCCCTTTGCCCCTTAGGTCTTATGAGCAGGCGACGACTCGCCACCGCGCCGCTTTGGCAGGGTCGGCAGGCACGTCGGACGTGCCCTCCTCACACCAGGCCGCCAACGCTTCCATCGCCTCTTTGAACTCGGCAGTCGAGAGGCTTTTCCTGTAGAAGGCGAGCATGTTATCTCGATTCGCAAGCGCAACATCTGCCGCTCCGCTGTCCACGGCGCGATCAAGCCAGTAGAGAGCGGCGAGGTTATTTTGTTGCACGCCTGTCCCAGCGCGATACAGCTCAGCGAGGTAGTACTGAGAATACCCGTCGTTCCCAAACTCCGCAGCTGCGCGAAATGCCTTTGCTGCCGCAGAGTACTCTCCCCTGCTCAAACAGGTGCTGGCAATCGCAAAAAGGCCATTTCCAACCTCGCCTCCTTGGTCGGTGGCCTCTGGATAGACACGCGCAACGAACAGGGTCATCGCCACATGTAAGCTCAACGGCTCCTTGTTCTCCATGCCATCGCATATGTAGTCAAACATGCACTTACCACACAGCTTTCCAGCTCGCTCATTGCCAAGAAGTTCCGCCTGATGAAACAGACGCGCCGCCTCCACAGGATTTCGCTTGACTCCAAGCCCGCGTGCATAGAAGCTGCCAAGGTTATACGATGCGACCTCGTTGGGCTCGATTTGCAAAACACTCCCAAAGGCCTCCGCCGCCGACTCGTAATCGCCTGAATCGAGCGCCACCTGACCTAATAGAAGAAGCGATCGGACCGCACTCTGGGGAGTCACAGGCTCATCGTGATGCGACGAGTGCGCGGCATGAAGGTGCCCATGCCCGTGGACATCCCCACTCGCGTGACCTCTTTGCTCGTTTGTGGCTTCCATTACAACTCCTTATGCCTTCTCTCTCCCACGGAAGGGTGAACGATCGCACACACATCACCTGTTCGTCGAGCACAATGATCCTTGCCGAACAACTGACCGCCTATCTAAATGAATGAGACGTTGGCCTCCGTCCTTAAGGATACTACCAGCAACGGACGCGCTTACGAAAACGCCGCCCAGATATCGCGCGAACTGGCGATACCTGGGCGGCCTTTTACCAACTTCGATAGTGGAAAGTCAATCATTATCCGAACTATTCGAGCGATTACTTGAAGATTTCCACCTTCGTGCAGCCAAACGGACCGCACCACTCTTGTCCTCCCGAGATGCCTTCCAGCTGTTCCTCACTAAGCTCGACGCCCTCACGCTTTGCGAGGTCGAGCAACTCCTCAGGGGTCTTGCACTTGCGCGCCTCATCCATCAATTGCTCGGGTATGTCGTTAAAATCCATGATGCTTCTCCAATCCTTACTACCTGCAGCAAAATACGCCTCTTGCTGCAATTGCTTACATATAATGAATATATTTGAAGCATTTTATTGATATATTATTGGTTTGTAAGGAGCTTAAGTGCCAGACATCGTCCATTTGCAGCATTCGCCAACCTGCTTTGCCGCTCTTTCTTCGACGCGAATGCGCAATAGGTACGGCTAATGCGGTGACAAGCATTTTACCTTCGAACTGGCCGTGTTGAAGCACCATTGATACACTGTTTGACATAAGTCGTTATCGGAGCGACACCGACAGCAGGGCAAACGCGTTTGCTACTCTCGCAAGGAGAACGGAATGCCATTTGATTTTAAGAAAGAGTACCGAGAGCTTTACCAGCCCAAGCCAAAGCCATCGATCGTAGAGGTACCGCCGATGAGGTTCCTCACCGTCGAGGGATCGGGAGATCCAAACGAGGAGGGCGGTTCCTACGCACACGCTCTCGAGTTGCTCTACAGCGTTGCCTATACCCTAAAGATGAGCTACAAGACCGATTACGTTATCGAGGGCTTTTACCAATACGTAGTGCCGCCACTCGAGGGCTTTTGGTGGCAAGACGGAGTGAACGGCGTCAATTATGCCAACAAGTCGTCCTTTTGCTGGGTGTCGGCAATCCGCGTGCCGGAGTTCGTGGGGAAAGACGACTTTAGCTGGGCTATTAAGACGGCAACGGCAAAGAAGAAGCTCGACTTCTCGCCCGTGCGTCTGATTGAGTTGGACGAGGGTCTCTGTGTGCAGTGCATGCATATTGGTCCCTACGACGACGAGCCCGCAACGGTTGCGGCCATGCATGAGTTCGCCGAGTCACAGGGCTATGTCCCAGACTTCTCCGATGCGCGCCGACATCACGAAATCTACCTCTCCGATCCGCGCAAGACAAATCCTTCGAACCTGAAGACGGTGGTGCGACATCCGATCAGAAAGGCCTGAAGTTAGTAGGTTTAGCATGGTTAATGAGATATGTGGTGCTGAGGACAGGGTTGACGAGGCGCATGTACGCAAGCAGTACGAGCAGCTAACGCGCTTGCTTATTGAGCGCAGCGTGTGCATAACAACGATGGAGAGCTGCACGTCGGGGCTCATCGCATCGCTAATAACGGATACCGAGGGCTCATCTGCCATCCTCAAGGGGGCGTTCGTCACCTACAGCAACGAGGCAAAGGTACAGCAGGGGGTGCCAGCGCAGGTTATAGAGACGTACGGGGTATATTCGGCCCAGACGGCGGCTGCCATGGCAGAAGCCTGCCGTTCCGCGTACGCTGCAGACTTTGGGGTGGGGGTCACGGGAAGCTTTGGTAACGTAGACCCAAACAATGCCGATAGCGTGCCTGGTGAGGTTTACTTCGCTCTTTCCTCAGACGACGGAGTCAATTGCTATCACTGCAACGTGCCCGAGCAGACGTCTCGCTGGGCGTATAAGATGTATATGGCAGACGTCATCGCACGGTCCCTTTTGCAGCACCTTCGAGCCTTTGCTCATGGTAGCAACGACGCCCTGGGCTAACGTTACTCGAATCTCGTCAATCATGCTCAGGAACCCGCCTCTCCCCCGCATCCCATGACGATGCGATGGCGACCCTCGCTCAATCACAGTTGCCGAGCAGTGATATGGTCTGCGGACGAGCTAGGATCAATACCACCTGATCTTGCCACAATGCTTGCAACGCTGCTCCTTGTCCGGCCACAAGTTGCCGAAGTACTCGCCCGGGCGAGTCCTACCCGTATTTTCCCATTCGTGGATGCCATCTTTGTTCTCTGGGCATGCGTCCTTTTTTGGAAACTCTCGCAATCTTCCTCCCGCGATGCCCTCCAGCCGCTCGTCGGTGAGCTCGATGCCATTCTCCTTGACAAACGCCATGCGCTCCTCGGTGGTTTCGCAACTCTTGGCCTTTTCCACCTGCTCGGGGTTCATTTCCTCAAACCTCATAGTACGCTCCTCTCATCGTCGTTGTCTTGTGCCTTCTGCCTACATACACTTATACGCCGTATAGTTGGATGCGTCCCAATTCCTTTTGACTTTTCGCCAACCGCAAGAGGGGTCCCGAGCGGTTCGACTTGCACTCTTACTGACCCTCTGCGGCGTAGAGCTCCTTGCAGTTGTTAATCGTGCGATCCTCGGATACAAGTACGTCTCCGCACTCTATACCTTGGCGGTTTCGTGGATACGCTACCTACATCCAACTTTCACGTTGCGGTACGCAACGACGGCAACACCTACCTCTCTGGCTGCTCGCTTACGTTGTGCAGCTACAACGAGGCCACCGATGGCTACGAGCGCGAGGAGTCGGCCACCGCGTCGATCGCCTTTGGCCCAGAGAGCCTACAGAAGTCCCACTGGAACCCGCGCGGTGAGGACGGCAATCTGCAAAACGTTGAGGACGACTATGCGCTCTGCCCCGGCAAGACGGCCGTCTACGCCGTGGACGTAACAATTCCCTCGGACTGGAGCGGCGAGAAGAAGGTCCTCTTCGTGGCGCACGACGGCGTGAAGACCAACGAATCCGCGCTCAAGGCGCAGGCGGAGGAGATGGAGCCCGTAGAGGAGTCTTTTGCCGTCAAGCCAGGCGAATATCGCGTGGTTCAGGTTCGCACGGCACCCGACGACATTCAGAATCCCAACCAACGCCACATGGAGACGCTCGTGGTCAAGCCGGCTGACGCAAGTAACACCCTCTCGCCCGTTCCCACGAGCGTGACCAAAGGGGGCACTTCGGGCGCCAATACCTCAGCCGACCATTCAACAGGCGCGACGGGCACCAGGTCCGCCGCCACTCCCCGGACCGGTGACGACTCTGCCTCCGGAGTTCTTGCCGCTAGCCTCGCCGCCCTTGGCGCCGCCGCCCTCGCCTACGAACGCCGACGCAGCAAAAACGAGCGGAACCATGAGGGATAGCCATAATCGGTACCAGTGCAGGACTTCATCTGGATTCCCTGCTACCCGCTGAATGGCCACTCCCCACTTGCCAGCGCCTGGAGCGCACCTGCAACCGCGTCGTCGACGTCGGCACCGATGTGCCAGCGGGCGGCGCGGATCACCTTGGGGTCCGCGTTGGACACCGCAACGCTGTTCGGCACCGCCTGTATTACCGGCAGGTCGTTCTCGCCGTCGCCGAACACGCAGACCTCGTCCCATCGAATCTCCAGCTCGTCCACGAGAAGGCGCAATCCCGTGAGCTTGGTTACCCCAGCGGGGGTTATGTCTATGGTGGGCGACGTGGGAAACGGAAAGACGAACGTCAGCTCGGGAACCCGCCGCTGCAGCTCGTCGCGCAATCGCACGGCGTCCTCGCGCTCGAGCGAAAGGTGGACGTTCGTCTTAAGAAACACGCCGTCCGGCACGTGCGGGGCGCAATGGCAAAACTGCGCGAATGCCTTCGGATAACGAAGCATCTCCTCGCGCGTGATGCCCACACAGACGTCGTGGCCGTCCACCTCGTCGTCGTACACCGTCAGCGCGCACCCCTCCCCCGCAAAGCCGCGGACGATGCGCGCTACCTCCTCCAAGGCATGCCGCGACGGCACCTCCCGCAGGATGGTTTGGCCCCTGAGTCGCACCACCTGCCCGTTCACGAGCACGCCCGTGTCCCAGCAGTCCGATGCATCGCCAAACATCTTGCGCATCCGCCCCGTCGTGCGCCCCGTAATCGGCCCGGCCAAAATGCCCGATCGGTTGGCCGCTCGGACACCCGCTATGGAGGCCGGCGAGGCCATCGCCTGCCCGTAGGGAATGAGCGTGGAGTCTATGTCCGCAAGTGCGAGTCTGATCGTGGGCATACTCATGGCTAGAGAATGCCCTCCGCCTCAAGCGCCTGGCACAGGCGCTCGTAGTGCAAGAAGATGCCCTGGTCGGCGAGTTCGACAATCTCCTCCCAACTCGCCAGACGGAAGTCCACGGCCTCGCCGTCCAAAAGGCGCACGTCGGACTCGTCGAAGTCCAGATGCAGGTGATAGATGTCGACGAAGTAGTTGTCGCCACGCTTTAGGTCGACGTTCTCGTAGCTATAGATGGGTGCAGGCACCTCTCCGGTCACCTTCAGGCCAACCTCCTCGGGAACTTCGCGCCGCACCGCTTGGTCTGAAGTCTCGCCCGCACGAACGCCGCCACCGGTAACCTCCCACCAACCTGCGGCCCAGTGCTTGTCGAGCGAGCGCTGAGTAATGAGGAACCGTCCTTGCGCATCCTCGATGAGCGCCAGCACGTAGAGCATGTACTGCCCCTCGCGCAGGAAGGCCCCCTCGCGGGCTATGGTCTCGCCCGTGAGTCGTTTGTTGCTGTCGTATATGTCAATCATCTCTTGCATGGCGGCATCCCTTCGTTTTTCGCTTCCAGCCATTGTAGGTGTAATGCCACATAGAACACAGAAAGCCCTCAACGCCTTCAAAACTGCTTTAGACGAGGTACCCTCGGGCTACTAGACCGTGAGCGGAGCAATGGCCCATGTATCAAAACTGGCGCGGCCCACACAATCGAGGATTCTAGACTTGCGACGCCCAGCGACCCTCAAGAGGAAGTGACGGCCCGAGCCTCTGGTTCGGGCCGTCACGCACCGCACATTAATATTAGAGCCATCTATTATTGCCGCACATGGTTCAATAGCGTTCGCCCAGTGTGACAGAGGAGAGAGGATGAGCATAGCAGAGATGCGCTTCCCTGACGGTTTCTACATAGGCGGCGCCACGTCGGACTGGCAGTTTGAGGGCGGCTTCGGCGAGGGCGGCCGGGGCCTGCTTTCGGTTGACTTCGCAACCGACGGCAACCGGGAGTGCCCCCGCCAGGTGACCTGGATGGACGCCGAAGGCAACCGCGGCAAGTCCCACTGGGAGGACCCCCTTCCCAAGGGCGCCACGCTCACGATGTTCGACGACGAGTACTATCCCAGCCACCGTGCGGTGGACTTCTACCACCACTGGAGGGAGGACATCGCCGACATGGCCGAGATGGGCTTCACCACCTTCCGCTTCGGCACGTGCTGGAGCCGCGTCTTCCCCACGGGCCTGGAGGACGAACCCAACCAGGAGGGCCTGGACTTCTACGAGGCCGTGGTGGACGAGCTCAACGCCCGCGGCATCGCGCCGCTGATCACCATCTGCCACGACGAGATGCCCCTCGGGCTGGTCGAGCGATACAACGGATGGGCCGGGCGCAAGACCATCGGCCGCTACCTCAGGTACTGCCGCGCGCTCTTCGAGCGCTTGGGCGACAAGGTACCTCTCTGGCTCACCTTCAACGAGCCCAACGCCATCCGCGGCGTCTGCATGATGGGCATCAGGGACCAGAGCTGGCCAACCTACTGGCAGGCGATCCACCACATAGCCGTCGCCAGCTCCTCCGCGGTTAGGCTTGGCCGCGAGCTCTGCCCCGGCGCCCGCTTCTCAACCATGTTCGCCATGAGCGAGTTCTACGCGGCATCCCCGCGCCCCGCTGACGTGTGGGCGCGCTACGAGCGCCGTCACGAGCAGTACGCCATCATCGACGCCATGACAGGCGGGGGCTATCCCCACAATATCGACAAGGTCTGGGCCTCCTTCGACGCCGACGTGCGCAAGGAGCCGGGCGACGACGAGCTGCTGGCCGCCTACCCGCTCGACTTCGTGAGCTTCAGCTACTACCGCAGCTCGCTCGTCTCGGACGGCGACGGCGTGCGCCTGCTAGGCGGCGCCACCAACACGTACTGCGACGAGAAGACCCCGTGGGGCTGGGCCGTCGATCCGCTGGGCCTGCGCCTGTGCCTCAACGAGCTCTACGACCGCTACCACAAGCCGCTCTTCGTCATCGAAAACGGCATGGGCGCAATCGACGAGCTGGAGGAGGACGGGAGCGTCCACGACAACTACCGCATCGACTACCTGTCCAAGCACCTCTCCGCAATCCGCGACGCCATCTGCGTCGACCACGTGGGCTGCATCGGCTACACCATGTGGGGAAACGTCGACCTCGTGAGCCGCTCAACCGGCGAGATGGCTAAGCGTTACGGCCTCGTCTACGTGGACATGGACGACAAGGGCAACGGCACGCTGAGGCGCGTCCGCAAGGACAGCTTCTGGTGGTTCAAGAAGGTATGCGAGAGCAACGGCGCCGACCTGAGCGCGTAGGGCGCGAAGGCGGCAAGTAGCGCCGCCCCCGCGACGAGGTACTTTCTTACCTGTGCCATCGTTCTCTAGTTGGGTTTTCTGCTATCTGCGCCTGAGCCTCACTGCGATAGTGCTAAGGTGGTCGAGCGCGCCGGCCTCGACGGCCGCGCGATCGCCTACAGCGTACTCGTTATCGCACTGAACCCAGTCTGCCCACGCCTCGCGCGTGCAGGCCATCTCGCGCATGTCCACGATCTCGACGCCCTCGGTCTGCGCAATATTGGCGCGCCACCAGCTGATGTCGTGCATGAACTCGAGCTGCTCGGGCGTCCAAGACGCGAGCAGGCACGCGGGCGGGTCGTCGTGGCAGTCGCGCACCATGCCGGGGATGGCAAACAGCAGCTCGCCGCCCCTCTTGACGAGTGGTAACAGGTGTTCACCAAGATACTTTGGGTCGCGACCGAAGTAGTTGTAGGAGTCGACGCTCACCACTGCGTCAAAAAACCCGTGCGCAAAGGGCAGCGCGATCGCATCTGCCTTGAGCGGCACGACCTGCCGGTTGGTGAGGCCGCATTCCTTGAAGAAGCGCATGTTGTCGGAGGGATCGCTCCAGAGGTCGGCGGCGTACACCACATGGCCGCACTCGCGCGCCATGAGGGCGCTCGTAAGCCCGGCACCGCTGCCGAGATCGAGCACGACGGAAGCTGCGGGAATGCCTGCCAAACCGAGCAGCTCCTCGCAAAGCTTGAGCGGGTTGGGTCCCATGCTGCGTTCGCGCATGATGGATTTTGAGAAGGTATCTGCCTTCGGGAAGTTCATGATCTTGTCCTTATCTGTGAGAATCCGTTGCCCTTGGATGGATTCGGAACGCAACGAACCAAGGGCGCCTTGCGCCCTCTCAAAGCGTTAGGTTCTAGCGTTCCCTACAGAACAATGACCAAAAAGACATCCCCTTGGATGGCCGTTGCCGCGAGACCCCGTGTCCCGCGCATTGCAAGCATCATATCATGCCAACTACGTTTATGGAACACCACGGCACATTCATTCGCGCACGATGGCCGCACGTCGCCATTACGGGTTGATGCTTCCATGCTTCCTGAGGCTGTCGAGCTGTTCCCAGGAGATGGACTTGGCGGACACCCCGTACTTGCGCGCGGCCTCGATGGCGTATCCGGAGTCGGCGAACCTCTCCTCCGCCAGCACCTTGCCGGTCTTGTCGTCAATCACCTGGTCCTTGCTAAGGCCGGATCTCTCCCTCATAAAAAGGTAACCGCCATTCACGTGGTCCAAGCTCTCGTCGGCGACCTTACTCAGTCCCCCGCCCTCGACCGACCTCGAGAAGAAGGCCGCGGCCTGCTCCGCACTCGCCCCGTAGCCGAGCTCTGTCGCAACGTCCACAAATGCCTCTTCGGGATCGTCTGCCCCGGCATCCCGCCTGGCCGCCAACCTGTCGAGGACATCGTTCCTGAATGCCTCGTCGTCAACGAGCCGAACGAAGATGTTCCCGTCGCTTTTCATCGTGCGACCCCTTCGCGTTTTCCCAATTGGTTCAAGAACGATCGATATCATTTTAGCATCTGAAGGCACGCTGCGCCTCTCTCTTTTGCAGCGGATGCGCATGCGTAATACGGGCATCCTGGACCCATGCACACGCCGTTCTGCCCAGATGAGGCACACGTCGGCACCGCGGCAGACTCCGCCATCTGGGGTCCGCCCAGGGCGTTGAAATGCGCCACTGCCGCAGCAACCGCGACGCGCGAGTCGCGCTTGCAGCAACGAGGCGTGCCCGACCGTGCGATTCGCGCGAGCAGGTCGCTCACCATGAGCTGCCCCTCCCGCCAGCCCTCCTCGCGCAACGGGGCGTTGCCGCGCACGATGGCATAGGCCATGCCCGCTGAGGCCGCCGCGCCGCACACTCCCCAGCGCGCGCATATGCCACCGGGCAGGCTCGACGACCGCGCGAGCATCTCCTCCAGGTCGGCCCTCAGCCTTGCCTCGCAGTCGCCCGCGGCCTCGGCGTTGTGCCAGCACGCGAGCAGCGTGGCGCCCACGACGAAGTGGTGGATCGGGCCAAACGCGGGACAGCGCGAGTCCGCCATGACCTCCTCCATGAGCTCGGAGGGCGCGGTGGACGCGCTCGCAACAAGCTTCTCAATAATCCAGTCCTGGGGCCTTCCGACGCCTTCCATGGACCCCCCTCCCGCTACACGTACTGACACATCTATGAATAGATTGCTCAACCAACGGACTTGGTATCGCAACTTAGGCTATCGAGCAAGAAACTCGTTGTCCGCGAGGTTCGTCTCTCCGATCACCCTCACCCAATGGGGACATTACCCCGACCAGTGGCCCTTGGCAGAGCTACTCTTCAAGGCGCGCAAGGTAGTCGCGCAGGAGGAAGGAACACCAGTAGGGAAAGGTTCGCACGCTGCCCGTCTGTCCGATATTTCCAGCGTGGAGCTTGATTCCCCAGGATATGTCCTTGTAACGCCCATCCGAAATGAGGGTTCTCATCGACTTCGCCCTTCCGCCGCGCGCCTTGACCTCTATGGGCACCAGCCGGTCTGCGGTCCTCACGAAGAAGTCCTGCTCTAGGGTCGAGTTCTCCCGCTTGTAGTAATAGAGGTCATAGTCGCACTTCGCAAGCGCGTCGGCAACCACGCTCTCGTACAGCGCGCCTTTGTACACGCCAAGATTCCGGTTCGCCCGGAAGTCCACCTGGGCCTCATCGTCAAGCTGGGCGACAAGCAAACCAGTGTCGGCATAGTATGCCTTCACCTTATCGGGGTCGTAGTTTCCCTTAAGAGGTAGCTCGGGAAAGCCTAGGCAGTGGCAGAGCAAGACCATACCCGCAGTATTCAGCCAGTCAAGACAGCCGCGATACTGAACAAACCGACCCGTACCCGCAACCTTGGTGGCCTGGAACTTCTTGTTCTCCTTCGCCAGTTGGGTTGGCACGCTGTCGAAGACGTTGATGACGCGCGCTTTGTCTAGTCCCTCGGCGTACTTCTGGATATCCTCCCGGTAATCTGCAACAAGCTGTCTCTGCACCTCGAGCGTCGTCTCGTACGTACCCCTTTCAACGAACCGGCGCACCACGTCGGGCATGCCCCCGAGCGTGCAGAACTCCATGAATAGCTCCTCGTAGACCTTGTGCTCCAGCGCAGAGAATGCCTCTCCCGAGAGCATGTGCCCCAAAAGATCCTCTCGAGCCGAAACATATCCTCTTGCCCAGAGGTATTCCTCGAAATCAAGCGAGCGGAGCACGTAGTCGGTCTTGTAACCCACGCTCACGCTCTCGATGCGCTTGTAGTTGATGCCTAGCATCGACCCACTGCAAATCACGTCGTAGCGTCCGTCGATCTTGAAGCTCTTGAGCGCCGTCGCAATTTCGGGACAATCCTGCATCTCGTCAAAGAGCACGAGGGTGTCGCCATCGATAAAACGCTTTGAAGGGTCAATCAGCGAGATGGAGCGTATTATGGAGTCGGCCGAATACCCTCCCTCGGTGATCATTCGATACTGGGGTTCAAGAACGAAATTGATGTTTATGACACTCCGGTAGTGCTGGCTGGCAAAGCGAAGGATCGATCTTGTCTTCCCAACCTGGCGCGGACCCTTTACGATGAGCGGGAGGTGATCTGGGTCCTCTTTCCACGCATACAAAAACGAATCTATCTTTCGCCGCAAATACATTGCCTACCTCCCAGTTTTCTTTTTCATGAGTGTATTTTATCAGAGAGATGCAATTTTATGGGCGAATCTTTCCTTATATCGACAATTTTATGAGGGTATATTGGAGGTTTGCAGCAATTTCCGAGGGCATATATCTCGGCCAGGAATTGAAGCCTTGAGTTTGGCGGCGCCACGCGATTTTGGCTTTGACCGCGATTCATCATATGAAACGATGAACTTGCCCGGAGTTGGGGTTCTCTGGGCGAGGTTGTTAGCGCAAAGCGGACACCACTAGCCGTTTCGAGGCCGCCATGGCATGGCCGTGGCCGAGCGCAGACGCCATGCGTAATAGCGCAGCCGTGACGAAAGCGGCATGCGCCAGCTCATCCCTTCGGCCATCGCGTCCTTGCAGGGGTTGCAAATCCCGCACGGCTTACCATTCATCGGCGCATGGCAGAACCAGGTCCTGCGCATGACGGACATCCAGCCCGATTCCTGCGCCACGCGCTTCGCCTCGACCTTGTTCACGTCCAGCATCCCGAAATCGAGCCGGCCGAGCACCGTTGCCGCATCCGAGCTTGCGCCCTTGGAGACGACGCGGAAGCGCCCGCAAGGGTCCTCGTCGCACGGCACGAGCAGGCATCGGGCGTCAATCGCCCTTTTCGCCTTGCTCCTCGGCGAGTCCTCCACAGCGCATTCAGCCCGTATGCCAAGGCCCTCGCAAAGAAGCGCGAACGATGTAGTCGGCATCGTCGGAAACCTGGCAGGCGTGGCGTCCACCGAGCGCGTGAACGAGACCGTCACCGAGGCAATCGACGACCTGGACGAGCTCGCGGACCTGCACTTCTTATGGCTGATGGCCCTCAAGGCCCGAGAACACCTGCGGCAAGCGCGGCGTATGACGTGGCGAGCGCCTGCGGGTCCTCGGCGAAGTCCGTCTCGACCCACCGCACGACCGTCTCCACGAGGGCACCCGTGAGGAAGCGCGCCTCATAGTCATCTCGGGTCGCCTTGCGAATCCGCTCAAACACCGCCTCGCGCAAGGCACCGATGAATTCCGACGAGCACCCGCCCATCAGCAGGGCCCGCACGGCGTGGCCGTGTTCATGGACATGGCGCAGAGCATGCTCCACCTGGGCGGCCACGCCCTCGTGCCCTGTGAAGTCGTGACCCGGCTCGGCATTCGCAGGCGCCGCTACGTGATCGATGACGCCGGCCACAAATGCCGTCATCACACCCTCCTTGCCCTGGAAGTGCGCATAGAAGGTGGCGCGGCCAACGTCGGCCGCTTCGAGTATTTCCCGCACCGTCATCCGGGCGTAGCCCCGCTCGTCGAGCAGGCGCTCGAACGCGCCGATGACCGAAGCATCGGTGCGGGCGACTCTCCTGTCGGTCATGTGTTCCTCCCGAACGGTTCGGCTTCTTCGTTCGGAACCGAACGAAGGGGGGATGCTTGTCTGTTGCCACGATGTTGTTTGACCCCAATTATAGAACAAAGCGTTCGGAAACTTAGGGAGGCACGGTACATGGCGGATGTTGATGGTGGTTGCGGAAACATGAGGCACGTGGGGCTCGCGGTGGCGGCGGCCGCTCTCTACGCGCTGAGCGTGCCATTCTCCAAGCTGCTCATAGGCAGCGTCGACCCGGGGGCGATGGCGGGGCTGCTCTACCTTGGCGCTGGAGCCGGCATGTGGGCGTACCTCGGAGCAAGGAGGGCGGTCGGCAGAAAGAGCTCGTCACGCTCGATGCTGCGCCGTGACGCCCCCTACGTCGCGGGCATGGTCGCGCTCGACGTAGTCGCGCCGCTGCTGCTTATGGCGGGGCTCGCGACGACGCCTGCGGAGAGCGTGTCGCTGCTCAACAACTTCGAGATCGTAGCCACCGCGCTCTTCGCGCGCGCCTTATTCGGCGAGGCCATATCACCCAGGCTCTGGACAGGCATCGCTGCCATGACCACCTCGTGCGTGCTGCTCACGGTGGAGCCAGGCGCGGGACTCTCGTTCTCGCCAGGGTCGCTGCTGGTGCTGGGGGCATGCCTGTGCTGGGGCGTGGAGAACAACTGCACTGCGTCCATCTCCGACTGCGACCCAGCGCTCGTGGTGGCCATTAAGGGCGCGGGCTCCGGCGCGGGAGCGCTGACCGTGGCGCTGCTGTCGGGCTCCGCGTTGCCCGAATTGGCGCCGGGCCTAATCGCCATGCTGCTAGGCTTCGCGAGCTACGGGCTTTCCATCCTCGCCTACGTGTGGGCGCAACGCGGCTTGGGCGCTGCAAGGACCAGTGCCTACTACGCTGTGGGGCCGTTCATCGGGGTGGCCGTCGCTTGGGCGCTTTTTGGCGAGGCACCAGGCGCAAGCTTCCTCGCAGCGCTCGGCCTGATGGCGCTGGGCAGCTGGCTGTCGCTCCCTGGGCGCTGACGAACTGGTAACGCGGGCGGGTGTTGGCGTACTGCTCTGATGAGTTCGGTCTTTGCGTCTGTGTATGCGTCCCTGTCGTGCCCGAACTGCTTACCATGCACTTGGCGAGTGTGAAAAGCGCTCTTTCCGTAGTGAGGGAACACAAGCGGAACGGCCTCCTTCGCGAGCCTACCGTGGAGGAAAAGACGACGTCGTCAATAATACATACGAAAGATTCACCGTTTAGTGCCATTCATCCCAGTATGCTAATCACTGGGTTTGGTATCCAAAGACAACAAAAGTGATACTATTCCATATTTGTTCGATTGCACTTGCGCCCAAGAGCAACCTCAACGGCGCATCAAAGGAGGACAGAATGGAAGAAAGCAAATCCATGTGACGCTTCGTCGCCCGCGTAGCCGTCATTGCGGCGCTCTATGCCGCAGCAACCATAGCGTGGTCGCTAATGGGAGGGTCTCTGTCGTGGGGTCCCGTCCAGCTCCGTCTTTCCGAGGTGCTCTGCATGCTCGCAGTCTTTACCATCGACGCCGTTCCTGGCCTCTCCATAGGCTGTGCCATTGCAAACATCATCAACACAGGCATCGCCGGCCTTGGCACCTTTTCGGCGTTTGATTACGTGTACTGCGCGCTGGTAATCGTTCTTAGTCTGCTCTTTGCCTGGAGATGCGACGACGTCCCGCGCTCTGCACCTTGGCGCCACTAGCTGCCAACGCTGCCATGGCGTTTGTGATCAAGGCGAACTTTGGCACTGCGAGCGTGTTCGATGTGGTCTTTGAATCGCTGGCGACGGCGGTTGGAGCTCGCTTTACGTGGAAGTTCCGCGATCGCCCCGTCGTCGCCGCCGCGGGACCGGTGATCTCTAACGCCCTCATCATCTCGGCATATCTTCCCCTCATGCCTCAGAGCGCGGACTTCTACGTCATCCCCTTTACGCACATCTCCCCCGTGGGCTCGTATGCCCTCATGTTCCTCTTTGGCGTGGTTTCCATAGGATTGGGCGAGGCGATCGTGATGTATGCGCTCGGACTCCCGCTCGCCCACGCACTCAAGGGAACAAGACTTGTCCGCTTTTTGGCACAACCCCACGAGTAGATGCGCTGACCCCCATGGCAGCGGGATGCACCATGTCAGGGTCATCGTCAATCGGCCTGGGCCACTACGCCGTAGTTCGGCCCACGCGTCAGCTCGCCTTCCCCCAAGCGTTCCTTGCGTACGATTTGGCTGTGAGCTGGAAGGGATTGTAGCGGATGACCATGACTTTTGGTTCCTGATTTGCGTTTGGTTAACAGGCACACAAGTCCTCAAGGAGCACAAAAAAGCGCACGGATCCACGTCCGGAGCGCACGGAGAATCGAACAATTATGTAGCGACCTTATCCACTAAATCAGGAAGGCGTGGTTATGGTGGCTCGTGGTGGCTCGAGATGCTCCGTCGTACCCCCTTTCTCCGCCGTAGTTTTGACTCTCACCCAGCGTGCGTCAAAGAGACGTCACGGTCACCGATTCTGTGCCCGTGGCATCGCCTCACTCGAGGTCGGTCGACGCCATGACGTCATCTAACCTCGTTTGCGCTGGCAGGGACGATGCTTCGGGCTCATGAAGCTAGGAGCTCGCCCTCCTCCGCCATGAAGTCGGCCAGGTTGAGGTGCCTCACGCCATCCCTCCTCTGCAGCAGCGGGTCGAGCGTGAAGAGGTACTGGGGGTAGTTGTCGCGGATGTAGGCAAACGGCCGGTACTCGCGGTCCTCCACGTTACGGTCGGCTATGGTCATCGCCACCTGCACGTACGAGTAGTCGTCGTGCCTGCGGCAGATGAAGTCGCACTCGAGCTTGCCGATGCGGCCAACCGACACGCGGTAGCCGTGGGAGCGGAGGTAGACGTAGAGCACGTTCTCGAGCGAGGGCCCGTAGCTGACGCGCGCGTCCGTGTTGCGTGCATAGTAGATGCCGAGATCGGCCAAGTAGTACTTCTCCTCCCCGCGCAGGGACCTGCGGGACTTGAGGTCGAACCGCTCGCACTTGTAGAGCACCTTCGCCGACACGAGCAGTCTGAGGTAGCCCGCGATGGTCTCCCTCTTGACGTGTACGCCCTCGACGTTGTTGAAGTGTTCGACGAGGTTGGTCAGGCTCGTAGGCGCGCCAAAGTTGTTGATGACGTAGGTCATGACCCGGTCGAAGGTGCTGACGTTGCGCACCTTCTTGCGCGCCTTGATGTCCTTCTCGACAATCTGCGCGACGACCCCCTCGATGTAGGTGGCCTTCGCCTCCGGGTCGTCATAGGTGAGCGCACGGGGGAACCCGCCGTAGCGCAGATATTCCTCGAACTCCGCGCGTCTCTCGCCCACGGGCTTGCCAAGAAACCCCTTCATCCCCAGGTACTCGTCGAACGAGAGCGTGAATAGCTCGAACTCCATGTGGCAACCCGTCAGCTTGGTCATGAGCTCGCCGGATAGCAGGTTGCTCCGTCGTTACGTTGAGAGGGATTCGGAACGCAGCAAACCGAGGGCAGCCTGCGCCCCTCTCGAGGTGTTTGGTCCTAGCGCTCCCTACAGAACAATGACCAAAAAGACATCACCTCGGCTGGCCGTTGCCACAAGGCCCCATGCCCCGCGCGTCACCAGCATCATAATGTGCCGATGCAGTTGGCCACTCTCACACGGTCGCTCGGCCAACCATTCGGACGGTGCATGGCAAGGCATCGCCATTTTTGATTTGTAACTGCCGCTCCTTGCTCTGATAATAGAGACATACGACACAGGGAGCGTGTTGTAGCGAGGCATTTGTGGGAGGAATCATCATGATCTTTTACTTCACCGCGACCGGCAACAGTCTCTATGCAGCGCGGCAAATCGGCGGCGGGGATGAGCTGGTCAGCATCGCGCAAGAGCTGCGCAAGACCGATCGCCACTACCAGGGTGACGCCATCGGCATCGTCGTGCCGCTCTTTGAGTTTGACCTGCCCGACGTGGTGGACAGGTTCATCGCGACGTCGACGTTCGACACCGACTACTTCTTTATCGTCAGCACCTTTGGCATGCACAGCGGCGGCATCGCCGAGCGCGTGAGCAAGCGCCTCGAGGCGGCTGGCAGGCACGTGGACTACTACAACACCGTGATCATGGTCGACAACGCCATACAGGTCTTTGATATGGAAGAGCAGATGCGCATCGACCCCGAGAAGCACGTGGACGAGCAGCTCGAAGCCGTGCGCGCCGACATCGCGGCTCGCAGGCACTACATTCAGCCCGCCACGCAGGAGGAGATCGACTTCTACGAGGGCTACATGGCGAATCCGGCCTTTGACCTGCATCCTCGCCTCGACAACCCCCTCTATCGCCTGACCGACGCCTGCATCGGATGCGGCACGTGCTCGCGCGTGTGCCCCATGCGCTCGATCACCATGGAAGACAACAGGCCCAGCTGGGATTACACCACCTGCGCGGGCTGTTACGCCTGCGTCCACGCATGCCCAAAGGCTGCCATCCGCTTCACCAAGTACCAGGAGCCCAACCCCGAGGTGCACTACCGCAATCCGCACGTGACGCTGGCAGACCTCATAAAAGCAGCCGGCTAACGCTACACGCCCAGAAAGGACGGAGCCGCTCCCACGGGATCCTCCGTCCCATCACGACCCTGTGACAGCAAAGGACACTGCCTCCCAAGAGCGGACAAGCCGACCTTGGGAGGCAGCACTCCTGTAAGTTGGGGATACGCGGCTCTGCCCCGTCCTTATGAGGTGACCTTCCTGGACGGCTGCAAGGGCGTCGAAGATCAGACAGCGGACGCTAACCGCGTAAGCTCGCCCTCCCCCAAGCGCTCCTCGCGTACAGCGCTGCGCACACGTCACCCGCGACGAAGGCAAGGCACGCCCAAGATACCCCCGCCGTGCCCATAATCAGCGCGAAGAGCGGAAGGGGCACGATTGTAGAACTGCAAATTGCTGAGCAGGCTTTTGTCACATTAAACAATGTGATTGTCCGAGGCGTAGGCGTCCTCGCCCGGGATATACAGTTTCCAACGTTCGCTTAGCGGAGGAGGGGGCGGCATTGCCGCCCCCTCCTCCTATCAGGGAATCTCCTCCTCGGGCGCGGTGGGCGCCCGTCCGCGCCCGATCGCGTCGGCGGCCCACGGCCAGAGTACGCAGCACACCTCCCTGAGCAGGGTCGTGCCCCCGGGGCGGCAGTCCTCGCGCCAGCAGCAGTCGCACCGCATGAATTCAACGCGCTTTACCGAGAGGTGGGCCTAGCATGGCGGGCTCGGTGCCGACGCTCTACTGGTTCGACCGGTGGGACGAGCGGATCGGCCTCCTTCGCGTGGTCGGCGAGCTCGTGCACACCGAGGAGCTCAGCGGCGAGGACACGCTGGAGTTCTGCAGCTACGAGGTGCCCGCGAAGGGCGACCGGCTGCTGTGGCTGGACGGCGGGACCTGGCGCGAGCACGTGGTGGTGAGGACCGACGAGCCGGTGGCAGGGCTCTGCGGCGTGTACGCTGAATCTTCCTTGTGCGAGCTGTTGGACGACTTCATCGAGGAGGCCCAGCTGGTGAGCAGGACGGCGGCGCAGGCCCTGGCGGCCGTGCTGGCGCCGACGCGCTGGTCGGTGGCCTACTGCGCGTCGCTCGGCACCGCCGGGGCGCTCATCTATCACCTGAACGCGCTCTGGGCGCTTCGGCGCGTGGCTGAGGTGTGGGGCGGCGAGGTAACGCCCATCATCACGGTAGCCGGCGGGCGCGTGGCATCGCGCTCGATCCGCCTGGACGCCAACGCGGGGAATGGCGGGGCCTGCGCTTCACCTACGGCAAGAACATGGCCGGCTGCATGTATAGCGTAGTCTAAAACTGTGCCACGCAACGGTTGAAAAGTGTGCCACTCCAAGTGCTCCTTCGCCAAAATGGGAGGCGAGGGAGGTGGATTGGAGATGATGACATTGCTGGACAAGACGCAGATGATCAGGCTGCACATCCAGGGCAAGTCGAACAGGGAGATAGGCAGGATAATGCACGTCTCTCGCAACACGGTGAACAAGTATCTGTCGGAGTACGAAAGACTCCAGTCCGAGCTGGAGGCGTGTGATCCCAACGACAGCGAAGAGGTGAGAAGAATCACCGACGCGATCACGGCAGAGCCGACCTACGACGTCTCTTCGAGGGGCAGTCGCAAGTGGAATGCCGAGATGGACGCGCTTCTTGACGAGATACTCGCGGCCGAAGACGAGAAGAGGGTCGCGCTCGGCCCCAACAAGCAGGCTCTCACGAAGAGGCAGATACACGAGCTGATCGTCGCGGATGGCCACGACATAGGGCTCACGACCGTGTCGAGGCGCATCGACGACAAGAGGTCCGCGGACAAGGACGCCTTCGTGGCCCAGCGCTACGAGCACGGCGACCGGTTCGAGTACGACTTCGGCGAGGTCAGGCTATACATAGGCGGCAGGCTGAGGCGCATCCAGATGGCGGTGATGGTGGCCTGCGCCTCGGACGTGCGCTTCGCACTGCTCTACGAGAACCAGAGGCAGGACGTGTTCCTCGACTCCCAGGTGCGCTTCTTCGAGTTCATGGGCGGCACGTTTCGCGAGGGCGTCTACGACAACATGAGGAACGTCGTGGCCAAGTTCATAGGGAAGAGCGAGAAGGAGCTCAATCCCGAGCTCGTGAAGCTGTCCGCCTACTACCGGTTCGACCTGAACGTGACCAACTGCTTCGCCGGGTGGGAGAAGGGCGCGGTCGAGTCGGCCGTGAAGGTCATTCGCAACAGGGCGTTCGCCCTGGACTGGCGATTCGACACGCTGGCCGACGCGCAGGCCCACCTCGACGCGGTCCTCGAAAGGCTCAACGAGGGCAAGGACGTCGATGCGGAGAGGCGTGCGCTGCGCCCGCTGCCGCCGCGCTACGAGGTCGCCAGGATACGAGAGGGGTGCCGCGTGGACAAGTACTCCTGCGTCACGGTCGACGGCGCGCGCTACTCGGCGCCGGAGGAGCTGGTGGGAAAGCTCGCGACCGTGCGCGTCTACCCGAACGAGGTGCTCGTCGACTTCAACGGCTCCTGCGTGGCGAGGCACGCCAGGACCCGCGAGAAGGGTGCGATGGTCCTGGACGTGCGCCACTACCTGCGGACTCTCAGGAGGAAGCCCGGCGCGCTGGCGAGGTCGGAGGTCTTGGCGGGTCTGCCGACGCTCAAGCGCATATTCGACGACCATTATAGCGAGCGCCCGAAGGAGTTCATAGAGATCGTGCGCGCCAGCCCGGACGCCACGTACGAGGAGCTCGAGGCCGAGCTGCTCGCCTGCGCGACAGCGGAGCCGAACGCGGTCTCCTCCAAGACCGCCAGTGCGATAGCGCAGGCCGCGTCTTCGCAGGTCAGCCGCATGGCGGCCATAAGGAGGGTGGCATGAGGGGGACCGACTCGATACGCGAGAGCGCCCGGGCGCTCAGGTGCACCTACATACGCGACAACATCGACGCGTTCGTGGAGGAGGCCGCCCTCGAGGAGTACGGGGTGGCCGAGGCGATAGACGTGCTGTTCTCCCGCGAGCTGGAGACCAGGCGCGCCAACACGATCAGGCGCAACACCATGGCCGCGCGCTTCCCGTACAGGATGGACTTCGGCTCGTTCGAGACCTCCCACCTGTCGCCCGAGGTCAGGCGCGAGGCGAGGAGGCTCTCCACGCTGCAGTTCGTCGCCGACAAGGCCAACGTGGTGCTGGTGGGCAACCCCGGCGTGGGCAAGACCGCGCTGGCGGTGGCGTGCGGCCACGCCGCCTGCGCCGAGGGGATGCGGGTCTCGTTCGTCAGCGTGCCGAACCTCGTGACCGAGGTGAGGGAGGCGATGTCCCTGAACGAGCTCACCCGCTACAGGCGCAACTTCGAGCGCTACGACCTCGTGATACTCGACGACCTGGGATACTGCTCGTTCTCCAAGGAGTGCGGCGAGGTGCTGTCCGACCTGCTCTCGAACCGCAACCAGAAGGGGTCGATGGTCATCACGACGAACCTGACCTTCGACCGCTGGAACGAGGTGTTCAAGGACGAGGTGCTCACCGGGGCGATCGTGGACCGCGTCGGCCACAAGGCCCACGTCGTCGACATGACCGGCGAGAGCTACCGGGTCATAGAGACCGAGAGGTGGCTCAAGGAATCATGGAAGGAGGACTCTGCAGTTTAGGAGCGAGTGGCACACTTTTCAAGCGATTTGTGGCACAGTTTTCAGTTGACATACACACTGCACGTGCACCGTGCTCGAGCAGGACGTGTACACGGCGCTCTACGGCTTCGGGGCGGGGCTTCCCTTCACCGACGAGGACGGCAACTACAAGGCCGGGTACCGTCGCAAGCTGACCTTCGGGGACATCAACGGCGGGCTGAACTACGTTGCCGACGAGAACGCAAAGCAGGTCTGGGGGCGCTGGGACGCCGACCGCACGGCAAAGGTGCACAGCTTCGGGCAGGTGACATTCTCGGAGGTCACCGAGCCCGAGCGGCTGCTTGCGCTGACCAGGCGGGCGCTCGCGGAGGCGTCGCAGCC
>JAFWKQ010000087.1 GCA_017545665.1 Atopobiaceae bacterium
CCGCCTGGACAAGGTGCGCTATATGTTTCAGAAGATAATGTAACGTCTTGCGCAATGCAAGCGTTCATTGCTGGCTATTGCGAAATATCATTGATAAAATCAGTATCAGAGAGGAGAAACTATTTTGAACCAGGAACAGACTACTGGACTCACGACAGAGAATTCTTGAAGAAATCGACTCTACGTTTGCCGCTGCCGAGGCTAAATACTTGAAGCAGAAGGCCCAATCAATCGATTAGCTTCTCGTGGTGCTCAACTTGCACCTACTTCCGTTCCACTTTGTGACGCATTGGGATGATGCCCGTACCGGTAAAGGTGCGGGCATCGTTCGTCTATGCCCGCCCCACGAGACGAAAGGCGGTACAGCATGGACGGTGAGACCAATGGCAGCCAGGAAGCCACGCAGGGTGCGCAGGACCAGGCGCAACAGCAGGGCCAAGAGCAGCAGGAAACGCAGCAAGGCCAGTCGCAGGTAGCGACCCCCGACTACGAGAAGCAGATCGCCGAGCGCGACGAGAAGATCGCCTCCCTGGAGGCTCAGGTGGCCGAGGCGGCCAAGAACGCCGAGACGGCAGACCAGCTGCGCGGCGAGATCGCCGAGCTCAAGGCCCAGGGAGAATCCGACCGGATCGACTTCAAGCTGCAGCTTGCGGGCGTGCGCAACGTGAAGGCGGCACGCGCCCTCCTAGGCGACCACGACAACGACGTGGACAAGCTCAAGGAGGCAGAGCCCTGGCTCTTCGAGGCAACCGGCAAGCACGCCAAGGGCGGCAGCGCCGGAGGCTCTGGTACGACCGGCTTGCCCAACGCGGGCGCCGCGTCCGACGAGGGCAAGACGCTCAAGCACTGGCGCGAGATCGCGGGACTCACCGACGACGACAAGAAGGAGTAAGACATGCCTAGCAACAACATCGCATTCGCACGCAACTACACTGCCGTAATCGACGAGGTCTACCAGCGCGCATCCGTGTCCGGCTGCCTGAACAGCGGCCGCCGCATCGTCCGTGCAGGCCACAACGCCAAGGAGATCCTCATCCCGAAGATCTCCGTCACCGGCCTGGGAAACTACACCCGCAACGTTGGCTACAAGACCGGTGCCATCACCTACGAGTTCGAGACCAAGACCTTCAACTACGACCGCGGCATCCGCCTTTTCGCCGACGTCATGGACGTCGAGGAGGCAGGCGTGAACGACTGCTTCGTGGAGGCTGGTGCCGAGCTCCAGCGCACGCAGGTGGCGCCGGAGGCCGACGCCTTCACCTTCGCGCAGATCGCAGGCCACACCGGCGTGACCGTCGAGTCCGAGAGCTATGCGAGCGCGGACGCCGAGGACATCCTGGAGGACCTGCGCACCGTAACCTCCGCCATGGACGAGAAGCAGGTGACCCTGGGCAGCCGCATCCTGTTCATCACGCCCACGCTCAAGGGCGTCCTGGACGACTTCTCCTACGCGAACCCGAACCGCTCCAACCGCGTGCTCGAGCGCTTCTCGCGCATCGTGGAGGTGCCGCAGGTACGCTTCTACACGGCCATCGACCTGCTCTCCGGCGACGACGACCAGTTCGGCTACCAGAAGCGCGCGGCGACCTACGAACTGACCACGGACACCGAGGTCGACTCCGGCAAGACGTACTACACCCGCTCCGGTTCCGGCACGTCGGCGAGCCCCTACGTGTACACAGAGGTCGCAAGCCCGCAGAAGGCGAGCCTGGGCAGCTACTACGAGATGACCACCACGCCCGGCTTGGACATCAACTTCATGGTCGTGGAGCGCAGCGCGGTCATCAAGTTCGACAAGCACGTGGCGAGCCGCGTGTTCTCCCCGGACGAGCTCGAGGCGCTGGACAGCTACATGATGAAGTACCGCAAGTACGGCATCGTGGAGCTCTTCGACAACAAGCTCGACGGCGTATACGTCTCGGCCTCCACGGAGTAGCCGTGGCGTCCACCGTGACATACGAGTTCTACTCGCAGACCTACGGGGGCGGTCTCTCTGAGGCCGCCTTCGCGGCATCTCTTCCCATAGCGGACAGCCACGTGAAGTGGCTCTGCGCCGCGAAGGGCGCTACGACCACCTGCAACGTGTTCAAGCGCGCCGTGTGCGCGGCAGTCGACGCCTTCGCCGAATACGGCGCGGGCGAGGTCGGCGGCTTCCAGATCGGCGAGTTCAGCGTGAAGAACTACGCATCGCAGCAGACGACCGGCGAGGAGCTTGCGACGGCCGCCGCTTTGCGCGAACTCGGACTCTCCGGCATGGCGTTCACGGGGGTCTGCTGATGAGGTCGATCCGCCCGATACCGCGATCGGCGCTGCCCGACACGATGACCGTGCGGGCGCCGCTTCCCGACGGCACCTACGACGAGCCGGAGCTGATCTGCAACGTGCGCTTCGAGCGGACGCAGAGGGTCTCTGACGACGACCACAGGAGCGCGGACGCCGGAGGCGGGACCGTCTTCGTCGACGCGGTCAACTCCATCGGCGCGTTCGAGGTGGTGGCGGGATCGAGGGTGGCCGTCGGCGGCCGCTCCATGTACGTGGCCGAGTCGCACGCCTGCTGCGACCTGTTCGGGCGCGTGCACCACTGGGAACTCAAGGTGAGGTGATTCTCCTTGCAGCTTTCGTTTCTTATCGCGAAGGCCCTGTTAGATGGCGACTTCGCAAGCTACTTCGCAAGTGTTCCGTCGGCGGCCGACGACCCCGAGCCCATCGTCGTGCGCGAGGGAAGGTTCGAGCGCGAGGCGCGGATGGAGGACGAGGAGCGCGGGACCGTGACGGTCGCCGTGCTCGTCGTGCGCGAGGTCGAGGCCACAGCCGAGGCGGACGCCCAGGCCTGCGAGCGCTGGATCCGCACCTACGGCTGGGAGCCGGTCGCCGAGAACGGCAGCTGGCGCATCTGCGGCCTGGACACGACGGCGCCTGCCTTCAAGGAGCGCGACGGGTCCGGCCGCTTCGTGTACGAGTACGACGTGAGGCTTACGGTGGTGAGGAGCCTATGAGCGACAAGACCAGGCGCGTCAACAGCGCAGGGCGCACGCCCGAGCCCGTCGTGAAGCGGGCAAAGCCCTTCGGCAAGGACGACCGCGCGGCCCGCGAGTCGCAGCGCCGGGCGTCCTCCTACGGGAGAGCGAGGGGCAACGCATGAGGTCGATCGTCTACGCCTGCAACGACTTCTCCGACGTCTGCAGCGCGGAGGTTGTCGCGAGGTCCGCGAACCCCATCATCGCCGAGTACATGCGCGTCCCCGGCCGTGCCGGGGCGCTGCTCGTCACGGGCTACATTCCGCCAGTCGACGTGACCGTGCGGCTCTTCATGGACATGGGCTACAACCCCGGCTTCACCGGCATGGCGCATATGCGGGCCAAGGTGCGCCGCTGGCTGTCGTGGCCCGGTGGCGGGAACCTGATACTTCCCGACGACCCGGAGATCGAGTACCGCGACGTGATCCTCGTTGGCGCGGCCGACTGGTCGAACCTCTTCGAGGACGGCGAGTGCCAGCTGACCTTCACCCTGTTCGACCCCATCGGGTGGGGCGCCGAGCGCGTGGAACGCACGGCCCGCTTCGACGTGGGCGGCAACTGGCCGACGCTGCCCGAGATCCGTCTCGTTGCGGCTGCAGGCACCTACCTGCAGGTCTCCGTGCCATCGATTGGGCGCGGCATCCGCGTGGACTACGAGTTCGCTGGCGGCGAGGCCGTCGTCGTCGACTGCCAGGGCGAGACGGTGCGCATAAACGACGTGGATGCGCGCGACTGCGTGGCGCTGGCGAGCGACTTCTTCGCGCTCGACCCTGGCGAGGCGATTCTCTCGACGTCCAACTGCACCTACGTGGAGACGCGCTTCTCCGAGAGGTGGGCGTGATGGCGGGCATGGTGCCTACGCTCTACTGGTTCGACCGCTGGGACGAGCGAATCGGCCTCCTTCGCGTCGTGGGCGAGCTCGTGCACACCGAGGAGCTGAACGGCGAGGACACGCTCGAGTTCTGCAGCTACGAGGTGCCGGCAAAGGGCGACCGCTTGCTTTGGCTCGACGGCGAGACCTGGCGCGAACACGTGGTCGTGAGGACCGAGGAGCCCCTGGAGGGCCTTTGCTCCGTGTATGCCGAATCATCCTTGTGCGAGATGTTGGACGACTTCATCGAGGAGGCCCAGCTCGTCTCCCGCACAGCGCGGCAGGCCCTGACGGCGGTGCTCGCGCCGACGAGGTGGTCCATTGCATACTGCGCATCACTTGGAACCGCCGGGGCGCTCATCTACCACCAGAACGCACTCTGGGCGCTCCGGCGCGTCGCCGAGGTCTGGGGCGGCGAGGTAACGCCGGTAATCACGGTTGCGAACGGGCGCGTGGCGTCGAGGGCGATCCGCCTGGACGAGGAGCGCGGCGAGTGGCGTGGCCTGCGCTTCACCTACGGCAAGAACATGGCCGGGTGCACGCGAACGGTGCTCGAGCAGGATGTGTACACGGCGCTCTACGGCTTCGGGGCGGGGCTGCCCTTCACGGACGAGGACGGCAACTACAAGGCCGGGTACCGGCGCAAGCTGACCTTCGGCGAGATCAACGGCGGCCTGAACTACGTGGCCGACGAGAGCGCCAAGCTGGTCTGGGGCCGTTGGAACGCGGACCGAACCGCCAGGGTGCATTCCTTTGGGCAAGTGACGTTCTCCGACGTGACCGAGCCCGAGCGGCTGATCGTGCTGACGCGGCGGGCGCTTGCGGAGGCGACGCAGCCCAAGGTGAGCTACGAGATCGACGTGGCGGCGCTCGACGGCGACGACGCCGAGCTGGGAGACACCGTGGCCGTGATCGACACGTCGCGGGACCCCGAATGGCGTCTGACAGCGAGGATCGTGCGGCGCGTGCGCACGTTCGGCGAGACGGTGGTGGCCCGCGTGACCGTGGGCACGGTCCAGAAGGCCGACTACGAGCAGGTGAGCGCCCTGGCGGCCGACGTGGCCACGCTGCAGAACGACGTTGTCGGCATCGACGGCAACCTGACTACGGCGGCTTCCGTGACCGTGGTGGAGAGCACCGTGATCGAGGCCATCGACGACCTGGACGAGCTGGCCGACCTGGAATTCTGATGGCGGGTTGCGGCTCCCAAGGACGCTAGAACAGACGCACGAGCCACACCATCAGAAGCCCGACTGCGGCGCCGACACACATACCAGCCAGCACTTTCCCCATAACGCTCGCCCCCAGCGGTCTTTGGACGCGCCGCCCCCTGATCTCGTCGAGCGAGGCCCCGTCCATGAAGGCCCTGATCTCGCGGTAGGTCTGCGCGTCGTACTTCTTCTTGGTACCCTCGATGAGGAAGGTGAAGTACAGCGCGACGGCGTAGACGATCAGGCACATGCCGAGGGCGAGCCAGTTTGCATGGTCGAACGCCACCCCCGCCACAACCAGTGACACGATGGAAAGCACACTCGCCATCACCGTGTTGCGCTTGAAGGCCCTCACTTCCTCCTCCGCGACCCTTGCGTCCTCTTCCTCAATCCTCGCGTCAATCATGGGTAGGTCTCCTTTCACGAGCGCGTCGATGGAGGTTCCGAAGACGCCGGCAATGAGGGCCAGGCTCTGCACATCCGGGTAGGACTTGTCATTCTCCCAGTTCGAGATCGTCTGACGGCTCACGTACACCTTATCCGCGAGGCCCTCCTGCGACATTCCCGCCTCCGTGCGCAGGCTGCGTATCACCTTGCCGACTTCCATCTTTTCCTCCTTCCAAACCTGACGAAACCCACCCTAGATGGTTCTTGGGCCATTGTCTGTCAAATGGGGTTGCATCGGGTACGTAAATGCTGTCAAAACCCCTTTACATCGGCTTCAAGCTGGCCTTCTACAACCTCTCCTGGCGGATCTGTGACGCGGACGGATGATTTCGCAAACAACAGGCGACGAAAGGAGCGACATGCTCGACGGGTACGGGATCCACACGCTGATATGGGACTCGGCTGACGAGCGGCTGGGCGACTTCCTGGTGGCTTCGCCGGCTGACGCCTCAGGGCGCGGCCTGGAGCTGCACGTGCGGCAGGGCGGCGCTGCGGCCGACCTGACCGGGGCCGAGGTCTACTTCCTCTGGAGACACAAGATGGCCGGCACGCGCGGCTGCGAGCCGATGGACGAGATCGACGCGTCGCTCGGGCAGTTCGTCGTGTACTACCCGGCCGCCATGCAGGAGGCCGAGGGCGCGGTGGACGCTCAGTTCATGGTGACGCACGACGGGAAGTCCATCTCCACCCGAACGTTCACGATCCGCGTTGAGCCCGTGCTCATCGGCGGGACCGAGAGCGAGGACGGCTTCACCCTGTTCGTGGAGACGATCATGCGCTATGAAGGCGCGATCGAGATCACGACCGCTGCCGCTGACGCTGCGAACGAGGCGGCCGAGGCCGCGAGCGACGCGGCGGATTCTGCAACCGCCGTCGCAAACGCGATCCAGGCGGCAGCCCAGCACGGCGACTACGACGGGGCCGACGGTGCGGACGGCTTCTCTCCGACGGCCACCATCACGCAGACCGCCGAGGGCGCGACCATTACCATCACGGACAAGAACGGCACCACGACTGCGAACGTCTCCAAGGGCGTGAAGGGCGACAAGGGAGACACGGGCGACACAGGTCCCCAGGGTCCCAAGGGCGACACCGGCGACCAGGGGCCGCAAGGCATCCAAGGACTGACCGGGCCGCAGGGTCCGAAGGGCGACACGGGAGAAACCGGCGCGACGGGTCCGCAGGGACCCAAGGGCGATACAGGTGCCACAGGGCCACAAGGACCCAAGGGCGATACCGGTGAGACTGGCCCACAAGGCCCCCAAGGCATCCAAGGCGAGACGGGCGCCACCGGTGCGACGGGTCCGCAGGGCCCGAAAGGTGACACTGGCGACGCGGGGGCGACCGGACCGCAGGGCCCGAAGGGTGACACTGGCGACACGGGACCCCAAGGCGCTACCGGACCCGCCGGCGCAAACGGTACTTCCTGCACGCACAGCTGGGACGGCTCGGTGCTGACGGTGACGAGCGCATCGGGCACGAGCTCGGCAGACCTGCGCGGGCCGCAGGGAATCCAGGGCGTCCAGGGCGCCACCGGTCCCCAGGGCGAGACCGGGCCGCAGGGCATTCAGGGAGAGACCGGCGCCACGGGACCGCAGGGGCCAAAGGGCGACACCGGCGACGACGGAACGAATGCCACGATTACTGGTGCGAGCGCGACCGTTGATGCGAATACCGGCACACCCTCCGTGAGCGTCACGCTGGGCGGCACGGCGTCTGCCAGGACGTTCGCCTTCGCATTCCACAACCTCAAGGGCGAGACCGGCGCCACGGGGCCGACCGGGCCACAGGGGCCGGCGGGAACGACGCCGGACCTCTCCGCCTACGCCACCAAGCAGTACGTGGACGACGCGATCGCCGCTTTGGCGAACCTCGAGGAAGAGGAGTTCTAGGCATGGCTGTTGGAACCGTATCGACGCGCATTCTCACCGACATTGCCAACGCGATCCGCTACCAGGCGGGCGTGGCGACCACATACAAGCCGAGGGAGATGGCGGCGGCCGTCTCTGCGCTCGACGGCACCGACGCCGGCGACTACCAGGCGCAGCCTTACATGACGCTTGAGTCCGGCGTGCTGCCGGAGTCGGTGTTCTCGGACATCGCGGACGCCATACGCGGGCAGAACGGGCTCTCGACGCTTTACGCACCGAGCGACATGGCCACTGCCATTCTGGCGCTCGAATGGGACGTGGGCTACAAGATCCGCGGCCTCCTCCTGGACGACGGGACCTTCGAGATCAACTACTACGAGCGGCGCACGAGCGTCACCGGCGGGCGTATCGTGCAGGTCTTCGAGATCGACCCGGCGGGCTATTCTTCTGCCAGCGCGAGGTCGTACGACTCGATCAAGCTGCTGGTGAAGAAGGTCTACATCGACTCGACCATCGGGAGTCTGGGCCTGACCAACTGCGCGTACTGGTTCAACGCGTTCGCCAACTGCACCGAGGTGCGCGGCTTCGAGAACCTCTCCGGCATCAAGACTGCCACGCAGATGTTCTCGAGCTGCGGGAGCCTGGAGACGATCTACGCCACGAGCTACACCAACGCGATCACCAGCGGCTCCTCCATGTTCTACAGCTGCAACCGCCTGGTGGGCGGAGCCGACGGCTTCGTGCCGACGATGACGAGCGCGGGAAGCGTCTGCAAGCTGGGCGCGGGCGGGGTTCTCACCGACCCGAGCAACGACAACCGCACGTGGTTCTACGCGCACTTCTACGACGACGGAGGCGGCGTCGTCACCGCGAGCTCCACACCCGACGCGACACGCGAGCTCCTGGCCTCGAACCGTATCTGCGCCATCGGCAAGTACCAGGCCATGGGCTTCACGCCCTGGGACGGAAACGTGGACACGCACCGGCAGAAGCTCACGAGCGTGGCCTTCGCGGCCGACATGGCCACGTTCTCGTACCTGAACCTCAACTACATCTTCTACAGCTGCACCAACCTGGCAAGCGTCACGGGCCTGGGCAACCTCTCGGGTGTGCGCTCGATGCGCTACACGTTTAGCTCCTGCGCATTCACGGCAATCGACTTCCGGGGCTTCGACCCGTCGACGCTGACGGACCTGTTCTACTGCTTCTCGGGCTGCTCCTCGCTCACGACGATCTACGCGGACAGCACGTGGGCGCTGCCTTCGAGCGGCATCAGCGGCACGCAGTGCTTCTACGGCTGCAGGGCGTTGGTAGGCGGAAACGGCACAGCATGGTCGAGCTCGAACGTCAGCTAC
>JAFWKQ010000088.1 GCA_017545665.1 Atopobiaceae bacterium
GATGCCCTTGCCGCTCACGTCGGCGATCAGGAAGCCCAGGGTATGCTCGTCAATGAGGAAGAAGTCGTAGAAGTCGCCGCCCACCTCCTTGGCGGCGTTCATGGATGCGTAGATGTCGAACTTGTCTATTTCGGGGAAGGGAGGGAAGGTGCTCGGGAGCGCGCTCTCCTGGATGGTCTTCGCCGTGGCCAGGTCGCGCTCTATGCGCCGTTCCGCCTCTCCGATCCATCCCTCGAGCGCGTCCACCGTGGCGTTTATGCCATCGGAGAGGGAGTCGAACTCGGTTGTTTGGCGTTCGTCTATGCGCTGGGTCAGATCGCCCTCGGTTATGAGCGCTAGCGCTGCATTAGTACGCTTAAAGCCCTTAATAACGACCATATTGAGCATGTAGGATGCCAACATAAAGACGCCAGTAAACAAGGCCAGGTAGCACAAGGTGTTGAGCACGATGCTCAGGGTTCGATTGACGAAGATGTCTTCCGAGGACGCAATAACAAATACACCGTATTCTTTGTAGTACTTCGCCTTAAGATACATGATCGACATGTTCTCGTCGTCCTGCATGGGCACTGCCTCGCCCGAGGCGATCTGGTCGTAGAATATGGTATTCTCTGCAGCTCCCACCTCAAGCCCAAATACCTTATCGATCTGCTCACCCATATAGTTGCTATTATTTGTTGAGACGACCAGCTTGTCTTTCGTAATCATTATGATTCCGTTTTGACCATATGAGTATGAGCTCGCAAGATTCGATACGGAAGCCTCGTTAAGCGCCTTTGCATATTCCTCGGCATCTACGGAAACCTGCACAAACCCAGGGGCATCAATGCGTCGCACACCGGCAAATACGCGCTTATCTCCTTCGTTCCCGTTTGCGTCTATTGAGCCGCGGACGTCCTCCACCAGTCTATTCTCGTTGTTAACCAGATTGAGGTACTTCTTCGTTGTTTCGTTGCTGGCAAACGAGTACCCAATCGCGTCTTGGCCGTCCGCATCGCCAACCACAACCCCGTCGCCGTCGCATACGGTAAGGGAAGCCAAGCCAAGACTATCGCGCAGCGTTGCCAACTGAGCCGAATCTCCCACGATGCTCGGGTCGCGCGCAATAACATTTGCCGCAGCATCCGCCTTGCTAAGCACCAAATCGTCTTCGCTCTTCTTGAGCGCCTTCTGTCGCTCGTCGTAACCCGTCACCTGGTCAATGAAGAAGTTCACCTGATCGGTAAGCGTCTTGTCGGCAACGCGCATGGCTTGCGCCGTCTCAATACAGTAGCTAATGGCAGTCGTAGACAAAAACGCTCCCATGACCACCACCAAGAGCCAGCGATTGAACACCGCACTAATCGATCTGCTTACCCCTTTAACCAACAGACGCCAGGCAACAATATTTGACAAGATTGCAGCAACGCACCAGGTGAGCCAGTTAAAGAGCACCTGAAGCCACATGCCCATGGAGGTAAACGATTCACCCAGGTAAGGGAGTAAATGGTTGGAGTCCATAGCGGTGGATGAGACTCCCAAGAAAAACAGGACCAACCTCATGAACAACGTCATAAGGAACGAGAAAACCAGAAGGCCTCCGCAGATTGCCACACCCTTAAAAACAAAAGACGCGCGAGAGCCTTCTTTTGTTTCTATTCGATTGTTTACGAAAGATTGGGCAAACCGTATGCCGAGCGCCCCGACACAGGTAAACGCAACCGCTAGAATCGGCGATCGGAACAGCATTTCGTAGTAGTCAAGCGGCATGAAGTTTGCATGCACACAGAGTAAAACTCCCAGCACAAGCATGCACACCAAGTAACGCCTGCGCGAAACGAGAAGTCCCGCGCCCGCAAAGGGCACGAGAAGCAAAAAGCTGTGGAAGTACGAATCGATGTTGTCCGAGAAAATGGGGAAGAACGCCAGTTGGCAAAAGATCAAGGCTATGCCAAAGAGCAAAAGCATGCTTATTGACACAGGCTCAACGAGTCTCTCGGTCTCAGTCACCTCGCCGCGTTTAAACATCCGTCTTGATAATATACTTTGCTTCATGCCGCTTCCTAGAAGACCAAGTACTTGCCAAAAATGAGGTATGCGATAATACCCACGCCAACCACAATGGCGCCAATTATAAGACCGAGGAACAAGGATCCGCGACGACCTTCCTCTATCTCCTCTTCTGACGGGAGCTCAGGCTTGAATTCGGGTTCTCCTGGCATACGCTTTCGCTCCTCACTCTTTTCCATCCGCTACTCCGATTCCACTTACGCTACGACACGCGGTTTCCCCTGACTTTGAATTTGAACTTCTTCGTTCTGAGCAGACCAATAAGCGCATCGCCCTCTACGGTACCCGTCAGCCGATACTTCACCTTTCCAAAGGGAGACGGCATCTTTACGGATCCCTCAAAGGTAACTTGTTCTCCGTCTAAAGTCCCCTGCAGATGTTTTGACTTCTTCCCAATAAAAAGATCCGCATCGCACACGCTGCCGTTGGTGATAAGCACAACCGTACCGCCCTTCTTTCCCAGTGGCGTACGAGCTTTTACCTCGTATATGCCGTCTATCATGCTTGACTCCCCATGACCTGCGGTGTGATGCGCTTATTATACCTATATGCCCTTCGATTATATAAGCTCAACCGCATTTGCGACAAAGACGGAAAACTGTCGCTTTGACCCTGGGATTCGTAGCCAAGGCCGACCCATGCCCCGGATCTGCGCCCGTCCCGCGAGCGGCGACTCACGAAGTGAGCGAGCGAAGCGAGCGCGGAGCCGCATGCGGGGCGGAGCGGGGGCGGGGACGCGGCCTTAGTCGCGCAACGCCCTTATCTCCCAAAGCTCTCGTTGCACAGGAATAATTAAGGTGTACTATAATGAGCCGAATCAGCATACCAAGGAGGAAGGCTTGCTGTATACGTCATGCGCATGTTGTGAGAAATCGTTGCAGCTGTAAGGTGTTCCGTTTTGCCTGAGCCGCATGTTCGCAGGCTTGCGCTGGGTTATGTGGAAAGGAAAATTTCATGGCCCAAAAAAGTCATCGCGCAATACCTTTAAGCGCAGGCATGGTCCTTGTTACCATGGGCGTGGTATATGGCGACATCGGCACAAGCCCCATGTATACCCTCCGTGCCATTATGTCTGGCAACGGCGGACTGGCCACCATGTCGCAAGACGTGATTATTGGCGCACTCTCTCTTATTATTTGGACAATGACGCTCATAACCACCGTAAAGTATGTACTCGTGGCTATGAAGGCCGACAACCACAACGAAGGCGGCATCTTTGCTCTGTACAGTTTGGTGCGACGGTGCGCCGGATGGCTCATCATCCCCGCTATGATAGGCGGCGCGGCCCTGCTTGCCGACGGCATCCTAACGCCTGCCGTAACCGTTACCACGGCAATTGAGGGCCTTCGCTCCATAGATTTTATCCACGGCATCATTGGCGACAACCAAAGCGTGGTAGTCGCCATTACCATATTCATAATCTGCGCACTGTTCTTCGTGCAGCGCGCCGGCACCAGCAACATCGGCCGCGCATTTGGCCCCATTATGTGTGTGTGGTTTCTCTTTTTGGGCGTGGTAGGCCTTCTGAACATTGGTGCGGACCTCAACGTGTTGCGCGCCTTTAATCCCATACGCGGCATTACGTTCCTCTTTGACGGCAATCTAAATCATGCGGGCATAATGGTTCTGGGCAACGTCTTCCTGTGCACCACGGGCGCCGAGGCACTCTATTCCGACATGGGCCACGTTGGCAAGTCCAACATCTACGCCAGCTGGCCCGTGGTAAAGGCCTGCCTCATCCTCAACTATCTGGGACAGGGCGCCTGGATCCTCACGAAGCAGAACGACCCCATGCTTGCTGCCATGGGATCCGAGATGAATCCCTTCTTCGAAATGCTACCAGGCGGCGTGCGCATCTTCGCCGTGCTGCTTTCCACCCTGGCCGCCATCATCGCGAGCCAGGCGCTCATCACGGGCAGCTTCTCCATCGTGAGCGAGGCAATTAGCCTGGACCTCATGCCCCATATGAAGATCGAGTACCCCTCCGAGAACAAGGGCCAGATCTACATTCCCCTTGTGAACACTATCCTGTGGATTGGATGCGTGGGCGTTGTGCTGTTCTTCCGCAGTTCCGAACGAATGGAAGCTGCATACGGCTTAGCGATTACGGTAACGATGCTCATGACCACCGTCCTGCTAACGACGTTTTTGTCGCACGTCAAACACAAGGTTGCCCTCGCAATACCCTTTGCCCTGTTCTTTGGGGCCATTGAGTCGTTCTTCTTTTTCTCGAGCCTCACTAAGTTCACGCACGGCGGCTACGTTACGGTGCTTCTGGCCTTTGCGATCTTCCTCGTTATGCTCATATGGCACCGTGGCACGAAGCTGGAAATGACGCAGCGCGTAAACCTACCCGTTTCCGACTACATAGGACAACTGCGTGAGCTTTCGAACTATGATGAGGTGCCCTATCTGGCCGACAATCTCGTATTCCTTACCAACGACCAGCATCCCGACGTGCTCGATCGCGACATCCTATACTCCATTTTGGACAAGCGTCCCAAACGAGCCAAAGCCTACTGGTTCTTGAACGTCGCGGTAACCGACGAGCCCAACACGCACGAGTTCTGGGTCAACGACTTTGGAACCGACTTCCTCTTCAAGGTGCAGCTTCGCCTGGGATTCCAGGTAAACCAACGCGTGAACGAGTATTTGTATCAAATAGTTAGCTCCATGGTGGAGCAAGGCAGGCTCCCCGCGCAGGACCATCGCTTCTCCATCTACGAGAGGACTGGCCACGTGGGAGACTTCCGCTTCTGCTTGGTGCGCAAGGTGCCTTCCGCCTCCAGCGATCTTTCGAGCATGGAGCTTGCGACCATTCAGGCAAAGTACTTCATCCGCGGCATCTGCGGCTCTCCCGCCCACTGGTATGGCTTGGTGAACGCAAGCGTCATGTACGAGTACGTGCCTCTTTTCGTAGGACAAAAGCGACAGCATAAGCTCAACTACATAGAGCGGCCCAAGCAACTACCGGATTCCGAGGAGTACGATCGTTAGGCAGCAACAAGACCAAAGCCCCAAAACGAGGTGACGGGAACTCCACGTGCACAGCTCGCGTAGCGCTGTTTGAGCACGTGGAGCTCCCGTCACCTCATTCCGTAGCTTCTGCAATTGCTATGCGAATTGAGCGCGGGGACAGTCGACTCCCTACTCGTCTAGCTTGTTGACGCGGCGATCGTAGGTGAGAAGGCCATTTGTCTCCTCCTCCACGTCGCTCAGCTGCGTATACACGAAGCCGCTCAGACCCTCCGGTTCCAGAGCGTCAACCGAGGCCAACAGCTCGTTGAGCGCGACGCGCCATGATGCCGCGTCCTCATAGGTATCGTAGCCATACACGGTAGGTACCGACTCGTGGCCATCCACCGGACACGTTAGACCGCCGAACTCATCTATCACAAACGCGCGGTCTCGTGGTGTTTTATACACGCGCATGCTGCGGAAATAGTTGTGCACGGCCACGTAGTCGCCGGCACCTTGGTCGTACCACCCGCTCGTTGCTATATAGGGACGCGAGCCGTCAATGGCCCTGAGCTCTTCGGTCATCTGCGCGGAGCAGAACTGGCCCCACGACTCATTGAACACAATCCAGGTGCAGATGCACGGATGCGAACCCAGACGCTCCACAACCTCACGTGCCGTGTTGAGCCACTCCGTGCGATACGCCTCGTCCCCAGCTCCCAGGCGCTTCCAATGACTTGGCTTCGTGTCGGCATAGCTCGTCCAGCTGTGGCGTAGCAGCGTGGGGATGTTTGCCGCGGTCCACTCACCGGGGAGATCGCCGCCACTCACCATGTCCTGCCACACCAGCATGCCCAGGCGATCGCAATGCCAGTACCAGCGCTCTGGCTCCACCTTGATGTGCTTTCGCAAAAGATTGAAGCCTGCGTCGCGTGCTGCCACGATGTCGGCAACCATGGCTTCGTCGGCAGGAGGCGTCATGAGGCCATCTGGCCAATAGCCCTGATCGAGCAGGCCTCGAACGAAGAGTGGCTTGTGGTTGAGGCAGAAGCGCATCATGCCGTTCTTGTCCTTCTCGACTCCCACCGTTCGAAACGCCGTATAGCTCTGGGCCTCGTCGTTGCCATACCGCAGGCGCAGCGTATACAAAGCGGGATTCGTGGGCTCCCACAGTATTGGATCGGGCACGTCTGCCTCCAGTGAAACCATGGGGTCGCTTGCCAGCTCCTTGGCCTGGGCCACCACACGTCCCGCCGGGTCTAAGACCTCTGCCGTAAGCTCCTCGCCCGCCTCACTCACGCTCACTCCCAGGCGAAGGGTTCCTTCGTCGGCATCGGCAAAGGCGAGCGCCTGCGTTATGTGACGGGCGGGCACCTCCTCAACCCACACCGTCTGCCAAATGCCGCTCTGCGCGGTGTACCACATGTTTCCGCGCTCTATCCGCTGCTTGCCACGCAACTGCGTTCCCTGCTCACTGGGATCGAAAACACAGAGCTCAAGGGTATTGTCTCCTGCTTGCACGGCATCGGTTATGTCCACGTCAAAGGGCAGATACGCACCCACATGGGTTCCCACGCGCATACCGTTTACGTAACACGCGCAGGCATAGTCAACCGCCCCAAAGTGAAGCAGGAGCCGACGTCCCTCGGCTGGTTTGCCTACATCGATTGACCTGCGATACCAAAGCAGCTGCTTATGCAACAACTGCCTCTCCACGCCCGAGAGCGCGGCCTCAGGCGAGAAGGGCACCAAGATCTTGCCGTCCCACACCTTGGGAGGATGCGCACTTTGCCAGTGCGTACGTGCGTCAGAACTTTCCACAATGGCGTAGTCCCACCAACCATTAAGGCATGTCCATGCGGCACGGCGAAGGCGTGGGCGCGGATACTCCTGATGCACGGCTTCCGGGTCCAGACGCTCCCCCCACTCGGTTGTGAGCTTGTTGAGCTTCACCCGCTCTGGTGGGCCTGGCTTTGCGGCAAGGACGCGCTTGATGTCTAAGTCCATGGCTACACCAGCCTCTCTTCCCACTCGGCCTCGCGAAATCCCACGAGCACAAAGCCTTCACCCACTATTATGGGGCGCTTTACCAGCATGCCGTCAGATGACAAGAGCTCCAGGCACTCGTCTTCACCAATGCCAGCGGCAAAGCGATCCTTCATGCCGAGCTCCCTGTAGAGCCGACCGCTCGTATTGAAGAAGCGGCGGATGGGCAGTCCGCTCCGCTCGATCCAGGCACGCAGCTCCTCAACCGAGGGCCGATCTTCCACAATATGGCGATCCGTATAGGTAACGTTGTGCTCGTCAAGCCACTTCTTTGCCTTGCGACAGGTTGAGCAACGCGGATATTCAACGAACAGGACCGTACTTTGTGCCATGAGAACCTCCCAGCGCTCGACGTGGAAATCTCTTTCGATTCTACCCCTATGGCGCGAACAAATTGGAAGCGGTTCCCGTTTGCGAACGGGTGGCAGGCAGACGGTTGGTTGCCGCCCGCGCCCCGCGTGCCACGCGCGGCTCCGCGCTCGCTTCGCTCGC
>JAFWKQ010000089.1 GCA_017545665.1 Atopobiaceae bacterium
CACGAACGTCTACACGCTCGACCTCATGCTGGACGGAAAGAAGGTACTCCGGTTTTGGGACACGTACCATCTGGAAATGGGAGGTCTCAAGGCCATGGGCCGTACCTGCGGAGTGGACAAGCTCATGGGAGATTGGGACTATGACCTCGTGCGCACGCCCGAAACGCCCTTGACCGAGCAAGAGCTGGGATACGCCAAGCGCGACGTCCAGGTGATACCGGCCTACCTTGCTTACCTTCTCAGGGCCAATCCCTGGATGCGCACGGACATGCTGGGATGCAGGGTGCTCACCAAGACGTCGATAGTGCGCCAAATGGCACGTGCCGAGATAGGCCCTCTTGACGTGGACGTGCGCGGCCGTAAGCTCAAGTTGATAAAGGCGTTCGAGGAGCTATGCCGGCGCGAGCTGCCGCATGACTTCGACTCGTACGCGCTGAGGCTCGCGTGCTTTCGCGGCGGACTCGTGTTCACGGCCGCTCGCTTTGCCGGCGTGCCCGTGCAAAACGTGGTCTCGCTGGACGTAACGAGCATGCACCATGCCTACCTCAACGGCCGGCGCGTGCCCGTGGAATTCAGGCCCATAGAGTGCGAGGCGCTCGACGTGTGCGTGACCGACATAGCACGGCACAGCGTGGCCGACGTGCTGAGGCACTATCACTACCCTTTCGGCCGTTGGCTCCATGTCCAGGTGCGCGCAAGGGGCGTGCGTCTCAGGCGCGGCAGCGCCTTTGCCGCGTGGGGCATAGCGACGTTAGCACAAGCAAAGTTCGCGCGCAGGGTACCCAGGCTCGACGTGGGCGACGAGAACGTTCGCGCGATCGAGGCCGAGAACGCGGTACGATGCGCCGGCTATGGTGACGTGGCGATTGGGGCAACGTTCGCGTTGGGTAAGCTCTACGAGGCTCAGGAGGTGATCGTGCACATGACCGAGATAGAGCTATGGTGCTTCATGCAGGTCTACGAGTATGAGTCATTGGAGGCCATAGGCGGCGAGATAGCCACGCGTTCGATATTGCCGCCCGACTACGTTTCCTTACAGTCCAACATCCTCTTTTCCCGAAAGAGCGACGCGAAGGCGCTCACGGCCGGATACGAGGAGTGCGTACCCTATGCAGGCGAGATAGGCGCTAGCATCCCTACGGAGATAGCGCAGGCCACGCGCGAGGGCGCCTTGTCCAAGCAGTTCCTAGGCTCGTGGTACCAATCGACCGTGAAGGGATCCTTCAATGGCATCTATGGGACTCAGGCACAGAACGTCTACAAGCCCGACTACATGGTGGACGAGGACGCGGAGCTGCACATAGACCAGGCTACCAAGCCGACGCCGGAAAACTTTTCCGACAAGCAACCGAAGCATCCCATGGTGCTCTATACCTACGGCATGCGCATAGTCGCAGGTTCGCGCATGGAGCTCGTGATAGCGATAACGCTTCTCTACGAGCGCTTTGGCAACGCGATAGCGGTCACGGGAGGGGACACGGACAGCCTAAAGGTGATGCTCACGCAGGGCGTCACGCCCGACGACCTAATCCAGGCGCTCGCGCCCTTGCACGAGGCAGCTACGCGCGCTCTGGACGTCTGCATGTCCAGGGCACGGGCAACCTTTCCCGACAAGGCTTCGACGCTCGCGCACGTGGGGTGCTTTGAGATCGAGCCCGCGACCAAGGGCGGTAAGATCGCCTACGATTGGCACATGGAGGGATGGAACAAGGCGCGCATATCCATCGTGGACGGACATACGCACATCACGTGCGCGGGTCTTTCGCGGCCGGAGGGCGCCTACACGCTAGAGGATTGGTGCGACGGCATGCTCAGGCGCGGCATGGATCCGCGCGACGTGATGCGCGCCGCGCTAGGGTACAACACCAACGTGACCAACGACGTGTGCCACGCTTTGGAGCATCACAAGCCCCTTTTCCGCGACCGTTACGAGGGGGACGTTACCGACTACCTAGGGAACGCGATGCACGTAAATGAGTACGAGGCCGTAGCGCTCTATCCGGCAGGACGCAGGCTAGGGGACACGAGCAAGGGCGTCAACGCCGATAGCGTGGTCTATCTGGAATCAAAGTACGGGAGGGACGTGGACACGTCGGAGAAGGAGATAGGAGTTACATACAACGTCTGCTTGCTTCTAGCGCTCATGCTCATGAACAAGCCACATAGGGCCGTCGTGCGCATGTGCTTGCGCGATTTCTACGTGCCGACTCTAAGGAGGATATAGACATGAACGACTTCAAGGGTGACTTTCTGGAAATGATCTTGGTGCTCATGATCTGCATAGGAATGTTCGCGCTCGTGACGTGCGCGCTCTTCAACGAGGGCGCGGACATGCGATTTCCCGACAACGGCATGCCGGAGTGGACTTATGCGCAGGACTAGCGAGGAGTGGTCACGCATAGGCTACACGGAGGAGGGCTACATAGATTGGGCCCGCGTCATGAGCTACGAGGCGCCCTATAACCTCATCATCGACGCACGCACGCGCGGCAAGACGTACGGACTCCGTAAGTACGCGCTCAGGCAGGACTACGTACGACGTCACAAGCGCTACGTGGAGCTCACGCGCACCAAGAGCATGCTGGAGGGCAGCGCGTCGCTGCAAGCGGGATACTTCGCCCGCTTCGAGGCCGATTACGGCGCAGATCCGGTGCTATGCGATTATCTGCTCAAGACGGAGGGACGCTACGGCTACGTTGCCAAGAGGCCCGAGGAGGGCAAGAAGCCCCAGTGGGACGTGCTTTCGTACTTCATAGCTTTGACGGACGCCCAGGAGACCAAGAACCGCTCGACCGGATTCAAGCCCGTGAAGCGCTTCATCTTCGACGAGGCCATCATAGACCGCTCGCTAGACAACGTACATGATTACCTACCCGGCGAGATCGAGGCGGTATCGAGCATCATAACGTCGGTGACGCGCGAGAGGCCCGACACGCCCAGACGCGACCGAAGCGCGCTTTACCTCCTGGGAAACGCGTGCGACCTCACGTGCCCGTGGCTCGCTCACTTCGGGATCACCGAAGAACCTCCCGTGGGCTTCTCGTGGCATTATGACAGGCGGTGCCTCGTGTGGTACGGACCTCCTAGCGAGGAATGGGGTCGTGCCATGGACGAGACCGTGGGAGGGGCGCTCATAGCCGGCACGGAGGCAGGCGCGGCCGCTACGCGAAACCGCTTCGCAAGCGACGGGGAGACCTACTATCCGAAGCAGCCGAAGGGATCCACGTTCGACTTCGGGATAGCGCACCAAGGGCACGTGTGGGGCGTGTGGCTCGATTGGAGAGAAGGCTACTACTACGTCGTGGAGGGCTTGCCAAAGTCATTGGACGGGGCGCCCGTGTACGCGCTCACCGCAGCGGACGCACGCCCCAACTACGTGCTTGCGAGGCGTGCCCAGAAGTCGCTCAAAGGCTTCGCGGACCTCTACTATCTAGGCATAGTCAGGTACCAGAACAGGGCCGTAAAGGGCGCCTTCCTTGACGCGATGCGGCTCTATGGCATACGATGATCACATGCGCGTGGCACGTAGGCGCGTGTCGGGACGTGCGGCCGTCAGGGGACAGCCACGGCGAGGAGCCGGCCTCCGTCGCACGGGTTTGGAATCCCGCCCGGCATGCCCTACATGATGCTATGTGCTATCATGGCCCCAACGTGCGGAAACGCGCATTGGGGCCGTTTCTATATTTTGGAGGTGCATCACATGGGAGAAGAGGCCGAGGAGATCCGCGA
>JAFWKQ010000090.1 GCA_017545665.1 Atopobiaceae bacterium
CCATGGAAGAGCCCCTTACCGAGGAGTTGCTGGGAGAGCTTTTAAGCGCGCCCGATCCCACGAGTTTTATAGACGAGCATCACCCACAGTCGCGCAACCTTTCGACGTATTTGCGCGAGCTTTTGGAAGAGCACGGCTTAGAGCGTAAAGACGTTGTACGCGAGGCGCAGGTAGACTCAACGTATGGATATCAGATATTCACTGGCCAGCGCACCAGGCCATCGCGCGACAAGGTGCTCCAGCTCGCCTTTGCCATGCATCTTAGCCTACGCGAAACCGACCGGGCCTTGCAGGCGGCCGGTGTTAGCAAGCTCTACTGCAAGGACCGGCGCGACGCCATCGTAATCTTTTGTCTTAACCACAATACGACGCTTTCGGAAGCAAACGAAACCCTCTTTAAGCTGGGCGAGCATGCGTTGGGGGAATAGGCGTTGGATGAAAACTTTAACGCAGAGCTGGATGCCTGGCTAAACAATACATCCGACCGCTACGTGATAGAGAGCACGCTCAAGAGCACTCCATACGAATCCACGGAAATCGTCTATCGCAAAGGTGGCCACGGGGATCCAAGTTTTGGTCCGTTTGTGCGCAAGCGCTTTAGCGAAGACGCTGGTCGAGGGACCGCATACGAGCAGCTGCTCAGCAAACAAGCGCAGGGCATCCACCTTGCGCACGAACCCATAATCTACGAATGCGAGCGCGTGGAGGGGTCGCTCAGCGTAGTTATGGAGTTTGTGGCAGGCCAAACCCTGCGCGAACTCGTAGAGCACGAGGGCCCAAGCGTTAATCTTGCCGCCCGCATCATGCCTCAGCTCTGCGAAGCGGTAGCGGAATTGCACGAGTCCTTTGACCAGCCACTCATTCATCGCGACATAAAGCCTTCCAACGTCATAGTGTGCAAAGACAAGGTCGTCCTCATAGACTTGGGAATCGCACGCATGTATCGCGCCGACGCAACTCGCGACACCATGCGCTATGGCACACCCGGATATGCTCCACCCGAGCAATTTGGATATGGCCAAACGAGCACGCGCAGCGATGTGTACGCCATGGGAATGACGCTTGCCTTTTGCCTTACGGGACAAGACCCCACGTCTGGGCTTCGAGAGAGTGGGTTCGCCGATCCTCGCATACCGCCAGCCATAGCGGAGGTACTTGTGCGCGCAACGGAATTCGACCCCACGAGGCGGCACCAATCGGCACGCGCGCTGCTCGGCGACTTCCAGCATGCGCTTGGAGTCCGTACGGCATCAACAACCATGGCCAACACAAGCGCTGCGGCAAGGAGCCAGACCACGCACTACGGCACCACGTCCCAATCGACTCTGCAGGCCGTTCTCTATCATCCTGCGCTCAAGGTCCTTGGCACCATATGGAACGCACTTCTTATACTCGCGTGGATCATGATTTCCATCTCATGCGTAACAAACATCATGCGGCCGGACGGAGAGATTTCCAAGCATCCCCTGTGGTATGTCATTGTTGAGCATGTTGGCTTTGTATGGGTGCCATGGGCGGCGATTAGCTGTTTGCTGCTCTTTAAGCCGCCGCTGCGCAAATTCAGGCCGTTTAGCCAGTCGAATTGGCGCGTCGAGCTAGTCGTATGCCTAGGCATCGCGTTCGCAAGCATAGCAACCACGCTGTTTGTCTACATGGCCGTTATCTTGCCAGGCATGCAAACCTAACAAGTGACCTGCACGATCTTCTCTACCAGCCCTTCTTGATCACCACAACATTCTCGTCCCTGTCACGCATATAGAAGAAGTCGTCCATGCTCTTCTTCACCATGAAGATGCCCAGCCCGCCGATCTTGGCCTCCTGCGCATTGGAGGGCTTGGTTGGATCTTCCTTCTTTATGGGGTCAAACGGCACGCCATGGTCGCGCAGCTCAATGGTTATGGCTGAGGGATTCGCGCCGTAGGTATAGCTCACCTGAGCTTGCCCTGGCTCCTTTTGATCGGCATAGGCATAGCGGCATACATTTACGAACAGCTCCTCGAGGGCCACCTCCACCTTGCTTATTACGCTCACGGGACAGAGGCGCTGTTCGAGCTCCGAGCGAATCAGAGCCTCTACCTCTTCCAGATGGTCGAGCGTTGCAGGCACCGTTATGCTATTCGTAACCTCGGGCGCCGCACCATATTCGAGGGCGAGGATCGTGACGTCGTCGGACTGCTCGGCGCCCTCGGCCCAAGCGGCCACGTCGGCGCGCAGGGCGCGCACCATGCCGCGAGCGTGCAGGTCGTTGTGGGTCGACAAAAACGCCTCCAGGCGGTCGTTGCCGTACTCCTCCTCGTCCACGTTAAAGGCCTCGTTCACGCCGTCGGTGTAAAGCAGCAGCTCGTCGCCCGGCTCGAGCGTGAGGGTCTGCTGGCGGTACTTGGCCGTCTCGAAGGTGCCCAGGAACAGGCCGCACTTCTTGGTGAGCCACTCCCACTGGCCGCCCTGGCCGTGGCGCAGCAGCGGGAAGTTGTGGCCCGCGTTCACGTAGGTGAGCTCGCCGGTCTCCCACGCCAGCGTCGCGGCCCACACCGTAACGAACATGCCCGCGTCGTTGTTGGCGCACAGACGCTTGTTTGCCGAGGCAATGGCTTCGGCGGGGGCCATGCCCGTGCTCATGTAGTTCTCTATCTCGGTCTTCGCCGCCATCATGAACAGCGCGCCGGGGATGCCCTTGCCGCTCACGTCGGCGATCAGGAAGCCCAGGGTATGCTCGTCAATGAGGAAGAAGTCGTAGAAGTCGCCGCCCACCTCCTTGGCGGCGTTCATGGATGCGTAGATGTCGAACTTGTCTATTTCGGGGAAGGG
>JAFWKQ010000091.1 GCA_017545665.1 Atopobiaceae bacterium
GATCCCGACTTGGCGCCATTCGACCTTTCGGAGGAGTTCGTGGAACGGTGTCGCGCGCGCGTGCCGGAGCTTCCCGACGCCAAGCGCGATCGCTATGTGGTGGACTATGGCCTCAAGCGCGCTGACGCAGCTCAAATAGCAGGGGATCCGAAGACCGCTCGATTCTTCGAGGAGGCGGTGGGCGAGGCTCCCAAGTTCGTGTCCACCGTGGCAAATGTGGTCGTAAACCTCGTGCCCGCCACGCGGGCGGTTACGGCAACGCAGGTGGCGAGCATATCGACGCTTTTGGCCCAAGACGCCATCACCTTTGCGCAAGCGCGCGAGGTGCTCGAAATCGTGGACGGCACCAACGACGACCCCGCACGGGTCGTAGACGAGCGCGGCATGCGGCAAAGCACCAACATGGACGACCTTGCGGTAACGGTGGACGAGGTTCTTGCACGCTGCGAAGACCAAGTGCGCCAGTATCGCGAGGGAAACAAAAAGGTCGTGGGGTTCTTGGTGGGGCAATGCATGAAGGCCTCGCGTGGCACGGGCAACCCCAAGCTCTTTAACCAGCTTTTGCGCAAGAGGCTCGACCAAGGCTAGTGGTTGGTGGGGCGTCGCCTCGGCCGACCTCCCCATAGGCGCAGAGCCCTTCAAGTCATAATCGCCCTGCGGCCACCGAACGAGTACCGGTAATACATCGAGGTGGTCGCAGGGCGAGAATGTTCAAAAAGACGTACGCTGTGGCAGGTTCTGTGGCAACGCTTCGTTGGCTTGGCACGGCACCTCTGACGAAGGCCATCCGATCAAAGGGACGTACCCGCTATTCGTTCTCTTTTAAGTCCACGATGGCGAGCGTCTTGCCAAGGGGTGCAAGAAGCTTGAGGAGCGTATTGATTTGGGGCGAAATCTCGCAACCCTCAATACGGCTAATGACCGACTGGCGAATGCCGGCAGCGTCTCCAAGGCGCGTTTGCGAAAAGCACGACTCGCGGCGAATCTCCGAGAGGCTCTTGAGCAGACGCCGCTTTTCCGTTTCGACGTAGTTTGCCTCGCTGCCCGTAGACAATAGCGTATCGATGTCCACGCTCGTGCTTGCGTTCCAAACCAAACACTTCGCGCTGTCGTCTATGCGCGCCTCGCTTAGCGATTGATCCTCGCCAAGCCCCAATTCCTGAGCCGTATAGCGTCTGGACACGCCATTGTCGAACCATACGACAAGCGTTTTATCGCTTACTGGAATCGCTGCAACAATGCTACTATCCATTTTTGTTTGCGTCCCTCCCAAGGAGTTATTCGGCCTCTCCTTGCTTGCATGAACAAGTTAGGTATCTAGGTGATTATATGATACTTTCTATTTTAATATCACGTCATTTGGTAACTATATGACACACACTACAAATTAATAACACAGATTTGTTTTTTTGGCACAGCAAAAGTGCATGTTATCGGGTGTATTGTAGCTTTATGCAAATAAATCATAAAGAATTTTACATGCAGTCATATCGTTATGTTGACAAAAGTTGATAATTGTCAACAAAACAGATATTGATATGCAGAAGGATTCC
>JAFWKQ010000011.1 GCA_017545665.1 Atopobiaceae bacterium
GGAGTTGCCCTCGTTCAGGGTCAGCGTCTTGCCCTGCACCGGCTGCCCGTTCGCAAGGAGCCGCACGGTAACGGAAGCAGGCCGCTTACCGTCGCGGTTGTTGTCATCGTTCCACACCTTGGAGACGCTTATGTCGAGCGTCTCGGGAACGTGCGTGTTGGTGACCGTGAGATTGTTGCCCTCTTTGCCCTCGGTCTTGGTATAGCCCGAGGGCACATTCGGCTCAACCAGGGTGTACGAAATCTCCATGCCGTTCTCGTACTTAGGAAGGACGTATGTGGACTCCCAGTCGTGCTGGGTGTCGATGACGTTGAACGTCTTCACCGCGGTACCGTTTGCCATCAGCTGCAACGTAACCTGGGCGGGGCGCTTGCCGTCCTGATCGTTCGCATCTTCCCAGTGCTTGGACAGCGTAAGGCTCACCGACTCGGGCACGTGGGTGTTGGTGATGGTGAAGCCAGCTTCCGCGGTACCCGTTACCGTTGCCGTATAGCCGTCCACGGCGTCTTCCGTTACGGTGTAGGCGATGGCCTTCCCCTGCTCGTTCTTGTACCTGTTTTCAAACGACCAGGTCCAGCCGCCCTCTTTGGTAGCGGTGGTATGGGCAACCTCCACCCCGTTGGCCAGCAGGTGCACCGTTACGGAATCGGGCCGCTTGCCGTCGCGGTCGTTGTCGTCGTCCCAAACCTTCGTGCCGGAAATCGTAATTCTCTGAGGTACATGAGTGTTGGTAATGCGCAGCCCAGATGAGTCGATGGACTTCGTATAGCCCGTGGGCACGGTTTTCTCATCGACGGAATACGTTACCTCCACGCCCGCGTCGTACTTGGGTGCCAACGATATGGGCCGCTTGTCCGAGTTCGTGCTTATTTGGAACTCGCGCACGACCTCGCCGTTGCCCTTCAGCTGCATGGTGATCTGAGGAGGCCGCAGGCCGTCGCGGTTGTTGTCGTCGTTCCAATGCTTTAATGAATTGATTCTTATCTGTTGAGGAGAATGGGTGTTGGTTATGGTGAATCCCGTGGCAGCGCTTCCCGTAATCTTCGTCCTATAGCCACTCACCGCACTCTCGCTCATCGTGTAGGTGATCTGCTTGCCGTTGCGATACTTGGGCACGCCCGCAAATGTGTGCTGCCAACTATCGGAGGCGCCAATCGACGTGGTTTCCACCGCTTCCCCGTCGGCGAGCAGCTGCACGGTAACCGCCTCTGGGCGCAAAGCGTCGCGGTTGTTGTCATCGTTCCACACCTTGGTTACGCTTATGTTGAGCGTCTCGGGAACGTGCGTGTTGGTGACCGTGAGATGAGTGCCCTCTTTGCTCTCGGTTTTGGTATAGCCCGCGGGCACGGTCGGCTCAGACAGGGTGTACTCAATCTCCTGCCCGTTCTCGTATCTGGGCACGACGACGGTTTTCTGCCAGTCCTGGTCTGTCCCGATGGTGTATGTGCGCACACTGCCATCAGAGCCCTGCAGATTCAAGTCGAGCGATTGAAGTCGCTTGCCATCCTGGTTGTTGGCATCTTCCCAATGCTTGGAGAGCGTGAGGGTTGTGGTGCCAACCTCGTGTCGGTTGACGATGCCCAGCTTGGTCGAGGTCTGCCCCGCATAGGGCAACGCGGTGTATTGTTCTGGCGTGGAGACCTCTTCTACGGTGTAGGCAATCTCCTGGCCATCATCGCCGTACTTGAGGTACGTGCCTATGTTCCACGTCCACCCCTCGTTCGCGGTTACGGTGTGCGTATCCACCACCTTGCCATCGGCAAGAAGCTTTACCTCAACGCTCTCTGGCCGCACGCCGTCACGGTTGTCGCCGTCGTCCCAGTACTTCGTGAACGTGAGGTCCACGGTCTCAAGCTTATTGGTTATGTCGTAGCCGTTATAGCTCGTGCTGTAGCCCGCAACTGGCTCCTCCTCCACCGAATAGGTAATGGGGTTGCCGTTGTCGTCCGTCGTGGGCCTGCCTACGAAGCTGTAGCGCCAGTTGCCCAGCTGCGACGTCTCCGCATACACGTCGTTGCCGTCGTCGTCCTTCACGCGCTGGCCGTTGGCCAGCAGGTAGATCTTGACCGTTTGGGGACGCTTGCCGAACTTGTTGTCTTGGTCATCCCACGTCTTCTTGCCGTACACGGAGCCGGTTGGGTAGTCGGTCGGATTGTCGGGGATATCCCAGTCCACCTTTATGTTGAAGACGTTGGACATAAGGTGATAGTCCGTAAGAATCGTGCTCCAGCTGGGGTTGGCAAAGTCGCTGGGCGTCAGCTCCTTGGCCTTGTTTATCACACGCTGTTCAAGATCTTTCAAGTCGGTCAGCTGCTCGATGTCGGTGATCCCCAGTACCGTGGGTATGGCCTTGGTGGGGATGCTTATGTAGCCGCCGAACGGGTTGAACGACACCGGAGAGTCAATGAAGCCGTTGGTAAGGTACTTCACGATGAGGCGGATGATCTCGCTGGTGAGCTCGGCACCCTTGTAGTCCATGGGGATGCCCGCCGTGTACTTGCTGTCCACCACCGTGAAGCGCCAGTTGTCTTCCTTGGTGACCCTCTTCATGGCCAGCTCGGGAATCTTGATGCCAAAGAGTGCCTTGGCCAGCTTCCCAATCAAGCTGAGGTCCAGACCCAGCGCCATCTTACCCAGGATGGTTATTGGATCTTGGCCCCCCTCTATGGGATTGATCACGGGAAACTCGTAGTCCAGCACGCCACCCAGGTCTATGCCCGCCGCGCTTGCCAGGCCCTTTGCCGCGTCGAGCGCGCCTTCCTTCGGCTTGCACATAAGCACCAGCCAGGCAGAGTCGGGCATGTCCTTGTCGTCCACGCCAATGCCGATCCAGCGCTTGATGACGTCAATCTCCACGATGGCCTTGTTGGTGATGGAGAAGGACTGCGTGTCATCATCCTTTTCGGAGTCATAGCTTACCTGGTACTTCGTGTTGTGGGCACGCTCGTTGCCCGTCAGTACCGATACATAGGCCTCCACGTGGTGAATGACCTCGTTCGTCGTGGCATCGCCCTTGTCAGAATCCTCGCTGTCGTAGACGATGCGAGAGGTATCGGTGTCAAAGCCAAGCTGCTTCATCAGTTTGGACGCGAGGTCTTCCAACGAGCTGGCCCCCAACGAGCTTTGCAGACTTGCCAAGCCTTTCTCGGCCGCGCTCTGCACATTCGCGGGCAGGCTGGCATAGAAGCCATTCGACTTGAGCTCGTTCAGCCAGTTTCTATAGGCGGCATCATCTTGCCCGGCAAGGCCTTTCACCTTGTCCACTATTGACTGCAGGACCGTCTGGTCCTTCAGCTCGCGCACGCGGAAGGTCGTGTTCTCGTCCGTACCGTCCGGATAGCGCAGGTTCTTCTTCCAATCGTTGCTATCGTTGAGCTCGACCGTTTGCACCGTCGTCCAAGTGCCGCCATCTTGCTTCTGCAGCACGACCTCCACCTTTGCGGGCTTGTCTTTGTCTTCGAGGTCGATGTCCCACTTCTTTTCGATGCTGAGTCCACGGTACTTGTTGGTGAACTCCACGGTGTTGGTCTGGTCGCCATTCAGAGCCTCTAGCAGCGCAGCCTGATTGCCATCTGAGCTCACATTGGGATTGGTTGTACTGGAGGGGTCTAACGCCTTGTCGGCCTCTTGCTGAGTCTTCTCGTTGTAGTCTCCCACATAGCATTTGAACGTGGGGTTGCCCTCGTCGTCGGTGGTCTTCACAATGAGCACCAGCCGCTTGGCCGTGTCGTACTTGCAGGAGTCGTCGTTGCCTTTTATTTCTTTCACGACGTAGAAGTACAGGCCGTCGCTCTTGAACTTAAGCGGAACCTGAACCGTTCCCTCGCCTGTTATGGAGACCTCCTGGCTCTGCGGGTTATCGTCGTTTGCCCTGTTCGGCTGGGCCTTTTCCACCGTGAACCGGTAGGTCTCGGCATCGCCTTCGTGCACGCCGGCGATCTTCTTCTTAAGATTGAGGTTGAACGCCCCCGTGAGTTTGTTGGTAACGTTGCAGGTCCAGGTGCGGGTCTGCTCGTCGTAGCTGTTTTCGTACGTGGTGGTGTAGTAGTCAACGTGGTCTTGCAGCACCTCGTAGGTGGCAGTTTCCTTATGGGCGTTCTTCCCGGGAAGGTAGGTTGCCTCGAACTTCCCGTCACCCGAGGTGGGCACGTCGAGCGACCGCACGTACTCGCCGTCGCCGTTGACCACCGAAAGATGCACCTTCTGCGGCCTGAGGGATTCCATGCCCTCATCCCCTACCCAACTGACCGTGCCCTTCACGGTCTGGTAGTCTGACCCAGCCCAGGTGTTGCGCACAACGAAGCCCATCTTCGGGTCGCTGGACTGCTCCGACACCTGCGCACGCAGAACGGTTGTGGTGAAGCCCGGCACGGGATCTTGCGTTACGGTATAGAGATACTCATGCCCCGATTCCGAGACGCGATAGAGGTCATTCCCCTGCTTGTCTTTGGTAATTCGAGGCGTGCTCCATTGCCCGTCCTGGCCCTTCGTGATCTGGGTCGTGGCAATCTCTTCGCCGTCACGGAAGACGTGCACGTTCAGTGCGTCTGGATAGACCGTGGATTCGTCCACGTTTTCCCATATGCTCGAGATGTCGATCTCCATCTTCTTCCGCGAGGTGTAATACACCGTGTAGTTGTAGGTGAGGTTTTGTCCCGACACATACACGACGGGGTCTCGGTAGAGGCGCACGGTGTTCGGCAGCGCAGGTGCCTCTATGTGGTAAGCGGATGCGTCTTGCGCCGGCCGGTCCAAGAAGGTGTGGTTCGACCAGTCCTGAGGCGCGAGCCTCAGGGGGTTGCCCAAAGTGGCTCCGTTGGAGTTCTTGAAACTCACGTTGAGCTCACTTGGCTGAGCCACCTCGTCGTCGAAGCCCGCGCGCACGTCGACTATGACTGACCTGTCGCTCCCGTACGCGCTGTTCAGGATATCGAGGCCGTGGGTCTCCGTGATCCATCTGTTGCCATCCGTGCCCGTGAACTCCTCCCAAACCTGGTAGTCGTTCTCGGGGTTTATATCGGCGTTCGACAGCGTCCAGGTCCATTCGGTTGGATTGGCGTAGCTCGCCTTGTTCAACGTAAGGACAGAAACGTCCGTGCCATTGTGGGTTACGTGGACCTTCACGCTCTGCGGTATGCTTCCCGTATTCTCCCCATAGGGAACCCAGCGAACCGTGCCGCCTATGGTGTTTAGCCGGTTGTCGTGGTTGACGACGTTCGCGTCGAGCTCGTAGTCTGCCCTGTTTCTAAAGGCTATGCCCGGTATGCAGGTAAACGTGTTGGGATTCGCAACGCTCACCTGCGACTGCAGGTCATACTCGTGAATGAGGAAGTTGTTTAGCACGGTGTCGCTAAGGTCAATTGCTTGGAAGCGCATCTTCACGCCGTTGCGATACTTGGGCACCCGGAAGGTCGTGCTCCACGAGTTGGAGGCATCCACCTTCGCGACGGTAAGCGGAATGTCGCCTACGGTCAGAAGGCTGTCTGCGGAGGAGACGGCACCAGCGGTCCTCAGCTGGTTCAGGCTGTTCGCGTTGTTGGAGAGCGGATTACGCACGAGCAGCCAATTCAAGGAAACGTTTTGCGCGGCAGCCACATAATCCCAGCCGTCCTCGGGACTCTGCGTAAGGGCAAGGTAGACCGAATCCGGCTGCTTGGAGCCACTCGAGAGCATCCACTGCTTGTGCAGGGCAACATCGACCACCGGGGTCTGGGTTATGGTTGTGGTGTAGCTGCCGTTCTGGTTCTTGTCTTCATATTCTGTGTAGTAGTTATTCAGGTGAGGGGGCTCAGTCTCGCCCGCGGCGTTCACGTAGCTTGCGGTGCCCAGCTGCGTGTACGGCCCAAGCTCCGAGTCTTCGGCAACAACGTATCCGTTCATAGTGGCACGCACGCGGTACTCGTACAGCATCGTGTTTCCGTTCACGGTGCCGTACATCTCCTCTTCGCTCGAGAACTCCCATCCTTGCGCGGCAGACACCTGGCACGGATAGCAGTCCTCCCACGCGCCCGCACCACCCAGGCGGCGCTGGACTACGATGCTTTCCTCCATTGGCACGTCGAGGCCCTTGGTGTCTGCGTTCCAGTTGAAGGCAACCCGTACCGTAGTCGTGTTCTTGGGTCCAACCACTATGTGCACCGTGTCGTTGGCCCGTCGCTCAACATGTCCCTCGGTCGAACCGATAACGAACTTCCCATTGAGGTTTCCATTGGCAAGGTAGGTGTAATACCTAGCGCGATAGGGCAGGTAGATGGTTGCCTGTCCCTTACTGTCGGTAGTGTCAGTCGTGAGCTTGTAGGGATCGCCGGTAAGGCCCGCGACGTTGTCGTTCACCATCACCCTCATGTTGGCCGCAGGCTTTGTGTGGGCCTCGTCTTGCCATACGGCCACGGGCACTTTGTACATGATGTAGGGGCATATGCCCTCCTTCAGGCCCGTGTTGAACGTCAGCGAGTTGTAGTAGTCTGCCTCCGCAAGGTCGTTGTGCTTGTTCCTGATGCTCCACACCCAGCTCTTGAAGTAGAGGTCGAGCTTCACGTTGTAGTCGTAGTCCGACGAACCCTTGGTGTGTATGCAGTAGCAACCCGGATCGTTCTTCCCCGCGCAGGCATGTACCGAATCGGGCGTCCGGTCGAAGGTGTCTACGTCGTACTGGTCTTTGTCCAACCGCGCGGTGTAGTACGTTCCGCCCTGCGAAAGCTGATTGAGCGACACGAGCGGGCCTATCTCGATGTCCCAGAAGCCTAGGTCCAAGCTCAGGCCCAAAAAGCTCTGGTTAATGGTGAAGCCCGTTCCCAGGTAGCAGTTGAAATCCTTGTTTTTGTCACGCTCGGGGTTGGTGAGTTCGAAGGTCTTAAGGGTTATAGGCGTCTTGAAGTTCTGGATGGAAAAGCCGAACAGGGGATTCATGTGGAACTCCATGCTGGGGTTCATCCTGCCCGCAATGTGCACGGGTGTGCTATCGAACTCCGCCTCGAACAGGGCAGCGTAATGCAGGGTGAAGAGCTCGATGGGAATATCGACGCCAATGACCTCCACGGATTCGCGCTTACCAGAGGCGCCGGTGGACTTCACGTCGAAGTCGAAACCCATGGCCATCTCTGCCACCAGGTCGAACTTGAGGTCCCAGATGTCGATGTCCACGCGCGCGCCCACATGGTCGATGGACACGCTGTCGTAGGCGATGGTGGCCTCCCAGTTGGTGCCTTTCGGGAAGGGATGCAGTATGGGCTTGGCAGATCCACTTGCTCGCAATGCTGGGGCAGCCAACGTGGCTTGGGATCGCAGTCCCTTCCGAGCTGCCGGAGCACTCTGTGGCACGAGGGTGTTCTGTATTCCCAGAGCGTTAACGGACCCATGTGGCTCGTCGTCTGCTATAACGAAGTCGCCCGGGCCTAAGCTCGAAGGCCCGCTGTACTCCGCCGACATGCTCAGGCTACCGTCGCTGAAAAGCTGGTAAAGAGAGATGTTCTGCGTAGCCTCGAGCGGCACCAGCAACGTGTCGCCCTCGAGCGTGGGAGCCTGTCCTTCGGCGAACACTAGCACCACGTCTTTGCCCACGTTCTCCTGCAACAGCACGATTCCCATCTTGCCCTCAAGCAGCGTTGGGTCAATGGCGGGCGTCACATATGCCGTGAGCCCGTCTCCGGACCACGTAACGTTGTAGTTGGCGCTGTCCTCCCGCGATACCAAGAAAAGCGTGTCGCGATACACCAAAAAGCCCGCATCTGTGCCGTCCGCTGTGGTAAGTTTGCGCAAGCGGTCCGAGCCATCGTAATACGACTCGTCGTGGCTCTCGGTGGGGTAGTTCTCCTGATCGTGACGCTCGGGGTCGCTCGTAGCCTCGCCCAAGCCCGTCTGCTGCTCCAGCGCCTCGTTCGCCGCGTTGGCAAAGACCTCACCCACGATGTTTTCGGTAGCGGACTGGGCAACTATCTCGGTCTTGGTAGAAGGCTCCGCTTCGGTGGAGGTGTCGGTCTGCGCGGAAGGCTTGTCCTGATTCGCTGTCCCTGCGTCTGGTGCAGGCACTTCGGTTACGCCTTCGTTCACTTCAGGACCATTCTGGCCATTGGTAGATGAGCCTGCGGGTGCAGCATCCTCCGCATGCTCCGACCCCTCCTCGGGCGGAGCGTTGCCTCCCTGCGACACGGCCAGCGGATCCTCGCGAGGGACGAACACCACCACGAAAGGCCCAAGCTCATCAACCTCAAACGTAACGGTACCTGCTTCGGCGTCCTCTGTTGTTTCTACGAGAGTCGCTGTTGCATGCGAAACATCGGTCACGTCGTTCTGGGAATTGACGGTGGCTTCCTGAATGGCCTCTTCGTTGGGAATCTCTTCCTCTTGGGACTCTTCGGCGATTCCATAGACCAGTGCCTGGAGCTTTTCGTCCTTCGCCTCTGCCAGGCCAAGCGCCACCATGACCTTCTGCCCTTCCTTGGGTTGAAGCGCGTTGCCATTGGCGTCGCACACCCACACGTCCAAGGCATGCGAGGAAACAGGCTCTTCTTCGCCTTCTCGCGCCAGCGCGACGGCCGCAACCGCCGCATCCTCCCGCTCGCCCGCAAGGAGGTCCGCCTTAAGGGTGGCATCGGTTGGGAACGCGCCCTCCCCCGCCTTAACAGACACTTCGATATCCTCCATCGTTAATGCTTGGTCGAAGACGGCGTTCGGAAGAGCCTCCTCTTGCACGTCCACATCTGACGCGCCAATTCGGTTGGCTTCGGCCAATGCTTCTAGGGGAATGAGACTCAGCACCAAGTGGGCCGAGACAACGACGGAAAGGATTTGGTTGAATCTATTGCGTTTCATGGTCGCTGCCTTACCGTAAATAAAGTGGGTTTTTATCTTGTATTATACGAGAGCTGCAGCTTGGCATCCTGAAATGTCAAAAGGGGCGAGACCCCTTTTGACAAAATGCGTTTCACAATGTGAAAGTCGGGCACGCACAATGGAACACTCACCTTGGGTTGCGGGTCCTAGAGTTGTAAGTACCGAAACCAAACGGTCGCAACTCAAAGGAAAGGTGATGCGCCATGCCCGAAACTCAAGACAATGCCCTCATGCGATTTTTGAACGAGAAGCTCGTGCCCTTTTCGACCAAGGTGGCGCAGAACCGATATATCCAGTCCATTGGCCAAGGCGCCATGGGGCTCATGGCTATCATCCTGGTGGGCTCCATCTTCAACCTGCTCAACACCCTGCCATTCGAGCCCTACCATGCGTTCTTGGCCTCCTCGGGCCTTTCGGGCGTCTTCGGCGCCATCTACGACGCGGCCATGAACTATATGGGCCTGTTCATGGTGGCAAGCGTTGCCCGCGGTGCCGCCAAGAGCTTCGGCCACGAGGAACTCGCGATAGAGAACATGTTCCTTGCGCTCATGGGCTACCTCATCCTGGTGCCGCTAACGGCCAACGACGCCGGCGACTCCCCTGGCAAATCTGAACTACTTGGGTAGCCGCGGCGCCTTCATGGCGTTCATCGTGGCTCTCGTGACCACCAAGATTCACATTGCCGTGGTCGAGCGCGGTCTTACCATCAGGATGCCCGAAGGCGTGCCCGAAAGCGTGGGAAAGACCTTCACCTCCTTCATCCCCGGCTTCTTCTGCGCCGTGGTATTTGGTGCCGTGCGCCTGGCCTTTGGCTTCACCACCTACGGCAACGTGATCGACGCCGTCTACACCCTGCTCCAGACCCCGCTTGCCGGCCTTACGGGCAGCCTTCCCGGGTTCTTGATCATCCTTGTGGTCGCGCAGCTGCTGTGGTTCGTGGGCGTACACGGCTCCTACACCGTGCTCCCCATCCTGTTCCCCATCCTGTTCCCCATCTGGTTTTCCTATCTGCCCGAAAACATGGCCGCAGCAGCGGTGGGTGAGGCAATTCCGCACATCTGGAACATCTCCATGTACGACTTCGTCTGCAACGGCGGGTGCGGCTGCACGCTTCGCCTTGTGATCGTTATGGCGCTCTTCTCCAAGTCCCAGCGCTACAAGCAGTTCTCCAAGCTCGTGCTTCCCTGCGGCATCTTCAACATAAACGAACCCGTGGTGTTCGGCATGCCCCTTATGTACAACTTCACGTTCCTCATCCCCTTCATGCTGACCCCCATCCTGTCGCTGCTGCTCGCCTTCTTCTGCATCCAGACAGGCCTCATGCCTGCGCCCACTGGCATCATTGGCATTAGCTCCATGCCCATCGTTGCCTACGGCATTATGCAGGGCTCCTGGAAGATTGCCGTATACCAGGTCGTGGCCACGCTCATGAGTGCCGCCATCTGGTTCCCGTTCTTCAAGGTGGCCGACAACCAGGCTCTTGCCGAAGAGAAAGCGGCCGCCGAAGAGTCTGCCACACAGATCGCAGCTTAGCCTTCCTTTCCTTGCGCCCCACAGACCGCAGAGCCTGTGGGGCGGCGTCGTATTGCGTGTGCATTGCTAGTATGAACAGAGCTTTGATGAGAAACGACGGATGAGGTGACGCATGGCAGCCAGCAGCGGTACCAAGGCAATGGGCTCTCTTTTTGATCTTATGCTCGATTTCGTAAACACGTCACGCACACACGATTCCAACTACGACATTGCTCAGACGCTTATTGAGCACTATAACGAGCTGCCACAGATGTCGCTTAGGCGCATGGCAGACTTGCGCTTCGTGTCGCAGGCCTCTTTCTCGCGTTTCTGTAGGTTTTTTTTGGGGTTCGACAGCTTTGGGGAGTTCAAGGAAGCCGTGGATGGCGCAAGCTACCGTTTGGCCGATGACTACACGCGCGACTTCCGCGCAGAGCTGGCTGGGGATCCGACGGCCGCACTTGGCACATATCGCAGCGAGTTGGCAAAAGTCCTGAACAGCGCCTTGGACAGGGAGGCAACAGACCTTGTCCCCAACGTGCTTAATGCGTTGGAGCAGGCCCCGCGCGTAGTGTTTTTCTCGCGCCACTTCCTCTGGCACATTGGGAGCTACTTTCAGGGCAAGATGTTGCAGTTGGGTACCTTATGTGGAACTCTACCAGTACTACGAGCATCAGGAAGAGGCGGCGCGCACACTACAGGAGGGTGACGTTGCCATTGTCCGCTCCATAAACGGCAGCTACTTCTACCATTACCAGGATGTCGTGCATGCAATCTTTAAGAGCGGATCCAAGGTTGTGGTACTTACGCAAAACCGCAATGCGCTCTACATCAACAGGGCGGACTACGTGCTGCCCTGCGGCAACACGAATGAGAACGACATAGGCAAATACGCTGCGCTCATGACCATAGATTACCTGGTCATGATGTATATGCGTCACATTGAACAAAACGGCAACGAATGATTTTGCCAAAAAGGGCGAGACCCCTTTTGACAACAAAACCTGCATAGGAGAGATCCGGGGTGCGCGTGCGTCGCGCCCCCATCCAGCTTATTCGCGGCCAGCCTGGGTGGGACGGTTATGCCACTCTCCCTGTTACGAGGTCCGTACGACCCCACACGACATGTCGGCATCCCGTCCGCCAGATCTGCATTGCCTCAACAAGCATTCGATATTCGGCTCGTAAAAGCAACAACTACAAGATAGGAGAGTAACATGGCTTTTCCGAAGGACTTCATGTGGGGCGGCGCCGTCTCGGCCGGCCAGTACGAGGGCGGCTGGCAAGAGGATGGTCGCGGCCCGTGCCGCATGGACTACACCACGGGCGGCACACGCACCAAAGCGCGCTACGTCACCTACGAGCTGGCCGACGGCACGCCGATGAAGGGCGGCCGCGAGGATCGTCTGCCCCAGGGCGCTCGGTGGGCCTCTCTTCCCGAATGCTACTACCCCAACCAGGTGGCAGTGGACGGGTATCATCGCATCTTCGATGACATAGAGCTCATGGCGCAGATGGGCTTCACGTGCTACCGCATGTCTATTGGCTGGAGTCGCCTGTTCCCCACGGGTACCGAGCGCACGCCCAACCGCGAGGGCGTGGAGTACTACCGTCGCGTGTTCGAGTGCCTGCGTGCGCACAACATTGAGCCCGTGGTAACGCTGCTGCACTTCGACACCCCGCTGGGACTGGAGGAATCGTGCGGTGGCTGGGAGAACCGCGAGCTCATAGACCACTTCGTCCGATTCTGCACCACGTGTTTCATGGAGTACAAGGGGCTGGTGCGCTACTGGCTCACGATCAACGAGATCAACAACCTGCTCTCCCTCATCGACTTTATGGGCGACGGGTCCGATACGAGCTATCAGCACGCATACCAGCAGCTTCACCACCAGTTCGTGGCGAGCGCCAAGGCAGTGCAGGTGGGACATGCCATCGACTCTGCAAACCGCATTGGCTGCATGATTGCGAGCGCAGCCACTTATCCGCACACCTGCGACCCGGCGGACATCCTGGCGGCCGACCACAAGCGGCAGGAGAATGCCTACTACTGCGGCGACGTGCAGGTGTTCGGCCGCTATCCCACCTATGCTCGGCGCTTGTGGGGCGAGCACGACGTGGAGCTTGCGATTGCGGACGGCGACATGGACGACCTAGCTGCCGGAACGGTGGACTTCTACACGTTCAGCTACTACAACTCGAACGTGGTGACCACCCATAAGGTGACCGACACCGTAGGCGGCAACTTCCAGGTGGGGGCCCGCAACGAGTACCTTACCTACTCCGACTGGGGTTGGGCCATGGACCCCACCGGTCTACAGTGGCAGCTAGAGACGCTCTACGACCGCTACCAGGTGCCCATCATGATCGTAGAGAACGGCTTGGGCGCGTTTGACGAGGTGGTAGAAGAGGATGGCGAGAAGCGCATCCACGACCCTTACCGTATTGACTACCTGCGCGAGCACGTGCAAGCCATGGAGCGCGCCATCGCGAACGGAGTGGACCTTGTGGGCTACACGCCGTGGGGCTGGATCGACCTCGTGAGCATGGGAACGGGCGAGATGCGCAAACGATACGGCTTCGTCTACGTGGATATGGACGACGAGGGGCGCGGCACGCTCGACCGCTATCGCAAAGACAGCTTCTGGTGGTACCAGCGCTGTATCACCAGCAACGGGAAGGAGCTGGGCTAAGTGGCAAAAGGGTGGGACCCCCCTCTGCCGTCACTTTGCGAACTGCGCACGCAGAGCTCAATCCCGTCACGCCCCTCGCCGCCCACGGTCGCTGCGCGAACTGCGCGCTACATGGCCGCGCGCACTGCGTCCAGGATGGCGGCGCAGCGCACGGACGAGGCAAGCGACATGACGTCCGACTCCGTTTTGTCACTCTCCACGAGGCCCACGAAGTGGCGGACCTCGCCAAAGAAGTCGTCCACCTCGTACGGCGCGTCTATTGTCTGCTCTTCGGCACCGTCGATGCGCAGCACCGCGGCTTGCGGGCGATGGAGCTCATCCACCACCAGAGTTCCACGCGTGCCCACGATGGTTGCCCTGCGCTGCTTGGCGCGGTCGAAGGCACATTCCAGGCGAGCCTCAACGCCACCGCAATCCATACGGGCATCCACGTATACGTCGACGCCGTCCTTGCGAACGCATTCCGCCCGCAGCACTTCGGGATCTTTCGCGCACAGGTCCTCGATCCAGCTCGCGCAGTAGGTTCCGCAATCCAAGAGGACGCCCGCACCAGGCCCTGGCGCCATGTGATACGAGCCCGTTCCCTCCACGAGGCCGAGCATGTCGTTGCACAGCGTGGCCTCAACGCTACGCAACTCGCCGATCTTGTCTATGGCCCGCCTGACCTTTGGGTAGATTGCAGTGAAGCGAGGCTTCATCGCCTCCATGAAGAGCACGCCCTCGTCGAGCGACGCCCGAGCCACTTCCTCCATCTGCGTCGCAGAAAGCATCGCGGGCTTCTCGCAGAGCACCGCCTTTCCCGCACGCAGCGCCCGGAGCGCCCACTCATGGTGCAGGTCGTGAGGCAACGCGAGATAGATGGCATCGACGCCGTCGTCTGACAAGAGCTCGTCGTGGCTGCCATACGCACGGGCGCCCTCATTGTGCGGCACACCATCCAAAAACGCCGCAGCCTTGCTCGTCGTGCGACAGCTTGCCGCCACCAGCGATGCTCGATCCTCATGCGCCAAGCTCGCCGCAAAGCGACGGGCGATATTGCCTGCCCCCAGGATTCCAAAACGTACCATGTTCCGCCTCCCATTCGTTTGCTTGCCAATCACTTACAAGTCGCCAAAGTGTCGTTGACGTTATTCTCGTCCACGTGCCTACGACGCGCTTTCAGATGGCTCCGCGCTCGCTTCGCTCGCTCACTTCGTGAGTCGCCATCTGCAAGCGCGCCGTAGGCATAGGTATAAGAACACGACGTTTACCAAAAGGCTTGGCAAGCGTGCCCGACACTGCCGTATACTCTTGCAGTCATCATACCTTCTGAGGGGGTCAATTCACGGGAATTCAGGCAACGGCATCGCGGTTGACGGGTTTCTCACCACAAGATGACACCCTTACGCAGCTGGCACACAAACGATTTTAAGAGGGAGCTTTTTGCATGAACTACTACATGCCCACAAGACTGTACACCGGCAGCGACTGCATCGCCCAACACGGGGATGCGCTCAAGGCGCTGGGCGAACGCTGCCTTTTGGTTACCGAGCGCGTGGCCGCCAGTAAGAGCGGCGCCTTGGAGGATGTGGAGCGCGTGCTCTCGTCGCACGGAATCGAACGCGACGTATGGGACGGCGTCACCGCTAATCCCCCACTGAGCTCCTGCATGGAAGCCGGCAAGCTGGCAGCTCAGTGCAACGCCCAGTTTGTGGTGGGCATCGGCGGCGGTTCCTCGCTCGACGCGGCAAAGGCCGTTGCGGTGTTTGCCGCAAACCCCACGCTCGACGAGGTGGGCTTCTATGCGCTGGCCTGGGAACGCGACCCCTTGCCCATCGTGCTGGTGGGCACCACGGCGGGCACCGGCAGCGAGGTTACCAAGGTGTCGGTCCTCACCGACAGCTCCCTGCGCAAGCACAGCATCCACGACGACAGGCTGTACGCGACCTTGTCCTTTGGTGACAGCCGACACACGCACACCTGTCCTGCGGCGGTTACGCTCTCGTGTGGCGTGGACGTTCTGGCGCATGCGACGGAGAGCTACTTTAGCCACAAGGCTGACGAGATATCCAGGGCCTTCTCGGTGCGCGCGATTCGGCTGGCATGCGGCCCGCTGAGCGTGGCGGCTGCCGGCGAGGAGCTGGACGACGAGCAGCGCCGATTGCTGTACGAGGCCTCCATCCTGGGCGGGCTCGCCATAAACACCACGGGGACCTGCTTCCCGCACAACGTGGGCTACTACCTCACCGAGAACTACGGCGTTCCGCACGGGTTTGCCAGCGCTGTATTCATGCCGCATATGTTGGAGTACGCGAACGAGTTCGACCCGTCCTATGCGCAGGCGTTCTACGACGAGATCGGAATGAGCCTGCAGGCATACGTGCGCCTGGTGAGGGACTGCCTCCCCGCCTTCGAATTCCGCATGGACTCCGAAGAGATTGAGCGCGCGCTTCCGCGCTGGGAGAGTAACGGATCGGTGCAAAACACGCGGGCTCGTGTTACGCTCAGTAACATCCGCGAGGTTCTTACAAGCACGTTTGGCCAATAGAAGGGAGAATTCGGATGATTCGCAAGAAGGAAGACCAGGCAATCGAGCACAAGTGCATCCGCGACGGCATCGGCGAGGTGGAGATGCACAAGATCTGCGAGAGCGTTGAGGAGCTGTACGGCAAGGGCCGCCTGTTCAATCGCATGATCATTGCCCCAGGCAACAGCATTGGCGAGCACAAGCACGAGGGAGACAACGAGATCTTCTACTTCCTCTCGGGCACGGGCGAGTACAACGACAACGGCACCAAGGTTCAGGTTGGCCCTGGCGACACCACCGTCTGCAACGACGGCGAGATGCATGGCCTCGTGAACACCGGTGACGTGCCCCTCGAGTTCATCGCGCTCATTCTGTACTAGAGCAGCGGCTGTTACCGCGGCATACGCACTTTCGCGCCCTTCTTGGCATCGTGGAATGCGACGCCTGGAAGGGCGCCCTATTCGAAGATGACCGCATAGGCTTCCAAGAGCTTGTCCATGCCGCATGCGGCGTTGGCGGGACTCGTTGAGGGAAGCCGCGTTGCGGGAAGGCCGCACTCCCGCTCGCAGCCCAGACGTCGGTATAGCTCGAACGCCTTGGCACCCGTGCAATACACGGCCCCAATGGGAGCGGCCTTGGTAATGAGCGAGAGCCGATTGGGCTTCGCGTTGCGAATGCTCGCGTCGGAGGCGCCCTGGATGTCGCATTCGGCGACGACGTCCCATAGCGCGATGCCATGGCGCAGGCAAAAGTTGCGCTTCTGCTCGTTGGTCGTGGGCAGGTCCTCTTTCGCGAGCGTGGAGAGCACGCGCCAGAACCGGTTCTGCGGATGTCCGTAGTTGTACTGGCCCTCGCGAGACTTGGGACTGGGAAACGACCCAAGCACGAGGACGCGGCTGTGCTCGTCGTAGGTTGGCGGGATGGTATGCGTGAGGTGCATGGCTGATTCTCCGGGATTGAGCGGGATCGTGGATTTTATAGCATACCCCTTTAGGAATGACCCGGAGAGAAAAAGCTGCCCGCGAAGGTTGGGCCACCCACACGATGGCCCACCCTTCGCGTCACTAAAGGTAGCTCCGCATGGCCGAAGCCCCAAGCGCCACGGTCGAGGTGTTGTGCAGCAAGGACGATGCCTGCGGGGTAATGACGCCGCCTATTCCCAGCGCCAAGAGGCCCGAGTTCCACAGCATGATTTCCCAAAAGCTCCTTTCGAGCCTGTTCATCAGGCCTTGGCTCAGCTTGCGCAAGCGCACCAGCGAGTCCAGGTCGGAGTCGGTGAGCGTAATGTCGGCGACCTCGCGCGCTATGGCGGTTCCCGCCGCCATGGCAACGCCCACGTTCGCCTCCTTGAGCGCCGGCGAGTCGTTAACGCCATCGCCCACCATCACCACGTGCCGACCAGCCTCGCACAGCTTGCGCACGTACTCGTACTTCTGCTCGGGCAGCATGTTTGCCACCCATTCGGTAACGCCCACGGACTCGGCCACGCGCTGGGCCGCCGCCTCGTTGTCGCCCGTGAGCATAACCACATGCTCAAACCCAAGCGCGCGCAAGTCGCGAATCGCCTCGTGCGCGTCCTCCCTTATGGGATCCTCGATTCCTATGACACCCACAAGCACACCGTCCACCGCAAGGTAGAGCGCAGAGAGCCCGCGCAGCCTCTCGTCTACATCGTGTAACTGCTCGTCACTCGCCTCCACGCGTTCGTCGCCCATCACGAAATGGCGCGACCCAATAACCACGCGTTTCCCGTCCAGCGAGGACGCCAGCCCATGCGCCACGATGTACTCCACCTCGGCGTGGCGTTCGCGATGCTTTAGGTTCTTGTCTGCCGCAGCCTTTACCACGGCACGCGCCACGGGATGCGGATAGTGCTCCTCCAGGCATGCCGAGAGGCGCAGCACCTGATCGCGACGGTATCCGTTGAGGGCGATGACCTTGCGCACGCGCGGCACCGCCTCGGTAAGGGTGCCGGTCTTGTCGAACACGATGGTATCCGCCTGGGCGAAGTCCTCGAAGTGGCGCGAGCCCTTAACGCTTATGCCCATTCGCGCGCCTTCGCTCATGGCGCTCAAAACCGACACCGATCCCGTGAGCTTGAGCGCGCAGGAGTAATCCACCATAAGGCTCGCGGCTACCTTTGTTGGATCGCGCGTAATGAGGGCCACCAGCGCCGAGAGCAGGAAGTTCCAGGGAACGATGCCGTTCGCAAGGCGCTCGCGACGCGCCTCCGTAACGCTCTTCTGCTCCTCCGACTGCTCCACCAGCGAGACGATGGATCGCAGGCGCGTCTTGTTCGCGGGCTTTAACACCCGCACGAAGATCTCGCCCTCCTCCAGCGAGGTCCCCGCATACACCGAGTCGCCAACCGTGCGTTCCACCGCCAAGGGCTCGCCCGTAAGCGCCGCCTGGTTGACCATGCCCACTCCCTGCTCGACCGTGCCGTCTATGGGAACCGGCTGTCCGGTGCGCACCACCACGAGGTCGCCCTGGGCCAGCTCGGTGGCGGGCACGCTGACCTCCTGCCCGCGCTCCACGCGTGCCGCCAAGTCGGGCACGCTCAGCAACGAGTAGATGAGCTCGTTGGCAGACTGCGCACGCGTGTAGTCCTCCAGCACCTCGCCCACATCCAGGAGAAACATGGTCTCGCTCGCCGTTGACGCGTCGCCCTGCACAAACGACGCCCCAATGGCGGCCGCGTCCAGCGAGGCCACGTCGAGCTTGCCCTTGCTCAAAGAGCTGAACGCTAGCCGCAGGAAATGCCTGTACTGCCACACGGCGTAGGCCATGTCCAGCGGCGCGGGCAGGAACAGGCGCCGCAGCACGAAGCTGCCTATCGTACACGCGAGGTCGAGCACGAGGTCGTGAGTCCGCGTGGCCAAGGCGTACGTATAGTCCGAGCGGACCGCGTCGAGCTGCTTGCTGTCAATGGCATCGAGGTAGTCGAGAACGCGCCCACGCGTCTTCTGCGCCTCCAGCGTGCCGTACGTAACGGCAAGCGAGCCGATGCGCGGGTATATTGTTGCGTCCGTTATGGCAGGACATTCGAGCAACACCCTAAAGAGCGGATCCACGTCGTCCTCGCGCACCACGCCGTTGAGTCGCACGCGCAAGCGGCCGGGCACCTCGTGCTCTATGGAATAGTACATGGCGCCGTTACTCCGAATCGGCTGCCGCGGCCGAATCGGCTGCCGCGGCCGGATCCGCTGCCACAGTTTCCTGCTTGTTTATGTAGGTCGCCTCGGCCACCATGTCGCCAACCTCAGCGCGCGCCTGCTCCACAAGATCCAAATAGCACGCCTTCGCACGCATGCCGGCGGCAATGCACTGCACGTAGCAGCGTTTGGCTGGTTCGCTCGTAAGGACCTTTGGCATCACCTGTCCAAGCACGGCTCCACCCAAAAGCAAGCAAATCTTCGAACTCATGGCAACTTCCTCCTTGTTTACTGTGGTTAACTCGACTTAATTTAGGATAACGTTATTTTCATCAGAATTTGTTAGTAATGGGTAACATTTTTTTGGATTTGTCCTATAGTTACCCTAGTCTTACTTATTCGAAACGGAGGAGCCATGTCAGACGGATTCCTACGCATTACGAACTTGCGCAAACACTACGGCGAGGGAGAGGCGAAGGTCGAGGTGCTGCGCGGCATCACCACCTCGCTCGCCCGCGGCGAGATCTGCGTTCTGCTTGGCCCCAGCGGCTCCGGCAAATCCACGTTCCTCAACCTCGTCGGTAGCCTCGAACCAGCCGACGGCGGAAGCATTGGCATCGGAGACGCCGAACTCACCACGCTCAGCGACCGAGAGATCGTGGAGTACCGCCGCAGCCAGCTTGGGTTTGTCTTCCAGTTTTACAACCTCGTCCCCGACCTCACGATACGCGAGAACATAGAGGTGTGCGAATACCTTTCGCCCAACCCGCTGCCCCTCGACGACCTCCTTAACTCGCTTGGCCTATGGGAGCAGCGCTCGAAGTTTCCCAACCAGGTTTCAGGCGGCCAGCAACAACGTTGCGCCATTGGGCGCGCGTTGGTAAAGAACCCGAGCCTGCTGCTCTGCGACGTACCCACCGGTGCACTAGACTACAACACCTCCAAGGAGATCCTGGCACTCATGGAGCGAGTCAACCGTGAGTACGGCTGCACCATCGTGATCGTCACGCACAACGACGCAATCAAGCACATGGCCCATCCCATCCTGCGCCTGCGCGACGGCCTTCTGGTGGAGGACGTCGCAAACCACGACGTGTGGCCCGCGGCCGATTTGGAGTGGTAGCATGCGCAACCCACTCTTCAGGCGACACAAGCGCGAATTCTTTGGCAACCTGGGCAAATACGTTGGCCTCTTTTTGATGATGACGTTTGCCGTCTCGTTTACCAGTGGCTTCTTGCTGGCGGCAGGAAGCATCGAGACGATCGTCGGTGGCATGAAGGAAACCTATCGCATAGAGGACGGCCGCTTTGCGTGCGACTTCGAGCCCAAGGAAGAGGCACTTGCCGCGGTCCGCGAGTTGGGAGTCACGCTGCATGAGGACTTCTACAAGCAGGTGGACACCGCGCTTGAGGACGGTGACGGGGCAGGCGGCATAACGTGTCGCGTCTATCCCACGCGCACCGACGTCAACCTGCCCGCATACGCCCAGGGCCGTGCGCCCGCCTCGCCAAATGAAATCGCGCTCGACCGCGTATTCTGCGAGAACCACAAGCTCGAGGTCGGCAACGTCGTGAGGCTCGGCGACTCGGAGTTTACGGTTAGCGGCATCGTCACGCTGCCCGACTACCAGGCACTCTTCCAGAACAACAACAGCTTTATGTTCAACGCGCTCACCTTTGCGGTGGCCATCGTGGATCCCGCAGGCTACAAAGGCTTGGGGAATGCGGGCGAAGTGTACAACTACGCCTTTGTCTTTGACGACCAGAGCCTCACGCACGAGCAGAGGACGGACGTGGAAGAGCGGATGATGGATGTCCTCTCCGACCACGACGCATCGCTCTCCAACTTCATCGACGCAGAGGACAACCAAGGCATCGGCTACGCGCTCGACGACGTGCAAGGCGACCAGGCCATGTGGACGGTGCTGCTGTTTTTGCTCGTGATCATCATGGGATTCGTGTTCGTGGTGCTTTCGAGCGCGACCATCGAGCAGGAAAGCGCCGTGCTGGGCACCCTGCTGGCAAGCGGTTGGCGCAAGCGGGAGCTGGTGCGGCACTATATGTTCCTACCTGCCGTCGTAGGGCTCATCGCCTCGGTTGCCGGGCTTGCCCTGGGCGTGGGCGTGTTGTGCGACCCTTTTAAGGACCTGTACTATCACAGTTACAGCCTTCCTCCCTATCACACCATTTGGGACGCGCGCGTCGTGCTCATAACCGCCGTCCTCCCCTACCTTCTGTTGGTATGCATAACGCTGGTGGGCCTGCTTCGAAACCTGCGATTCACTCCGTTGCAGTTCCTGCGCCACGAAGCCGCCGGACGCCGACGCAACAGTCGGCTGCGCCTGCCCGAGGGGCTGCGCTACGTCACGCGCTTTAGGGTGCGCGTTCTCGCGCGCAACGCCAGCCATTTTGTGACGCTGTTCTTCGGCATCATGTTCGCGAGCCTCCTGCTCCTCTTTGGGCTGTGCATGCTTCCCGTGGTAGAAAACTATGCCAAGGCTCTGCGCGAGACGGTGGCCGCACCTCACCAATACGTGCTCAAAACTCCCCTAGAGCTCGAGGGCACCGACGAGGAGCGTGCTGCCTACGCCGCCGTACTGCGCCTCGCGCAGAACAAGGAGCGCATGGACGCAAACCGTCCGGCGATCGACGCGCTTGAGCGACTGCAAGACAACAAGCCCCTCGCGGACGCCCTCAAGCGGTTGCAAGACAACACCGAGCTTATGGGTGCCGTCGATCGGCTGCAAGCAAAGCCAGACCTCATGGATGCCATCAGGCGCCTGCGCAACAACACGGAGCTTATGGATGCGGCAGAAAGGCTCGAGTCCAAGCAGGAGCTGGTAGGCGCTGCCGAACGGCTCGAATCCAAACAGGGACTTGTCGACGCCATGCAGAGGTTACTTTCCAAGCAAAGCCTGGTCGAGGCGGCGCAGCGCCTGCAGGACAAACAGAACGTCGTGGACGCGGCGCAACGGCTTGCGAGCAAGCAGGATCTGGTGGCTGCCGCGCAGCGCCTGCAGGGAAAGCAGGACGTGGTCGCCGCGGCGCAACGGTTGCAGAGCAAGCAAGACGTCGTGGCTGCCGCACAACGGCTGCAGAACAAGCAGGATATCGTGGCCGCGGCGCAGCGACTTCAGGAAAAGCAGGACGTCGTGGCCGCGGCGCAGCGGCTTCAGGGAAAGCAGGACGTCGTTGCCGCTGCGCAGCGGCTTCAGGCGCAACCGGAGCTCGTTGCCGCAGCTCAACGCATGGCCGCAGGCACGGGCACGCAAGATGACGCTGCGCTGCTGGCAAGGGCAGACGATGCCACCAAGGCGGACTTGGCACTCGTCGCAGCAATGGACGAGCAGACGCACGCCGACATCGCACTTGTCGCCACCGTTGACGAGCAGACGCAGAGCGACATGAAGCTCTTGGCGGCAGTCGACGGGCAGACCAGAGCCGACCTGGCGCTCGCCGCAACCATAGACGAACAGACGAAGGCCGACATGGCGCTCATGGCCACGGTGGACGGGCAGACCAAGGCCGACATGCAGATCGTCGCGGAAATGGACGGGCAGGCCATGGCCGACATGCAGACGATGGCCAATGCGGACGAACAGACTCTCGCAGACCTCCAACTTGCCGCAAACATTGACGAACAGACCCGCTCCGATATGGAAGTCGCCGCCAGCCTAGACGAGCAGACGCAGAACGACATGCAGATCGTGGCAAACATGGACTCGCAAACACGTGACGATCTGCAAACCGTCGCGAGCGCAAACGAGCAGGCCCGTGCCGACCTCGAGCTCATATCCAATCTCGACGACAAGACGCGCGCCGACCTCGAGCTTCTTACAAAGGCAGAGGGACAGACCAAGGAAGACCTCGAGCTGCTCACGGACCTTGACGAGGCAACGCAGAAAGACGTCGACCTCGTGCGTGCCATGGATCGCGACCTCCTGGACGACCTACGCCTTGCAGCGGACATCGATGAAGACGCCCATGTGGTAAACACGCAGGCAAACAGTTCCGCCACCATTGCGCAGGCAGAGAAGTACGCCATGGCCACCGTAGAGGTCGAGCGCGCGTTTGGCGGCGAGTACGAAGAGGTTACGGTATACGGCATCCAGCCGAACAGCGCCTACTGGACGAGCGTCCCCGTGGCAAACGGTACCATAGTGGCTGGTCGTGGCCTAACGGAGAAGACAAAGGCGCAGGTAGACGCTCCCGTTACCATGGTCAACCGACGGGAAGGCAACGAGTACGAGCTAACGATCGCGCAGGAGGCCTCAAACGCAGCCGATACAAACCTATACATGAGCATCGACGACTTCAACCGGCTGTTTGGGAATGACGCCGACTTCTTTAATGCGTATGCAAGCGCAGAGGAGCTGGCGCTCGACGACCGCTACGTTGCGACGAGCATCGTTCCCGAGGACATGGACGAGATCAGCAACCAGATGCAGGAGTCCATGGGAAACATAATGACCATGATGATGCTTATGGCGGTACCCATCTATCTCATCTTGCTCTACCTGCTCACCAAGACGGTCATCGATCGCAGCGCGCGCTCCATCAGCTATATGAAGGTATTTGGCTACCACAGCGGCGAGGTCGACGGCCTCTACATCCATCCTATAACGCTCTTCGTGCTCTTTAGCCTACTCGCGAGCATTCCGCTTATCATCGCGCTGCTTACCGGACTCCTCAAAGTGGTCTTCAGCCGATATGCAGGCAACTTCCCCATCAACATACCGCCCGATCGCCTGGCGCTCCTCGTCGTCGTTGGGATGATCGCCTACGTGGCGGTTGCCGCGCTTCACGTCCGTCGTATTCGCAAGGTGCCGCTTTCGCTCGCACTCAAGGCACAAGAGTAAATCGTTCGCGGCAATCACCATCCCGTTACTCTTCAGACCCCGCGCCTTCGCCAGGCCCGCATGCGGCTCCGCGCTCGCTTCGCTCGCTCACTTCGTGAGTCGCCGCTTGCGGGCCGGGCGAGCTCGGGGTGTGGACGGCAATCAGCATTCCTACATAAAGTCTGCATTGGCTAACTTTTACTTGTTTACTCTGGTTAACTTATGCTATAGTTCCTTTGTCAGGAAACGGGCCAACACATTGGCCCCCGGCACCGGGCGCGGATAATAGAGGACCTCTCCCCTCTCCCTCCCTCACCGACGCCTGTTTGGCACCTCGCTCCCCCAGCGAGGTGCCTTTTTATGTCTGCTATGATATCGACTTTTGCGGTTTTGGCCGTAGAAGGCACCCGCTCGTTCGAAAACTGAAGTGCAGGAATTATGTACATCCTTATTTATTATAAATTAATGGGAAATGAATCTGTTCAAAACTGCAAAAGCCCAGGATTCGCAATAATTGAGGTCATTCATTTCCCATTGCATATTTTATCTAAGGGGAAATGAATCTGTTCAAAAATACAAAAGCCCAGGTTTTTAGACTTTTGACTCGATTCATTTCCCATTAATTCTACAGCTTTCTGAATACTTTGTAAGCAGACACTGCCGAACTCACCCAAACGAACCAGCGAAAACCAAAACAGCGGGGACGCTCGGGGAAATCAACGGTTCCCCCAGGCGCCCCCTACCCTCTTGCCACTATAAAGCTATTCCGTGGCGCTCGAATCGGATCCCCTTAGCTTGAGCATGAGCCAATTCTGGAGGCCGATGAGCTCGATGAGCTCGAGGTCCTGATTGGTCTCCTGCAAGTCCTCGTCCTCGTCAAGCAGGTAGGCCTTCATGTCCTCGTATGCCACAAGATCGCCATCGAAGCACGGCATCATGCTCATTACCAGGGCAATGCCATCCTCGGACACCTTCTTCTCGCTCTTGAGGTACTCAACGATGTCGTCGTACACCTTGGTCTCAGGCGTAGCCTCGATCTTCACCTTGCCACCGAGGTCGAGGATTCGGTTGGCAAACTTCTCCACCCAACCCATCTCTTCCTCGGCATGCGCGGCGTATTTGCTTGCCAGCGCCGTTAGGCCTTTGGAACCGAATACCAGCCCCTGGATGCGATGACCGTAGCTCTGGGCACTCAGCCCCGATACGATTGCCTGCAATGCGTCGATTTCCTTCTGCACGTCTGCCATTATGCAGCTCCTTTCCTTTGCCACTGCAAAAGCCGTCCTATGCCGCGTTGAACTTGCTCTTTGGCTGCTTGCAACGCGGGCATTTCCAATCGTCTGGCAGCTCCTCGAAGGGAACGCCGTCGTGTTCGTCGGGGTCGTACACATAGCCACACACCGAGCACACGTACTTGCCCGTACGCGTCTTGAAGGTAATCTCGCCCACGGGAATCGCCTCGGGCGGATTGTCGAGGTCCACCACGCGCTTTGCCTCGAGGTTCTCGGGGCCCTGCGGCGTGTGGGTGGAAAGGTAGACCGTCGGGTTGGCCGTCACGAACGCACGCACGCGATCCATCGTCTCTCGCGCGGCCGCGATGTCCTCGAACACCACCGAGAGCTTGTTTGCGTAAAGTGCCTCGTCCACATAGGTAATGTCGCCGTGGATCATATAGAAGAGGCCCTCTTCCACATCCTCCACGATAACGATGGCGTTTCCCTTTGTATGACCCTCGGCACGAATGAACCAAACGCCCTCGGCAATCTTTTGGCTCTCGGGGAAATTCTTGTAGGGGCCATCCGTAAACGCGACGGGCGTTATGTTGGGCACGTCCTTGAGCTCATCCGCCCCCACCTCGTGCTCGTTCACGAAGATCTGCGCATTGGGGAAGCTCTTGAGCTCGCCGGAGTGATCGGCATGCTTGTGGGTGAGCAGCACCTTGCTCACCTGCTCGGGAGCATAGCCAAGCTTGGCAAGCGCCTCCAGGTACGGCGCCACGTCGTGACCGGTGTAGATCATGGTCGTCTCGTCGGGCGATTCCTCGGGCGCGCCTGCAGGCAAACCAGTGTCCACCAGGATGACCTCGTCACCGGTGTCTATAAGGTAATTCTGCAGGCTGGAGCGATACACAACCGAGGCGTCGAAGGCCTCGGGACCCTCCTCGCCGCCAAAGGCAAACGGCTGCCTCGCAAACCCTCCGTCGCGATAGATAATCGGAAGAATCTTAATCATGCAACTACCTCCCCTTCGAAAAGAACGACGACAAAAGAGTTACACGTGTCACCCATCTGTGTCAATTTGCATAAAGCCCCCGTTTGTCACATAAGTTACAGACAAGGGCAATCTGTCCCGCAATTGGGATATGCGACGTCTGAGCGCCAGCGCTATCCAAGCGCGACGTCAAGCACCATCATGAGCACAAAGCCAATGCTAAACGCGACGGTACCGGCATTGGAGTGCTCACCCTCGCTCATCTCGGGTATGAGCTCCTCGACGACCACATAGAACATGGCACCCGCCGCAAAGGCGAGCAGGTACGGTAGAAGCAACGACACCAGACTCGAGGCAAGGATGGTAACGAACGCGGCGATCGGCTCCACCGCGCCCGAGAGAACGCCGTACAGGAAGGTCTTGCCCTTGCTCATTCCCTCGGCACGCAACGGCATGGACACGATGGCACCCTCGGGGAAGTTCTGTATGGCAATTCCCGCAGACAAAACCAATGCACCCGCGGCACTCACCAGGCCGCCGCCCGCCAGCAGGTTGGCGTACACGACGCCTACCGCCATGCCCTCGGGAATGTTGTGCAGCGTTACGGCAAGGATAAGCTTTGTCGTACGCTTGAGGCTGCTCGAGGGGCCTTCCTCCCCTTGGTCCATGTGCATGTGCGGCGTGATCTCGTCCAATAAGAGCAAGAAGCCCATACCCACAAGGAAGCCAACCGCCGCCGGGACGAACGAGAGCTTTCCCATGTGCGCCGAACCCTCGAGCGCAGGGTTGAGCAGGCTCCAAAAGGAGGCAGCGACCATCACGCCGGCCGCAAATCCCGTGAGCACGCGTTGCAAGCCCTTAGATATTGAGTCCCTTAGCAAGAAGACCATTGCCGCACCCAGGGAGGTACCCACGAACGGCAGCAGGAGACCGATCATAACCTGAGTATTCATAGCACCATCCTTTGACATCCGAAACCCTGAGAAGTAAGGTACATTTGTCACGCAGGAAGGTCAATTGGCAAATTGCCGCGTGCTGAAATGCGCATTGGCAAGGCAGACGCAATGCAGGAACCAAACGGAGAGGCACCCCATGGCAAAAACCGACGACATGCGCTACCTGCGCACCGAGGCGGCCATACGGTCTGCGTTCTTGGACCTCGTGCTGGAGGGCCCGATCGCATCCGTAACCGCCACCGCAGTCTGCCAACGCGCCGGCATAAGCCGAAACGCCTTCTACCTTCATCATGCGGGCGTGCAAGGGCTCTATGCCACGCTCGTGGACGAGCTGGTGGAAGACATACGTTCCGAGAGCCTCGCCTCCGCAGAGCGAAGGTCGCTCACGGGCGAGGACGACTCGTTCAGCTCGTCGGTGCTCGGTGCCGTGGCTCGACACGAGGAGACGCTGCGCGCCCTGCTGCCTTCCGACGACGGGTCGCTCACCAAATGCCTCGCTGAGGGCATCGAAGAGGCGTTCGTGGAGGCGGCGCTGCGCTTTGGCGAGCATGGCGGAAGCCAAGAGCACCGACTCCGTTGCGCCTATGCGGCGTGGGCCGTCGTCGGCATGGCAGCTCGCTGGATCAGCCTTACGCAACGTCCCATCTTAGAGGCAATCCCCCAGTTCGAGCTCCTCGCCGCCGGCGTAAACGAACAGTCGTCGCGCTACCTTCTGGAACAGGAACAGTAAGGGACGAGACACCGAATCCTATCTCCTCCTTCGACGGTCCCTTCCCTCCTGACGGTAGTAGGCCTCCTTCGCGTCGTACATCGCGTGATCGGCCCGCATCACGAGTCCCTCGGGCGTCGCATCGGGCCAATCGGCGGCGAGCGCATAGCCGCTGGCGAAGTTCAACTCCACGCCATCGTGGCCCCGCCACGCCTTCGCCCTACGCTCGAGCTCGACGAGCGCCTCGTCTGCCTGTGCCTTGTCCATGTGGGCGAGCACGACGAACTCGTCCCCTCCGGTGCGGTAGCAGTTGCCAAAGGAGGCAAAGACGTCCCTCACGCAAACCGCGGCAGCGCGTATGAGCTCGTCACCGGCAACGTGTCCCAAGGTGTCGTTGGTCTCCTTGAGCCCGTTGACGTCCATGCAAAAGACGGCGAGGTCGGCAGGCACGCCCTGCTCGTTAAAACCCTTGAGTTCTTCGGAGTACGCGCGGCGGCTCCCTATGCCCGTGAGGTCGTCCACCATGAGCAGCGCGCGCTGCTCCTCCATGTTCTTGTCTTGCGCAAGCTGAAAGAACTCGCCGTTTCGTATGTACAAAAACGCCACGCACAGGGTAAGCGAGAGATAGGCCACCCGCGCCTCCCCGCCAAAGAGCTCCTGCATCGCGACGCCGGTAACCGCAAGGGCCAAGGTAAGGTAGAGCGACCCGCGATTCTGCTTGCTGAAAGACCGACCGTAGATGACGAACTGAATCGCAAGGATGGCAATCACTGCCAGAAGCACTGCCACGTACACGATGTGCAAGTCGCCGTATGTGTAGTGGTTGTTCGCGTCGAGGATGATCATGCGCCCCATGGCAAAGGCAATGGTCTGAAAGACGACGTTGAATACTATGAGGGCGTTGAGCGCCTTCTCCCAGCGATTGTGGATCCTTAGCTGCCAGGCTATGGCCCCGCACGCAAGCGGCGTAAGAACATAGTCGGCCCACTTGGCCGCAAGGATAGGCCAACCCGGCATTCCCGGCACATCGCCCAGCACCACGCTTAGGCATTCCGCCAGCGCCGAAGCCCCAATGAGTGCGAATTCCGCGTAGCAGAGCCTGCGCCTGTCGACGCTCATGCGGTTGTTCTCGCGCACAAGCTCGGCCAGGACGGCAAGCGCCATCCAGGTGAGCGCCATAACAGCCGTATAGTAAACCACGGACGTCCTCCTTCGCTGCACGCCCAGTTCGTATGGGTACAATTATCAATACGTAAGGATGCGCGGTCGCATCCTAATTATCTATTTGGCTGCATGAGATTACTGTAACAGGGGCCATGGCGCAAGGGCTACCGCCCATGAAATGGGGTGCGCAGACAAAATCGCCGCAGCAAGACGGCGACTCGCACGTCGTTTCCCCTCATTCCGCACGCGCAGGACGCGTCAGTCGAAGGCCTTATGAAACCAGAAGGCGGACTTCTCGTATCCGAGCTTGTTGAACAGCGTTTGCGAACCCACACGCCCAAAGCTCGTCGCCGCCCCACGGAATTCGCGCCTCGCACGCGAGCCTCCTCCTCAACGCGCCCAAGTCGCTAGGATTTCACATGCAAGACGCACTACCCACGCCAATGAGCACCCATTCACACAGCAACGGGATATTCGTATGACCGCGCGTATAGCCCCTCTGGCGCAATATCCACCTCACCGCTCAGCCATGTTAGTACTCCATCAACGATTTCATGAGTAGCAAACACTTTTTTATCTGCCAGGATCGCGAAGGCAGGCAACGCAAACAGCTCTGTACAGTCCACAAGACGTGTCTCTCCTGTCGAGAATTTAACAAGGAGAATACTTCATTATCGCCAGCCTTTAGCAGCCAAAGAATACACCGCGGGCAAAACGACCGCGAGTGTTGCACTTAGCGCGGACAAAAAAAGGGGGGCACATGTGCCCCCCTTGCGATAACTGCCTTAGTCCAGATCCTCGCCGTTGCTGGCGATGACCTTCTGGTAATAGGATAGTTGCAGCAGCTCTCTGAACTGCTGTTTTACCGCATCTGCCTGTTGTTTTGCGCTTTCTTCCCTCACGATTTCGTACACGTAGGTCACGAATTCACGACACTTTTTTGGTGTCGTTTTTGGTGTTCGTCTCGATTTTCCAGCGTTCCTCCCTCAACGAGCTTGAGTCCGCCAGCCCTCGTTCTATCGCTTGACCGGTTAAGGATGTCGATTGCCTCCTCGACAGTCGATCGCCTGCATGTGTAGTAGACGCACATCGTAATCTCCATGCTGTCGTGCCCGACGTACTGAGACACGACGCGCGCGGGCACGCCCGCGTCTATCGCATCGGTTATGAACGGCTTCTCGGACGCGGTCTTCCTCACCGGCCCGAGCCTTCTCGCCGAGGCCAGGGCCGCGTACGTCGCGCTCACCCGACTGCTAGTCCCCCCGCTGCGCCCTCGCTCCTCGCTGCCCGCGCATGAGCCGTGGCGTCCCGCCGGCCGACCTGTGGAAGGTCACCGTGGGTCTTCCATCGCTATAATCGCTGATGAGGCATTCCATAAGTTTTAGTTGCGTCATCTCCTGGTAGAGGCTTGAGCCCCCCAGGAACATCGGAGGAGGTATTGGGCGACATGCATAGCGCTGACGAACTCGAGAAGAGCGTGCGCATCACCCCACCGAGCGTATGGGTGGCACTCGTTGCGTTCGCCGCATTGCTCGCGGGGCTTCTGGCCTGGGGCATTTTCGGAACCATCGCGACAAGGGTACCGACGAAGACCGCCGTTATCAACGGCCAGGCTATTTGCTTCCTCTCGGAGGGGGACATCAAAAAGATGCACGTAGGCGACGAGGCCGAGGTCGACGGCACGAAGCTCAAAGTCAGCAAGATCTCCACCCTTCCGATCTCGCGCTCCGAGGCGAGCAAAATCGCAACCGGCGACTATCTGGTCGGCGCGCTGATGCAGGGGGACTGGGCCTACCAGATAACCTTTGAAGGCGATGTCTCCAAACTGCCCCAGGACGTGCCGCTCTCCATGGAGATAACGGTGGAGAGAATCGCACCGATAAGCCTACTGTTCAGGAAATAGCGATGACGGCCGGCACAACACAACGGAGGCAGGCAAACCATGGCTAGGGTCACAAGAGTTCCGCAGGTCATGCAGATGGAGGCGCTGGAGTGCGGCGCCGCATGCCTGTCCATGATTTTGGCGTATTACGGCCGCTGGGTTCCGCTCGAACAGATGCGGACGGATTGTGGCGTATCGCGGAACGGCGTGAGGGTCGAACACCTCTTCAGGGCAGCGGGCATCCACGGACTGACCGCCGATTCCGCCAAGATGAGCGCAGCCGACCTCGAGAAGGAGGAGTACCTGCCCTGCATAGCGCTGTGGAAGCGGGGCAGCTTCGTCGTGGTACGCGGCGTGAGGGGAAACAAGGTGTACCTCAACGACCCCGCCAACGGGCAGGTCAAGGTCGCACTGACGGAATTCGAGGCGGCCTACGACGGGACCGTCCTCCTGTTCGAGAAGACCGACTACTTCGAGCCGGGCGGAGAGAAGCCGAACACCCTGAGGTTCGCGTTCGAGCGCCTCTCGGGGTTCAAGTCCTCCATCGCGTTCGTCATGATGACCGCCGCCATAGTGTCGATGGTGGCAATTGCGACCACGTCACTCGGCCAGGTGTTCATGGACCGCATCCTGACCGGCGAGAACCCGGATTGGTCAGAAAACCTGGCGCTGCTCATGCTCGTGCTCGCGCTCGTGTCGGGAGTCGTCTCGGTGCTTAACGCCCACTACCTGGTGAGCATCCAAGGCAAGTCGGCCGTCGTGTCGTCGGCGCGCTTCATGAACCATCTGCTACGACTGCCCGTCGGGTTCTATGCACAGCGGATGATCGGCGACCTGCAGATGCGTCAATCCGACAACGAGAAGGTTGCAGCCACACTCGTCGGGCAGCTGGCGCCGGTCCTGATAAACACCGTCCTCCTGCTGCTCTACCTCGGCATCATGCTTGACTACAGCATTCCTCTGACCATCGTGGGCGTAGCGTCCATACTGCTCAGCGCCCTCGCAGCCGCCTATGTGTCGAAGAAGCGCGTCAACTACACACGTGCCAGCGCAAACGCCGGGGGAAGGCTGCATTCCACGACGGTCAACGGCATGGAGATGATCGAGACCATAAAGGCGGCAGGCGCCGAGGCCACCTTCTTCGATCGGTGGTCGGGTTACCAAGCGGCCAACTACGACATCGCGGCCGACACGACCCTGGTCAACGAGTACCTGGGCACGATACCCCAAGCCATCACGAAGCTCGCCAACATCATCGTGCTGGTGCTGGGAATCTGGCTCATCGTGGTGGGCAAGTTCTCACCTGGATCCCTGCTTGCGTTCACGGGATTCCTGTCCTCGTTCATGACGCCCATGAACCAAATGATCGGACTCGGTCAGACGGTTCAGGAGATGCAGACCAAGATGGAGCGGATCGAAGACGTCATGCACTATAAGACCGACGTCGAGGAAAACTTCGAGGAGGGCCCCGTGGCGGCAGCCCTCGACCGAACGAAACTGAGCGGACGCGTTGACCTCAAGGACCTCACGTTCGGCTACTCGCCACTCGATCCGCCACTCATCGAGAACTTCAGCCTGCATCTTGAGCCCGGCCAATGGGTTGCCCTCGTCGGAGGATCAGGAAGCGGAAAGTCTACCATCGCCAAGCTCGTGTCGGGTCTCTACGTGCCGTGGTCAGGTTCGGTTGAGTTCGACGGAATCCCGCTGGACCAAGTGCCGCATCCCCTTCTGCGCGGGTCGCTTTCCGTCGTCGACCAAGACATCGTCACCTTCAGTGACACGGTGCTCGACAACGTGACGTTGTGGGACTCATCCATCGAGGACTCCGAGGTGGTCCTCGCCTGCCGTGATGCGGGAATCCACCAGGAAATCGCCGTACGCAAGGACGGGTACCAGTCCATGATCGCACCACGCGGACGCAACTTCTCGGGTGGCCAGCTACAACGCATGGAAATCGCGCGTGCGCTGACGGCCAACCCCTCCATCATCATCCTCGACGAGGCGACGAGCGCGCTCGA
>JAFWKQ010000092.1 GCA_017545665.1 Atopobiaceae bacterium
GGCTGCGACGCCTCCGCGAGCGCCCGCCTGGTCAGCGCAAGCAGCCGCTCGGGCTCGGTGACCTCCGAGAATGTCACCTGCCCGAAGCTGTGCACCTTTGCCGTGCGGTCGGCGTCCCAGCGCCCCCAGACCTGCTTTGCGCCCTCGTCGGCGACGTAGTTCAGCCCGCCGTTGATGTCACCGAAGGTCAGCTTGCGACGGTACCCGGCCTTGTAGTTGCCGTCCTCGTCGGTGAAGGGAAGCCCCGCCCCGAAGCCGTAGAGCGCCGTGTACACGTCCTGCTCGAGCACGGTGCGCGTGCACCCGGCCATGTTCTTGCCGTAGGTGAAGCGCAGGCCCCGCCAGTCTCCGCGCTGGGCGTCCAGCCGGATCGACCTCGATGCCACGCGGCCGTCGGCAACCGTGATGATGGGCGTCACCTCGCCGCCCCACACCTCGGCCACGCGCCGCAGCGCCCACAATGCGTTCTGGTGGTAGATCAGCGCCCCGGCGGTGCCGAGTGTTGCGCAGTAGGCCACCGACCAGCGCGTCGGCGCCAGCACGGCCGCCAGGGCCTGTGCCGCCGTCCTGCTCACCAGCTGCGCCTCCTCGATGAAGTCGTCCAGCAGCTCGCAGAGCGAGGACTCCGCGTACACGCTGCAGAGCCCCGTCACAGGCTCGTCGGTCCGCACCACCACGTGCTCGCGCCAGATCGAGCCATCCAGCCAAAGCAGCCGGTCGCCCTTGCTCGGCACCTCGTAGCTCGAGAACTCAAGAGTGTCCTCGCCACTTCGAGCGTAAAGAAAACGTGCCCTCCGGCACGTTTTTAGCGAGAAGGCGCGGGCGTTTAGCCCGCGCGCGCTATGGCCAAGCTCAAAAAGCTCCTCGGTGTGCACGAGCTCGCCGACCACGCGAAGGAGCCCGATCCGCTCGTCCCACCGATCGATGGACCTGGCCTCTAGCGGGACGATCTTCTCGTCGCGCTCGGCGATCTGCTTCTCGTAGTCGGGAGTCTCGCCGCCTACCTGCGACTGGCCCTGCTGGTGCGTTTCCTGCTGCTCTTGGCCTTGCTGTTGCGACGCGTCCTGCGCACCCTGCGTGGCTTCCTGGCCGCCATTGGTCTCACCATCCATGCTCCTGCCTGCCTTTCGTCTCGTAAGGCGGGCAGAGACGAACAATGCCCGCACCTTTACCGGTACGGGCATCGTCGCAGCTCGTCACAAAGTGACGAACTAATTCGGCTGGCAACCTATTCCGCTGAGTTTAGATACTTTGCCTCAGCTTGGGCAAACACGGCATCTATCTCGGCCTTTATTGTTCTCTTAGAATCAAGTACCTCTTTGAATGACATACGTAGTCGCTCGAACATGATTCTTTGGGCAGGGTTGGCAATCACCGTTGCGTCATCTCCAAGAGCCAGCCCAATACCTTCTGAATCGAGCAAGAGTTCGAGTGCTTGGTTAATGTCATCAGTCGTCACCTGAGAGACGAGCTTTTCGGTTCCGTTGCCCATGCAGAAGAACGCTTCTTTGTCTTTGATCTTAAGCAAATCCATAATATGGCCTCCTGCCATTGTAAGCATCGTTTCCGGCCTCCATGAGCCGAAGTAGAACCTCACTTCGTTTTACTGTATGTCCGTCAGGTGATGTCATCGTATCGTCACTGGAATCGCAGGTGTAAATCCGGTGTATCCCGTTGTCTACATCGGTAAACACGATGCCATCCGGCTTTATGGAAACACCCAGCACGTTGTTGTGCGTGGCAATGAAAACCATCGCCTTTGAGGAAATAAGGAACGCGCTTTGTGATTCTCCTGAACTTACCGATCGCCTTATCGCTGATGGTGGCCTCATTCCGCGTAAGGGCACGCAGCCCTGCGAGGCGCTTTACGAACGCCGAGCGCTTAGCTGTCTCGAGCAAAGGAGACTCGGGACATGCAGGGCGCCTTGATTCGATCGTCAGACTTTCGCGGACTGTCTTTGCAATGGCGTTCGCCAAGTCGATGCGCCTGCATTTCAAGGCTTTTGACTTAAACCGCTTAATTGCGATGCGCAACAGACCAACTAGAGCGTCCCGCCCAAGGACCTTCTCAATCTCTAGAGATAGAGGATTGTCGTCAAGGAGCGTAACAAGGGCTTCAACCACATTCTTCTCTGCTGCTACATTGTCCTGTGCAAGTCGGCCCTCGCTGTAAATCGGGCATATTGAGAATTCGTCATCGCGTGCGGATGTTTCCGCATACTCAGCCAACGCAGTCAGATAGTCCTTGACGTTCTTGACAACAGTCTCACGAGATGGCAGCTCTTCCGCAGCCGTCGATATAGCCGTCATGGGCTCATAATAGTCGCTCTTAATTGCGGACTCCTCGCTGTCGAGCTTTGCTCGAAAGGCATTCTCCCCTTTTCCCGCTTTGGGTACAAAGGGGACTGTCCCCTTTTTCCCGCTTTGCCTGCCTTAGGCCGCTTAGCGTACTGAGCGCCACCGCCATGGTATAGGTAAAGACAATAGGCGTAAAATCGTCTCATCAGTACTTGCGATCGTTGATGGGTGTTAGCCAGACCATGAGAATCGGATTCTCACTTCTCTTCACAATCCTCATCGGGTCACTCGTGGCATGCGCCTTCATGGCGTATCGGTCGCACAAGAGCATCGGGAGGTCGGTGGCACTGCTCATGTGCGCCCTCATACCACCCGTGATTGGCAACCTCGTAATCATCGTCTCAACCAACGAGCTCCTCTCCACATTTGGCTACTACGTATACTTCCTGGGCATGGACTTGGTGATGTTTGCCTTGGTGCACTTCACCGCCGAATACTGTGCCATCGAATGGCCAAACAAGGTGCTGCGAAACCTGTTCTATGCAGTTCTTGCCATCGACGTGTTTCAGTACCTTCTCAACCCCTTCTTCGGACAAGCGTTTGGCACGGAGGCAGTTATGGTTGAGGGCTTGTCGTACTACCGGCTCCTGCCCTACATAGGCCAGACCTTCCACCGTCTGCTGGACTACAGCATCTTCATTGGCGTGCTTATCGTCTTTCTTGTTAAGGCCATCCGCACGCCGCGCATCACCGCAGAGCGGTACTGGCTCATCCTCGTATCCATGGCCGCCATTGGCCTATGGCAGACGTTCTACATCTTCTCGCGCACGCCCGTAGACCGCTCCATGATCGGATACGGCGTGTTTGGCCTGCTCGTGTATTACTTCGCGCTGCGGTACCGCGCCATGCGCCTGCTCGATCGCATGCTGGCCACCGTAGCCTCGCAGATGCCCGAGGCCTTGTACTTCTTCGACTCCACTGGTCAGTGCATCTGGGCAAACAACCAGGGCCGAGAGCTTGTCCACATTGGCGAGGAGGAGTTTGATCGAGCGCCCACGCTCCTCAGGCAGATGCTAAGCCTTACCGAGGAGGGCGACGAGTGGTCTACGGTGCGCAGCATCGGAACCGGTGACGCCCTTAAGAGCTACATCGTGGAAAAGCACGCAATCACCGATGAAAAGGGACGCTTGGCCGGCTACTTCGTAATCGTGCGCGACAACACAAACGAGGAGCGCAAACTGCGTCGCGAAATGGAAAATGCCGCGCACGACAGCCTTACCAAGGTATACAACCGCGCGGGATACGAGGTGCTGCTCTCGAGGATGGACCTGTCTACCTCATGCATGATCTTGCTCGACATCGACTTCTTCAAGACGGTAAACGACACCTACGGTCACGAGATGGGTGACAAGATCCTGCAAAAGGTGGCCAACATCGCCCTGGACCGCTTTAGGTCGGACGACCGCGTGTCGCGCATTGGCGGAGACGAATTCGTAGTGCTCATGACACATTCCGGACAAAGGCAAAGCGAACTCATTGGCCTGCGGATCCAGCAGATCAACGAAGGGCTGGCAGACACTTCCGACGGCTTGCCGGCCGTTTCCATAAGTGCTGGCGTGGCATACGGACAAGACGCAGGCGACTCAACCGAGCTCTTCAACCACGCCGACGAAGCCCTTTACGAAACCAAGCGCAACGGTCGCAACGGCTACACCATATACGGCGAGCAGAACGCAATACCGGGCCAAAGGGGACAGTCCCCTTTGGCCCCAAAATAATCTGAAAGCTGACAAGAGCATTTATCTGCCTGTATACTCATGTATGGCTGCGGCAAAGGGGGCGGAAAAGAACATGAGCAGAAACCTCGAGGACTTCATCAAGCAAAACTATAAAAAAGCTATTCTTTTCCACCATATTCAGGCATTCTATCAGCCTGTGATCCGCACGTCCGCCCGCCAACTCTGCAGCTTTGAGGCACTCGCAAGATGGATCGACCCAAACATTGGCATGATCTATCCAGACGAGTTCATACCCGTGCTGGAGCGAGAAGGAGTTATCCACGAGCTCGACATGGCGATTCTCCAACAAGCCTGTGCGCGGATTAGAAGCGCCGTTACCAGCGGAGAGACGCCCATTCCCATTTCGGTTAACCTCTCGCGTTTGGACTTCACACTCTGCGACGTCTTCGCTGCTGCGGATGCCGTAGTAAGCGACTACCAAATACCCCACAGCTACATCTACTTCGAGATCACCGAAAGCGTCATGGCCGAGAAGAAGGAACTGCTACAGGGGTTCGTAGAGCGTTTCCGTTCCGCGGGATACCATATTTGGATGGATGACTTTGGCAGCGCCTACTCCTCCCTAAACGCCCTCAAGGAGTTTGAGTTCGACGAGCTCAAGCTCGATATGTGCTTCCTGCGCCCCTTCAACCTGCGATCAAAGCGCATTGCGACGGCCGTGGTAAAGATGGCAAAGGACATAGACATCCACACGCTGGTTGAGGGCGTGGAAACCGAGGAGCAGTTCGCCTACCTGCGCGACATCGGCTGCGAAAAGGTGCAGGGCTACTACTTTGGAAAGCCAGCGCCCTACGAGGAGGCGCTTTCGCACATACGCGAGCAGGGCATCCAGGTTGAGTTGCCGCAAGACCGCCAGTACTACGATGAAATCGGTCGCATTGACGTCCTCAGCGCGGTTCCCTTTATGACCCGCGAGGAGCACGACTCCATTGCCACCGCCCGCCAGCTCAACAGCATTCCGCTGGCACTCGCCGAATTCTCGAAGAGCCACTTCAAAGTATTGTTCTTCAACACGGCCTTTGAGGAGACGGCAAACGGCACCGGCATGTTCTCCGACATCTTTACGCAAAAGATGCTCTGCCAGCCCCAACCGTACCAGCTCCTTTCCGACAGCATCATCAACCTCATAGACTCCGTAGGGTCCGGCGGCGACGGAAGGATGACCTTTACCATTAACGAGCAGTACTATGAGCTCAGAATCCGTCGCATGGCAAGCACGGTAAGCAGATACTGCGTTCTTATCCAAATAACCAACCTCACCAAGAGCACGCAGTCCGAAAAGACCGCATCCCTGGACGAGTACGCACGAAGGCTCTATGCCCTCTATGAGCGCATTACGCTCATAAACATGACGGAAGACACCATACAGCCGCTGTACACGGCCACGCGAGAGGACTTGCTTTCTGCCAGAAAGGGCGTCAAGATGCTCGTGAGGGAGTACGCCGACAAATACGTCTATCCCGAAGACAGGGAGACGTACCGTCGTCTTTTTAGTCCGAAGGCAGCGGCAGAGCACCTATCCGCATCGTCCGCCGTGAGCTTCTCGGTTATGCTGCGGTCGAGCGTGCGGCACGGACAATATGCCTGGAAGGAATACACCCTCCTCAAACTCGACGAGAGCAGGTACTTTGCGCTCATTCGCAAGGTCCACAACAGCGTAAGCGAGGTGCTTAGGAACAACGCCGTAAGCGCAGGCGACGATGGGCCATACGCACCCGCACAACTGTGGAACAACCTCGTGCACTCCGACCTGCTTCGCGTCTTCTGGAAGGACAACAACCGTCGCTTCCTGGGGGCCAGTCGCGCGTTCTTGGACTACTACAGCTTTGCCTCCGAGGGAGACATAGTCGGAAAGAACGACGAGGACCTTGGATGGCACGTCCATCCAGATCTGTACAAGAGCGACGAGTACCAGGTCATCCACGAGGGAGTGACCTTCCACAATATGCCCGGCCGCTGCATGAAGGACGGCGAGAACAGGGAGATCCTAGCCAGCAAGACCCCGCTCTACAACACCAACGGCGAAATCAAGGGACTCATTGGCTACTTCATCGATCGAGAGCTGCTCACGGTAAACGACAAGCGCGGGGAAGAGACCCCTCGGCGCGACATGCTCACGGGACTTCTCAACTCTCGCGGCATTTCGGAAGAGGCGAACTTCTTCCGCGACGAGTTCTTCCTTCGCGGTACGGACTTCGTTCGCATACACATTGCCGTCAACGACTTTTCCACTCTCAACGAGCAGTATGGCTTTGACTTTGGCGACAAGATCTTGAATGCCCTTGGCAAGGAACTCAAGGACGACTTCGGTCGAACGAGTGCCGTCGGGCGCACGTCTGGCCATAGGTTCGTGGTTCTCCATCAGATCGAGAACCGGGAAGAGGCTCACGACATTCGCAACCGGATAAAGTCCATTGGCGAATCCATCAAGAGGATTGAAGACGTTCCCCTTAGCCTGTATCTGTCCGTCGGATACGTGCTCTTCTCGGAGGCCAACGACCTGGAAGAGCAAAAGAAGCTGGCCGAGGTGCGGCTCCACGCAGACCACGACCAGAACATCTCTTCGGAAAGCCGCCTTGCCCATTCGTCGGAGATCTTCCACCTCTTTGACGACCTGCCCCTCTCATACAGCGTGTACCACGTCACATACGCCGAGAACAGCGGGCTCTACGATGCGGTGATCTTCTACGTAAACCACAAGTACGAGGAGTATGGGGGGCTCTCGGCAAAGGCGGTGCAAGGGCACAGCGTACGCGAGCTCTATCCCCACATAGGAGAAAAGTGGTTCGAGAGCGTCAAGCGCGCCGCCCTCGACGGCGAGGCTGTTGAGGAGGAGTTCACTGACGCGCTGACGGGCAAGGAATTCCACTTTTCCGCACGCCAGATCATCTATCCGGGATATTGCGCCGTTACGTATACCAAGGCATAGCAAGGCTGTGTTGCGCCTGCCGCAAGTGCTATGATGGTGGCACATAAACGAGGGTGCGATCTTCGAGCTGTTAGGCCTCGCTTCAAAGGATTCCGGTTCAACTCCGGACCAGTCGTTGACGTACTTGGATTTTGTTGTCGTCGTGGCATTGCATGTTGCGTACGGCAATGTGCGAGTTTGTCTTCACTCATGTCTGCCCTCAGAACGGCCAATGCGCCATGACGAAAGGGGCACGCATGAACGATTCCCGCATTTCCAGACGAGGCTTCTTTGGGTCCGCCCTCGGTGTTGCCGGCGTTGCCGCCGTTGCCGCAACGGGACTTACCTCCTGCGGCACGGGCAACTCAAGCAGCGCAGCGCAGGCTGGCGCAAACACCCCTAGGCCCGTTATCCTCGTAACAAGCTTTGGAACCAGCTATGGCAACTGTCGTCACATAACCATTGGCGCCATTGAATCCGACATTGACGAGGCATTTGCCAAGTACGACGTTCGTCGTGCCTTTACCTCGCAAACCATAATCGACCACATACAAAAGGACACGGGCCGCCACATAGACAATTTTACCGAAGCCATGGACAAGCTGGTGGCCGAGGGAGTGAGGGAAGTCATCGTACAGCCCACCCACCTTACCGACGGCTACGAGTACAACGACATCGCAACCGCCTTGGAAAACTACCGCTCCAAGTTTGACAAGTGCGGCATTGGCACACCCCTGCTCAAGACCAAGGACGATCAGAAGGCCGTTGCCCAGGCAATAAAGAACGCCACGAAGTCCCGTGAGGACGAACACACATGCGTGTGCCTCATGGGCCATGGTACCGAGGCCGAGGCCAACAAGATCTATACCGATTTCCAGGCGGCCCTCAACGAGCTGGGATACAAGAACTATTTCGTTGCCACGGTGGAGGCCTCCCCCTCTTTCGACGACGTTGCCGCAGCCGCAAAGCAGGCTGGCTACACCAGGGCCATTTTGCGACCCCTTATGGTTGTCGCCGGCGACCATGCAAATAACGACATGGCCGACACTGGCAACGACCACTCGTTTGCGTCCATCATGCAGGCCTCGGGCTTCGAGGTGGAAAGCATCGTGGAAGGCCTCGGCCAAATTGAGGCCGTAGACGAGGTCTACGTCCAGCACACGCAGGAAGTGATCAACCATCTGTAGCGCGACGTGCGGAGCACGGTCCGCACGTCCCCATGCAAACGCGTCGTCCAAAAGAGAAGGAAGTAGTCCATGTTTCCCAAGCGACCTGCCGCTACACTTGTTGCCACCCTCCTCTGTGGCAGCCTTGCCGCCCCCTTGGCGGGATGCACGAGCGGATCCTCGAGCTCGAGCATTGTGAGCTCAAGCGCCGCAAGCTCAAGCGAGACCAAGCCCGCTCAGACCGCTCCACCCGCAGACGGCACGTACAACATCGACGTGACCACCGACTCCAGCATGTTCCGTTCCGAGACATGCACCCTCACGGTAAAGGACGGCGTCTACACAGCGACCATCTCGCTTCCCGGTGAGGGCTTCTCGCGCCTGTACTTCGGCTCGGCGCAGGATGCGGAAAAGGCCACGGAGGGCGTATACGACTACCGCCTCAACGACGAGGGAAAGTACACCTTCGACATACCCGTGCGAGCTCTTGACACCGAGCTTCCCATTGCCGCCTTCGGGCAGCGCCGCAACACGTGGTACGACCACACTATCGTGTTCCACACGCCAACCCAAAAGGCTGCGGAGAACGCAGCCGACGCAGCGAGCTCGTCGAGCGCCCAGGCCAATGGCAGCGCAACGAACGCACAAGACTCAGCATAGGCCGCGGACCGTATGCAAGGCGCACGCACGCTCATAACTCGTTGCCTTACGGCGCTTCTTGGAGTGCTCCTCATGGCACTCCTTGTGTCTTGTGCACCAGGCGCTGCACAGAGGCCTTCTTCCGACAGTGCCCAAAGCCAAGATGCGGAGCAAGCCGGTCCCCATACCACGCTCGTGAGTGACTTCCACAATGCGGACCTGGGGTGCGGCTGGCAGCCCACGGGCAGCCTCGAGCTTCGCCATGCCCACTGCTTTACGGTGGACTATTTCGATGGGGGCTATGCGCTCATATGCACGGCCGATGGCAGCCGCTATTTGGTTGTGCCCCCCAAAAGCGAGGTGCCAGACGGTCTCGCGCCCGACATCGTGGCGCTTCGGCAGCCCTTGTCCGACGTATACCTAGCGGCAAGCGACACGCTCTGCCTCCTTGAGGCGTTAGGCGCCGAAGACGTCGTGAGCGTTTCGGGCATCGAGCGCGACGATTGGTATAGCGAGCGCATGCAACAGGCCATGGACCAAGGTCGCGTGGCATATGGCGGAAAGTACCGAACGCCCGACTACGAGCTCCTTCTTGGTAAGGGCGTGCTGCTTGCCCTGGAAAGCACCATGATCAACCACGCCCCTACCGTACGCGACAAGCTCGTGGAGCTGGGAATCCCCGTGTTCGTGGAACTCTCCAGCTACGAAGACGACCCGCTCGGTCGCGTTGAGTGGGTAAGGCTATACGGCGTGCTCCTAAACAAAGACGAGCAGGCTGCGCAGGTACTTGAGCAACAGGAGCGCCAAGTGGAGGCCATTAGCACGCAGCCAACGGGCAAGCGGATGGCGTTCTTCTATTTCAACGCAAGCGGCACGCCGGTAGTGCGCAAACCCGGAGACTACGTAACCAAGATGATCCAGATGGCAGGCGGCACCTACGCCTTCGATGAGCTGGAACAGGCTGCCGCGGGATCGAGCACCACCACCCTCACGATGGAGCAGTTCTATGCAACCGCCAAGGACGCCGACGTCCTCGTGTACAACACCTCCATAGACGAGGACGTGCGCTCGCTGGATGACCTGCTCCAAAAGAACGGGCTACTGGCAGACTTTAAGGCCGTCCAGAGCGGCGACGTGTGGGTTACGGAGCACAACATGTATCAGCAGATGGTGGAGTCGGGAAGCATCATCGCAGACTTCAACCACGCGCTCAAGGGAACGGACGAGGGCGTAACCCACCTGCAGAGACTCACGACTGCCGTTCGCGCTCCCGCGCCTTCGACCGGTCCGCAATCTGCGACTCGCAAAGTGAGCGAGCGAAGCGAGCGCGGAGCCGATTGCCAATCGGTCGAAGGCACGGGAGCGCGAGCAGCAACGACTCGCGTAGCATGAGGGAGACAAGGGTGCGCGGGCAAGTTACCACCACAGAAGGACAGCAAGGCACACGCATGGTGCGCGGCACCCGTGCGGGCCTCTCGCTTGCGCTCTTGTGTGTCGCACTCCTTGCGCTTATGGCGGCAAACCTCTGCATGGGAACCCAGCCAATACCCATCCACCAGCTTGTCGCCATCCTTACAGGCGCCGATGCCAACAGCACCGCGGCACAGGTGCTCCTGAGCATCCGCCTGCCGCGCCTGTTGGCCGCGACGCTTCTGGGAGGGGCGCTCGCCCTCTCGGGACTGCTCCTGCAGACCTTCTTCAACAATCCCATAGCCGGCCCCTATGTACTGGGCATCTCTCACGGCGCGAAGCTCGCCGTGGCCATGGTCATGGTTGTGGTGGTGGGATCGCATGGCATCATGTCATCTTGGATGTCGGTGGCGGCAGCCTGCGTGGGGTCGCTGGCCGTCATGGCGTTGGTGCTCTTGGCCTCCCGCCACATCGGCTCGCCTGGCATGCTGGTGGTTGCCGGCGTGATGATCGGGTATCTCTGCAATGCGGCCACCGACTTCGTGGTTACCTTTGCCAGCGATACCAGCATCGTGAATCTTCGCAACTGGTCCATGGGAAGCTTCTCCGGCATGGACTGGGGCGACGTGAGCGTTATAACGATTGTAGTGCTCGTAGCAAGCGGATGCGTGTTTTTGCTCTCCAAACCACTCGGTGCCTACCAACTCGGCGAGAGGTACGCACAAAGCGCGGGAGTAAACGTGGGCGCCTTCCGCGCCGCGCTCATCCTGCTCTCCAGCGTATTGGCCGCCTGCGTCGCTGCCTTTGCGGGGCCCGTGAGCTTTGTGGGCGTGGCGGTTCCCCACATCGCACGAAGGCTAGCGGGCACCAACAGGCCACTGGTGGTGGTACCGGCCTCGTTTTTGGGCGGAGCAGCCTTTTGCCTGTTGAGCGACCTTATTGCCCGCACCGCCTTTGCCCCAACCGAGATGTCGGTCTCCACCGTAACAGCCCTTCTGGGCGCGCCCGTAGTCATTGCGGTAATCCTTAAGAGCAAAAGGCGAAGCGGTGAGGAGGTGCAGGAAACGGCTGCTCCCAGCAACTCGTTTGAAAACGCCCCTCAGGCATACGAACGTACCGGCACGTCCCTATTACAAACGAGGGAACTCTGCGTGGGCTATGGGTCAAAGCAAGTGCTCGGCAACGTAAGCATTGAGGCAGGCGCTGGACACATCGTAACGTTAGTGGGCCCCAATGGCGCCGGCAAGTCCACCTTACTCCGCACCATAGCGGGACAACTGGAAGCGTTGAGCGGCACGGCGCACATCGACGGTCGCAACATAGCCCAACTCTCCGAGCGCGAACTGGCGCTTGAGCGGGCGGTGCTTCTTACGGAGCGGTTGCGCACCGAGCTGCTCACCTGCCAAGACGTGGTGGAGACAGGCCGATATCCCCATACTGGTCGCATGGGACTTCTGCACGATACCGATCGCGTTGCCATACGCGAAGCCATGGAGCTTGTGGGCGTGTGGGATCTGCGCTCTCGTGACTTTGCACGCATCTCCGACGGTCAGCGCCAGCGCGTGCTACTTGCGCGAGCCATCTGCCAAGACGCACGCGTCCTCGTGCTGGACGAACCCTCCAGCTATTTGGACCTCCACTACCAGATAGAGCTGCTGGAAATACTGCGTCGGCTTGCTCACGATCGTGGAGTCGCCATCGTTATGAGTATGCACGACCTCTCACTGGCACGCCAGGCTTCCGATTGGCTCGTATGCGTAAGGAACGGCGTCGTGTTGACGCAGGGAACGCCCGACCAGGTATGTTGCGCAAGCACCATAGATAAGCTCTATAACCTGGAGCCTGGAACGTTTGACCCCCTGAGCGGCACCATAGCACTGAACCCGCAAAGCGAAGATCGCGCTCAGGAGGATGTCCATGCGTAAGCTTGACGAATACATAAGCACCCAGGGCAAGCTGCTTCGCTGCGGCTACACCACGGGAACCTGCGCTGCGGCCGGCACGCGCGCAGCCACAGACCTGCTGCTGGGCGGAAGTGCCCCCGCAACGCTGAGTGTCGACACACCGTCAGGCATACGCGTTGAGCTGGATGTGGAGGAGGCTTCGCACGGGGACGGCTGGGCACAATGCGCAGTCCGCAAAGACGCAGGCGACGACCCCGACGTAACCGATGGCGTGCTTGTACGAGCACGGGTGAGTTTGCGCACCCATCGCGGGATACACATAGACGGAGGGGCCGGCGTTGGTCACGTTACCAAGGAGGGGTTGGACCAACCGCCGGGAAGTGCTGCCATAAACACCATCCCCCGCTCCATGATCGAACGCGAGGCACGACGGGCGGCATCTGAGCACGATTACGATGGTGGGCTCAACATACGCATCTCCATCCCTGGCGGAGAAGAGCTTGCCGCGCATACGTTCAACCCACGGCTTGGCATAGAGGGCGGGCTCTCGGTGCTGGGCACCACGGGCATCGTACGGCCCATGAGCGAGGCCGCCCTGGTGGAGTCCTTGCAACTCGAGCTCCGTGTGGCGTATGCGCAAGGGACAACGGAGACATTGCTGGTACCCGGCAACTACGGCAAGGCCTTTGCCCAGACTGAGCTTGGGATTCCCGCAGAACGTGCGGTCACGTGCTCGAACTACGTCGGAGCGGCTTTGGACGAGGCCGCACGGCTTGGCTTTGAGGCAGTGCTGCTTGTGGGACATGTGGGAAAGCTCGTTAAGGTTGCCGCAGGAGCCATGAACACGCATTCCCGTATGGCGGATGGCCGTGCCGAGACTGTGGCAGCCCACGCAGCCCTTGCCGGTGCCACGCACGGAGTCATCGAGGCCATATTCGAGGCCCCGACCACCGAGGCAATGTTGGACCTTCTCTGCCAGGAGGGCCTTCTGGAGCCCACCATGGCATCGCTTGCTCACAAGCTCTCCGAGCACCTACGTTTTCGAGCGGGAAACAACATGCGTGTCGAGGCCATCATGTTCTCCAACAAGCATGGCCTTCTGTGCGGAACGGCTGGAGCAGACAAACTCGTGGAGCGCCTTGCGCGCCCCGCTGGGGCATCAAGCATCGAGGAACAATCGAATCCGAGGGGGCAGTAGTGAGGCGTCCAGTGCGAGTGGAGATTGCGAAGCGCCTAGGCAGACTTGCACCTGTGGCATGTCGTATCCAGCTTACAACCAGGGGGCCGGAGCGGGCACATCATGACGGAGGCCGGCGTCTGTGGCATGCGGTGCGCAGCTCGCAAAGTGACGACCGACGGGAAGATGGAAGACCTCCCACGCAGTTCGCAAAGCGCTGGTCGAGGGGGAGACGGAAGTCCCCGCGCGCAGTTCGCAAAGCGCTGTTTGAGCACGGGGACTTCCGTCTCCCCCTCGACCAGCGCGTGCGGTGCTTGAGCACGGGGGCTTTCGCCTTCTCATCGGTCTTCATAACGCTACCTGAGCGCGATATGCCACATGCGTCGGACCTACGCCCTCAGGGTGAGAACGGAGGCATAGCGTGATTCACTTCGTTGGCGCGGGGCCGGGCGCGGCAGACCTCATAACGCTTCGCGGCGCACGCCTGCTGAAGGCAGCAGACGTGGTGGTATATGCCGGCTCGCTGGTGAATCCCGAGCTGTTGGACATGTGCAAGACCGGCTGCGAAATACATGACTCCTCCGCCATGACATTGGAGCAAATCGTGGACGTGATGGTGCACGCTTCGTCTGCAGGGCTCGAGTGCGTGCGCCTGCACACGGGAGACCCGGCGCTCTATGGCGCACACCACGAGCAGATGGACGCGCTCGACGCTCGCGGCATCCCTTACGACGTAGTACCCGGCGTGTCGTCGCTGTTTGGCGCGACCGCTGCGCTGCGAGCGGAGCTCACCGTTCCGCAGGTGTCCCAGTCGCTCGTGGTAACGCGCGTAGAGGGGCGCACACCTATGCCTGAGCAAGAGAAGCTTCGCGACCTTGCCTCCCATGGCTGTACCATGGCGCTGTTCCTCAGCGCAGGCCTACTCGATCGTGCCCAGAAGGAGCTTCTGGCCGGTGGATACGAGCCCAGTACGCCCGCAGCCATAGTCGTACGAGCCACGTGGCCAGACGAGCAGTTATACCTATGCACCGTTGGCACGCTATACAGCTGCGCGCTCGAGCATCGGGTAACCAAAACTGCCCTCGTCTTGGTGGGCAGGGTACTTACCACGCACGGCGAGCGTTCGCTTTTGTACGATGCGGCGTTCGGCCACGGTTACCGCAACGCCGTCCCCAATCACTCCGCAGGAGGTGACGCGCCATGCGCATAGCTTGCGTTGCCTTCTCACAGGAAGGAGTCGCCCTCGCTCGTCGCGTGGCACAGGGTTTGGCTCAGCAAGGGGACGAGGTATCTCTTTGCGCTCCAAGTCGCCTTGCCAAGGCTGCGAACGAAGACCATGGCTCACCCCACATAGACGAGCTGGACTCCCTACACGCATGGACCGCCAACGCATTCGAGCAGTCGGATGCGCTGCTCTTTGTGTGCGCGTGCGGCATTGCCGTGCGCGCCATCTCACCGCACGTATGCGACAAGTTCAGCGATCCCGCCGTGGTATGCATGGACGAAACGGCGTCCTTTGCCATTCCCCTCCTATCGGGACACGTAGGCGGCGCGAACCAACTCGCCCGACGCATAGCACGCCTTTCGGGGGTACAGGCCGCCATTACAACGGCCACCGACGTACGTGGCGTCTTTTCGGTGGACGAATGGGCGGTCGAACAGGGCCTGCACATCTTGGACCGCCCCGCGGCCAAGGAGATAAGCGCTGCGCTGCTGGAGGGACGCACGGTTGGGCTCTTGTCCGAGTTCGCCATAGAAGGCGTCCCTCCCGAGGGCATCCGAGCCAGTGACAAGGGCGTATGCGATCTTGGCATAAGCGTTTCGCTCGACCCCGCGCGCAAGCCCTTCGCGCGTACGCTGCGCCTCGTACCCCGCACGATTACCGTAGGTGTGGGATGCAAGCGCAACACCCCACGCAAAGCCATAGAGCGGCTGGTGGACAAGTGTCTTACCCACGCAAACGTTGCACCGCAGGCCGTGCGCACCCTTGCGAGCATCGACGCCAAGGCCAGCGAGCCAGGCCTTCTGGAACTTGCGCAACGACGCGGTTGGCAGACGCACTTCTACACCGCTGCCAAACTCGCCGCCGTTCCCGGCACGTTCAGCTCCTCGGACTTCGTACGCAAGACGATGGGGGTCGACAACGTGTGCGAGCGCGCGGCATGTGCAAACGGCTCGACGCTGCTCGCCGCAAAATGCGCCAAGGATGGGGTCACCGTCGCGCTCGCATACGCGACGCCCACGCTCCGCTTCCCACATATTGACGATATGGAAGAGGGGCACGCCCCTGGTCACGGGGAACTGACAAGTTCTTCCGGGGATGTGAAAAGCGCCATACTGCAATGCGTGGGCCTTGGTCCCGGCGCCGGTGCCGACCTCACCGAGCGTGCGCGCGAGGCCTTGCAGGCGGCCGATCTCATCGTGGGCTACACAACCTACGTCGACCTTGTCCGCGATCAGTTTCCCGCGGCAGAGTTCTTGTGTACGCCCATGCGCATGGAGGCACAGCGTTGCGAGGAGGCGCTGCGGCAGGCAGCAAGCGGGCGCCGCGTGGCGCTGGTGTGTTCGGGAGATCCTGGCGTATACGGCATGGCAGGGCTCGTACTTGAGCTGGCGCAGCAGTATCCACAGGTACAGGTGGAAATCGTGTCCGGTGTTACGGCCGCCTGCGGCGGTGCGGCACTTCTCGGGGCTCCCCTTATGCACGATTGGTGCTGCATCTCGCTCTCGGACCTCATGACGCCTTGGGAGCACATAGAGGCGCGTCTGCGCGCGGCGGCACAATGCGGCCTGTGTATTTGTCTGTACAATCCCGGCTCGCGTGGCCGAACGGGTCACTTACGCCAAGCCTGCGGCATCCTGCTGGAGTCATGCGACCCGCAGACGATATGCGGCATCGTGCGCAATGTGGGCAGGCCCGCCCAATCCAGCCAAACGCTCACCTTGGACGAGCTACGCAACACCAAGGTGGACATGAGCTGTTGCGTGTTTGTGGGAAACGAGCATACGAGGCTGGTTGGCGGACGCATGGTTACCCCACGCGGCTACGCACGCGAGGAGGCATGATGGAAGTCCTGTTGTTTGGCGGAACAACCGAAGGACGTCAGCTCGCGGAGTGGCTGGATGGGCGCAGCACCTGCAACGTGGTGGCATGCACGGCAACAGAATACGGCGCGAGCCTCATGCCCGAGGGCTCAAACATAGCGCGTGTTGTGGGACCACTCTCACGCGAAGACAAGTACGAGCTCATGCAGAGGCATGACTTTGCATGCATAATCGATGCGACCCACCCCTATGCGGAGCATATCTCTGCAAGCATCGATGAGCTGGCACGTTCATTCGCAAAGGACGTGGTTCGCCTTACACGCGAGACAGGACCAGCTGGCGCCTGGATCAGCGCTGCCAACGCACTGGAGGCAGCACGCACGGTGGCTACGCGGGAGGGCGTGGTGCTGCTTACCACCGGAACCAACGACCTGCCCGCATTCGTGGAGGCCATGGACGACTACCGTGAGCGCTTGTACGTGCGCATCCTGCCAACGCCGGAGTCGCTTGCGCGTACGCTCAACCTTGGCATCCCCGCAAGCCACGTAATAGCCATGCAGGGTCCGTTCTCCACCCAACTAAATCGTGCCCTCCTTAAGGAACTGCACACAAAGGTGCTGGTAACAAAGCGCTCTGGCGTCGCGGGTGGATTCAACCAAAAGGTGCAGGCCGCACACGAGTGTGGCGTTGAGCTCGTTGTGGTAGAACGGCCACGCAAAGAGAGGGGCCTCTCGCTTGACGAGGCACAGGCATTGTTGGAGGAGCGCTATGGTCTATAAGGTACATGTGCTGGGCATGGGTATGGGAAACCCCAACACCCTCACGCAGGAGGCACTGCAAGCCCTGCAGGAAAGCGACCTCATCGTTGGATCGCGCCGCCTGCTCGACACCCTGGCTGCCTTTGAGGTGCCCAAGGTCGCGCTCACACGCACGCAGGACATCGCGCGCGAGCTACGCGAATCGTCCGCTCGTACGGCCAGCGTGGTAATGAGCGGTGACGTGGGGTTCTACAGCGGGGCCACGGGACTCTACGGGCATCTGGATGGCATGGATGTGCACGTAATCCCCGGCATCTCGTCGCTGCAGTACCTGTGCGCAAAGCTACGCGTGAGCTGGCAGGACGCTCACGTAATCTCGGTCCATGGGCGCGACTGCGATGTTGCGGCGCACGTTCAGTCCCACGGCAAGACCTTCATACTATCGGGTGGCAGCACCACGGCACAGGACATCTGCGCACTGCTGGTCGCACGCGGACTTGAGGACGTATTGGTAAGCGTGGGAGAGCTCCTCTCCTACGAAGACGAACGCATTACAACGGGCACGGCCGCGCAATTGGCACAGTCCGAGTTCGCGGCGCTGAACGCGCTCCTCGTAATTAACCCCCATCCGCTCGTAGCCACCACAGCGCCGGGGATTTCCGACGACGCCTTCGCACGTGGCAAGGTGCCCATGACCAAGGAGGAGGTGCGCTCGCTCGCCCTCTGCAAGCTCCGCATTGAGCCATGCCACACAATATGGGACGTGGGTGCAGGCACGGGATCCGTAAGCGTGGAGGCAGCACGTATGGCCACGCTCGGGCAAGTGCTCTCCATAGAGAGAAACCCCGCCGCCATAGAGCTCTTGCACGCCAACAAAAGGGCCTTTGGCCTTACGAATCTACGCATTGTGGAGGGCGAGGCTCCGCAAGCATTGCAGGGGTTGCCAAGGCCGCACCGCGTGTTCGTGGGAGGCAACGGATCCAACCTGGAGGCAATACTGCGCGTTGCGTTTGACGCCAACCCACAGGCACGCGTCTGCATTACCGCCGTAACCCTGGAAACTGTATCGCAGGCGCTCCTGTGCATACGCGAGCTTGGGCTCCGTGAGGTCGATATGGTGCAGCTCAGTGTGGCAAAGGCACGCGAGGCAGGGGCCTACCACCTCATGACGGCACAAAATCCGGTTTATGTGATAAGCGCCTGGGGCCCCGCATGGAGTCTAGAGGAAGGGCAGGACGCTCGCTACACCTCACCGAAATCGGGAAGGGAGTAGCGCTATGCAGGCACACGTTGCACGCCTGCTCGTGGCGGCCCCTGGCAGCGGATCGGGAAAGACCTCCGTTGTATGCGGCATCTTGCGTGCCCTTGTCGCACGCGGACTCTGCCCACATGCGGCAAAGTGCGGACCCGACTACCTGGACCCCCTCTTCATGGAGCGGTTGCTCAACACCCCCTCGTGTAACCTCGATCCCTTCCTCGCAGGACCCGATCTCGTACGCGAGCTCGCGGCAACACAGGGACAAGGGGCCGACCTCCTACTCATAGAGGGAGTGATGGGCTATTACGACGGCATTGCCCACACGCATGAGTCGTCTTCCTACGACGTCGCCCGGATTACCAACACACCAACGGTTCTGGTGGTTGACGCGCGAGGCAAGGCGCTCTCGGTGGCAGCGGAGATTCGCGGGTTCTTGGAGTTCCGAACTCCCTCGCAGATTGCGGGCGTCATCCTCAACCATGTGTCGGAAGGCTATTATCCGCGCCTGCGCTCCCTGGTGGAGGAGGAGACCGGCGTCCCCGTACTGGGACACCTCCCCCACCTGGAAGAGGCGGCACTGCCCAGCCGTCATTTGGGACTGATTCGGCCAGAAGAGGTGAAGGACCTGGAACACAGGTTGAGCGTCCTGGAGACGGCCGTGCGCAGAACCGTGGACCTCGACGCCCTGCTCGACGTGGCACGCCAGGCACCCGCCCTTATTTATGAACCGCAAGCGCTCCCGTCGGCGGTAACGGCCTCACCTCTTATTGCCGTGGCACTCGACGACGCGTTTTGCTTCTACTACCACAGCACGTTGCGGCTGCTCGAGCAGCTGGGCGCAAGGATCGCGTTCTTCTCGCCGCTTCGCGATTCGTACCTCCCCGCGGGAGCAAGCGGGCTGTACTTGGGGGGAGGCTATCCCGAGCTGCACGCTCGCGAACTCAGCCTCAACGAGTCGATGCGCGAGGAACTGCGCACCTCCATTGCTGCGGGCATGCCCACCGTGGCCGAGTGCGGCGGCTTCCTCTATTTGCATAACACGTTGGAAGACAAGGACGGGCACCCCTGGCCCATGGTCAGTGCCCTAAAGGGCTCGGCATTTGGCACAAATCGCTTGGGTACCTTTGGTTACGCCACGCTTACGGCACGCCACGACGGTCTGCTTTGCGATGCGGGAGAGACCCTTGCTGCCCATGAGTTCCATTACTGGAACAGCACCAACGCCGGCGCATCGTTTTTCGCGCGAAAGCCGTACGCGAGCAAGGAATGGGACTGCGTAATCGCAACGCCCACGCTCCATGCAGGCTTTCCGCACCTCTACCTGCGAAGCGCGCCTCAGGCAGCGCTTCGGTTCGTGAGTGCCTGCACGGCGTTTTCCACGGCGAAGAAGGAGGATGCGTCATGAGGAGCCTCGTTCCCATGGTCTGCGGGTTTGCGCTCGACACCGCGTTGGGCGATCCCTATTCCATGCCACACGTTATTCGCCTGGTGGGCAAGCTCATAGCGTCGTCCGAGCAAACGATTCGACGGTTGCTCCCCTCCACGCCGGCAGGCGAGCGCGCTGGCGGCATCCTGCTTGCGGTAACCGTGGACGTTCTCTCATGCGCGGGCATGGTGGCCGTGCTACGCCTCGCCAACGCCGTCTCGCCCAAGGTGGGGTTTGTGGCGCACACATTCGCTTGCTATCAGCTCATCGCCGCGCGCCAACTGCAAAAGGAAGCCTCGCACGTGCAGGACGAGCTGTGCCGCAATGGCCTGGAGGCAGGACGGGTGGCCGTGAGCATGATCGTAGGGCGCGACACGCAGGAGCTCGACGAGGCCGGCGTGCTCCGTGCCGCCATCGAGACGGTTGCCGAGAATACCTCCGATGGCGTGGTTGCTCCCCTGCTGTTTATGGCAGTGGGCGGCGCGCCGGCGGCCATGCTGTACAAGGCCACCAATACCATGGACTCCATGGTGGGCTACAAAAACGATCGCTACAAGGACTTTGGCTGGGCCGCCGCCAAGCTGGACGACGTTCTCAATTGGATACCAGCCCGCGTTACCGGCGCGATCATGTGCGTTGCCGCGCCTGCCGTTGGGCTGAGTGGCACCAATGCATGGCGCATACTGCAACGCGACAAGCGCCGGCACGCCTCCCCCAACGCCGCCTATCCCGAGGCGGCCTGCGCGGGAGCGTTGGGCATACAGCTGGCGGGCCCAGCCAGCTACTTTGGCGTCCTGCATGACAAGCCAACCATAGGTGACGATACTCGCAGCATAGAGCCTGCCGACGTCGAGCGAGCCACACGCCTGATGTATGCCACGAGCGTCCTGGCTCTGGCACTCAGCGTCGCCGTCTCCGTGACGTTGGGCACACTGCGCAAGAGGAGGTAGGCCAACATGAGACGCTTTGAGCACGGTGGCGACACGTTTGGGCATCCCGACTGCTTGGACTTCTCGGCAAGCCTCAACCCGCTGGGAATGCCCGAGGCCGCGCAACGGGCCCTTGAAGCCTGTGCACAGGCATGCGTTACCTATCCCGACCCGCGCTGTCGCTCCCTCACAGCCGCAATTGCCGCCCATGAGGGCGTTCCGACCACATGGGTAGTGCCTTGCGCAGGAGCCACGGACGCCTTCTGGCGACTATGCCTTGTGGCACGACCCGCTCAGGCACTCGTGTGCGCTCCCTGCTACTCCGGCTACGAGGAGGCGTTGGTTGCCACGGGCACGGGCTCTGCCACTCGCATTCGCTATCACAGACTGCGCGCATGCGAGGATTTTGTCCTTACCACACGCTTTGCAAGCAACCTGACCGAGGAGGACGACCTCGCGTTTATTGCGAACCCCAACAACCCAACGGGCCGCTGCGTTCCCCGTGACGTACTTGATGCCTGCCTTTGTCGCTCTCGCGAAGTCCATGCCCTCATGGTGCTGGACGAATGCTTTATTGAGCTTACCGAACAGGCTGGCTCCACCGCACTTCTGGCCAACCATCCCAACCTCGTCCTGGTAAAGGCGCTCACCAAATCGCACTGCCTCGCCGGCCTGCGAGTGGGATATCTGCTTTGCGCGGACGAGGGACTTGCAAGGCGCTTGCGCCAGGTGGGACAACCCTGGGCCATCAGCACGCCCGCGCAGCTGGCTGGGACGGCCGCCCTCAAAGACGCCGCCTTTATGCAGAAGAGCGTGGCGGCAATAAGCCTCGAGCGCGAACGAATGCGCAAAGCGCTGCAGTTTGCGAACGTGCGAGTGATTCCCAGCGATGCGAACTTCCTCCTGCTCCACGGACCAGAAGGTCTTGTTAAGGCGCTCGGGCGCCACAAGATCCTTGCGAGGTCTTGCGAGAACTTCGTGGGCCTAAACGCTAGCTGGCTGCGCGTTGCGGTGCGCACACGCGAGGAAAACGACCGCCTTCTTGATGCGATGCATCTGGCCTTGGAAGAGGTGACGCCATGAAAGGCAACGTGCTCATGGTTCAGGGGACCATGTCGGGGGCAGGAAAGAGCCTGCTGGTTGCGGGCCTTTGCAGGATACTGGCGCAAGACGGCGTTTCCGTCGCGCCCTTTAAGTCGCAGAACATGGCACTCAACTCGTTCGTCACGCGCGACGGGCTGGAGATGGGTCGTGCGCAGGTAACCCAAGCCGAGGCAGCTGGAGTTGAGCCGCACGTACACATGAACCCCGTGCTGCTCAAACCCACCAGCAACACGGGAAGCCAGGTTATCGTGCGGGGTAAGCCTGTTGGCACCATGTCGGCACGGGAGTACTTTGCGTTTAGACGCACGCTCAAGCAGCCCATTATGGAGTCATTCCGTGCCCTGCAGGAGCGCTTTGACGTGGTGCTCATAGAAGGAGCCGGAAGCCCGGTGGAGCTCAACCTCAAGCACGACGACATTGTGAACATGGGTATGGCCCGCATGGCGCACTCGCCGGTTCTGCTCGTGGGAGACATAGACCGCGGAGGCGTTTTTGCCCAGCTCATTGGCACTGTCATGCTCTTGGGGGAAGAGGAGCGCAAGTTGGTGCGCGCCTCCGTGGTAAACAAGTTCCGCGGCGACGTGACCCTCTTCAAAGACGGTGTGGGCATGCTGGAAGAGCGCATGGGCATACCAGTGGCCGGCGTCGTGCCGTATTTGCAGGTGCAGATAGACGAGGAGGACAGCGCGGGCGGTAGGCTCGATGCGCAAACGGGGCAGGCTGGGCATACGGGCGCGCTTGTGGATGTGGCAGTGCTGCGCCTCCCCCGCATTTCCAACTTCACGGACTTCTGTGCCCTGGACGCCATGGAGGGCGTGCGGTTGCGCTACACAAGCTCTGCGCGCGAGCTCGGCACGCCCGACCTTCTCATATTGCCGGGAACCAAGTCCACCATGGACGACCTGCGTTGGCTCAAGGAGCAGGGATTGGACGTTGCGATTCATGCGGCAGCGCAAAGGGGCGTTCCGGTGCTCGGCATATGCGGCGGATATCAGATTCTCGGCACCAGCGTGGAAGACCCGCACGGCACAGAAGGAGGTGGAGCCGAGCGAGGGCTGGGCCTCTTACCCGTGCGCACGGTATTTGAGGCAAACAAACGCACGGTACAATCCCAAGGATCGTTTTGCACCGTGGGTGGGACATTGGCGAACTTGTCACATAAGGCCGTACGTGGCTACGAGATTCACGCGGGCAAAACCGTTCGCGAGGGAGGAAGCCCTCTCTTGACGCTCGATCAAGGGCACGGCATACCACTTGAGGATGGCTGTGCGCAGCAAAACGTATACGGAACCTACCTGCACGGCCTCTTTGACGAGCAAGGGGTCGCAGAGGCCCTTCTGCAGGCACTCATGGCGGCAAGGGGCATCGTCACAGACGGAGTGCAGGCCCAGGATATGGCGACGTATAGGCAACGGCAGTACGACCTGCTTGCCGACGGCTTGCGACAGAGCCTGAACATGGACCTCGTGTATTCCATTCTTGAGGAGGGCGTATGAGCAACACGGAGCAACTCGAGTACGCATTGCCACGCGACATAGAGACGCGCAGCTTTCAGATAATCGAGGAGGAGCTTGGCTCCCATGGGCTGGACCCACAAACCGCACAGGTGGTAAAGCGCGTCATTCATGCCACGGCCGACTTTGACTTTGCCAAGAGCCTGCACTTCTCGAACCACGCGGTGCAAGACGGCGTGGCAGCGCTCAAGGATGGGGCAAGCGTGGTTGCCGACACCACCATGGTTGCAGCTGGCATAAACAAACGCGTGCTGGCAAGCTTTGGCGGCAGCGTTCACGTTTTCGTGTCAGACGCCGACGTGGCGCAAGAGGCGCGCGAACGGGGAACCACCAGGTCGGCCATAAGCATGGAGCGTGCGTCCCGCCTTAAGGGTCCCCTTGTGTTTGCCATCGGAAACGCGCCCACGGCACTTCTTGCGCTACATCGACTGATAGGCGATAGGGCCATGCCAACGCCGGTGCTCGTGGTTGGCGTGCCCGTGGGATTCGTAAACGTGGTGGAATCGAAGGAGCTCATCATGGGCGACGACATGGAGCACATTGTGTCACGCGGGCGCAAGGGCGGCTCCACCGTGGCGGCAGCCATCGTTAATGCCCTTCTGTACCTTGCGTCCGACGATAGGAGCTGGTAGCGCCAGAGAGGAAACGGTCCATGGAGTCCTACATTCGCGACCTGCCCATCCAGCCTGCAAACGAGAGTGCGGCAGCACGCGCACGCGCACGCTGGGACGCCATTGCCAAGCCCTTGGGCTCGCTTGGGTTGCTCGAGGATGCCGTCGTGCAAATCGCGGCGCTTACGGGCGATCCTCAGGTTTGCGTGATGCCATGCTGCACGGCGGTGTTGTGTGCCGACAATGGCGTGGTGGCGCAAGGCGTCGCGCAAAGCGATCCGCAGGTGAGCGCCCTTATTGCACGAAGCGTGGCACAGGGCAAATCGTCGGTATGCCGCATGGCCGCAGCTTCCAACATTGAGTGCGTGGCAGTGGACATGGGGCTGTTCGAGCTGGTGGACGAGCCCGCGATGCTCAACCGTCGCATTGCTGCTGGCACGTGCGACTTCACAAAAGGTCCTGCCATGTCGCGCGAACAGGCACTCCAGGCCATTCGCGTTGGCGTAGACCTTGCGGGAGAGCTCGCCAAAAAGGGCTTTAGGCTCATAGCCACCGGTGAGATGGGCATTGGCAACACCACCACCTCCACAGCCATTGTCTGCGCCTTTACCGGAAAAGACCCAGCGCTGCTTGCCGGGCGCGGAGCCGGTCTTAGTGACGAGGGACTGGCCCGCAAGATAGGAGCCATCCATCGTGCGCTGGAGATAAATGACCCCGATCCAGACGACCCCCTTGACGTGCTGGCCAAACTCGGTGGATTTGACATCGCCGGCATGTGCGGCATGTTCCTGGGAGGCGCCGTGTACCGCGTACCCATAGTCATCGACGGCCTCATTAGCACCGTGGCTGCGTATTGTGCCACACGGCTGCGACCGGAATGCCTGGACGCCATGCTCCCCTCGCATCTCTCGGCAGAACCGGCTGCGGCCGAACTCTTGGCCCGCATGGGCCTGCGACCCATCATCCATGCGAGCATGCGCTTGGGCGAGGGAACGGGCGCCGTATGCCTCGTGCCGTTGCTCGACATGGCGCTGAGCCTGTACCACGACGGGCCGACCTATGCTGACTTTGGCATTGTGGCCGGCGAGGGAAAGACGCAGGCATGAGGCTCGTTATGATGCGCCATGGCGCAACGCCGGGAAACGAGGAGCGTCGCTACGTGGGAAGGCGTACGGACGAGCCACTGAGCGACGTCGGACGCGCGCAGTGCAAGCAAGCCCGCGTGCCCACGAGCGAGACGGCGCGCGTGGTATACGCCAGTCCCCTGCTGCGAGCCCGGCAAACGGCCGAGATCTGCTTTCCCCAGGCGCGCGTCGTTACGGTCGTCGGCTTGGAGGAGTTCGACTTTGGCCTCTTTGAGGGACGCACGGCACGCCAAATGGAGCACGACGCGCAGTATCGCATTTGGGTGGAAGGCGGCTGCAGGGGCGCCTGCCCCAACGGCGAGTCGTTGGAGAGCTTTTGTGCTCGCTCCAACGCGACGCTCGCCGTGCTGTTGCGCCGCGAGGGCGCACGTGGCACACGCGAAGTGGTGGTGGTCGCGCACGGCGGCACCATTATGGCTGCCTTTGACGCCTTTGCCGCATACGAGGGCAACGGTCAAGATCCGTTTCGTTGGCACGTCGGAAACTGCCAAGGCTATGTGGCCAACGTCGTCACATGCGGCCAGGGGCTCCTGTTCGAGGACGTGCGCGCCTTTGGCGGCTAAAACCACATGCGGTGGAAGGCAGGGCTTGTCTGCAGGGCCCTGTTTTGGACCCGCTCCCCGGGTGCCGCGCTCGTACCCGGGTACATGCACGCCCCCACCGCGCTGCCGCTCCATGCCGGCCGCACGCCGCGTGCTAGAATTGAGGCAACACGCGAGACGCGAGGGGGGGAGCCATGGGCCGCAAGCTTCCGATCGGAATACAGAGCTTCGAGAAGATCCGCTGCGACGGGTTCGTGTACGTGGACAAGACCGCTTGGGTGCACGGGCTCGCGCGGGCCGGCGTGCCGGTGTTCCTCTCCCGCCCCCGGCGCTTCGGCAAGAGCCTGCTCGTCTCCACGCTGCGCGCCTACTTCGAGGGCAGGAGCGACCTCTTCCGCGGCCTCGCGATCGAGCGGCTGGAGGAGGCCGCGGCGCGCGAGGAGGGCCGCGAGCCCTGGGTGGCGCGGCCGGTGCTCTTGCTCAGCTTCAACGGCGCGGACTACACGCGCGAGGGCGGACTCGAGGGCAAGCTCGACGCGATGCTCGCCGACCTGGAGGACGCCTGGGGGGTGGAGCGCCGCTCCGACGCGCCGGGGCCGCGCTTCCAGCGGCTCCTGGTCACCGCGCATGCGGTCTCCGGCCACCGCGTGGCCGTGCTCGTGGACGAGTACGACAAGCCGCTGCTCGAGGCCGTTGACGACTTCGCGCTCGAAGAGCGCAACCGCGCGGCGCTCAAAGGGTTCTACTCCGTGCCCAAGGACGCCGACGAGCACCTGCGCTTCACCTTCATAACGGGGGTCACCACGTTCTCCAAGGTCTCCATCTTCAGCGACCTCAACCAGCTGAGCGACGTGTCGCTCGAGCGCGACTACGCGGCCGCGTGCGGGATCACGGAGCCGGAGCTCGTGGCCACGTTCGGGCCCGAGCTGGACGCGCTGGCGTCTAAGCTGGGACTGGACGCGGCCGGCTGCCTGGAGGCCCTGCGCGACCTCTACGACGGCTACTGCTTCCACCCGGACGGCCCCGGCGAGGGGGCCGAGCGGGCGGGCAGGTGCGTCTACAACTCGTTCAGCCTCGTGAGCGCGCTGCAGAAGAGGCGGCTCGCCTCGTGGTGGTTCTCCACCGGCACCCCGACCTTCCTCGTGCGCCGCGTGCGTGAGGCGGAGCTCGACCCCAGGCGCCTCACCGACGGCACCCTCTGGGCCACCGAGCGGCGCCTCTCGGACTACCGCGCCGACGACCCGGACCCCATCCCGCCCATGTTCCAGGCGGGCTACCTCACCATACGGGGGGCCGACCCCAAGACGGGCCGCTACGAGCTGGCCGTGCCCAACGGCGAGGTGCGCCACGGGCTCGAGGAGAGCCTGCTGCCCGCGTGGGCGCCGGGCTACTCCGAAGCCCGCGGCACCGACGTCTTCACGCTGCTCGGCCACGTGGAGGCGGGCGACGGAGATGGTGTGCGCGACGTGCTGGCGGCGGACCGAACCGCGAGGTGAGAAAAGGCGCGGCAGAGGTCGCAACTGGGGGACAGTCCCTTTGTTGTTAGCGAGCTAACAACAAAGGGACTGTCCCCCAGTTGCGACTTACCTCGTGCGCAGGGCCGCCCTGGACGCGTCGTAACCCGCGGGCACCTGACCGGTGGGAAGCACCTGCACGTCCACGGCCTCGGCGCGGATGCCCAGGCCCGTGGTGCCAGCGTCGGCGCCGTCCTTGGCCCAGCCGAGCCAGCCGTAGTTCTGGGAATGCACGCGGTACCACACCGAGTAGGACGCAGACGCCTCGCCGGTGAGCCTTATCATCACGGCCTCCATGCGCAGACTTCGGCCGGTGGTGCCGGCGACCCGGCCGTCCGCGCGCTCGCCCTGCCAGCCCACGTTCTGCACGTGGGCCTCGTAGGCGATGCCGCAGGCCTCGGGCAGCGCCGGGGCCGCCAGCGAGAGGGCCTCCAGGCGCAGGCCGCGTCCCGTCGTGCCGAGGGAGGTGCCCCGCGCCGGCTGCCAGCCGAGGTTCTGCGAGTGCGACCTGCCGCCAAGGGAGGCAACGAAAGAGGCCTTGCCCTCGCTATAGCCGTCGGGCACCTGCCCCTTAGGCAGCACGCACACCTCGAGGGCCTCTAGGCGAAGGCCGCGCCCCGCCGTACCGACGGTCGCACCGTCCCTCGCGTCCCTCGACCAGCCGAGCGTGCCGAGGTTCTGCACGTGGGCCCGGTACCACACCGAGTGGGTATTGGCGAGTCCTCCGGTGAGCCTCACCTGCACGGCCTCCATGCGAAGTCCCTTGCCCGAGGTGCCGCAGACGGCGCCATCGGCGGCCCAGCCGCCCCAGCCCGCGTTCTGCACATGGGCGCGGTACTCGATACCGCCGACGGACCCGGTCGGCAGGCTCAGGGAGATGGCCTCCAGGCGCTTTCCCTTCCCAGTAGTGCCGAGAAGGACGCCGTCGCCGGAAGGTGTAGCAGCCTTGTCACCGATGCCTTCCACATGGCCAGTACCGGCAGGTCTAATGGCGCCGGAGGAACCCGCTATGGTAACGTTCACGGACTCGGCCTTGCTGTCACTGTGCTCGTCATCGCCCACAGCCTTGTACCAAACAGTGTAGGTCCCGGGCTCCGTGGCCGTGGGAATCTCCTCGGAGAAGCTCTCGCCGTCAAGCGAATACTGCATGGTACCGCCGTCAGAGACGCCAAGGGTAACGAGCTCCTGCGGCTTGCCGGTGTAGGTAAGGCTGTTTGCCGTCGGCTTCTTCGTCACCTCCGCGGCGGGCAATGCCACCGCATCGGGCACCACTAGTTCCACGTCGCCTGTTGGCGTACCAGAGACCTCCACCGTGGCCTCATCGACTCTATGTACCGTAACGCCGTTACTTGTTATATCTTCGAATTCCTCAAAGTAACATTTGTCATCCGCAGTATAGGTAACGGTGGCCATTGCATCGGTCAAGTCGACTTGGTTAGTTGAGCCTCCGCTTGTCGTTGCGTGGTTCCCGCCCGTTAGCGAAACGTTGCACATGTTGACCCATACGGAAAATGTAAGGTTGCGCATCCATCCGCGATAATCCGAGTCTTGGGCAAAGGCAGACTTTCCAACGTAGAACTGGTCGTACGATCCAATGCTCTTCAAGGTATTCTTTATGACATCCCCATTGTTCGCCTGAGCATGCACGTTGCCGTCTTTATATACTACCGTCTTGTCATTTATGACTGTGATCTTGTATGTGTGCCAGTCCGTAATGTTTTCGCTCGGATTGCCGTTGTGGATTTGCTGGTTTGGGCCACCATATCTGCATTCCAGATACAGAGGAATATATCCATGATAACTCCCGGACTTGGCAAAGAAAGCGAAGTAGTTGTTGGAGGAAGAATCAAATATGTCAATGAAACGAGCGTAGTCAGGACAGTCGGTAGCGGCCCTTGCCTCAAACGAGACCTCAAAGCCCCGAGATAGATCGACTGCCCCCGAGAAGAGATTCTTGTTAATTAGTATGTTGGACGTACCACGACCATTTCCCGTGAACTTTGCGGCACCTTCCGTGCTGTCCCACTCAACGTTTGTGGCGGTGAACTCCGTGTCTCCGCTTACAGACCCATTAAGATAGGTGTACGTCTTGTTGAACAACCGAGACTCTGGTTCCGCTAGGGCAGTCGACACCATCCCCGGAATCAACCCCACAACGGTTGCTATGGCGAGAGTGGCAACCAGGCTCAGAGCAAGCCGAGGCAACCCCCCCCCGAACGATTGTTTCATCTTATGCGCTCCCTTCTTGGCGCACCACGCAATGCACTGCACCAAACCGTTTCTAAACCACTAAAACACGCGCTTGATATTAACACGGTGAACCTGCGCATGACTGGGTAGTTTTTAGTCATGTTCTTTTACCATGGAACACCTTCCAAAACCAGTTGGCTCGCGCATATCCAAATCATTCCCTTGGGCCCTATTGTCATCGGTACGGCGAGGCCGACCCTCTGCGCCATCCAACGAAACCAGCCCATGTCCAGCCATACCCTTTGCCTTGCTCGGCCAAGCCTCAGGGCACTGCCCGCACAAATCCGAGTTCCGCGCTCGCACCGCGCCTGTCCCCGCCCTTGTCTCCTGCGTCAACTTCGCAAACTGCGCACTTTTCCAGGCGAGAAACGCGCCTTGTGTACAGTGTGGAGCCCATACTGTACACAAGGCCCGGTTTGCGTACGGAAAAGTATGCAGTTTATATTTTTATGTGTAGGGAATCCGGTGACGCAGCAGTGCCGACCCCCTGCATCACCATCACTTGTGCATCGCAGCGTTACTTACCGTGAGCTCGTACTCGATCTCGTGAGGCGTGCTCATGGCGGTCGTGTTTGCCACCACCTTAAAGGGCTCGCCGAGCGAGGGCACGGGAATTTGGAACGTGGAGTTGCCCGTTTGGTTTACGGGCAAATACCGCTCGCCGTCAACCACCATGTAGTCGTAGTTGGGACTCGACCACACCACGGTGAGGGTCGCCTCCCCCGCGCGTACCTCCATCGTGGCGGGAGAGGCCACACTCGCACGGCCGCTGCCGCCCTCAAGGCTCACCTCCACGGTGTAGGTCCCGTCTGCCAAGGTGGCCAACGTCGTCTCCGAAGCCGCGCTCGCTCCCCCTCCCACCGCGGCACACCCTGTCGTCCCCGCAAGCCCATAGCAAGCAACGAGGACAATCGCCAAGCAGACAAGAGCACGACAAGCCCTTCTCATCGCTCCTCCTTAATGACCAAGGGTATGCCGCAAACCATGCGCACCACCTTGCTCGCGCGTTGTGCCAAGCTCGCGCACGTGCGGCCCACCCGCTCCCGCCAGACGCGCTCCTCGGCTTCCATGGGCACCACGCCCTGGCCCACCTCACAGCACACCACCACGTCCTTGCGTGCCAACGCGTCCACGTCCGCCTCGCCCAGCTCGCCCGCCCGCAACAGCTCCTCCAAGCCAACGAGCACGCAAGCGTCGCCGGCAAGGCGTTTGTCCATTTGGCCGTCGTCGTATCCCAGCGACCTCACGTAGGTACGCTTGCCCGAGGCAATGCCCCCCGTTACCAAGATCATGCCACAATCCTCCCTGCCACCACAACGGACACAACCAGAGCCAACTCCAGCACCTGCACGCAAAAGCCCACGAGGTCGCCGCTCAGTCCGCCAAACTGTCTGGCGGAAAACCGCCTCGCCCACGCAAACGCAAGGCCCGCAACCGCAAGCGCCGCCCCGCCAACGCACGGGCTCGCCACCAGCATGCCGGCGGACGCAAGGACGAGCTGCAACCCGAGCGCCACCTTTGCCACGCCCAAACGCGCCGTAGCACGCATGGTGGCAAGCATGCCGCTCGTGCCCGAGGCAGGCCAGCAGAGCGCCGCCAGCCCCGCCAGGCTGCGACTCACCACCGGAACGCAGGCGATCAGCAGCCCGTGGCGGGCGTCCAACTCGCTCGCAAAGGCAACGTGCGCAATAAGATACCCGCACACGCCCATAACGGCAAAGGCGCCCACATGCGGGTCCTTGAGGATCTTGCGCTTTTGCTCCGCTTCCGCATGGCTCGCCTGCGCGTCCACCACGTCCGCGAATCCGTCCATGTGAATGCCGCCGGTAATCGCCAAGGGAAGCAGGGCGAGCCCGGCCCCCCTCACCAGCGGCCCCAAGCCCAAGGCGCCGCACGCGCAGAGCCAGAGCCACAAGGCCCCTCCCACAACGGCGCCCACCAGAGGAAATGCCGCCATGAGGTAGCGCATGTTCTCCTTGGTCCACGACACCTGTGGCATGGGAATCGCCGAGAAGCACGCGAAGGCCATCGCAATGGAGCGCAACATCGTCATGGCAGCTCCCCCTTCAGCACGCAAGCCACGCCCGAGCTCACTTCCACCACCGCATCGAAACGCGCCGCAAGCCTGCAGCCCAGCGCTCCCATGGCACGGACCCATTCGCGCGTTCCCTCAAAGGGAGAGGCTCCCTCACAGCCCACCTCGTTGCCGACCGCCACCACGTGCTCAAAGCCGTGGGCAAGGGCAAGCACCTCTCGCTCGAGCCTCGCCACCGTCCGCTGCGGGTCCCCCTCCTCGCCGTTCGGCCCAAAGAGCGCGTTGGCAACAAGGTTCCCCAAGTCTTCCAGAAGCACGACGCCCGGGCGAGGCGCTCCGTTAGCGCCCATCCCAACGGCAGCCGTCAGCGACGGTCCGGCGCACTCCACGGTTACGAACCCCAGGCCTGCCCGCTGCGCGCGATGTTGCACTATGCGCCTTTGCGCCTCCGCGCCATGGGAATCCATGGTCGCCAAATAGACGCGCGTGGGTGAAAGCTTGCAGGCGAGTCGCTCCGCATAGGCCGACTTGCCGCTCGCCGCACCGCCGGTTACCAAGACCCTCATGCGTCCGTCTCCTCGCCACGGGCACGCGCGAGGTCTGCGAGCTGCGCGAACCTCTTTTTTACCAAGCTGGCGCCCGCGTCCCCTGCGTGCAACACTGTGCAGGCGGAGCAGTCCTTTGTCCCCGAAGCAGTGTACGCAAAGTCGCCGCCGCAGCGCGGTCCGAGCGCATACAGCGGACAATAGCAAAACAGGCAATTGAACTCGTCTGGCTCGACGCCGTCATGGCAGGGAAAGTAGTCGCAGGCGGTGTTGCGAAAGAACGTGGAGCCATTTGGCATGGCCTGGTGTCGATCTTTCATATGCTGCCCTCCCTGACGATGCGGCCTTCCCCATTGCGCCATTCGCAATTATGATTAAATGATTGTGCTGCACTAGGAGTATACTTGTGCAACTAAAAACAGTGCAAGAGCCTACTTGAATCTTGGTAATGCCCATGAGCGACAAAAGCGAGCATAGGGAGCGGCGGCGGTCAGCGCCGTTTGGCATACAGGCCGTCAGCGCCTGGGTCTTTGTGCTGGTCTGCGTGTTTGCCGTCATTGGGGTTGTCTTAGCCTATAGGGTGGTGCAGAGCAACGCCAGGCTAGAGGAGGCGCACAACACCTACGAGGAGTGCTCCCAGGCCACAAACGACCTCATGGCGGCATCGGACTACCTCACCACCCGCACACGCCTGTACGTCCTCACCGGCACGCGGTCCTACCTCGATGACTACCTGCAGGAGGTGCAGACGACGCAGCGCCGCAAAGAGTCGCTTGCCACCCTACGCCAACACATTGTGGACAACCAGGCCTATACGGCGCTTTCCAACGCATATCAAGACTCAAGCACGTTGTTCAATCGTGAGCTGTACGCCATGAGGCTGGTAGCGCTGGCAACCAATCTGGGGAATGTGCCGTCTCGTCTGCAGGAGGTGCGCGTCCACAAGAACGATGCGGCGCTTTCCAACGACCAAAAGATCGAGCGGGCAAAGGAGATCGTCCTCAGTTCCGCGTACGACAAGATCAAGGAATCTGTCGAGAAGAACGCGCACGAGTGCACCGACAGCCTCATGAAAAGCCTCCAAGATCAGAAGGCGCAGATCAGTCAGGCGCTCAATGCCCAGCTGAGCGGTTTGCGCATGACCGTATATGCCCTCCTGTTCCTCTTTGCCCTCATGTGGGTTATCAACTATCTGCTCATGGTGAGGCCCATGCGAAAGCTCACGGCAAACATCCAAAACGACGAGCCGCTCGAAGACATAGGCGCCCAAGAGCTCAGGCGGGTTGTTGAGTCGTATAACGCCATGTACCGGAGGAACCACGAGAAGACCATGCACCTCCTGCGCGTCGCGCAGACCGACGCACTCACGGGACTTCTAAACCGCGGCTCCTACGACAAGCTCTTGGAGGAATGCGACACCGAGACCGTCCTGGTCCTCATTGACGTGGACCTGTTCAAAGACGTAAACGATACCTATGGACACGAGATGGGCGACAAGGTGCTCAAGCGGGTCGCTACCTCGGTGGCCGAACACTTTCGTGCCACCGATTATGCCTGCCGCATTGGTGGCGACGAGTTCGCCGTAATAATGACCGAGACGGCCAACGTCACGCGCGCGACCATACAGGCAAAGATAGACGCCATAGCACATGACTTGCGGTACGAAGAAAACGGTATGCCAGCGGCGAGCTTGTCGGTGGGCGCGGCCTTTGGCAGAGAGCTCCAGGGCAACAAGAGCCTGTACCAAGCCGCCGACGAGGCACTTTACGAGTCCAAGCGCAACGGGCGCAACCGGCTCTCCTTCCACAAGGCACGGTAAGCGGAGCGTTGCCGCTCACGCTCCCGCGCCCAGCCCGCATGCGGCTCCGCGCTCGCCTCGCTCGCTCACTCCGTGAGTCGCCGCCTGCGGACTGGGCGCGGGAGCGTGAGCAATGGGGCTGTAACAAAAGCCATCGTTTTGATCAGACGGCCTCGACGGTATCCCTGCCGTCGGGGCCGTCGCCTTCGTGACGTCTTGCGCGAGCGGCCAGAAGGGGGCGGCCCTACACCGCCAGGGCGTAGGCCACCTTCCTTA
>JAFWKQ010000093.1 GCA_017545665.1 Atopobiaceae bacterium
ATGACAAGGGGACAGGTCACTTGTCAGCTTTTGTCTGCGAACCATGACAAGGGGACAGGTCACTTGTCAGCTTTTGTCTGCGAACCATGACAAGGGGACAGGTCACTTGTCAGCTTTTGTCTGCGAACCATGACAAGGGGACAGGTCACTTGTCAGCTTGCGAACCATGACAAGGGGACAGGTCACTTGTCAGCTTTTGTCTGCGAACATGTTCCTCTCTGCAAATTCCGCCTCGACGGTGCGAATCATAAGATCCACGTCGTCTAGGCCCAGGTGGCGCTCCTTTTGTCCCTTCTTGAGGGTCTTGCGCCTTCGTGCCCAGGTTTCCAGTGCCGCGGGTTTGGAGTCGTGAGGCAGCGTGCGAACCTCTGGATCTATGCGACGACAAATGTCGCGCGTGTCTATGGGAATGATGCGCTGGGCCTTGCGACCCTCGGCATATCCGTTGAGGTTGAGCATAAACCACGAGTCCTCAAAAGCCGCGTTGTGCGCAAGGTAGGGATAGAGCTCCATGGAGGCAAGAAGCGCTTCCTGCAACTTGAAGTTCTGTCGAAATGGCAGCTTGTTTTCCAAGTCGCTAAATTGAATGTGGTGTACGAATGCCAGCGGCACGCCCGTGCTGCGATACAGCTCGGGTATGCCACAATACGCGGAGTAGCTCCTGTCTTTGCGCGCCCGGCCTTTGGGAGCGAGGTTCACGAACTGAAGGCCTATGTTTATGATGTAACCGCGATCGGGATAACGGCTGGTGGTCTCTATGTCAACGCCGGCAACTACACCGCGTACGGGCGCCTCCACATAGGCGACGCCCATGTCGCGCAGGCCGGGCCCAGCCGTCTTGCGTACGTCCGCGATGTCACGATGTTGCAGTACGGCGGCTGAGCGTAGTATGTCTTCGTCCGACAGATGCTGCGCCAGGCTCGTGCCTCGCACCTCGCGCAGTCGCTCCTCGCCAATGAGGTCACACAGCTCGCGGTTCCTGTCCGCGAGGTTGCGCACCAAGTCAAAGGGAAAGGGCTCGCCGCCCAGCGGTGCCTCAAACCATGCCTGGGAGAGAACCCCAATGGCCTCCTCGTTCTTCTCACGCTCTGCCGTACGTGCGGCGTCGTCGGTAAGAAATGCGGGAAACACAAGCGCGTTCGCATGCTCGATTGCCTGTTGAAGATTCATGATGCTCCTTCAGCTCTCCTGCGAAAGACAAGAACCCTAATTTGGGGACAAACCCTAAGCTAGCCTCAACTCGGGGCCTGTCCCTTAGTTGAGTCGTTGTGCAGGTAGTTGTTCAGCAATGGCGTGAGCTCTCCCTGTGCCAGTATGGTAACGCGATGCATGGCGCGCGAGATGGCTGTATACAGGCGTCGACGAGCTAGCTCCGTGTTTGGATAGACGTCCTGCTGGGCGTCGCTAATAACGACATGGTCGAATTCAAGACCCTTTGCCAGTGCAAGATCCAGAATCACCACGCCCGTGGCAGGCAGGGTATCGTTCTTTTTTACGACGCTGGCTAGGTCCCCAAGCTGCTTGGACAGCCAACTCACGCGCCGTCCGTCACTGGCGACAATTGCGGTAAGGCCTTCTTTGTCCTGCGACTCGAGCGCAACCGAACGCAACCGCTCAACGTAGGCATTCACGTCGGCGGCGTCGAATGCCTGGATGCACGGCATTACGCCCGCGCGACGAACTGACGACAAGGTTCCGCGCTCCTGCTCGCTCATGAGCGAGCTAAACAGTTCGGTGATTTCGGGAGAAGACCTATAGCTCGTAAGGAGCGCGCTCTCTTCCACCGTGCCGTGCGAGGCAACGAACACGTCGCGAATCTGCTGCCAAGTGGCGGTTCCCTCGCGGATGGCCTGGTGCTCGTCGCCCAACAGCAAAAAGTGGGCCTTGGGATAGAACTTGGAGAGAAGCATGAGCTGCGATACGGAGTAGTCCTGCACTTCGTCCACCATTACGTAGCGAGTCTCCTTTGAGCCGCCGTCGGTAATGAGCAGCCACAGCCACAGCCATTCGGTGGCGTTGAGCGAATGGCCGCCCAGCAGGCGTGCGCCCATGCGGTCGATGCGTAGCCAGTCGCAGTAGTCTATGAGGTCGCGCGCCGATCCATAGAGGTGCTCCACGTAGGCACGGGTGTACTCGATGATTTTCTGCTCGTTGTCGGCATCGTCGCCCACAATGTTGCCCAGAATCTCCTCCTGCTTGCCTATGTCGAGCGAAAGCATTGCCTCCTGCATGTCCTCGTCACGCGCGAGCGTTGAGAAACGCCTGTTCAGACGTGTATACAGATCGTCGAGCACAAAGCCTATGCGCTTGGGCCCCACGGGGTAGTCGGCGTATTTGTCAAGCGAGCTCTTTAGCTGCTTGGCGCTTAGGAGCGTGGTTCCGTCTATGCGAATGTCGCGCAGATCGTCCAAGCCGATTTCCAAAGCTGGCACGGCCTCCTCCAGCTTGCGCATAAGGGCTGGGTCGGTATCGGCGCCAATGTCGCGCCCGCCGAGTTCCTGACTCTCCATAAAGGAACGCCAGGTGTATACCAACGGGTTGGACTCGCCCAGGCTGGGCAGCACGGAGTCAATGTATTTGCTAAACACGGCGTTGGGCGTGAACAGGCTCACCTGACGCGGACTCAGTCGATCGCGTTCCTGATAGAACAAATATGCTATGCGCTGTAGGAGTACGGAGGTCTTGCCACTGCCCGCGATTCCGCTTACCAGCATGGCGGGAACGTCCTCATGACGCACGACCTCGTTCTGTTCGCGCTGGATGGTGGCGGTAATGGACTGGAGTTTCTCACTGTGATGACGCTTGAGCGCGCTGAGGAGCAGGGAGTCCTCTATTGCTACCGTGGTGTCGAAATACATGCGCAGCTCGTCGCAGACGATGTCGAACTGGCGACGCAGCTCCAAGTCGACGGTACGCTCCTTACCGTCCACCTTGTAGGACGTCTTACCGTTTTCCTGGTTGTAATAGGTCTCGGCAATGGGGCTGCGCCAGTCCACCACCAGGGGGTTGAGGTTGTTGTCTGTGAGTCCCACGGCGCCAATGTATACGTCGCGTGCGGGCATGTTGGGTTTAAAGCGCAGGCGGACCTTGGCAAAGTAGGGTTGGCGCAGGAGGGCGAGCACACGACGCATGCGCTCTTGGGCATAGTCACGCTGCTGGTTGTAGGAGTCTATGACGCTGTTGAGCGTCTCGATGGCGGCGAGCGTCTCCATGATCTCGTCGGCGTCTACGCCAAAGGTGTCGGGTCGCAGCTCGTCGCTCATGCGCTCAAGGTCCTCGGCGGCCTGCTGCTCATGTACCGCAAGCTCCTCCGTAAGCTCGTCGCGGAGCTTCACGATGGTGGTATACACCTCGCTCAGGTGCTGCTGTTCCTCTTCGAACGTCTTGTCCATGGACCCTCCGGGTAAGATGCTGCGTAATTTGAAGAAATCAGTTTACCACCAACTGATGGTTGGTGGACCAGGCAATGTGGAGTCGCCCAAGGTCGGTGAACCAAACTTGGGTGCATGCCCCTAAGATCATATTTGGGTACAAAGGGGACTGTCCCCTTTGGCCCACTTAAGGGGGTTGTTCCCTTTGTACCCAGGTGGAAACGGCTTACCCGCGCCTAAAGCACGTGGCGTCCATGCGCGCAACGGGCGTGCCAAGGTTGTCGCGCACGTCCACCGTGTAGAACCCCAGCGAGCGCCCGCTCTTGCTGGCATCGCAAGTGGCAACGAGCGTGGTGCCGCGCGCCGCAGACATAAACTCGATGGTGTTGCTCACCGATACCGTGGGGCTCTCACCCATGTTGCACGCAATGGCCAGAGCGAAGTCCGCCAGGGTAAATATGGCACCGCCCATTATGTTGCCCTGCGCGTTAAGGTGGACGGGCGCCACGTCAAAGGCGCATACGGCGTGGCCTCGTGAGGCCTCGAGCACTCTGCACCCACACGCCTCGGTGGCAAATCGGTCGTAGCCAAAGATCTTGCGTACCTCTTCTATTGGGCAGTTCTCGTCAATCATGGTATTGTCTCCTAGCGTGGGGCAGTGGATGCGAATATGGCGGCCGTTGGCTAAGCGTGGTCGACAAAAAACGGGCATGCGACCAAAGTCGTCGCATGCCCGCCAAGAGTCTATGCCAATACCCAACGCGGCCACTATGCCTGCCAGGCAGCCGCCTCTTCCTCGGAGAGAGGACGAATGTCCTCGCCCTCGGCGTAGGGAGAAGCGTCGCCGCCCTTGCCAGCAACGAAATAGAAGCCCTGCTTGTTCTGATACAGAGTCTCCTCGTAGCCCGCGGGGTCGCCAAACTCGCCGAAAGCGCGCGTACCGAACTCCGTAGACTTCTCGGTGTCATATACATGGCGCTTGCCGTCGAACATCTTCATCTTGCGCATGATACATCCAATCAGTTGCTAATACCTACATGGCGCATAAAGGATTCTATGCCAAAATGCAATCAGACGCCTAGTCTTTTTTGCAAGTTTTCCCATCCGAAACCAAAAGATGCACATCTTTGCCATCCTATTTGCACGGGACGCTCAAAACTTTAGGCGTTCTTGACTTCCGTTTAACAGGGCGTGTGGCCGAACGCTGAGTCCATCGATTTGCATATGCTTTTTCCGTTACGCATCGAGCCTGCCTATCGTGACCTATACTGATTGTATGAGGATAAATAAAGACCGAAAGGAGTCGGGATGGACAAGGTCGTGGCGTCGTTGCGCGAGGCGTTTGAGGGCGCGTTTGGAAGTGCAAACAGTCGTAGGCAGTTGCTTGTCGTCTCGCCCGGGCGTACCGAGTTGGCGGGCAACCACACCGACCATGAGGGTGGGAACGTAATTGCCGCTGCGGTGGATCGCTACGTGCAGGGACTCTTTTCGCCAAGCGAGATGAGCGTGATGCGCGTGCAGAGCGAGGGCTATGGCTTGGTGGAAGTGGGCACGGACGATTTGGATGCGCGTGAGGACGAGCGGGGCACCACGGCGGCGTTGGTGCGTGGCATGGCTGCGCAGTTTGCCGAGCGCGGATACGAGCCCGTTGGCTTTGACGCGGCGATTAGAAGTGACGTGTTGGGCGGTTCGGGCCTCTCCAGCTCTGCTGCCTTTGAGCTGGAGTTGGGTCAGGCCATGAATGCGCTGTGGGCAGATGGCGCTCTGCCGGCCGACGAGCTTGCCATGATGGCGCAGCGTGCCGAGCGTGAATGGTTTGGAAAGCCATGCGGCCTCATGGACCAGGCAGCCGTGGCGCTGGGCGGCGTGCAGCACATGGACTTCTCGGATTCCACCGTCCTTAAGGCGGAGCCGCTGGACTTTGACTTTGCGGATCATGGATTTGCCGTCTGCATTATTGCCGTGGGAGCCGACCATGCTGCGAACATAGACGACTATGCGGCCGTTCCCGGCGAGATGCAGGCCATCGCGCGAGCCCTGGGCAAAGAGGTTTTGAGCCAGCTGGCCTTGGACGATGTGGTGGCGGAAATTCCGCGTTTGCGAGAGGAGCTGGGCGATCGCGCGATTCTACGTGCGATGCATTACTTCCAAGAGGAAGGCTTGGTGGCTTCGCGTGCGGAAGCGCTGCGCGCCGGTGACGTGGCTCGCTTTGTGGCCCTTACGCGGTCCTCGGGTATCAGCTCCGCCATGCTTCTGCAAAACGTGAGCGTGGGCGGCGCGTCCGACCAGCCCTCCATGCTGGCCATTGCGCTTGCCGAGAGCTTCCTACAGGGACGCGGCTCGGCGCGCGTCCACGGCGGTGGCTTTGGCGGCACCATTCAGGCGTTCGTACCGCTGGACGAGGTGGAGTCGTTCTCGGCGGGCATGGACGCCGTGTTTGGCGAGGGCGCATGCGGCGTATATGGCGTCGATCACGAGGGGGCACGTGCGCAATGGCTGTAAGCAAAAACGCATGTGAGGCCGCGGCATGGTTCGTCGCGCATGCCGCTGGTTGCAACGTAATATCCGAGGTTGACAAGAACTGGGCATACAACAGCATTCTTGAGGCCGTTGGGGCATTTGGTCCCGCGAGCCCAACCGTGGCGAGCGACGCATTCAATCTAGACTCGGCGCTGGATTCGCTGGCCGAGGCGGCAGTAAAAAATGGCGTGGTGGAGGATTCTGCCGCCGGTCGCGACCGTGCGGCCATGCGCGTGGCGGGAAGCATCATGCCTCGTCCCTCCGAGGTGGCGGCTCGCTTTGACGCGTTGGTTGCGAGCGATGGTCCCGAGGCCGCGACGAACTGGTTCTACGGGATGTGTTGCGACGTCAACTACGTTCGCAAGTCGGCCATCGCGCGCAATCTGGAGTGGACCGTCTCCACCCGTTGGGGCGAGCTGGAAATAACCATCAACAAGTCCAAGCCCGAGAAGGACCCGCGCGACATCGCTGCCGCGGGTGCCGCAGCGGTGGGCGAGGCCTATCCGGCATGCCAGTTGTGCGTGCAGAATGAGGGCTATTCGGGCCGACCTGCCGCGCTAGGTGGCGGACATCCTGCGCGGCAGAACCTGCGCATCGTGCCCATTGAGCTGGGCGGCGAGCGCTGGGGGTTCCAATACAGCCCGTATGCCTACTTCCAGGAGCACTGCATTGCCATGAGCAGCGAGCACCGTCCCATGCATGTGGATCGTGCGGCCTTCTCGTGCCTGCTTGATTTTGTCGACCTGTTTCCGCAGTACTTCGTGGGGTCGAACGCGGACCTGCCCATTGTGGGCGGGTCGATTCTGTCGCACGACCACTTCCAGGGCGGCAGGCATGTGTTTGCCATGGACCGCGCAGAAGAGCTCGATGCGTTTACGATGGCTGGGTGCCCAGGCGTCGAGTGCTTCGTGCTTCGGTGGCCGCTCTCGGTTATCCGTTTGCGCTCGGCAAGTCGCGACGCTCTTCTGGATGCCTGCGAGCACGTGCTTGCGGAATGGCGTGTATGGGATGCGCCACAGGTGGGTGTGGTGAGTCATGATGCGGATGGCACGCGGCACAACACCGTTACGCCCATCTGCCGTCGTCGTGGCGACGCCTACGAAATGGACCTCGCGCTGCGTTGCAACGTCACAACCGACGAACACCCGCTGGGCGTGTTCCACCCGCATGAGGATAAGTGGCACGTGAAGAAGGAGAACATCGGGCTCATTGAGGTAATGGGCTTGGCTATCTTGCCGCCGCGTCTGGAGGGCGAGATGGAAGCCGGAAGGCTCTCACGCGAAGAGATCGGCCGCGTGTTCGGCACCGTGTTGGAAGATGCGGGCGTCTTCAAGTGGGACGAGCAAGGGCGTGCGGAACAGGCCCGCTTCGTCGCTTCGCTGTAAGGTGTCTTGGCAACTGGACGCGAGTTCGGGAACCGTCCGCGAGCTTGCCTGGGCCAAAGGGGACAGTCCCCTTTGGCCCTCTTTGTGTGCCGCAAAGGAGCCGCTAGATTTGGGTGCGCGCGAGAGTATAATCGGTGCCACACGATGACAATCCCCCATGCATGAGAGGACCAGCATGGTAGACACTCCAACAACAAACGAAGCGTGGCGTCGCTCTGTTAAAGAGATCCTGAGCACGGATGAGAAGCGCACGGCCAAGCAGAGCAGGAAATACGGCAAGTCGTTACGCAAAGCGGTGCCGCGCGACGTGTTTGCGGCGTGGCAGCCTCCCATGGGGCGACCCGACCCTAACGAGCTCTTGTTTGAGCAGGACAAGATGCGTGTACAGGATCTCGTTCCTGTGCGTCACGAGCGCATGGGGGTTTCGGCGTTTACGTTCTACCGCGGTGCGGCACTGGTTATGGCGTCCGACCTTTCGTCCCTGCCGACTACGGGAATCGAGGTCCAGGCATGTGGTGACGCGCACATATCTAACTTCGGTCTGTACTTGTCGCCGGAGCGTCGCACGGTATTCGACATAAACGACTTCGACGAGACCTGCCGTGGCCCCTGGGAATGGGACGTGGCGCGCCTGGCGGTTAGCGTGGAGATTTGCGGGCGCGACAGGGGCTTCACCAAAAAGCACCGCCGCAAGGCAGTGCTTGCGGCGGTGCGGGGATATCGCGAGTCCATGCGTGAGTTTGCGTCCAAGGGCACTATGGAAGTATGGTATGCGCATTTTGATGCCGACAACTTCCTCGCTCGCTTTGGCGACGAGCTGGGGGCGTCGGAGCGTAAGAATGCCAGCAAGACCCTCAACAAGTCAAAGTATAAGGACAGTGTACGTGCCGTTGGCAAGTTTGCCGAGGTCGTGGATGGAAAGCTCCGCATTGTGAGTGATCCTCCCCTCATTGTTCCTCTCCGTAACCTTGCGGAGAGGGCCATTGGACAGGTGTCCGAAAGCGGCGAGCCAGAGATGGCAAAGATCGTGTCTATGGTTCTGCGCAAGTACGAGAAGACGCTTGCCCCTGAGCGCGCGGCATTGGTGAGGCAATATCACGGCGTCGACATGGCGCACAAGGTGGTTGGCGTGGGCAGTGTGGGACTGCAGGCGTGGATTGTGGTTATGGAGGGTGCAACTCCCGACGACGTGCTGGTACTCCAAATCAAGGAGGCCACCGATTCGGTGCTGGAGCGCTTTGTGGGCAAAGCCGCCCAACCCAACCATGGTCAGCGCGTGGTGGAAGGTCAGCATGCCATGCAAACGGTGAGCGACGCGCTTTTGGGCTGGACGCGTTTGCCTACGCCTAAGGGTACGCATCGTGACTTCTACGTGCGTCAGCTGTGGGATGGCAAGGGCTCGACCGATTTGAATCGCATTTCGGCCAAGGGGCTGACTCACCTAGCCAAGGCCTGCGGATGGACTCTGGCACATGCCCATGCTCGCACGGGCAACCGCTTTGCCATTGCCTCGTATTTAGGCAAGTCCGACGTGTTTGACGAGGCGCTCTATACGTTTGCCCAGGCGTACGCAACCCAAAACGAGCAGGACTACGAGACGTTCGTGGCGGCAACTGCGAAAGATGCGGAGAACAATCAGTAGCCGACGCTGCCGATTGCGAAAAGCAAGCGCACTTCTCATCGCACAAAAATCTAAGTGCCAAAAGTGAGATTTTTCTAAGTCTCGTTGTATAAACCCTCAAAGGTGGGTAGTATACAGAACGTTGGCTATTGCACAGGCGCCTTCGCGCGCCACAAAAAGGAGGTAATGCATCATGACACTCAAGCCTTTGGGCGATCGCGTTCTCGTCAAGCCCGCTCCCAAGGAGGAGAAGACCGCAACCGGTCTGTACATCTCCTCGGGCGCCCAGGAAAAGCCGCAGCGCGGCGAAGTCGTGGCCGTGGGCGAGGGCAAGCGCGACGACAACGGCAATCGCATCCCCATGGATGTGAAGGTGGGCGACCAGGTCTTCTACGGCAAGTTTGGTGGCAACGAGGTCAAGGTCGACGGCGAGGACCTGCTCCTGCTTCGTGCCGACGACATCTACGCCGTCATTGAGGACTAAGCGCAACTAAGGGGTCATGCCCCTTTTGCAAAGGCAACTTTTTGGGGCAGTGCCCCGTTTCGCAAAGGAGATAGAAAATGGCTAAGGATATTGTCTTCGGCACCGACGCGCGTGCCAAGCTCGCCAAGGGTGTGAACACCCTGGCCGACGCTGTTACCACCACCATGGGCCCCAAGGGCCGCTACGTCGCGCTGCAGCGCAGCTACGGCGCGCCCACCATTACCAACGACGGCGTCTCCGTCGCCAAGGAGATCGAGCTCAAGGATCCCATCGAGAACATGGGCGCTCAGCTGGTAAAGGAGGTCGCCACCAAGACCAACGACCTCGTGGGTGACGGCACCACCACCGCAACCCTTCTGGCCCAGGTCATCGTGAACGAGGGCCTGCGCAACGTGGCCGCCGGCGCCAACCCCATCGCCATCCGTCGTGGCGTCGACAAGGCCGTCGCCGCCGTGGTTGAGTCCATGCGCGGCGCCGCCAAGGAGGTCTCCACTAAGGAGCAGATCGCTTCCGTTGGCACCATCTCCGCCTCCGATCCCAAGGTCGGCGAGAAGATCTCCGACGCCATGGAGGTCGTGGGCAAGGACGGCGTCATTACCGTCGACGAGGACAAGACCAACTTCGGCATTTCCATCGACACCGTGGAGGGCATGCAGTTCGACAAGGGCTACATCTCCCCGTACTTCGCCACCGACACCGAGAACATGACGGCCGAGCTCGAGGATCCCTACATCCTCATGACCGACCAGAAGATCAGCGATCCCCACGACATCGAGCCGCTGCTCAACGCCGTGCTCCAGAGCCGCAAGCCGCTGCTCATCGTTGCCGAGGACGTGGACGGCGAGGCGCTGGCCACGCTGATCCTCAACCGCCTGCGTGGCGTGCTGCAGGTCGCGGCCGTTAAGGCTCCTGGCTATGGCGATCGCCGTAAGCGCATGCTCGAGGACATCGCTATCCTTACCGGTGGCCAGGTTGCCATGAAGGAGCTCGGCATCGAGCTGCAGAACATCTCGGCCGAGATGCTCGGTACCGCCAAGAGCGTCAAGATCACCAAGGACGAGACCACCATCATCGGCGGCAATGGCTCCAAGCAGGCCATCGACGACCGCGTGGCGCAGATCAAGGCCGAGATCGAGCACACCGACTCCGACTTCGACCGCGAGAAGCTCCAGGAGCGTCTTGCCAAGCTTTCCGGCGGCGTGGCCGTCATCAAGGTCGGCGCTGCCACCGAGCCCGAGCTCAAGGAGATTAAGCACCGCATCGAGGACGCGCTGCAGGCTACGCGCGCTGCCGTCGAGGAGGGCATCGTCGCTGGCGGCGGCGTCGCATTCCTGGAGGCCACCGCTGCGCTCGATAGCGTCGAGGCCGACGACAACGACGAGAAGATCGGCATCGAGATCGTGCGCAAGGCCATGGAGGCTCCTGTTCGTACCATTGCCAACAACGCCGGCTACGAGGGTTCCGTCGTGGTCGAGAAGATCAAGAACCTGCCTGCTGGCCAGGGCCTTGACTCCGCCACCGGCACCTACGGCGACATGATCGAGATGGGCGTGCTCGACCCCGTTAAGGTCACCCGCACCACGCTGCAGAACGCTGCGTCCGTGGCGAGCCTGATTCTCATTACCGAGGCCACCGTTACCGACGAGCCCAAGGACACCACCATCGAGGAGGCCATCTCCGCGGCTGCCGCAGCTGGCGGCCAGGGTGGCGGCATGTACTAAGATAAACCTGTAGCAGTATAGAGGCGCCCCCGCTCTTCTTCCGTGCTCAGACAGCTCGCTTCGCGAGAACTGCGCCGGAAGAAGAGCGGGGGCGCCTCTATACCGCAACGGTAGGCTTATCGCCTGGTGGGAAAGATGGTGCCCTCGCTTCGCGAGGGCGTTTTGTTAAGGGAGCTGCGACGGAAGTAGGCGGGACCGCCCCTTTCTCACGGCAGGCTTATCGCCTGGTGGGGAGGATGGTGCGGGCTTCGCCCGCGTTTGGAAGGGAACTGCGCCGGAAAAAAGCGGGGGCGCCCTTCGTCGTTACGGCAGGCTTATGCACGGGCGGGGAAGATGGTGTGGCAGCTCAGATGTGTTGGTACGGTCTCGGAAGGCCTTGCGAAGTTGCTGTATGTTGGTCGGCGCATCCCTCTGAATCTGAGTGCAGTCGGCGAGGGTGTCACAAAAGGGCAAGGTACTCGCCCCGCTGCGACTCTGGCACCTTGAGCGCGTCGAGTGCCTGCGATGGCTTTAGGCCGAGCGTCTCCATTAGGTTGCGGATGCTCTGCACGGTGTTGTTTCTCGCGCCTTCCTCAAGGCCCTTCTCAAGGCCCTTCTCAAGGCCCTCGTTGTAAATCTCCTCGCTTATCCTGCACATCTCGCGCACCCCCTTTGGGTCCCTTTTTAGGTATTGTACCCTCTTTCGCAGCAGTTCGTTTGTGATGCGATCGGGATCGCTCTGACAGAAGTCTGCCATGAGCGAGCCGAGCTCATCGTTGCCACGGTAGCTGCCGTTTACGTATAGCAAATGGGTACCATCCTTGAGTGCTTTGCCTGTTTCTATGTCCGTGCGGATGTAGTGGCGGATGCCGACTGGCCCTGGCTCGTCGTCCCTCTCAACAACAAAGATAATCCATTGGCTGGGTAGCTCGGAGAAGGGTCGATTTGGCCTAAGCGCCTCGATGTCCATGGCAGCGCTGTGGTAGCGCAGGCGCTGGGGTGCGGCGTTGTCGCTACGCTGCATCTCCAAGTCGTATTGCTTGCCAGACGCATCGGTTGCCCATACGTCGAGTTCCACCGACCGGGAACCCGCGAGGCGCTTGAGGTCGCGTTGCGTCTCCTGGCGCACGACGGTGAGGTCACGGATTCCTGTGATCACGCGCAGCACGTATTCTGTTAGCTCCTCGTTGTCCTTGAACACCTGCCGCATGAACGTGTCGTCGATGGTCCGAAACCGCTCCAGCTGCTCTAGGATCCTTTGGAGCCTTTCGCTTCGCGCGGCGGCATCTAGTTTTGTCATCTGCAGCCACCTCCACATTTGGTCTTCGACTCAATCATAACAGTACATATGTTCGTAATCAACAGAAGATTTGCGAGGATCCTGGAGCCGCGTACGTGCCGAACTCAAGATTGGTGCCGCATCCCTTACGGCAGGTTTTATGTCCGGGCGAAGAGATATCATTATGGTGTCTAACCTTATTGGGTGGCTGGCCATGAAGCATCCAGGAATCAAGAGGACCGTTGCCCTATTCGTTGCCTTCGTATTTGCATTGCAAGGCGTATTCCCTGACGCCGCGCTTGCGGAGCGGCGCACGGTGGAGGTCGAGAACCACACCTTGGCAACCGAGCAGAACAAGGTGACTCATGGCATCGTTATTGATGGCGTTGACAGGCCGACCGCAGGGTCTGAGCTCGATGCCAGTGCTAACGTTACCACCGCTGGCGGCGATGCCTGGGAGATTCCCGTCATCTGGGTGCGCGACGACTTGAAAGTGGACAATAATACGGCCGCGAATGGCCATACGTATCTTCCCGTGCTTGCGTTCTTTACGCCGCAAGGCTGCACGTTGGAGGGCACCGCAGTAACGATTACCCTCTCCGACTCGCTCATCGCGCTGTTTGGCACAAACGAAATCATATCTGTGTACAACACCACCACGGGCATCACCTGCATTCTTCCCGCATCGCTCAGGGATCTGTTTGCGAGCGTTCCCACAAGGACCGAGGATGCGTCTGCCGCAAATGCGCCCGCGGCCGCGTTAGAACTCAGCGACGATTAGCCCGAAGCAGGGGATATCGACTCAAGCCCCATCCCCCACGCCGATTCCGACCCTGTTGCCCTGCCCACGCTCGTGGAGATCCACTGCGCGCAGACCGCGCGCGAGGCCCTTTCTGACGAAGAGCTCGAGTGGTTCATCGACCTTATCGCCAACCGCTTGGAGCCTCAGGCGGTGGAGCTTTTGCTGCAGAGTTTCCCCGCCTTCCGTCAGGCGGCAAACAACGGAGAGATTGGCAAGCGCATAAGCCTGTACATTTACTACGAATCGGGCGACAAGGACGGCAAACTCGAGCACGAGATAGCATCGGAGGCGCTTGCCTATGTGCTGGGAGCGTCGCGAAGAAAGACGACGAGGTCGTGTACTGTTACATGCTCGGTGTGGATGTGGAAGACCTAATAAAGAGAGGCTCGGACGACGAACCCATAGTCGACCCAAAAACAGGCCGTTACGTGCTCATGCGCAACGGCGCGAACATGGAAACTCTTATAAACACCATCGTGCACGAGCTCTTTCACGCGCTTATGGACGACTACAACCGCACTGGCATGTCGGGTTCCACCAGGTTGCAAGACCTAATGCCGCCTCAGGGAGGAGTTATAACGGAGGCGCAGATCAGCAGGCACAAAACCCTGCGCTATCCAGGCTGGTTTGTAGAGGGCACTGCCTCTGCCGTAGAGAACAACTACCAGTATCGCTACAACGTGTTCCAAATACTCCGAAGACAAGTGGATTCCAACGGCTATGTTGGCACGGGACTCCTTGAAGGCTCGTTTACGCAGGAACTCATACTTAACAACTACCTTAATGCGCAGAAGGACGATGGCGGGCTCGCATACTTTGCACTCCCGTGGAGTGCGGGAGGAGTAGACAAGAGCGGCAAATCCGTTGATTCCATCGCAAGTCGCTATGCGTCCGGATACCTGGCGACCCTATACCTCGGAGAGCTCGCCGCACGCTATAGCCGTAGCGGTGAGTCGTCGGTTCGGACCATCGGTGGTGTGACTACAGTGGGCTCTGGCATAATTCGCGACGGGCTGAATTCCATACTCACATGGTTGCACGACAACAACACAACGCTCGACTCGCTCATCAAGACGATTTCGCCCAAAGATGCAAGCGGCCGTCCCATCTACATCGATACCAAGTCCTTCGAGGAGCAGTTCATCTGCGGGCCAAAGCTGCCTGGCAACGATTTTGCGACCGGCTCCGATTCGCTTGTCTTTGTGACGGACTTCCTTAACTACATGCTCGCATTGGACAACCAGCTGCCCGTGGACGAGCATCCCAATGGGTCCATACTGTTTGACTTCGACCGCCGTTTTACGTCGCCTCTGGATCCGAGCAAAGAGGCCCATTCCGACTACCTGCGAATCGTGGGGTCCAACTTGCTCATGCCATCAAGCGTCAAACCCACTACGGCTCAAATCGGCGGAGGCAAGTCGGATCCCGACGAGGCTGTTAGCTCCACACAGCAACAAAACGCCTCGCTGCCAGTCGCAGCAAAGAGTGCGCAGTTACCGATCGACAACGTTGCGGGCGTGCGGGCCGCGGATGCGACGCAGGCCACAGATTCCGCACAGGCCGCGGATGCGACGCAGGTCGAGCCCCAAGCGAAATCGGTACCAGCGCCTGCGGTCGAGCCCGTGACTGCAGCCGAGCCCGCGCAGCAAGCCGATGCAGGTACGACGTCGGCCGACGAAGCCATGGCGCAGGTGCCTGCGTCTGAGCAAAAGGCGTCGCAACCATCGAGCTGTGGCGCGTGTAGCTAGAGGAAGCCCGCACTTGTCTCTCTTTGCTACAATGAACCACCGTAGAAGGGGAGGACCATGGCCGCGAAGAAGCGTGACTTACTCGACGAGATCATAGACATCCAGCAGAACTGGAACGCTCTTTCCAACACGGGCAATGAGCTCGTGGAACAGTTTACCGCCGACCCTCGCGATATCCCGGACTTTGATCCTGCCGATTATAGGGAGCGTCCGCGCGTCAACTCCACCTTTTGCGTGTCGGCGGCCTCGGGCAATCCTAACGCGTGCAAGCGATGCATGGCCGTGTGTCCCGTAGATGCCATTTCCATTCACAACGCCTCGGTCCGAATCGATGACAACTGCAAAAACTGCGACCTTTGTGTGGCTGAGTGCCCTACCGAAGCCTTCTTCGTGCGCAAGAACCCGCCGTTGGAGCTCTACGACAAGATTGCCCGCATGGCTACCGCCTATGAGCAGTGCTACATTACCTGCGCACGCGCTATCGGCCGTCTGCCTGAGCCGAACGAAATCGTGCTCCCTTGCGTGGCTGCTGTTTCGCGCGAGGTGTGGTTCGACCTTTTGTGCGACTACCCCAACCTGAGCGTCTATTTGCCGTTAGGCATGTGCGATGACTGCAGTACGACTACGGGTGAAGAGGTCTTCTCGGATGCCATTGCCTTTGCCGAAGAGTGGAGCGGCGAGTCGGTGGGACTCGAGGTGGACGAGGCTGGTCTGACGCACGAGCAAACGCGCGCCTACAAGCGCAGCCAGTTCGTTAGCAGCATGACGCAAGCAGGAACGCGCCTTGTGTCGCGTAGCAATCCAGTCTTGGCGGGCGCTCAGGCGGTGGCTAACCGGCTAAAGGCGCACACCGACCAGATCAACGAACTCCAGCGTACGCTCGAGAACGCCGTTGGCGCGCAAAATGCGCAAAGCAAGCATCGTATGCTTACGCGTCGCAGGCGTCTGCTTATGGCGGGGTTGCAGAAGTATCCCGACCTTGCGGACGAGCTTTTCCTCGACTTTCCCAACATCGACAATTCGCTGTGTACCATGTGTTCGGAATGCACGAAGGCGTGTACGGTGCGCGCCTTGGAGATGGACAAGGCCGGTCGCGTTGTGCTGGAGCCCAGCTATTGCGTGAACTGTGGCGCATGTGCGGTTGTGTGTCCGGAGGGCGCCATTGTTATGAAGGCACGTGACGCAAAGGACCTTGTGGTGCCCGACCCCAAGGCTGAGGAGCGAAAACGGCGACGAGAACGTGCCGCCAAGCTCAAGCAGGAAGGTAAGAAAAAGCTCAGTCAGGGGCTCGATGCGCTGGAAAGCTTGGCCGACGACGAGTGAGGTTTGCAACGAGGGCGATCGTGTCCTTTGAGTTGCGCAGATAAAAAGGAGCAAAACATGGCATTATCCATTGGCATCGTGGGGCTTCCCAACGTGGGCAAGTCGACTTTGTTTACCGCGCTTACCAAGAAGGGTGGCCTTGCGGCCAACTATCCCTTTGCCACCATTGATCCCAACGTGGGCATCGTGGACGTACCGGACGATCGTCTGCAGGCGTTAGCCGACATCGTGCATCCGGGGCGGATCGTGCCAGCGACGGTTGAGTTCGTGGACATCGCTGGTCTGGTAAAGGGCGCAAGCGAAGGCGAGGGCCTGGGCAATCAGTTTTTGGCCAACATTCGCAATACCGACGCCATCTGCGAAGTGGTGCGGTTCTTCTCGGACCCGGATGTGATTCGTCACGAGAGTAGCGTGGACCCACAGGCAGACATGGACACGATTCAAACGGAGTTGGTCCTCGCCGACTTGGGCACGCTTGAGCGCGCCGTCCCCAAGCTGGAAAAGGAAGCAAAGCGCGACAAGGCCAATGCGCCGCGCCTGGCCATTGCCAAGCGCCTTGAGGAGTGGCTGGGCGCGGGAAATCGTGCGGCCACGCTGGACATGACTGACGAGGAGCGCGCTGCCGCCCACGATCTTTTCCTGCTTACCATGAAACCTATTCTCTACGTTGCTAATGTGGATGAGGATGCGTTGGGAGAGGAGTTGCCTCCCATTGACGGTGCCACGGTGGTTCCCATTAGCGCCAAGGTGGAGGCCGAGCTGGCGGAGCTTGCGGAAGAGGATCCTGAGGAGGCCGCTGAGTATTTGGCCGATCTGGGACTCGAGCGCTCCGGGCTGGAGACCTTGGCTCAGGCGGCGTACGACCTGCTTGGCCTACAGAGCTACTTCACGGCGGGCGAGATGGAGGTTAAGGCGTGGACGGTGCGCAAGGGCGCCAAGGCGCCCGAGGCTGCCGGTGTCATCCATTCCGACTTCGAGCGCGGCTTTATCAAGGCCGAGGTTGCGAGTTACGACGACTACGTGAGCCTTGGTGGCGAGCAGGGCTGCAAAGCCGCTGGCAAGCTGCGCATGGAGGGCAAGGAATACGTCGTGCAAGACGGCGACGTAATGCACTTCCGCTTTAACGTGTAATAACATCAGGCAATGGGGAGTATCCCCTTTGCCTGATGGGGGACTTGCAGTTGGCCTACCCGCAAGTTTGCCATGCCCCAAACTGCAAAGTTGGGGGGGTGGCAAACTGCAAGTTTTGTCTACTCAGGCCGTCTACCTGCATCTTTGCGGAGGCCTTGCAGTTTGGGTGGTGCCCAAATACACATTTGGCCCCATGGGAAGTTGGCGGTGGCCCAACTGCAGGCCCGCGCGGCGATAAGCGCGGCCAGGGGAGGTGCATGAAGCTGCCAAGAATGTGGTATAAACATCTCAGTGGCTAATGCTACTTTCAAGAGCCGGGGGCTTTCCCCAGGCATTCTTTTTCTCGTCTAGGGCGTCCTCTGCCCTATAGAACGTCGGGATGTGACGGCTTATGATGTATCGTTATCTGACTCTCAATGATGGCACTGAAGTGGTTCATTCAGATATGATGCCCGATGGTCGTGTAAAAGTGTTCTTCGAACGGCCCAATGAGCATGATGGTTTTCATGACGCGACCTGCTATCTTCCCGATTACACTTGGGAGGACGTGTCTGGCTTCTCGGATGCGGACATGGAACGAAACGAGCGCCTGCTCAAAGAGGTTGCGCACATCATCATTGAGCTATCCCAAGAGGGAGGCTTCGACAATGCCTCAGGTTTTTAGGGTTGGGGCTTATCTCGTCTATTTCTGGTCGGACGAGGGTCATCCATTGGAGCCGATTCATGTCCATGTGGCGCAGGGCGCTCCGCACGAGAACGCTACAAAGATTTGGATCACCAGTAAGGGACATTGTCTTCTCGCCAACAATAGGTCGGAAGTTCCAGCCCGGCAGCTGCGCATCAGCTGGTAGGCCGTCATGTTGTTGTAGTTCATGTTTAGCTCCTTCTTACTCGGACTTTAGTTGTGTGCCTTTGGTCCGCTTCTCCGACTGACGCTTCGAATGGTATTACGTGGGCAAGTCGCACGTGTCCCCAAAAAGACTTTGATTCAGCAAATCCATGTAGCATCTCGTTTGAGGGGTATAGTGTTGGTAGATGATAAAACCGGTGCGGGGTAGTGGGGTGGCTATATGAGCGAATCAACGTATGAAGTTACGTGTCCAACATGTGGCAAGGTGTTCTACCCCCGTGTTGGCGCAACGAAGTTCTTCTGTCCCCAGTGTGGCATGAAGATCGCCGAGAAGCCCGCGCTTTCCCACGAGGAGGCACAGGCCCAGGCGATGCGCGCGGTGGAACAGGCGGCGGCTGTTGCGGAGCAGGCCGCTCAGGCGGCTAAGCTTGCGGGACAAGATCAGACGCGCATCCAGTCTGTGGATGAGGCTAACGAAGCGGTGCGAAAGGCTATGGAAGCGGTGCGCCTGGCGCAAGAGGCTACGCGTGCGCAGGAGCAGTTCACCCAAGAGCAAAAGGAGATGCTCGAGCAGAGCCGCGTGGAGTTCCAGCGTACCATGCAAGAAATACAGCAGCGCGATGCCGAGATGGCAGCGCGTCATAAGGCGGAGGCCGAGGCCCTAAAAAAGAAGCAGGAGGCCGAGGCGCAACGCTGGGCACAGGAGGCTGAGGAGCGTCGTCGCGCACAGGAGGCCGAGGCCCAGCGCCAAGCCGAGGCCCAGCGTCGCGCGCAGGAGGCCGAAGCCGCCGCGGCGGCCGAGGCGCAGCGACAAGCCCAGTCACGGCCCGTGGAATACCGTCGCAACGTGCCCTTGCGCCACACTAACGGCTGTGGCCTATACACCATAACCATTCCCACGAACTGGTCCATAAAGACGACCATGATTACGACGGGTACGCGTACGTATAATCCGCTTGCGCTCCTTGTTGACGGCGAGGGTGGTGCCATAATCATGGCGCAGGGCGATGCGGGCACGCGCTTGAGTTCAGGCATGAAGGCAGTCATGAACACCTACGGTGCGGCCATTGCGGCGGTAGATACCACCAACTATGCCAGCATGCCCAATGCCCAAATTGTTGCCGACAAGGAAATGCAGGACTATGTTCGAGACAACAACTGCACCAACCTTAGGCTCGCAAAAGAGATCCCAAGCTCCAACCTGCAGCAACGACAACAGGAGGCGTACCAGCTCTACCAGCAGGCAGGACAAGCCGTTGGCAATACGATGCTCAAGGACCCTTATGCCGCCGAGGTATTGCGCATCTATGAGTACGAGAGCGGGGGAGAGCCAAGAAAGGCTGCGGTCTACGTACGCGTGGTTGCGGTAAAGGACGCCACGGGTGTTGAGAACTTCAATCCCATGGGGTTGGCCTTTAACTTGGGATCCTCTTTAGGCGGGCTCTTCTCGAAGAAGAAAGGTGCGCAGCAGCGAGCCCAACAGCAGGCAATGACGCCGGGTTCTGCCACGACGTGGAGTTTGCCTGGCTACGATGACTATATGCGCGGTGGCACCATCTACTGGGACGTATACGCCACTCATATGCTCACCTCGGCGCCCGATAGGTTTGATGAGCGCTTGACCAATGCATTCTTACCGTTGGTGCAAACATTTGAGGTTCATGCCGACATTCAAAACCTCATGCTCAACTCCAAGCGCCAGGAGGCGGCTCAGGTTCAGGCGGCTACCAACCAGCAGATACACGCCATGAACATGCAAACGCAGGCAACGCTCGATGCGGCACGTCAGGCCTCGGCGGCTCACTCGGCCATGGTGGATGACTACCTGCGCCAAAGCGACGCGCATCACCAGGCGTTTAGGGAGCGCACCAACGCACAGTTCAATACGAGCTACGGGAGCAGCTCGCCCGACTACTCCGAGGCGATTCGCGGTGTCAATACGTTCAGAACCTCGGATGGTCGCGAAGTGGAGCTGGACGTTTCGGCCGACCGTGCTTACGAAAACCAGGCGGGGGACGTTATCGGCGGTTCTGGCGGCTTTGATCCCGGCGCGGATTGGACCGAAATCCCGCGCGCGTAGGGTGGCACACTTATACCTGGTATAAGTGTGCCATCGGCGGCGCTAGTGGCTTCGATGGTTGCCGTTGCCAGTGTCGTCGTGGAGTGGCCTGCGTGCCTCCACCTGTGCCTCCGACCCTGGTTCTGGCGCAGCCTGTGCGGCCACGAGCTGCTCGAACATGGACTGACTCTCGCGGAAGTCGCTGGGAAGCACTACCGAGCTGGAGCCCTTGTCGGCAAATCCACGCATCATGTCTACCCATTGGGTAAACTCGAACAGGCGATTTGCCTCTTCGGCCGTAAGGTTGGAACCCTGAATCACGTCGATGGAGTCCTTAATGCCTCGTGCGATGGCAATGCGCTGGTCGGCAATGCCCTTACCCTCTGCCGCCATGGCCTCTGCCTTTGCCTGGGCGGCAATAACGGTTTTGGCGCGGGCGGCATTTGCGTCATTGGTGGCGCTCTCGAGGTTGTTCTTGGAGGCAATGATGTGGTTCATGGACTCCTGAACCTCAACGGGCAGTTTGATGCGGGTAATGAGCGTGGTTACCAGAACGTAGCCATACTCCAGCATCTTGTGCGCAACCACCTCATCGATGGCGTGGGCGATGGCGTCCTTTTCGCTAAAGACCTCGTCCAGCGAGCGATTGGGAATTTGCGAGCGCAGCGCATCGGCCAGGTAGTCCTGCATCTGCGACACGGGGTCTTGCAGCATGTAGTAGCTTTTGTAAACGCCGGACTGCTCTCGCAGGTTCATGTTGGTGCTGTCTACGTGGTACTGAATGGAGACGTCAAGCTCTATGGTTACGTTGTCAGCCGTCTTTGCGTCAAACGTCATATGCTCGTCTTCGGTCTTCAAATCTATTTGAAACACGCGGTCTACAAAGGGCAGGCGAAAGTGAAGGCCAGGCCCCGCAAAGCCGTGGAACTTGCCGAGCCTCTCGATTATGGCCACGTGCTGTTGACGCACCACGTATTGCACGGAGGCAAGAATAATAATAATGATCACAATGGGTACGACAGCACCAAACAGGGTGTTAATAAGCGTGCGAATGAACATAGTGAGCCTTTCTCTTGACTATGTGAATCGGGGGGCTACCCCTCTACAAGGTAAACCCCCCGCCAAAAAAGTGAAGCAGCTGTTACCTATTCGGTAAGTTCTTCCGTGGGAGCGCTTGTTTGTTGGGCTACGGCCTCTTGGCGATCGGCCTCAACCGCCGCGTTGGCGGCCTTTTGGCCTTCCTGACCAACGCCGCCCGCAATGCCTGCGGTGGAGTCATGCTCTCCCTGCGTCTCGTCGTAGGGCGGAAGTCCCTGGTCCACGCGCATCATCATCTTTTTCCACTGGTCCACCAAGCAGATCTCGTACCAAGTGTCGCCAATAAGGGCGCCGTCGGTGGGTTCCATTCCCGTAGAGATGTCCTCTTCCACGTTGAGCGACTTCATCTGCATGGCCAAGTCCAAAATGGCTGCAACGTCCATATCGGTAGTCACGCTGTCTGCCATGGAGGCCACGGTGGAGGCAATGGTAGCAGGATCGCTTGCCAAGACCTTCTTTATGACGGCCGAGAAGACCATGCGTTGGTTGGCCGCGCGGAACACGTCACCGTCACCATAGTTGTCGTAGCCATGGCGGCAACGACACAGCAGGGCGGCATCGGTTCCGTTTAGGGTCTGCTTGCCAGCAGGAAGATTGAGGCCCGTGTATTCCGGGTCGTTTACGGGGACTGGCAGGTCCACGGTTACGCCGCCGACTTGGTCGACAATGCCAATAAAGCGGTCGAGGTCAATCTCGGCGTAGTGCGATATGGGCACGCCCGAAAAAATGGAGACCGTCTTGGTGGCATAGGCGGCGCCGCCAAAGGCGTAGGACGCGTTAATCTTTTGGTTTCCATGCTCGTCCATCTTAACCAAGGTATCGCGATGAATCGAGACCATGCTTACCTTTACGTTCTTGGGATCGATTCGGCACAGCATTATGGAGTCGGAACGGTAGGCGTGCGCGTCACTTCCGTAGTTCTCGGTGTCTTCCACGCGACCTTGGTCCCTGTCAACTCCTAGGAGCAGAAGATAAAATGGGTCGCCAGCCTCTTTTTTAACCAGCTGTTCGCGCAGCTCGTTGGTTACGTTGGAGCTCAGCTTGTTGTTAATGTTGGAGATATACAGGCCAGCCGCGATTGCCACGCCGCCAATAAGGAGCAGAACAACCGCAACAACCGCAATGACTACGATTTTGCGGTTACTCTTGTTCTTGCTTTTGCTGCGATAGCGATTGACGTCGTAATAGCGGTTCACGTCCTCGACGTCCGTGGTGGGCAAAGGACGTTGGGCCTGAGTAAAGGGCGTAGCCTCTTGGACTTCTGTGGCCGGCGAGTCTTCCTGCTCAAATGAGTCGTTGGCAGTGGAATCATCCTCAACTGAGGGGATGCGCTGTGGCGTTGGCCGCATGTCCTCGCCGTTGTTGTAGTCGGGATTAGACAAGGTCTCCTCCGGTGACAGATGAAGTGCATTTGGACAATAACTCATAATACACCCGTATTATGATGCCCACATAAATGACGTAACACTGTCAATTGCCTTTGAGGTGCGTGGGCCATCCTAAAACCCTTGGCGGCAGTTGGCGTTGACTAAATCCTAGTACACGACTAGTATTTATACCATTCGCGCAATACGTGTGTGCAACCTGCGCACGCGCAAAAGGAGAGGAGAGGTTTCATGGGAACGCTCAACAACGCAATGCTCAATCGCCGCCAGGCGCTTGCACTCAGCCTGGGCGCTACCGCTACGTTTGGCCTCGCCGCCTGCAGCGGTGGTAATGCCAGCAGTAGCGCTGCAAGCAGCGCCTCAAGTAGCGGATCAACCACAGAGACCACGCAAAAGGTCGATTCTGCCGCGTTCGACAAGCTCGTCGCCAGCGGACCCAAGGCCGAGGATGCGGTGATCGCGCAAAACAAGTGGGCCAGCAAGGTAAAGAGCGGTGGCAAGCTGCGCGTGGGTGCCGTCGATACGTCCGCGCTTTTCTCGCAGCTCGACGAGAAGGACGGCAGGCACCGCGGGTTTGACGCTGGCCTGTTCCAGCTGTTGGCAAACTACATTCTGGGCGACCCCATGGCTTACGAGCGTACCCTCGTGCAGTCCTCCACACGCGAGTCCGTGCTGCAAAACGATAACGTGGATGCGGTGTTTGCCACCTACACCATCACTGACGAGCGCAAGAAGGTTATCTCCTTTGCCGGTCCGTACTATGAGGGACATCAGGGCATTCTGGTAATGTCCAATACCAGCGACATCGCAAGCGTGGACGACCTCGCCGGTAAGATCGTAGGCGTCCAGGACGGCTCGCAACAGTCCAAGGAGGAGTACGTAAAGAAGTACTTGTCCAAGTCCGAGGTTCAAACGCTGGGCACCGATGGTGAGTTGCGTCGTGCTCTTGAGCAGGGTCGCATTAACGCCTACGTAACTGACTGTGCGCTTCTTAAGAGCGATATGGTGGAGAATCCCAACAAGTACAAGCTCGCTGCCGAGTTTGGTGATCCCGATCCGTTGGGCATTGGCCTTCCTCTGGATTCCGATGGCGTGGCGTTCGTTAACGACTGGCTCAAGAAGATTGAGGACGAGGGCCTGTGGACGGACCTCTACAAGCTGTTCTTTGGCGAGGAGGGCTCTGCCAATCCTCCTGCCATCCAAAAGTAGCGATCTGTTTGCAGGCAAAGGGGATACTCCCCATTGCTTGATGCTATCAGGCAATGGGGAGTATCCCCTTTGCCTGCAAATGACGAGGGGAGGCGTACATGGGAGTAGGAGATGTTATTGCGGAGTTCGGTGGCGTGTACGTGTCGTCGCTTCTCTCCACGTGGCTCATGACCATCATTTGCTTTTTGGGCGGCTTGGCTCTGGGCGTCCTGGTAACCGTAATGAGGGTCTCGCCCATCAAGCCGTTAAGGGTAGTCGGCGACTTTTACGTGCAGCTGTTTCGCAACATACCCACGATTTCGCTTTTGGTCATCTTTGTGTATGCATTGCCGTATTTGGGGCTTTTGCTCGACTATCGCACCTGTCTTATAGCGTGCATCATCCTTGTGGTGTCGTCGTTTGCCTCCGAGAACTTCATGAGCGGCATCAATGCCATTGGCGTAGGGCAAATCGAGGCCGCGCGTTCGGTGGGGCTCTCGTTCGTGCAGATCGTGCGCCTTATTGTTATACCCCAGGCGTTGCGCACTACGGTCCTCCCCATGACCAACCTGCTTATTGCCACGCTGCTTACCACGGCAATAGGATCGCAGGTGCCGCTTACCCCACCCGAGCTTACGGGCATGGTGAACTACGTGAACTCTCGCTCGGTGGCGGGCATATCGGCGTTTGTGGTATCGGCCATCTGCTATGCGGGCACCGCACTTGTTATTGGCTACTTGGGTAACAAGCTGGACAAGAGGGTGAGGATCGTACGATGAGCGCACATGCTACTTCCATGCGAGACGCCCTCTACGAGGCGCCGGGACCAAAGACCAGGCGACGTACCGCCATAGGCACCGTCGTGTCGCTGGTGCTGCTTGCCGTTGGCATTTTTTTCGCCATTAGGCAGTTCTACATTACCGACCAGCTCAATGAGCGCTACTGGAGCTTCCTTTTGGAATGGACCACGTGGCGCTTCTTGCTCGAGGGACTTTGGGGAACCATACAAGTCGCCATCGTTTCGGGAATCATATCCATGTTGCTGGGCCTTTTGCTCATGCTGGGACGCATTGGACACAACAAGGTCCTCTCGGTTATTTGTCGCGTGCTCACGGACTTGTTCCGTAGTTTGCCGAGCCTGTTGCTAATCTACTTCTTCTTCTTGGTTATCCCCAAGTACGGCATTCGTATGCCGTCATTTTGGATGCTCACCATTCCCATTTCCCTTGCGGCCTCGGGTGTGTTGGCCGAGGTCTTTAGGGCTGGCGTAAACGCGGTTCCTAAGGGGCAGACGGAGGCGGCCATGTCCATTGGCCTTACGCATGGAAAGATCGTGCGTAAGATTATCCTGCCACAGGCGCTGCGCATCGTTATTCCCTCGCTCGTGTCGCAGCTGGTGGTTGTGGTTAAAGACACCACCGTTGCCTATGTGGTGAGCTTTCCCGACCTCATGCAAAATGCGCGCGTGCTCATTTCCAACTACGATGCACTTGTGTCCATGTACTTTGTGGTTGCCATCATCTACATCCTGATTAACTACGCCATTAACCAGCTGTCCATTTACCTCGCACATCGCTCGGGGAACAAAATCGTAACGCGCGCGTCCGAAAACCCGCTGTAAGGAGCAACCATGGCTGCAGACAATACCGCAATTATCCAGATGCACCACGTTGACAAGCACTATGGCGAGCTGCACGTGTTGCAAGACATTAACCTCGACGTACAGAAGGGCGAGGTTGTTGTGCTTATTGGCCCGTCGGGCTCGGGTAAGTCCACGTTGTGCCGTACCATAAACCGACTGGAGACCATTGATTCGGGCGAGATTCTGTTTGAGGGCAAGCCGTTGCCGGAGGAAGGCAAGGAGCTGGCCGCATACCGTGCCGAGATAGGCATGGTGTTCCAGAGCTTCAACCTTTTTGCCCATAAGTCCATCCTGGACAACGTGACCCTTGGGCCGCGCGAAGTGTTGGGGACCCCCAAAGCGGAAGCAGAGATGGAGGCTATGGAGCTGCTCGCCCGCGTGGGCGTGGCCGAGCAGGCGCACAAGGTCCCTGCACAGCTGAGTGGCGGACAACAACAGCGCGTGGCCATTGCGCGCTCGCTGGCCATGCATCCCAAGGCGATGCTCTTCGACGAGCCCACTTCGGCTCTCGACCCCGAAATGATCAATGAGGTGCTCGAGGTTATGGTGGAGCTCGCTCAGGAGGGCATGACCATGGTGGTCGTAACCCACGAGATGAGCTTTGCCCGCCGCGTTTCCAACCGCGTGGTGTTTATGGCCGATGGGCAGATTATGGAAGAGGGCACCCCGGACGAGTTCTTCGACCATCCCAAGACGGAGCGCGCCAAGGACTTTCTCGATTCGATTCGCGGACACTAGGGTGGCACATCCCCACGCCTGCAACGTAGTCCGCAAGCGGCTACTCACGAAGTGAGCGAGCGAAGCGAGCGCGGAGCCGCTTGCGGACTACGTTGCAGGCGTGGGGATGTGGACAATGCTGGCCTACTCGTCCCAGTTACGCCACTGGAATCCGTTGCGGGTGCAAAAGTCCTGAGCTGAGGCGAGAAAGCCCTTCTGGTCGCATGCCCAGGCAGCAAAGTCGGGGATATCGGAAATAATGGGATCGGCCTCATGGACGCATAGCATGGACTCTTGGAAGCTTCCTGGCTCGAAGGTGGGCCGATCGGGAATATAGGTATCCACATACATGGGTTGCAACAGCAGATAGGCGCCCCCTGCGCAAAGCTGGTCGAAGCCTCGGAGCGCGCGCCGTGCTGCGGGAATGCGACCGAGCTTGTACATAAGAATGGCGCGGCTAAGATGGAACCACGCATTGCCGTGACGACCCTCGCGCGAGTCGAGCCAATCGAAGCCCTTCTCATCCTCCAGGCGAGCCATGGCAAGCGCGCAGGTAAAGCGTGCGCCCAACGCATCGAGCGGCGCGCGGGCAAGCAGGTCCATGCAAAGGTCGCACGTCATGCGAAAGCGCGACGTGTTGATGCCGGTGCGTGCAAGGGCTGCCTGCAGGCGCAGTCGCGGGCGTACGAACACATTGGCCCACGCATCGCCCGCGACGGGGATCTGCACGCTGCCCTCGTTTGAACGAAGAGACTCGTGAGTCTCCAGGAGCCTGTCGAAGAGCTCTGCCTGCGAAAGGTCGAGCGCCAGCAACCTCAACGTAAGCGCGTCGACGCAACCATCGTATGTGACAAGGGCCTGATCGCAGGCAGCCACGAGTGCCGTGTTACGCTGCTCGCGCTTTTGCGCGTATTGCTCATCGTCCAAGAGGTCGTCGTCGTGACGCGACTGTTCGTAGCGGTCGAGCACCTGTGTGATTTGCAAGAATGCCTGTTCTTCGTCGTCGTCCACAAAGCGCATGGGGTCCTCGCGTACGGCGAGCTCGAGCTCTTCGAACGCCTCGTCCGAGAGCGAACCTAGCTTGCGGCGCCGCTTGAGTGCCAAGCGGCGTATCTGCTCTTTTCGTGCGTCCATTGCGATCGTCACCGTCCCGACTGCGCGTCGTTTGCCTGTTGGGCTAGCACTGCCAGCATGGCCTGGGGTCGCTTGCGCGCAGTTTCCTGTATGAGCCAGGTGCTCAGCACGCCACGGCCTTGTAGGTCGATGCCCTCTTGCAACAAAACGGTTGCCTCCGAGAGGGCAAGAATAATCTCGTCCTCGCTATAAGGTGCCACGGCCAATCGGGCAAACACTCCCTCCGGAAGTTCGTTCTGACGTATGAGCGCTTCGGCGGCATGCGGATACGAATCCAAGAGTTTGTCGAGGTGTGCAATCGCCTCTTCCAAATCGTGACGTTTGAAGGCGAGCGATAGAAGCGCCAAGCGCGTCCAAGCATCATCGGAGGGGCGGGCGAGCCTGGTTTTTTGTCGTGTGGCAATGAACTCTTGTAGGCCGGACTCGTCCTCGAGCTTTGCGTAGGCGAGTGCCGCGGTAAATCGAACGTCTGCCATGTCACTTGGGTCTAGCTCGAGGGCCTTATGTGCCAAACGTAGCGATTCGCGATTTCTGCCGCAAATCAGAGCTTCCTCTGCCTGGGTGGCAACCCAGCGCAAATAGGGTCGCATGGCGATGTTGGCCATGAGGCGCGCACGCTCGCTTGGTTCGTCTGGGGGGATGGCTGCGCGCTGCTCCTCACAGTGGGTTCGCACCTCGTCCGACCGCTCGTTCAAAAAGGTAAGAAACGCGTCGAAGGAGGAGCTGGCGGCTGCTGATTTCATGCGAATGGCGTCGTAACAATGGGGGTCGAGCGAAATCGCCTCCTCAAGGATGCGATGCCCGTCATCGATTATCCGATGGGCGCGTTGTTCGTCGGCAAACGGCAGCTCGTAGTCTATGCGCCTAGAGGCAAGCGTCACCAAATGAAAGGCACGATCACTGTCGGATTGCGGCAGCGAGTCGCGGTCTTGGGCAAATCGTCGGCCAAAGGTTATGAACTCGCGCGTTGCTTGCGCGGCGTTCTTGCCTTTGAGGGAGCGGGCGAAGCGAAGGCCGAGCCGCTGGTAGTCTTCTCGTTGTGGATCAAACGCCATAGCCCCTCCTTCTTTTGTGCGATGTATGGCTGCTTTGGTCTTGTATCCTAGCACGGTAGCGATGCTGAGTTTTTGGGATATTGTCACAAAGGAGTCCGTTGCCATGAGTTTGCTCGAAGACGCCATCGATTACGCCAGGCAGGCGGATGACCCTTACCTGGAAAACCTGCATGTTACGGGCCAAACGCTTGAGCCAAGCCGCAGTCTTCGCTTTTACGAGTTGCATGGCGTGGAGTTGGACCATTGCATGCTTGCGGGTGTGGATTTTTCCAAGGCTAGCTTTTACGACTGCATCCTAACGGATTGTGACCTTTCCAATGCGTCGCTGGAAGAGGCCTATTTTGCTCGCACGCGGTTTGTGGGATGCAAGCTGGAGGGGGCAAGGCTGGGGAAGGCCCTCTTGCGCTCCTCCCGCTTTGTTGACTGCATGTGCCGCTATGCAAACATGGGAGAGATGACAATAGAGGGCTCTTCGCTTATTGGGTGCGACCTGCGCGAGGCGTTTTTGAACGAGGTGCGTTTTCGCGGGAAACCGCAATTCGACAAATGCGACCTCACGCGCGTTGACCTCTTTAGAACGTCGCTCAAGGGGATGGACCTCTCCACGTGCAATATTGCCGGCATTGCCGTGAGCGATACCCACAACGAGCTTAGGGGAGCGCTCATTTCGCGAGACCAGGCGCAGGACCTAGTCGGCATGCTGGGCGTGCGCATAGTGGACTAGCGGTTCGATGAGGCCTTTTAGATTCGCCTGGACGGCCTCGCGCCATCCAGTTATTCGTTGGCGAGCACTTGTCGCACGAGCTCCCCGTCGGGAACCATGGGTGACGGCCCGTCCTTGCGAAGCTGCCGTGCCTCGTGGCCCTTGCCAAGAACGCATACAACTGCGGGTTTGTCTGCTGCGCGGGCCATGTTAAGCGCGTGTTTGATGGCCTCCGTGCGATCCAGTACCACCTCGCAACTCGTGCCAGCGGGCGTGGCCTCGACCATCTGTGCGCAGATACGCTCTACTGGCTCGGGACCGGGGTCGTCCTCGGTGTAGATAAGGTGATCGGCATAGGGTGCGGCTGCTGGCGGCATCTCGAAGCGACGCTCCGCGCCCTTTCCGCCGGTGGCGCCAAACACGGCTATTACATAGTGGTTTACATAGCTCTTGCGCACCGTATCCAGGGCCGTTTGGACGGCCATGCCGTTATGGGCGTAGTCGATAATGGCCACAATCCTGTCGTCGGCGCTGCAGGTTACGTCCATGCGGCCTGGGACTCTGCAGCGCTTGAGTCCGTCCACTATCTGCCGCTCGGAGCAGCCGAGCTCTTGGGCGATGGCAACGGCTGCCAGCGCGTTCTCCACATTGAACAGGCCGGTGAGCGCAATGCTTGCAGGTGCGGACCACTGAGGCGTGTGGACAGTGAACGCCATGCCGCCTGGCTGTGGGCGAACGTCGCTTGCCCATACGTTTGCCTGCGCGTCATTGTTATTGCTGGAAACGCCGAAGCTCACGACTTTGGGGCACGCATGCGCCGCCTCAAGGATCTGAGCCGCGTGTTGGGGGTCAAAGGACGCGTTGACCACCGCCGTCTGCGCATTCTCGAAGATCTTGAGCTTACTCGCAAGATAGTCTTCAAAGGTGGGGTGTTCCAAAGGCGAGACGTGGTCGACGCCAATGTTGAGAAATGCGGCGACGTCGTAGTGGAGTCCTTCCACGCGTTGGTACTTGAGGCCCTGGCTCGAAACCTCCATTACCATGTCCAAGCCGCTGCTCGCCGCATGGGCCAGATGGCGCCATAGATCGGGGGCTTCGGGGGTGGTGTTGCGTGACGCGCAACGCTCAATGCCGTCGTAGATCTCTAGCGTTCCTAACGTGGCTGTGCGAGAGAGGGGCTTGTTGCCATCCAGTATTGCGCGCACGAAGTAGGCGACCGTCGTCTTTCCCTTGGTGCCCGTTATGCCTGCAATCTGCATGTTTTTGTCGGGGTGGCCCCACGCCTCGGCAGACACGAGTGACATGGCGGAGCGAATGTTGCTGGTTATGAGTGCGGGTGCGTTTGGAGCGGTGGCGGCGAGCTCTGCAGCAAGCGACTCGTCGCAGAGATAGCCAGACGCGCCAGCCTTGAGTGCGGACTCAAGAAACGCCGGCTTAAACGTTGAACCCTTGCATACGAATAGGTGGTTGGCTTCGACTACGCGCGAGTCGCAGTCGGCACCAGTTACGTAGATATGCTCCTCGGGAAAGACGGGGAGGTGTGCGGTGCTTGCAAGCAGGCCTTTGCGTTGCAGAAGGGCTGCGAGTTGCTTTAGTGTGGTATTCATGCTGCCTAGTATAGCGCGTTCTCGCGAGGGGCGGCGCTTTGCGTGCGCAGACTTAGTTAGCTAAACCTACTGGTGGTGCCTTACGATCCGCCGCCGCCAGGGTATTCCTCCGTAAAGACCTCGATTTGCGCAGTGCGATCGGGCATCGTGAACTCGTATGCTGCACCCTGCGAGGCGACTACCTCGCCGTTTACGCGTACCACCGTTTGCACGTCGAGCGGATGATTTACCGTGAGCCGTACTGTGTTGCCAGCGGAAGCAGAGGTGGGGCAATCCGTTACGAGACCGTCCACGTCCGATACGACTACGATGCTGAGTGCGTTGTCCGCGCTCTTCTCGCTGCCTTGCAGCTCGCGGACTTTGTCCCACAGTGCGCCATCGTCGCTCACTTGATAGCTGGAGTCGGGGCCTGCAAGGATGCCCTTGTTCGGGAACCTAAAGCCCACGGTGGAACCGTCCTGCCTTTTGAATGACACGAAATGGTGCGAGTCGGCAGTGCTTTGCTGGTCCTTCGTTCCCACGGTTACGTTGCCTACGAGCTCATACAGTCTCTTGATGTCGTCTTCGCTCGTAACGGTAACAACGGGCTGCTTGCCATCCTCGTCGTAAAGTACGGTGCAGCTCGTCGGTATTTTGCCTGATTTCATATCCTGCACGAGTCGTTTTGACCCATCGTCCCCAAAAGTGCGGAGGATAGAGCCCTGAACTAGGCCGTCGACCGTGTTGGGTTGGTTGCTAGACGCGCTGGAGCTTTGCGCGTTTGTTTGGTCTTCGGTGGTGGATATGCTGCTAGACGCACTTGAGGCGCTGGAAGTGCTGCCAGGCGACTGTGCGCCACAGGCGGCAAGTATGGCACACAGGCTCAGCGAGCAAAGTGTGGTTGCTGCAGCGTGGTGTTTCATGGCGACCCCTTTCTATTTGTTCCAGCATATACATAACACGAGGCGACGGGGCAAAATGTTTGCAGAAATTTTGCTAGGTGGATCGCGGCGGGGCCACTTTTCCGCCTATGGACGTCCCTGCTGGGCGCACTTTTCCGAGGGGCCGGGGGCCGGGGCCACTTTTCTGCCCGCAAACGTCCCCGCTGGGCGCACAAACGGCCGATTTGTGGACCCGGTAGAGAAGTTTGTGACCCGAATTGTGGACCCGGCATGGCGACGGCGTAAAGAAGTGAGCAGGGCAGGGAAGGCCCTGGACGCTCTGGTCGGCCATCTTTTTTGCAAGACGCCAGGTGTGGCGTATGGTTTTGCGCACGATTTACGCAGGGGATTTACACAGTTTGAGGCATAAGCGTTATCCGGATTGTTTTCTAGAGAAAAGTGTGTTAGACTCTGCTGCGCACGGGCGATTGGCGCAGTGGTGGCGCAGGTGCCTTACAAGCACAAGGTCACAAGTTCGAATCTTATATCGCCCACCAGAGAACACGAGGTCGGAGGGAGTAAACCTTCCGACCTTTTATATTAGGAAAAAAACGGGCGTCTATTGTAGGCGTCTATTCTTCGCTTGCAAAAGTTAACGTGCAGGAAGATGCGTGATCGGCCTCTTGTCGAGCGATTATCGTGAGAAGGAGAAATTGAGCCAAGACACTGTCAGCCCATCCGATGCGAGCGCGCTGTCACACGCTGTTTGAAAACCGGGCTTCAAAACCAAGCTCGCGCGGCGAGCGATCTATATGGATGCGAGGGGCTGTGGCGGTAGGCTTCCGTTTGCTAGTGTAGCTGCTCGACCATCTGCTCTAGCCTGCCAATCTCGCCTTCGATGCCTGCCTGCTCCTCTGGCCAGACGAGCTCGCCGTCGCAAGATATCTTAAGCACGTCAGGCATTCTCCTCTGCGAGACGATGCATACTGTGCGCGTTGTGTCGCGCCAGCCGTACGGCGCCGGTTTCCGGGCGTCGCCTCGCTCGTGCTCGACCGTCCTGCTGAGCCAAACGCCGTCGCTCTCGCTAATCGTCAGGTGCTCGGACACTCCCGTGACATGGTCGGACTCAGACGATGTCGTGTCTGTGTCTGCCGACTTGTCGTGCGCGCCGCTGCAGAAGGATGCCAGACGCCTAGCCGTGAGGGCGTGGCGGCGCCCCGTGCGCTCGTCCATCACGTAGGCCTTATACGCCATGCGGGCGGATGCGTCCCAAGGTTCTTTAGGCGTCTGCCACAAGGAGCGCGCGTGCGGGGAGCGCGCCCGTCGTCGACCAAGTGGTGGGCCTCGCCGCGTTACCCAACGCCACGCCTCGCATGGGGTCGGGTAACGCGCGTTACCACGAGTCCGTGTCTCATGCCCCAAGGCATCGTATGGGAAGCACATACTCGCAGTCGCCCACCTCGCGCGCGAACTCGGAGATGCCAACGACGACGGCAACGAACTCCGGCGGTCGCATGCGTGACGCCGGGTTTGCCGTGAGCTTCCGTTTGAGCCTGCGGAGGGTGGCCAGACCCTCGTTCGCCTTCTCCTCCGACGTCTTTACCTCGATGGCAGCCCATCGGCCGTCCGACAGCTCGATGATGGCGTCGACCTCCAGGCCGGAGTCGTCGCGGTAGTAGCGCACCGGAATGGTTCCGATGTCTGGCAGGGCTCGTGCGTAGACTTGCAAGTCACGCACGGCGAGGTTCTCGAACGCGAGGCCGAAGGTCTGCCAGTCGCCGAGAAGGGAGTCGGGACCCATGCCCAGCAATGCGACCGCCAGGGAAGGGTCGGCGAGATACCGCTTGGGCTTCACCGCGAGCCTCTTGGGCGAGCGAGCTGGCGGCACCCATCCGTGCAGCTCGTCGTACAGGTAGAGGCTCCTCAGCGCGGCGAGGTAGTCGGCTATCGTGTCGTCCGACGACGCGCCGAGGGGTTCCTCCTCGCTCCCGTACATGTCTTTGACGAGCGTCTTGTACGTGACGGACTGCCCGAGGTTGCGCGCCAGCGACACCGCCAGGCGCTCTGCGGTCTGCGGCCTCTTGCGCATGCGTGGCATGCTCTCCTCCCAGGTGGAGGCGAGGTAGCCACGGGAGACGATGAGCGCGTCGGCCGCGGACAGGTCGATGGCCTCCGGCCAGCCTCCCCGGCAGCAGAGCTCGGCAAGCGCTCGCGCGCCGCCGCACTCCACCTGGCATGGAGCGAACTCGCCGCGGAACAGCCCCGCAAGCGATACCTCGGCCGTGGAGTCCTCCGACTCCGAGAGCGTCATGGGGGCCATGTGGATGCGTCCGATCCTGCCAGCGCCACTGTGGCGCGCTTCGGCGTCCCATTGCTTCTCTCCCTCTGCTAGTGGCGTCGACGAACCGGTGAGGATGAACGCCCCTCGCATGCCGCGTTTTGCGTCGACCGCGTGGCGCACGGCGTTCCATATGCCCGGCGCTCTCTGCCACTCGTCGATTACGTGTGGCCGTTCCCCTTCGAGCATGAGGGTTGGGTCCGCACGAGCCAACGAGGTATTGCTCCCTACGTCAACATACGTCACACTCGAGGCGTGGGCGAGCGAGCTCCATGTTTTGCCACACCACTTGGGTCCTGCCACCTCGACGGCTCCGAAGACCCTAAGATACCTCTCGATCTGGGCATCGGCTATTCGTGGCAGATAGCCCTCTGGTGTAAGCGAACCTCTCTCCATGCGCATCCTCGCAAATCGAATAGAGCTTTCCGTTGATTATACCGTGAATTCCGAATTATTCATTCGGTAAATTCCGAACTTTCAATACGGTAAATTCCGAATCGGAGTATATTGTATTGTTGATTCTGGCCACATTATTCCGCGTAGGTTCAGGGCGGCCCTCGCAAGGCGGTGGGCCCGAAGGAACGACGAGACGAGACGACGAGAGTCTGAGCATCGACGATCTCGACGGGGCCGCAGGCGGCTACGTTTACGATACCGGCGAGTCAGTCGAGGTCATCGACAATGAGAGGAACGTCGAAGAGAGCTTTGCTTACAACAAAAAATCGTTGACAAGCCAAAGGCTTAGGCGCTTGGATGCACACGCGAGTGCGATAAGGCATGGGTTGAGCAACCAAGTGATCGACTCAAAGCAGCTCGGGGACCTGCACGGCGGGCAGTAGCCAAGTGGGGGCCTGCGGGCCGGTCCCAATCGGATGAACGAACCCCGCTTGCGGGAAAGGATTTTGGAGTCCCAGCAGTTGGTCCCCAACCGTTATGCGGAGAGGGGCTAGTTGTTTTGACGCACCGTCTTCCATCGCCATTGCCTACGGACGGTGCCTTACAAGCACAAGGTCACTGGTTCGAACCCAGTATCGCCCACCATACACGACTTGTGCGAACTTTCTGCGTTTGAGGAGGTTCGCATTTTTGCTTTCGGCATCCCGCCTTTGGGGTATTGGCAAGCCGCGTTTGCTGTAAAATTTGTGGCAAGAATCTACGGCAAATGGGAGGTGTGCCATGCCAGCAATAATGCCGGTCTCAACGCTCCGCAGCTACACCGAGGTGCTTGACGGCGTCCAGCCGGGTTCGCCGGTCTTTCTAACAAAGAACGGGCACGGGCGATATGCGATTCTCGATATGGAGGACTACGACCGCCTCGTAGACGAGCGCACGCTCTTCTCCGAGCTGGAGCGTGGGCGCATGTCCGGTGAGTCCGAGGGATGGGTCTCGTCCTCCGAAGTGCGCGCTCATTTTGAGCGGCGGGCTCGCGATGGGCGTTGAGGTCCTCTACTCCCCAGCAGCACTCCGTGACTTGGATGCCATATGGGAGTGGATCGCCATCGAAAAGGAAGAGCCGGGTGGCGCAGACAGGGTCATCGCCGACATCCTTGAGCGCGTTGATGCGCTAGTCGATTTTCCACTTTCTTCGACCCCGCTCGACGTACGGTGTAGCATAAGGTCCGATTGGCGATTCGTCGAGAGCCACGGCTATCTCGTCTTCGTGCGGCTCTGCGAGGATCGGCTCTTTGTGGACCGAGTGCTCAGTGGCAAGAGCGACTATCTGAGAAGGCTCTTTGGTGTCGAAGATGGCAAACGGTACTATCGATAGCCGGGATCGATTGAACCGACTGCCTATTCGATGTAGTTCAGCATAAGGTAATGCGTGCACACCAAAAAACAGCAGGCACGGAGTACGCCTCCTAAAAAGTGTAAGAATGCGCGCCCGCACAGCAAACCGGTCGGCCTGCGGGAGCGTCTAATACGCGCGGTCACGCAGCCTGTCGAGCTCGTGGTGGATCAATCGCGGAGTGACCCTCAAGGCAAGCGAACTGGACGAGGCGATGGTCTCCTACGACACCGGCGTGCGCTACCTCGCGCCCACTGGCATCGAGGACGGGCTCGTGCGCGATGACCTGCCCTTCCTCTCGGAGCTCACTCCCAAGCTTCAGAAACATGCACTCAGGAGTGGTGATCTCCTCATCAGCAGGATCGGCCAGCCCTACCGCATAGCCGTCGCTGACGTACCCGAGGGCACGACCATAGTTCCGAGCTCGAACATATTCGTGGTGCGGGTGGACCCGGAAGACATCGACTCCTACTACCTCGCAGCGTTCCTACAGAGCTCGCGGGGCAGGCTTCGACTAGGACTGGTTCGAGTATCGCCTCGACTACGAGAAGCTGGACAGGCGCTCAATTGGGTGCCTTCGCAACTCTAGCTACAGTGCGGTCATCGTTGGGCCCATGCACCACAGCGTTGAGGGAAGGGGCGACGCATCGAGCGCGATCCAGCGCATGAAGAAGCATCCGGAGTCCTACCCTCCCGTCATCGAGGACCGTGACTCGAACGGGCTCAAGATAACCAACAACAGCTTCAAGGAGGCGCTGAGGGAGCTCGACGAGCTGTTCGCCGCCTGACGGGGTCAGGACGTGGGAATGAAGGGGTAGAGGTGCTACCCTCGACATGGAATATCTAAGCATCGGAAGGAAGCGCTTACATGGATACAAGCTATTGGGTCGAGGAGACCGAGGACATAACCTACGAGGCAAACAGGATCTGGGCCATTCCAACGTGCTGCGCGGCGTCTACATGCCCGACAAGTACGGCGACGTGATAATTCCCATGACGGTGCTGCGGCGCCTGGAGTGCACGCTCGAGCCGACCAAGGACAAGGTTCTGGCCGCATACAGGGCAGACCCCGACCGCGCGCCGAAGGCCCTCTGCCGCGACGCCACGGAGATACGCCATCCCATGCGCAAGAACCAGGGCGAGAAGCGCTACGAGCTCACGAGGGCCGACCGCGAGGAGATCGTGCGCTTGTACTCGGATTTCGACGACTCCGACCCGCGCGTGAAGGTATTCGACTACCGCGAGTTCGAGTACCGTGAGTACACGGTCATCCAGCCCATGAGGCGCAATTACGCGCTCTCAGAGGAGCGCCTGGAGGTGATGCTCGAGGGCAGGACGCTCAACGCCGTGTGGGACGAGGAGACCATAGAGAGGCTGCAGGCAAAGGACGAGCTCAAGCCGTCCGAGGAGAAGAGGCTCAAGCGGCTCATGGGCGGTAAGCCGGCCTATGACGCTATCGTGGGCGCCTTGCGGGCGCACGTCTCGGACGAGGCCTACGACACGCCGGAGGCGTTCGACGCGGTGCTCAGGCACGCTCTGGCAGGGTGCGATGTGACGGCCGCCCTGCGTGCCAAGATCGCCGCGGCGCTCTCGGAGCGCGACGAGGACGCCCCGATTCAGAAGGACCGTCGCGGCAACGTCATCTACGACGGCGACACGAAGGATACCGAGCGCGTGCCGATGCTCGTGGACGTAGACGAGTACATGGAGCGCGAGGTTCACCCCTACGTCAAGGACGCGCACGTGACTTTCGACGAGGATTTGACGAAGAAAAAGCCCGTCATAAAGACGGGCGCCGAGATACCGTTCACGCGCTACTTCTACAAGTACCAGGAGCCCGAGGAGCCCGAGGACGTGCTGGCCGAGGTGCTGGCGCTCGACGCGCAGGCCGACGCAGGCCTCAAGGCACTCATGGGTGGTGAGTAGCGTGAGGGAGATGAAGGACAGCGGGGTCGATTGGATAGGTGCGATACCAGCGAGCTGGGAAACCCGAAAGAACAAGCACATCTTCGACATCTTGAAAAGAATTGCTGGTCGCGAGGGCTATGATATTCTTTCAGTTACTCAGCGAGGGCTCAGAGTCAAGGACATAGATAGTGGTGAGGGCCAGCTCGCGAAGGACTACTCCGGGTTGGCCAGATGTCGAACTACGCAACGGTTCTCACGTCCTTTGAGCTGGGACGCTACATTGTGGAAGAGGAGCAAAACGGCCAAGACCGCGCCGCTTATGGCGCACACGTACTCGACGTGCTGTCGACATACCTTACCGACAGATTCGGCCGAGGATTCTCGCGCACAAATGTTGCAAGCATGCGGAAATTCTACCTTGCATTCCGCGATCGTGAGTCAGAGATTGTGCAATCGCCGATTGCACAATTGGGACCAAATGGATCTTCGCAGATCGTGCAA
>JAFWKQ010000094.1 GCA_017545665.1 Atopobiaceae bacterium
GCGAGCGCGGAGCCGCGTGCGGGACGGCGCGTGCGGGACGGCGCGGCGAATTTCACTTCGTCGATAAATCCTGAACGGTTTGGTTGTCCTATGCGGTTACTATAGTATTGGGTGAAATAATTAATAATCACACATGGGGAGGATATGGGACTTTTTGGAAGAGGTGCGCCTTTGAGGCGTGGCTCCGTTGAGCTGCGCGGCATACACATTGCGCACAACAAGATGACGGCGGAAATGCAAACGACGCAAATGCCGCTACCAGAGCAAATAATACTGCCCATGCAACAGCACGTGGGCGCGGCATGCAAACCGCAGGTACGGCGCAAGGCGCACGTGGATGTTGGGACGCTTGTGGGACATGCGGACGCACGAATGACCTGCGACATTTTTTCACCGGTATCGGGTACGGTAAAGCAGGTCCGTACCATCCACTATTCCAACGGCTGGTCGAGCGAGGCAGTGATCATTGAGCCGGATGGCGAGCAAACCATGGACGCGTCGCTGCATCGCCCCGAAGTCAACGACTACGCAAGCCTCGTGGAGGCAGTGCGCCACAGCGGCATCGTGGGGCTGGGAGGCGCTGGCTTTCCCACATGGCTCAAGATGGACACGGATCTTTCGCACATCGATACATGGTTGGTTAACGGCGCCGAATGCGAACCCTACCTTTCCAGCGACTATCGCGAGATGATCGAGCGTCCAGACACGTTGCTCGAGGGCATAAAGGCTTGCCTGGACCTTTCAGGCGTGCCGCGCTCGCTCATATGCATAGAGGACAACAAGCCCAAGGCCATCGAGCTGCTGCGCTCGCTTGCCGCGGACGACGGGCGCATAGACGTGTTCGTTTTGCCCGCACGCTATCCTCAGGGCGCGAGCCGTGTGATTTTGCGTAATGTGACGGGCCGTTCGGTGCCGCGCGGCGGTCACCTTACCGACGTGGGGGCGCTGTTGTTCAACGTAACGACCATGTCCGAGATCGGGCGCTATCTGCGCGATGGCGTGCCGCTTACCAAGCGGCGCATAACGGTTATGGGTGATGCCATACAGAAGCCCCAAAATCTGGAGGTGCTCATTGGCACGCCCATACGTGAGATCTTGGAGCATTGCGGGCTTGTCTGCGACCCCGCCAAAGTGGTAATTGGCGGACCGATGATGGGCGTTACGCAGGTGGAGCTCGACAGTCCCATTGTGCGAGCAAATAGCGGCTTGCTTGCGTTTAGCAAGAGCAACGTGCACACGCCTCACACGACTGCCTGCATTCGTTGTGACAAGTGCATAGATTCCTGCCCCATTCACCTGGCGCCCGTAGACATCCAAAAGGCCTACTTGCGTCGCGACGTGGCCGAGCTCGATGAACTTATGGCCGACCTTTGCGTGGAGTGCGGTACCTGCTCATACGTGTGTCCCGCACAGCAGCCACTCGCGCAATCCACGCGCTTGGCGCGCGCCATGCTTCGCGCCGAGCAACGCAAGGCGAAGAGGAGGGGATAGCCATGGCAGAAGAACCCAAAAAGCCTTTGGTGCTCCTTGCTGCACCGCAAATAGCGAGTCCCGTTACCACACAGGTGATCATGCGCAACGTGCTTATTGCGCTCGCACCTGCCTTCATAGCATCCGTGGTGTTTTTCGGGCTGCCCGCACTGTTGGTTACTGCCGTTTCGGTTGTATCTTGCGTGGGCTTTGAGTATTTGTGGTGTAGGCTGCGCAATCTGCCAAACACCATCGGTGACCTTTCGGCGGCGGTAACGGGCGTGCTGCTTGCCTTTAACCTACCTTCCACCATACCGCTCTATATGGTGGTCATAGGTGCGTTCGTCGCCATTATTATGACCAAGGAACTCTTTGGGGGCATTGGCAAAAACTTTGCGAACCCCGCGATCGTGGGTCGCATCTTCCTGGCTGTGGCGTTTCCCGTTGCCATGACCACGTTTGTGGCCCCGCACTTTACCCTAACGTCGGTGGACGTTGTGAGTTCCGCCACACCGCTTGCCTCGGGCATGGCAAACCTGCTCTCCCATTTGGACCTGCTGTTGGGTTTGCATATGGGAGTGCTGGGCGAAACGAGTGCGCTGGCAATCCTCATTGGATTCGTGTATCTGCTGGCAACGAAGACCATACGCTGGCACACGACGGTTGCCTACGTGGCAACGGTGGTACTGATGAGCGTTCTTACCGGCAACGACCCCGTAGCACAGGCTCTCTCGGGCGGATTGCTGTTGGGCGCCGTGTTTATGGCAACTGACTACACCACGTCACCCGCAACCGTAAAGGGCAAGGTGGTGTTTGCCATCGGCTGCGGTCTTATAACCAGCCTCATACGTTTTTTTGGAAACCTCAATGAGGGCGTTGCATACTCAATCCTGTTTATGAACCTGCTGGTTCCCTACATCGATATCCACACCAAGAACACTCCCATTGGCGGAGAGGGCAAAAGGAGGGGAGGCCGCAATGAGTAACAACGCGAGCCATACGCAACGCGCAGACAAACCCTCCCTGTTCCAAACGATCAAGCCCGTGCTGGTACTCGTTGCCATATGTGCGGTTGCGGGGGGACTTCTGGGCTTGGTTCATAGCGTGAGCGAGCCCGTTGCCCTTGCGCGCGTGGAGCAGGAGGCGCAGCGAGCCTATGCTCAGCTTATCCCGGAGGCATCGAAGTTCGAGGAAGTGCCATGCGACGTGGAGGGATGCACGGGCGTATTGCGCGCGCTCGATGCTCAAGGCGACCAAGTTGGATCGGTGGTGGTGGCAGAGTCGAAGGGCTATGGTGGCGAGGTTGTGCTCATGGTTGCCTTCGACGAGGTCGGCACCGTTAGCAACATCGTTGCCCTTGCCAACGAGGAGACGCCAGGCCTCGGCACAAAGGTCGAGGACGAGTCCTACATTGGGCAGTACGTTGGCAAGCCCGCCAAGACGCTCGACGAGGAATCCGTAGACCTCATTAGCGGCGCCACCATTTCGTCCAAGGCAGCGCTTGCCGCCTTTAACATTGCCGTCCAGGCGTATTCGGAGGTGAGCTAACCATGGCAGAGCAATCTACGCGTGACTCCGCACAACCGAGACCGCTCGACACCTTCTCCAAAGGCCTTTTGAAGGAGAATCCGGCGTTTAGGCAGATGCTTGGCCTTTGTCCTATGCTGGCCGTTACGACCGCCGTGTTCAATGGGCTGGGCATGGGTGTTGCGACCACCTTCGTGCTCGTGTGCTCTGGCATTGTCGTGTCGCTGTTGCGCAAGGTCATACCCTCGACGGTGCGCATACCTGCATTCATTATTGTTATAGCAAGCTTCGTGACGTTGGTTATGATGCTCGTGAAGGCGTATCTGCCGGCATTGGACGAGGCGTTGGGCATCTACTTGCCGCTTATTGTGGTGAACTGCATCGTGCTGGGTCGTGCGGAGATGTTTGCCTCCAAGCATGGTCCGGCACAGGCGGCTTTGGACGGCCTGGGAATGGGCGCTGGCTTTACCATCGCACTCGTGCTCATGTCGGCCATACGCGAGGTTTTGGGCGCTGGCACGTTTATGGGCGTTCAGGTGCTGCCCTCTTCGGTAGAGCCCATGCTCATTATGGTTATGCCTGCGGGTGGCTTTGCGGTGCTGGGTGTGCTCATTGCGCTCACGGTGTGGATTGAGCATCGCAAGGGAAATAAAGCCGCCGCGGCAGCTTCGGGACCTTCGCAGAGCCTGTGTGCTGCCTGCCCGCTCGACTGCGGAATCGGTGACCCGACCTATGAGGATTGCGCAAGGGAGCAGCTGTACGAGCGCTTGGACAAAGAGCTCGCCGAACACGAGAGCCAGAAGAGGGGAGGCGAGAGCTGATGGCCGCATATGCATCCATATTGTTCAGCATGCTATTGGTCAACAACTTCGTACTCGTAAAGTTCCTGGGTATCTGTCCATTCCTGGGCGTTTCGAAGAAGTTTGACTCCGCCGTGGGAATGGGCTGTGCGGTTACGCTCGTTATGGTGCTGGCCGTGGCGGTAACATGGCCCATTCAACAGCTGCTCGTGGCTTGGGGGTTGGAGTACCTGCAAACCATCGCCTTTATTCTGGTTATAGCTACGCTGGTTCAGCTTCTGGAGATGGCAATCAAGAAGTTCATCCCTGCGCTGCATGCCTCGCTGGGCGTCTATCTTCCGCTCATTACCACCAACTGCGCCGTGCTGGGCGTGGCGATTCTCACCATCGACGAGGGCTATACCTATCCCGAGGCGTTGGTGGCGGGACTTGGTGCTGGATTGGGCTTCCTGCTTGCCATGGTGCTCTTTAGCGGCGTGCGTCGTCGCGTAGAGGAGGCCGAGCCCCCCGAGGCGTTTCGCGGCATGCCCATTACGCTCATCTCCGCGGCCATTGTGGCCATGAGCTTTATGGGATTCGCTGGCGTCGTTGACCATCTGTTTGGTGCATAGGAGATGTCCATGAACACCGTGTTGCTTACGATACTGCTCGTTGCGGGAATCGGACTCGTTGGCGCAGTCATATTGGTTGTTTCCTCAAGGGTTCTTGCGGTTGAGGAGGACGAGCGTTTGGGCAAGCTTGTGGAGATGCTGCCAGGTGCGAACTGCGGATCGTGTGGGTATCCCGGTTGCGAGGGCTATGCCAAGGCCATGCTTGAGGGCGCGGCCTGCAACTCATGCGGACCGGGCGGTCCGGAGACGGCAAAGAACATTGCCTCGTTTTTGGGCGTGGATGCCGGGGACGTGGTGGTTAAGCGCGCCATCGTGGCCTGCAGGGGAACCAAGGATCGCATCGTGCTCAAGGAGCGAGAGGGCTACGAGGGCGCGCAGAGCTGTCGCATCTATTCTACGATGGGACACATGTCCGATGGCTGCACCGATGGCTGCATTGGCTTTGGCGACTGCATGGAGGCTTGCCCTTACGGCGCAATTACGCTCAATCGGAACCACGTGGCAGTGGTGGATCCCGCCGTTTGCATAGGTTGCGGTCTTTGCACCACCATTTGCCCCCGTCACCTTATTAGCCTCCAGGTTAAGAGCGACGTGGACGAGGTTTCGTTCGTGCTGTGCCACAACACGCTCATGGGAAAGCAGGCAAAGGATGCTTGTGCGAATACCTGCATAGGGTGTCGTCGTTGCGTAAAGGTGTGTCCGAAGAAGTGCATTACCGTAGAGAACAACGTGGCGAGAATCGACGTTGCTGAGTGCGTGGGCTGTAAGGTATGCATGGGGGTGTGCCCCGAAGGCGCCATCTATCCTCTGGCTTGGGTGGAGCATTCGTAACGGCTATGGTACAGAAGCGCATCCGGGACCTGACATCCGGGACATGGATTTGCTGGATTCGCGAACGCTGCGGCGGGGTTTGCTCGGATCGCCCACACTGTGGCCAAAGACAGCAAATACGCTGGCGCGTTTGCTCGGATCGAGAACAGTGCGGGGCCGTTTGCCCAGATCGCCCACACTGTGGCCAAAGACAGCCGACCCCGCCGCACCGTTCGCGATCCCGGCAAACCCGAGGGCGCGTTTGCTCGGATCGCCCACACTGTGGCCAAAGACAGCCGACCCCGCCGCACCGTTCGCGATCCCGGCAAACCGGGTCAGAGCCAAGAACCCCCCAACGCCGCACTTCACAAAAATACTGTGTCGCATCTTGAAATTATGCCTTCAAACCCGTACTCTTAAGAACGCATGACTGTACGTGTCGTGCAACTGTATCTGTTGGCCCCCGAGTACATGTTGGTTTCCAAATATCTGTTGGCAGCGATCATGACGACCGGGGCCCCGTTTTGAAAGGGGTCCACTTTTGAGTGAGATTCAGAACACGTCCGTCTTTTCCTTCGACGACGTGTCCGCCGATGAGATGGATAGTCTTATCGATGGCACGATCGCCAATTTCGACGAGGGGGACATCGTAACCGGTACCGTCGTCAAGATCGAGCATGATGAGGTGCTTCTCGACATCGGCTACAAGTCCGAAGGCGTTATCCCGTCTCGCGAGCTCTCCATCCGCAAGGAGGTCAATCCCTCCGAGATCGTCAACCTGGGCGACGAGATTGAGGCGCTTGTCCTGCAGAAGGAGGACAAAGAGGGCCGTCTGATCCTCTCCAAGAAGCGTGCCGAGTACGAGCGCGCTTGGAATCGCGTTGAGGAGCGCTTCCGCTCTGGCGAGAACGTCGAGGGTGAGGTCATTGAGGTCGTTAAGGGCGGTCTTATTCTGGACATCGGGCTGCGTGGCTTCCTGCCCGCCTCCCTGGTTGACCTTCGCCGCGTGAAGGACCTCACGGCATACATGGGAACCCACATTGAGGCTCGCGTTATTGAGATGGATCGCAATCGCAACAACGTCGTGCTTTCCCGCCGCGTGGTGCTCGAGGAGGCCCGCAAGGCAGAGCGCCAGGACATCATCCAGCGCCTCAAGGAGGGCATGCAGCTCGACGGTACCGTTTCGTCCATCGTGGACTTCGGCGCCTTCGTGGACCTGGGCGGCATCGACGGCCTGGTCCACATCTCCGAGCTCTCCTGGAACCACGTCAACAACCCCTCCGAGGTCGTTAAGGTTGGCCAGAGGGTGCGCGTGCAGGTTCTGGAGGTCGACAACGAGCGCGAGCGTATTTCGCTCGGCCTCAAGCAGACCACCGAGGATCCTTGGCGTACGCTCGTAAAGAAGTACCCCCTGGGCGAGATCAAGGAAGGTACCGTTACTAAGATCGTCACCTTTGGTGCGTTTGTGGACCTTGGCGATGGCGTGGAAGGCCTGGTGCACATCTCCGAGATGGCAAACAAGCACGTGGAGCGTCCCGAGCAGGTTTGCGAGGTGGGCGATAAGGTAGAGGTGCAGATCATGGAGATCGACCTTGACCGTCGTCGAATCTCGCTTTCCATGAAGGCCGCTGCCGAGGCAACCGGCAACGAGGTTGTTGTTAAGCCGCTGGACGGCGGCGAGGCCGAGCAGGAAGAGCCTGCAGCCGAAGAGGAGTAGGCAATCGCCTTTTCATTGACGAGTGCCCCCAATGGGAAATCCTTGGTTTTCCGTTGGGGGCATTCCCTTTTATGTTGTTGTATAGGTCACGGCTTGCCCCCGCATATGTTTCGACTTTGTGGCAGTGCCGTTGTTGCGCATGGCATTGTGGCAAAGTTCAACGCAAACATTAGGGTCGTATGCCAAAACAAGCCAACGTTGTAGGTTTTGCTGCATAAGAGTCCGGAGGACATCGCACCTCCATTGTCGAAGGGACAAACATGACGCGCAAGATTCAAATTCTGGACACCACCCTGCGTGATGGCGAGCAGTCGCCTGGCGCATCGTTGAACACGCGCGAGAAGCTTATCGTCGCCCAGCAGCTCTTACGCCTGGGTGTGGACGTTATTGAGGCGGGGTTTCCGTTCTCGAGCCAGGGCGACTTCCGCTCGGTGGAGGAAATCGGTCATCTAGTGGGTGACAAGGCCGTCGTGTGCGCGTTTGCGCGCGCCAAGGAGGAGGACATCGACCGTGCGGCCGAGGCCCTCATCACGGCAAAGAGGCCGCGCATCCATACGGGCGTTGGTGTCTCGCGGGAGCATTTGCGCTACAAGCTGCGCCTTTCCGAGGACGAATGCGTCGATCGCGCAGCAGCGTGCGTGCGGTATGCCAAGCGTCTGGTGGAAGACGTAGAGTTCTATGCCGAGGATGCGGGCCGTGCCGACCTCGGGTTCTTGCTGCGTGTTGTGCAGGCCGCCGTGGATGCGGGCGCTACGGTCATAAACGTTCCCGATACGACCGGCTTCTGCCTGCCCGAGGAGTATGGCGAGCGGATCGCGGCAATCATGGACGGGGTGCGCGGCATCGAGGACGTGACGGTTTCGGTGCATACCCACAACGACCTCGGTATGGCCACCGCCCTCGCCTTGGCCGGCATCCGCAACGGCGCTACGCAGGTTGAGTGTGCCATAAACGGAATGGGCGAGCGCGCCGGGTCGGCAGCCCTGGAAGAGGTGGTTACGGCCATTCGCATGCACGGGGACGCCCTTGACGCCCATACCGACGTGCACATGCGTGAGCTCATGCGTACGAGTCGCCTGGTAAGTCGCGTGACGGGCATGAATGTGCAGGCAAACAAGGCCATCGTGGGCGCAAACGCCTTTGCGCACAGCTCGGGCATACATCAAGATGCCGTGCTCAAGGAGCGCTCCACCTACGAGATCATCGATCCCGCCGAGGTTGGCGCCGTGGGTTCGGAAATCATCCTCTCGGCCCGCTCTGGCCATGCTGCCCTAAGGCACAGGCTCTCCGAGCTGGGCTACACGTTTGCCGACGAGGAGTTTGAGAACATCTATCAGCGTTTCCTCGAGATCGCAGAGCAGAAGAAGGAAGTGTACGACGAGGACCTGGAATCCATGGTGCAGGAGCACTCTCGTGAGGTGGATGCCGTGTACACGCTCAACGCCCTGCAGATTCAATGTGGCGATCCCTTGGTACCCACGGCGGTGGCGACGATAACCGACGAGATCGGGGAGAAGCATGTGGTGTCTGCCACGGGTACGGGTCCCGTGGACGCCGCCTATAAGGCTATTGACAGCGTCGTAAAGATCCATGGCGACCTGGAAGAGTACGCTGTAAAGGCCATCACGCGCGGCATCGACGCCATCGGTGAGGTTGTGGTGCGCGTACGCGCTGCCGACGGCATGGTGTATACCGGCCGCGGATCCGACAACGACGTAATCGTGGCGAGCGCCAAGGCCTACGTAAACGCCCTCAACCGCACGATTACCACCCAGCGCTCTCAGGAGAACGCATAGGGACTATGGACAGGGAAGCCCCGAGTCCGGATCTCGCGAGATTCGGACTCGGGGCTTTCCCCGTTCACGGCCCAAACGTTCATCGAGCGGTATTTCCCCGCATTTGCCCGGCCGCTCGCCCGCTCTTGTCTGTGCAAAAATGACAAGAATTCGCAACGCTTTGCATAAAACTTTGCTGCGCCCCCCTAGGGGGCGCTTTTTTTGGCGGAATGCATTTTGGCGCAACCTCAGTGCAAAAAATCAAGACGATTCTTACCTGCGCAAACGTACGTTTTCGGGAAAAAGCCGCGAAATATGCGAAAGCCAGCTGCCATATGGCCCCAATAAATGTGCAGATAGGAGGCCATAAGCCCCTATGCTTTGCTTCACAAGGCAAAGAGGGAGGGGCGTTATGGTCGTATGGCAGGCATTGGCAGTGGGAATGGCTATAGCCTTCGCAATGGTGGGGTCGCTTCTTTTGGCGGTGCGCGCTACCGGTGCTTCACGCCAGCGTCCAACGCGTTAGGAGGGCTTCCATGTCTCGCATTGCGCTCTATAGCGACAAGGGCAATTCGCGCTCGACCAACCAGGATTCGTGCTGCGCGCTTATGGCAAACACCATGCAGGGGGAGGTGGTCCTCATGGTGGTGTGTGACGGTGTGGGCGGACTTGAGTGCGGCGACGTGGCAAGCGCCATGGTCGTGCAGGCGTTCGTGGCGTGGTTCGAGGAGGACCTGCCAAAGCTCATGCGGCGCACGAGGGAAGTCGCCCTACTTGACACGCTGGAGCAGGCATGGCGAACGCTTCTGGACGATCTAAACGATTCGATCCGTGCCTATGGCATCAAACACGGCGTTCGACTGGGCACCACGTTTACCGGACTTCTTGCACAGGGAGGGTCCTACCTTGTGGGGCATGTGGGCGACTGCAGGGCATACGCAATTGCGCAGGGGCGTGTGACGCAGCTTACCGAAGACCAGACGCTCGTGTCTCGGCTCCTGGTGCAAGGAAAGATGGCTCCGCAAGAAGCGAGCAAATCTCCGCTGAGGAATGTGATTCTGCAATCGGTGGGAACGAACGAGCGCCTTGAGCCGGCGTTCGTAAGAGGTGCTCTGCGCGAGGGGGACCTTGTGTTGCTTTGCAGCGATGGCGCGTACAAGACGGCTGATGAGCCCTGCCTCCTCAGAACGTTTGCATGGGGTACCGACAAGGGCCTTTTGCTGGAAATCGCCTGTCGTCGGTTGGTGGAACGCGCTCGACGGGCTGGCGAGCGCGACAACGCGACGGTTGCCTGCCTCCGGTGGGGAAGCGATTCCGCAGGCGGGCGGAGCGCACCTGCCCACGGGATGATGATGCCGCACGATGCGCAAAGAGCCCCACGCACGGTCGTGATGCTGGAGGGGAGCAAGCTATGAGCGGATCTGTGCGCATAGGCCATACCATAGACGGAAAGTACCAGGTAATTGAGTCGCTGGGCGAGGGCGGCATGGCAAACGTGTGGCTGGCACGCGACGAGCGCCTGGGCAAGCTGTGGGCCATCAAGGAAATCAAGCCCAATACGGGCGGCGCGCAAAAAGAGGCAATGCGCCAGGCAATTCTTGATGAGGCGAACTTTATGAAGTGCCTAGACCATCCGGCCATTCCTCGCGTGGTGGACATTCACGACACGGGTGCGGAAGTATTCGTGGTTATGGACTACGTCGATGGAACGGAGTTGGGTGCGCTTATGCGTGAGCGCGGCCGAGCGTTTGCGCAGGAGGACGTGATCGGATGGGGAATCCAGCTCTGCGACGTCTTGGCCTATTTGCATCGCAGGAATCCGCCTGTGGTCTATCGCGACATGAAGCCATCCAACATCATCTTGCGCGATGACGGCACAGTTAGGCTCATTGACTTTGGAATTGCCTTGGAATGCGTGCCAGGCAGCAATGGAGACGGGCGAATCGTGGGCACTCCCGGCTATGCGCCGCCAGAGCAAATACCCGACTCCTCCATGTGCGAGCGTTCTGGCCAATCGGCAGGTGGCATGGGCATAGATGCGCGTGCAGACGTATATGCCTTGGGAGCGACGATGTATTCCCTCGTTACGGGGCATGTGCCACGTATGGCTGCCAACGAGAGGGGCGAAAGCACGGTTATATTTCGCATGAAACCGATTCGCGCGTGGAATCCACAGCTTTCCGAGGGCTTGGAACGCATCCTAACGCGGGCTACGCAGGCCGATCGGGCCTTGCGCTACGCGTCGATTGAGGAAATGCGCTATGACCTGACGCACTATCGCAAGATGACCCAGGAGTGGAGAGACGCGCAGCAACATAAGATCGTGCGTTTTAGGAAGCGGGTGATCGCTACGGCCTGCACGGCGATCGCTGGTTGCCTGTGCCTCTTCTTTGGTGCCGCGCTGCGCCAATCGGACTTCGAGTCGTTTGTTCGGGTGGCCCATGCGGCATCGGCCACCGCAACGGGCGACAACATGTCCGATGCCGAAAGGGCGTGCATGGAGGCAATTGCCACCTCTCCCGCGCGCATTGAGCCCTATGCGCGACTTCTTGAGGTGTATGAGTACGACTTCAGATTCAGCGACGCAGAGGACGTCCGTTGGCGCAAGACCTTGTCGCATGCGGACGGCTTGGAGAAGGACGACGGTTACGCAAAGCTCTGCTTTGACGCCGGCATCGCGTACCTTAGCTATTACGGGTTGGAGCAGGCAGGCGGTTCGGTGGGCAATGCTGCCATTGCGAGCATCGATGCGGCTTCGCCTTGGTTTGACCGAGCCGTGAGAGCGTGTGGCGAGGACCTCGGCCATAACGGACAACGCATCGACGAGACAGACGTCCAGACTGCCAAGGACTATGGCGTGGTGGCCTCATTCTATAAGACGGTTAGCCGTGCGGGCCAAGAGGGACGCAGCGCGTCAGAGGCGTATCGGACTTTTTGGGATGCCATCTCCAATGCGCTTTACACGCAGAACAACGCGTTGGATGCAGAAAAGAGCGTCGAAGGCGCGCGTGTGCGTTTGTGCCAGGTGGCCGTGGAGGCGCTTTCGTCCAACACCTATCTTGCGGGCTTCTCTCGTGCAGGAGTTACGCGAGAACAGGCTGACTCGCTCCTCACGAGTGTGCGCAAGTGCACGGAAGGGCTGCGGGACTTCTCGCAGGCAAAGGAGTATGAGCGGGTCTTTGGGCCCGTGTTCGAGGAGATCGAGGCAGGGCAAATAACTGCCCAAAAGACCATCCAAAACGTGTATGCCAATCCGGTTTTGGCGCTGGGAGCTAAGGAGGATGAGCAATGACGACGTATCGCATGCTCTTTGCGCTTGGGATCTTGCTGCTCGTGGGAGCTCTGATGCTGCTCGTGCACTCGGCGCGATTCTATTGCGCAAACAACATTCGCGGCGTGCGTGACGACCTCTCGGGGAAGGCTCGCCGACGTGGCATTGAGGGATTGCGTCCCATGCAGGCGGTAGAGAGGAGCTCCTCAATGCGGGCGACACCTGCGTTAGACGTTGCGCCCACTCAGGTTTTGCGAGGGGAAGAGGCCGTTTGCACTCAGGTGCAGGCGCCTACCCGCACGCGAGGCGCTGGCAAAACCTTTGCGTTCGACGTTGTGGAACGCCTGGTTCTGCTTGGAGGCATGGAAGGCAAGAGGATTGAGGGAGAGTGCGATGAGGCATCGTGACATGCGGTTTTCCAACCGCTCCAGATTGGCAGACGAAGATCTGCTTGCGCTTGCCGGCAAGAGGGTTACGTGTGGGCTCGCATCGTTTGCCTTGGTGGGTGCCCTCGTGCCAACGTCCGTGTCGCTTGGGGAGGCCCAAAAGACGGGAGGCGCAGACGTCGCGTCGTACCCTGCTGACGACATGCGATCCGAGGGCAAGGATAGGCCGAATGTCGCGGCAAGCAGCCCCGAGCCAAGCGGCTCCGAGCATGGGGGAGGCGAAGGCCCTCGGCGTGAGGAAGGATCGTCGACCGATAGCAAGAGCGGCGAGCGGGACAAGGTAGGCGAGCGGGACGAGCGGGTCAAGGACGGCGAGCGGGACGAGCGGGACAAGCGGGACAAGGTAGGCGAGAGCGCTGGCCAGCCTCCGGAAGCGCCGCCAGATGACGTTACTCCCGTTTCCGTGACTGTTGCGTTGGGGTCGAAACCCATCTCGAACGGGAGCGTCGTAGCAACACGCGCTCGTCTTGCCATCGAGGCAAGGGGAGACGGCTTGCGCACGGACGACCAAGGTCTCTTGGAGGCGCGGGCAACACTCCTGGACGAGGCGGGAAACGCCGTTGCCCTTGCGGATGCGTGGGAGCGCGAGGACGAAGATTCGTCGGCCTTCGTTATGCGCTCTGCCGATGAGCTGCCGGACGGGACGTATAGCCTCCAGGTGGAGGTAAGGGACAAGAACGACGAGCATACCGCAGTTACCGCAACGTTTTGCGTGGACACGGCTATCCCGGAGGCGGAGGTTTTGGGGCCTTGGGAGGAGGCGTCCGCATTCGGCAATGCGCGGTACTTCAATCGCGGGACTTCGGTGCGCGTGAGGGTGGAAGACTCCACCCTCGACGAAGACCGGACGATGGTGGACGGCATCCCGCTTGCGAAGTTGCTGGAAGGAGACGTGGGCGCATCCGATGATGGGGGAGCGCACTACGAACAATGGGTGGAAAGCATCGCGGATGGCAGGAAGGTCTGCGAAGGCACGGTCCGCTATACCGAGGGCACGTATGCCCCGCCCGTCGTGCACGCATGGGATGCGGCAGGCAACGAGCTCGATACCTCGACGGAGGATGTGCACCACGATTTGGGCCTACCTGCGACCATAGTGGTAGACACGAAGGCGCCCGTAATTCGCCCCACGCTCAACAACGCCCCCTCCTTTGTCCTCGACGACGAGCCAGAAAAATCCCCCATCGCGTTCTTCGATACGCAGACCGTGCTCGACCTATGCCTGGACGACGCATCGGGCATCCGCTCGATCGAATTGGTCAATGCCAAGGACGCGTCGGTGCACCATGAGCTTGCAAACGTCTCTAACAACAAGCGGCATGCGCAGATCGTGCTTGCGGCGGGACCTCTTGCCAACGACGTGGAAGTCGTGGCGTGCGATATGGCAAACAACGTGACGCGCTGGTCGTTGCGCTCACGTGGCCAGAGGGTGGTTGCGGATGTGGTGGCAGACGAGGAGAACGAACCCCTCACACATGGCGACACCTATGAGCTCATAACGTGCGCAGGCCATCCCGCAAAGCTCATAGAGGATACCAGGGCGCCAATCGTTGCCTTTGAGGGCATACGCGAGGGCGAGAACGTCAATGCCATGCGCACCCTCAGCCTGTTGGTTGAGGACGCAACCTTTGGCTACGTCGCAACGCGCAATGCGGAACAAGTGCTTATGAGCGTGCGTAAGGATGGCGTTGAGCTGCCTTTGCTCACGTGCCTCGCGGGATATGACGGCGCGCTCGTGCATGACACGCGCCATACCTACGACGTCCCCATAGTCGCCGATCGCTCCACCCATAGGGACGATGGGGTCTATGTGGCAGTTGCCATCGCAACGGATATGGCCGGGAACACCTCCACTACGTCTAGGAGCTTTGTGGTTGACACGACTCGCCCGACGCTCGAAGTCACCTACGATGACGTGCCACATGAGGACGCATACTACCAAGGCCCACGCGTGGCCACGGTGCGTCTTACCGACAAGAACCTTTCGACGGAGCAGCTCAATGCCGGCGAGTACGTGCGCATGAGCGTCAGCGCGCGTGACGGGCACGTACCGCAGGACGTTTCCATAAGCCCATGGCGCTGGGATGGCGCCACAAACACGAGCGTTTGTACCGTGACGTTTCCCGCTGACGGCACCTACTCCCTCAAGGTCGAGGGAGCGGATGTTGCGGGCAATCCCCTTGGGGGAGCTGGAAAGACGATGGTGGATGAGGGAGGCCGCTATGATTCGGGAGAGTTTAGCGTCGACACGACGGCGCCTTCGGTTTCGTGCGCCTATGCGCGGAATGCGGCTCGTCCTCAACGAGGTGGGAACCAGGACTACTTTAGGCAGCCGGTAACCGTGGACTTCTTCGTAACGGACCGTGCCTTGGACCTTGGGCGTACCACGGTTGTGGACTCTGCGGGCAATGAGGTGATTCCCTCATGGAGGCTCGTACAAAGCGAAGCGGATGGCAACGAGACCTATGTGGCCTCCCTTACCTATTGCGAGGAGGAGCCGCTTGCCGGCACAGGGAAAAAGAACCTTGTCGTACATGCGTTTGACATGGCTGGCAACGAGGTCACGAAGGCTCCCCTTTCCTTCGTGGTGGACCAAACGGCACCCGCCATGGAGCGAGCGGGCGTGAACAAGCCCCCGGTGGCAATGGAAAAAGATGGCGTTGGATCCGATCCCGTGCTCTTCTACAACGGCGAGGGTGGGATACCCGTGCGTCTGTCCCTCTTGATCTCTGACGAGTACGGTCTGGACGCGATTTGGGTGGATGACCCAGACGGGGTCTATGACGTGCGAAGGAAAGTCGTAGGAGCAAGCAAGACTGCCACGCTCGACCTGACGCTACGCGACCTCGCCTCATCGCATGAGCACAACACGGACTTCGAGCGTACCGTCTTGGTTCACGCTCGCGACGTGGCGGGAAACGAAAGGGTGTGGTCGCTCGATCGCACCGGCAAGGTGCTCGCGTCGCACGATACCGGAGTCCAAAACGTCGCGCTCGATGGCGGTGCGCTCCATCCCCTGGCATTGGTGTGCGATACGACCGGGCCCGCGGTGCGCATAGAGGGCGTGGACTCAGGCGCCTATTACAATACGCCCCAGACGGCACGCCTTGTGGTTACAGAGCACAACTTCGATTACGTAAGACGCTTTGACCCAAACCGGGTCGTGGCAACCATACGAGCGGAGCAGGGGGTCGAAGGCGGTAGCAAGAGCCTATTGCCCGTTCGGGCGTGCGACCTCAACGGCGTCTCTCCGTCCTATGAGTTCGAGCATGCGTTTTTGTCGGACGGCCACTATCGCATTGACGCCCAGGTGGAGGACATGGCGACCAATCGATCGGCGCCAGTCTCCATAGGGACCTTTACCGTAGACCAGACCCCTCCCTCCATCCAAGTCGCGTGGGACAACGTCGATGCGCGAAACGGAAGATACTACCGTGCGTCTCGCACGGCCACCATAACGGTTCGCGAGCACAACTTCGATCCTGCCCTTATGAGCATACAGACCACTGGATCTATTGGCCCTTGGACGTCTGCGGGAGACACCCACACGTGCATCGTCTCCTTTACGCAGGACGCGCCAGCCTCAAACCCTGCCACCCTGCGCATAGCTGGGCGCGATTTGGCCGGAAACGAGGCCACGCCCTTTGTTGAGCCGGACTTCGTAATAGATACGCAAGCGCCTCGCGTCAGGTTTGGAAAGAGGGTAAGCGAAGACGACCTCTACGAGGTGTCGGATGACGTGACGGAGCTAGCGGACGGCACGGCCTTTTGCGGGGGGCTGGCACCGGTGGTGGAGTTTTGGGATGAGGCGAACTTCGACATCGCAGGCGTTGAGGTGCGCCTTCTGGGCAAGCGCGACGGTTTGTCCACAACAATCTCGCACGATGCGCTCGTGGTGCCGCAGGGGGATGCGGGCGCGCGTGCCGAATGGGGAAACCTCGGCCTCATAGAAGACGGGACGGGTCCTCGCTATCTCATGGACGCGGATGACGTGTACACCGTGGAGGCAAGCGTAACGGACAAGGCAGGCAATGCCTCGCAGGTCCAAAGAGTGACCTTCTCGGTAAATCGCTTTGGCTCCAACTTCTTTGTGGAAGGCTTGGACGGCCTGGGATCGAACGACGGCGACGGGCATGCGGATGCGCCTTTGCCGCGAGCACCGCGCATCGTGGTACACGAGGTCAACGTGAGCGGCGCCGACGATTCCTGCCACTCGGTGACCAAGGAGCACGCCTTCGCCACAAGCGAGCTCGCTATGGTTGACTCTGACCGAGGGGAGGGGTATGTCCTCGCGTCTTCCACGGAGGCGAGTGCGCACAACCCCTACGAGGGCTGGTCGGAGTACGTGTATACCATCAATGCGGAAAACTTTGGCGAAGGGAGCTCCTCCGACCATGGAGATGGTGGCCAGGGAGCCTATAGGGTGGACGTGAGCTCGCGGGACAGGGCACACAACAACAATACGACGGCTTCCTACTGGGAGTCTTCGCCAACCAGGCTCGATCGAGACTCTGGCGAGGGAGCCGCTGGCAAGAGTGCCACCGTTGACTTTACCCTCGACGAGTTCGGGCCGACCATCGAGGATGTCGACGTGCCTCGCGCGCCCGTCGTGGGGAGGGACTACGTTGCGTCCTTTAGGGTCGTGGATGCCATTACCGAAGGCGATCGCGTGCGCGTGACGGTTGACGGCGAGCCCGTGCCCGTCTTTCGCGAGGGATCGAACGAGCCTGTGGGCGAGGGAGAGACCGTAAGACAGGGAACCTTTACCTTTTCGCTTGGCGCGCGGTCCCTGTTCGACGCGCGCGAGGTTCACGTTCACGTAGATGACTACACGGGCATGACGGCGCGTGAGCGGGACGTCGTTGTTTCCGGGGTGCGGATAAGCACGCTCGTGACGGAGGGAGCGATTGTCGCTGCGGTGGGGGTTGCGTGCGCGTTGCTGATTGGCCTCGTGCGACATCGCAGGCGCATCGAGGATCCAACTCAGCCCACTCGCGCTTAGGGCAGGCAAGGTGTTTCTGCGAATGCGCGTAGGGTCGCATTCGCATACAAGGAGAGGAGAAGCACATGGCAGGACAGATTAGGATTACGCCCGATCAAATGCGTTCGCGCGCGAACGAGTACCGCGTTGAGGCGGAGAACGTTCAGGACGTTATCAACAAGATGGACGCCCTTCTCAATCGGCTGCAGGGGGAGTGGGAAGGAGAGGCGAGCCGTGCGTATGCCTCCAGATTCCAAGAGCTGCGTCCCGGGTTCGTGCGTGCGAGAAGTCTCATAGACGAGATTGCCCGCGCCTTGGACAACACGGCATCCACGTTGGAGGAAACGGACGCGCGCATAGCGGCAGGGCTGCACTAGGCGCATTTGGACTTTCCCGCAGGTCGGGCATGACGCCTGGCCTGCGGGCAGGGGGGCGAGTCTCATGGATACACGCTTGCTTGCAACGCTAACCAACGGAAGGGAGCTACACACCTTCCTTTTCGATGCGAAGGTGCAGTCCTTGCTCTGGCTTTGCATGGACGAGCCCGCCGGATTCAGCAATGCCGTGGCTGCGCTCGAGCTCGACGATGGCTCCGCGATCGTTCGGTCCGTTGGCCAGACCCGTCTGTGCGCCGCGAATGCGCAGGCGTCGGCTGGGAAGAGGGATGTCGATACGCTGCGCATAGACCCTCCAGCGCTCGTTCGATTGCATATGGAGGGCAACGACGTGCTTGGCTTGCTGGTAAGGCCCGTTCCGGAAGGCTATGGCAGCTATGTGATGATTGCCTTTTCGCACGATGTGGCGTTTTGCATCGGACGGACGGCGAACTGCGAGCTGTGCTATGCGAGTGAATTCGTTTCGGCTGCCCATGCCAGAGTCTCGGTGCGAGACGGCCATTTTGAGGTTGAGGACTTGCGGAGCGGCAATGGAACATACGTGAATGGTCGAGGGCTGAGCGCGTATCAACCTCGCGCATTGCGCCCTGGGGACGTGGTGCAGATACTCGACCTCACGTTTGTGGCAGGCACTGGCTTTATGGTGCTCAACCAACCTCAGGGAATGCGACTTGGCAACGTTTCGGGCGCTCGCCTTATCAGGCGATCACATAGGGAGCTGGAAGGCGTGAGCCGTGCTTTGGGGAAGGAGCAGCCTGCCCCGTTCTATCCTGCGCCGCAACTATCGAAGTCTGTCCATCCGCTTACGCTGGCGGTGGACGCGCCCCCAGCAAAGAAGGAGGAGGACGAGCAGCCCATACTCATGCAACTCGGACCCTCGCTCTTCATGGGCATGGCGTCGACGTGCATGGTTGCAAGTTCGGTCTCGAGCATGCTCGGTGGCTCTGGCGCCTTGGCGGTGGCGCCAACGCTCTCGATGGCCGTGGCTATGGTGGGAGCCTCGCTCGTATGGCCGCTCATTGCCAGAGCCTATGGCAGGCGGCGCAAAAAGGCCGAGGAAGCCCATCGGGCCATTCTTTACGTTGCCTATTTGGATGCCATAGAGAATGCCTTGCATGCCGAGGTGCAAAGACAGACGAGCATACTCCGCGAGGTGAGGCAACCGGTTGGCACGTTGCTGGAGCGTGCCAACCGACGCTCGCCCTTGCTGATGAGTCGTACGTGCACGCGTGATGACTTCATCGAATTGCGCGTGGGCGTGGGCGACGTTGCCCTCGAGGCGGACGTCAGTTGGCCTGATCGGCGCTTTACGCTCTCGCATGACGCTATGCTGGATCGGGTGTCTGCGCTTGCGATGCGGCCGCCGAGGCTGAGCGATGTGCCGCTGGCATTCAATCCGGTGCGCGACTTCATTGCAGGCATTTGGGGCCCTCGAACGTTGCTGTGGGAGTTCGTTCGCGGACTGCTCGTGCAAATATGCGCACTCTATAGCTATAGGGATGTGAAAGTGGTTCTTATTGCGGAGGAACGCGAGCGCGAGCAATGGCGATTTCTTACCTCGCTGGGGCACCTTCACGACGACTCCTTTGAGCGAAGACTCATTGCGCTCACGCCGCAAGGCATGGCCGCATGCGATCGGCTCTTGGGAGGCGAGCTGGATGGTCGCCTGGAGCAAGAGGCTCAGGCGGTGGGAGACTATGGAACGTATTACGTCGTCGTTTGTGCCAACAGCATGCTTGCAAAGCGTTCGTTGGTGCTGCGCAGGCTGGAGCAGCTGCGGGCAAATGCGGGATTCTCGCTGATCTTCATGGGCTCAAGCATGAACGAGCTCCCTCGCGAATGCACCTATCTCATAGACCTCACCTTGGATGGAGACGCCTTTGGGGACATTGGCGCGAACGAGGGGAGCGCGGACGCACGAGGGAAAGGCGGGCGGGCCCGCATGTTCGAACGACGCGATGTGCTGGGCACGCTCCAAGCCTTCGAGCCGGACATCATGGTGTCGCCAGAGGAGGCAAACGCGTTCGCGCGTGGCATGGCACGCGTGCGCCTGGACGTTCCGGGAGGCCAGGTGGCGATGCCCGAGGCGTTGGACTTCCTCTCGCTGTATGAGGCAGGCAACGTTGCGCACCTCAATATTGGCGAGCGTTGGGTCCAAAACGACTCGTCGCGCTCGCTCATGGTGCCTGTTGGCGTGGACGAGAGGGGCGAGACTGCCTGTTTGAACCTTCACGAGAACGCACACGGCCCGCACGGACTCATTGCGGGCACGACGGGGTCAGGCAAGTCGGAGTTCATCATCACGCTCGTGCTTTCCCTGGCAGTGAACTTTGCCCCTGACGAAGTCGCGTTCGTGCTCATAGACTACAAGGGTGGGGGATTGGCAGGCGCGTTCGAAAACGGACACCATCGCCTTCCTCACCTTGCGGGCTCCATAACGAACTTGGACGGCAACGCTATCCATCGCTCGCTCATATCGCTGCAAAGCGAGCTCAGGTGTCGCCAGGATAGGCTCAATAGGGCTCGTGAGCAAACCGGTGAGGCAACCATGGACATCCACAAGTACCTCTCGCTGTACAGGCAGGGTCGGGTTTTGGAGTCCATGCCGCATCTCTTTGTGGTGGCGGACGAGTTCGCCGAGCTCAAACAGCAGGAGCCGGACTTTATGGACGAGCTTGTCTCCGCAGCTCGCATTGGACGCTCGCTTGGCGTGCACCTTATACTGGCCACGCAAAAGCCGTCCGGTGTGGTGGACGACCAAATATGGTCGAACGCACGACTCAAGATCGCGCTCAAGGTTTCCGATGCTGCGGACTCACGCGAGATCGTTCGAACGGATGTCGCGGCAACACTCACTCGTCCAGGCGCATATTGCATGCTTGTGGGCTACAGTGAGTCATCGGGAAGCGGACAGGCGGCGTATGCGGGGTCCTCGTACGTGCCGATGGATCGTTACGAGCCGCATTGCGAGCGCGCGGTGGAGCTTCTGGACGCGGAGGGAAACCCCGTGGCGAGTCTGCGCATGCAGGAGCGCCGGCCAGAGCGGTTGGAGTCTCAGGCCAATGCCGTCTTGACTCAGATTGAACGGGTGGCGCTCACCCAGGGGAAACAGGCAAAAAGGCTTTGGCTCGATCCCCTGGACGCATCGGTTACGCTTGCCGATTTGAGGCGACGCTACGCAGAGCCGGCGGATGGAGATCTGTCGTGTGTGGTGGGCGAAGTAGACGATCCCTACCAGCAAAGAAAGTTTCGCTGGGACTTGGACCTTGCGGAGGTGGGATGCGTCGCCCTCTATGGGTCGCTTGCCTCCGACGTCGAGGGAATGCTGCGGTGTATGCTGCTCTCGCTGCTGGAGTGTTACGACGCGCGCGGCTTGTGGGTCTACTGCGTTGACTTGGGTTCCGGCAGGCTCGTCGCGCTTGAGGGATTTCCTCAAGTGGGTGGCATTGTGCTGAGCGATGACAGTGAGGGACTGCATAACCTGCTTCACCTTTTGGAGGAGGAGCTTGCGCGTAGGCGTGGCATTAGCGCGACCGACGACCCCGAACGGAATGCGAAAGAGCCCTTTGGACCTCGCATAGTGGTTCCCATCATCAACCTCGCGACGCTGCTCGAGCTCCATCCTGCGATGGAAGATTGCCTTGTGACGCTTATGCGCGATGCGCCGCGCTATGGAATTCACTTCCTCATAACGGCGAGCACGCCCTCGGCACTTCGCATGCGCCTTCGCACGAACTGCGGCATCGAGATCGCCACGCAGCTCAATGACTCCGCGGACTATCTCTCTTTGCTGGGCGGATTGGGGGGAATGTCCGTTCCTCGAGAGCCGAGGCGCGGTCTTGTTCGCATGGGCAAGCGGCTCTTTGAGTTTCAGGGGTCATGCGTGGCCTTGGCGCAACAGGCGGAGGAGGATGTGCTGTCCAGGATGCGCGCGCAGGCACGTGACGGCGAACGGTGGCAGGCAAAACGCATTCCCAGGATGCCTGCGAAGGTTCTCGCGAGCCACATGGGACGCGGTCCGTCCTTGGCATGCTTGCCCGTTGGCTACTCGAAGTCGGGCATCGAGCCTGTTTTTGCAAGCGCCGCACAGGCGTCTACGCTGCTTGTGCTCGGAAACGACGGGGAGGCGATTGCCCGATACCTTCGCGGGGTGTGGGAAACGCTCTCCCTCTTCGGGGATTCGAGGTTTTGCTTCGTAGACCCGCAACGCGTGCTTGGCAATACGGAGGACGAGCGTGTTCTTGTTAGCCAAGAGAGTGTGGCCCGCCTTGCGTCTTCGCTTCTAGAGGGTTCGCTGGAGATGGACGTAATCGTGTTTACCAGCGTCGTGCGCACTATGGAGGCTCTTCCCGAGGACGCGCGCTCGCGGCTTGAGGACTACATAACGAATGAGCGGAACGGAAACCGCACTCTTATGGTGGCGGCAAGCGAGTCATGGAGGACGAGATCGGTCTATGAGGAGTGGATGCGCGTGCTTGGGGCCCATGGCAGCGGCGTTTGGGTGGGTGGTGGCTTTTTCGAGCAGACGTCCCTTAGCTGCGCGCGCATGCTCCCCGAGTATCGAAATCCGGCGGAGAGAAACGATGGCTTTTTGGCCTTGCACGGCGCTGTGGAAGCGGTGCGCTTGGTGGAGAAGGGAGATGAGGCGCATGAGGGACAAGGTGACACTTAGCGTCGCTTTGCCTGCCACGGGCAAGACGTATGAGTTTAGGGTGTCTTACGACTTGCTCGCGGGGCAGGCTGCAGACCTTATGGCCAACCTGCTCTCGTCGCGAGAGGGCTGCAGATACGTGGCGCCCGCGGCCGCGGATCTTATGTATGCGGATGGTTCCCATGCGGGAGCGCTGCTCGATGCGGGTACGCCCATACGAACGCTCGTCGTTGCGGACGACCTTTTTGATGGACGGGAGTTGGTATTGGTTTAGGAGGTGGAAGCCAATGCGTTTGCGACTGAGAAGAAACAGGGTAACGAAGAAACGCGAGCTTGTGCTCAGGCCCAGAAAGGTAATGACGCTCAACATGGCCCAAGTGCGTTGGCTGGAGGAAGCTCAAGCGGGATTGTTGCTCCCTCTGTGCTACGAAGCCTCTTGTAACGCAACCACGCGAACTCTGGCGTATGACGTGGACGGCTATATGAGTCTTAAGCGCTTTGTGAGGTCGCATGGCCTAAGTGCCGGCATGTTGTTGGGGATGGCGGCCGATGTTGAGCGTGTTGTGAGCCTTTGCGTGCGCTCAGGTCACTCGTATCTTTCGGTTCTGTTTGACGAGCGCTATGTGTTCGTTGGCACGGGCGCGCGGCTGCACTTTGCGTTTCTTCCCTTGAATGGGCTTCGGCCTGAATCCAAGAACTCGCCGCTCTCGATCCTTGGATGCCTTGGCGATGCAAGGCGTCTGCGGCTCGATTCGCCCAATGCGACTGACCTTTGCGAGCGCCTTGCAGAGTTCGTACTAGGGGAGCAGGGGATCTTCTCTCCCAACGACTTGCGCGACTTTCTTCGTGTGGCGAGGGAGGGTGACTGCATGGCCGACGATGCGATGGGCTCCGTCGCACCTGCGGATTCGATGCGGATTGAAAGGGAGCGCATGAGACGCGCTCGTCTGCCCAACGCCAGCCTCGTACTGCGCTCGCTCAGGCACGGCTTCACGTATCCCCTGGAAGCAAACAGGCTTGAGACGGTGGGGAGGGGTCGTGAGTGCACGGTGTCCTTGGACGGCATGGCTCGCATAAGCAGGAAGCATGCAAGCGTATGTGTGGGCGAGCGCAAAGTCGTGCTTACGGACCTTGGCTCCACTAACGGTACGTATGTTGATGGGTGTCGCTTGGAGCCGTCCAAAGGGTACGAGATTGAACTGGGCCAAACGTTTTTGCTGGCAGACGAGCCGTTCTGCGTGGCTGGGAAAGTGGGGAAGTGATGTGAATGGGCACAACCATACGGGTAAGCGGGGCGACCCTGCAATCTGTGGCGGCATTGCTTGGGCAAGGAGTGGACGAGTATTGCTCGTTAAGGCTCATGGCGTTGAGCGGTGTGGCGCCGGTTGCGGGCAGTACCGAGCACGACGGTACCATGGCGCCCCTCTTGGCATCGGCGCTTTTGTCCTACGCAGACGTTATGCGTGCCGACGGTGCGCTTGTGCGAGGGATGGGAGACGCCTTCTTTAAGACTGACTCCAAGGTTGCCAGCGCAATTGCGGGGAGGTGAGGAGGATGCGAATCGCAAAGACGCAAGCGGTTGCGCTGCTGCAGGCCGAAAACGCCCAACTGGGAATGCAGAAGGCGCGATGCAGGCGCCAGGTGAGCAAGCTCCAAGGCTTGAGCTTTGGCATGATGGACGGAAAGTCCGTGCGTGCCGCCGAGCAACGGCTGCAGATGCAGGCGGCAATTGGGACGGCACACTTTGCCTTTTACGACTCCCTTACCATCGCAAACAGCAAGAACATGAGCCTGTTGCATGCGTTGCCCGAAACGTCGCCAGGGGTGCTCGATACTGCGGTTGCCGAACGGCGCATGGAGGACGCGCTTCGCCAGATGCATATGCTGCAACAAGCCATGGAGGCTACCTTGGAGAGGGTGCGGCGTGCGAATGCCTGCATGTGGGAATTTCTCTCGCAGGGCATGGCGGAGGACGGAGGGTTCGATTGGACGCCCATCGATGAGGGTCCGATAATCGAGCACTATCAGGCGCTCATAGATGGTCAGAGGGCCGTGGCACAGGCGAACAAGATGATTCTGAGGAGGGCGAGCGAGTATGACCGCAAGTCCCTTGAGGCGTATCGTGGCGTAGAGGTCTCCTGTCTTCGACAGGCCATGAGCTCTTCGAGCTCCTTCGTTCTAACGGGAACGTGGGGCGACACCTCCTGGGTGGTGCCGTTGCGTGCGCGCGTTAGTATGGGGGAAGACCAACGCTCGCATGTGGACTTGCCGCGCAGCCAAAGCGTCGTGGGGCAATTCCTTCGCGGGGAGCTCAAGGAAGAGGGCTCCGTCTTTGACGTGCAGAAACAAGGGTCCTCGGTGCTCTGGGGCATTCCACTCTGTGGTGCCGTTTCCGGCGAGGTTCTTGGCCTTGCGCTCAGGCTTGTGCCCTATGGCAAGGGTTCTAGGGAGTCGAAGGACAAAAACAAAGACTCTTCCACGTTTGGAGGGACGGCAGAGCTGGAGCTCTATGGCGCGAAGGGAAAGCTGGAGGGATCGTATGGCCTGCTTGCCGGCGATACCGAGCTTAAGGCGCTAACGGGTACGCTTGGCGCCTCGCTGGGTGGATCTCTTGTGTCGGGCGGAGCGTTTTCCCCAAGCGCAGAGGCGAGTGCCGCGGCAGAGGGAAGCGTCCTTTCATCCCAAACCAGTGTTTCTTTGGGTGACGATGAGCTCGACTTGCACGCTTCGGCGGAGGGCAAGGCGCTCACCGCGGAAGCCGAGGCAAAGCTGGGCGCGAGTACGAAGGGCGTGGAGGCACGCCTTGGCGCTGAAGCCTATGCGGTTACGGGAGAGCTGAGCGGGGGATTTACGCTCTTGGGCGTTAAGGTGGACGCGAGTTTGGAGGCAAAGGCGGCAGGTGCCGGCGCGAAGCTGGGCGGAAAGCTGGAAGCCTCGTCGGCGGAGGGCGAGCTCGCCTTAGGGTACGGACTCGGTCTGGGGACGAAAGTCAAGGTTGACTGGAGCGGCGTTACGGAGGCTCTGGGCCTTGGTGACGATTGGCTTGGTTGGTGGGAGAGCCTGCTATAGGCACCTGTCCTTATATCGATTTGACTTGTGGGAGAAGGGAAGACAAACATGTATGAGAATCTATTGCCCATCGGCTCGGTGGTGCTTTTGAAAGACGGCAACAAACGCGTAATGATTACGGGACGCATACAAGCCCGTGTGGGGGAGAAGAAGGTGTACGACTACTCCGCATGCTGGTATCCAGAAGGCATCATACATCCCAAGGAGATGTTCTTCTTCGACCATGACTCAATAGCACGGCTCTTCTTCGTTGGTTTTCAGGATGAGGAGGAGTTGGAGTTTCGGGCCAACGTCCTCGCCTCCCTTGGCGATCTGTATGTGGACGACGATGGCCAGATTGTGCAGAGGTGAGGGGATGGTAGACAAGGAACGCGCTCGCGAGGACCTTATGTCCATGCGGCGTGAGCATCAAGACCTTGCGGATGGCATAGTGCGGGAAGGCCGCAGGGAACTGCGGTTGCTCGACGAGCAAATCATGCTGTTGGGATCGAGCTGCCCGGATCGGCTATATGCCGTACGCGAGCGCGTGCTCTCCTCCTTGATGCGCATGGATCGTTCGTTTGCAGAATACGACGACGACTTTGGCAAGTGGCTGGGCGAGTAGGGGGTAGGCAAAGGGGTAGGCAAAGGGGTAGGCAAAGGGGACAGTCCCCATTGTCTGACGTTATTGCCCCTTTGCCTGTCCGTTATGAGGCTACCTGCCGCGGCGGGCGACGTCGGCGAGGGGAGCGGCGTTCCAGGTGGCACTGGGCGCACCCATAACGCGGGTCTCGCACTGAGCGCGTGCCACGGCCTCGTAGGCTATTTGGCTGCCTTCGCTGTCGCACTTGTACTGGCTCGCGCGGTTTTGGGCGATGCCAAGACGTCCGGCCTCCTTCGCCGCGTCGATGTTGGCCCCAAGAAACAGGAACTCCCAGCCGTGCTTGCGCTTCTTCTCGATGAGCCGCTTTACCTCCTTGTAGGTTCGGTGTGTGCTGGCATTTTCCATGCCGTCGGTTATGATCACGAACACCATGTGCTCCGCGCGGTGGTCCTTGGGCAGAATCTTCTGCACCTTGGTGTGATAGCGAATGGCATCTCCAACGGCGTCGAGCAGGGCCGTGCATCCACCCACGCGATAATCGTTCGTGGTGAGCGGGCGCACCTTGTCCAAGGGTTGGCGGTTGAGCACCACCTCGCTGGCGTTGTCAAAGAGCACGAGGGAAACCAGGGCCTCTCCTTCAAGCTCGCGGTTCTTCGCAAGCGTTGCGTTGAGCCCGCCTATGGTATCGGCCTCCAACCCGCACATGGACCCACTCTTGTCCACCACAAACACGAGCTCTGTTAGGTTCTTCTTCATGGCGTCCTCCTTCGTCTTGTGTTCTTGCCACACCATGAAGTCTAGGGGGAAGGGGTATTGCATAGGTCAACTGGCAGGGGACAAACCGGACGATGCAAGGGGCTCTCGTCTGCGTCCTAGCTTTCGTCCTGCACTGCTGCCACGAAGCCGGTGTCGAAGGCAATGTGGCAAGAGGAGTAGGGCATGACGTCGTACACCGCCTTCTCAATGAGGTGCCTCAGGTTCTCGTCCGGCTCTTTTCCCGCAGGTACCATGCAGTCAAATGAAATCTGAGGACCATTTTTGGTGGTTTGGATGCGTAAGTCGTGGATAGAAAGATCTGCGTTCACCGCCTGTACCGCTGCTTGTATGAGTGCGCGCGAGTCTATGCCCTCTGTGCGTTTGGTAACGACGGGATCGTAATGCAAAACAATGGCCAAGCCCTCGTCGGCGCGTAGATCCCGTTCGATTTGGTCTATGGTCTCGTGCGTCTTGAGTGGGTTTTCCTCTGCGGCCATCTCCACGTGTGCACTTGCGAACAGGTGCCCAGGCCCATAGTCATGCACCATAAGGTCGTGTGCGCCCAAAACTCCCGGATACGAGAGAATGCGCTCGTGAATCCGTGAGACGAGGCGAGGGTCGGGCATCCTCCCCAACAAGGGGCTAACCGTGTCCCGCAGCAGGTCTATGCCGCCCCACAGCACAAAGGCGCCCACACCCAGCCCCAACACGCCATCGAGCTCCAGGTGGGCATAGCGCGAGAGGAGCGCGCCCAGAAGAACGGCCGTGGTGGCAAGTGCGTCGTAGTTGGCATCTTTGGCTGCGGCTTCCAAGGCTTGCGAGTCAATTGCGCGGGCTACCCTGTGGTTATAGCGCGCCATCAGGAGCTTTGCGATTGCAAAGAGCGCGAGGAGGAACAGGGACAAGTTCGTGTGGCGCACCGGAACAGGCGCGATTATGCGTCCAATGGACTCGCGTATGAGCTCGATGCCTGCCACCAGCACGAGTACCGCAACGCTTAGGCCCGCGAGGTATTCCATGCGCCCGTGCCCAAAGGGATGGTCTCTGTCGGGAGGCTTGTTTGCCAGCTTGAAGCCCAGAAGCGTCACCACGTTAGACGCCGCGTCCATGGCGTTGTTTACGGCGTCGGCAATCATGGACACCGATCCCGCAAGGAAACCCAGTATGCCCTTGCAGAGCGCGAGGGCAAGATTGCAGCAGATTCCCACCAAGCTGGCGTTCTTTCCAGCCTTCAGCCGCGCCTGCGCGTCCATGCGCTATCCCAAGAGCGGTTGGTCGAAGGCGTAGAGGGCAAGGTTTATCTCGTATATGTCGTAGATGCGATGCAGGAGGTAGTACTCCACGATCACGTCGCGCTTGTTGGCATGGGTCAGTGCGTAGCCGGCTCGCTCGAGCAAAAGACGCGTCTCGTCCACCGAGAGCTCCAAGGCTACGGCAAGAGCGAGCACCGTATGCTTTTTGGGCTGGTAATGCCTGTTTCCCCGTATTTTCGAGAAGTGCTGTCGGCTTAGGTTGGCACGCTTGTACACCTCGCTGTCCTTGAGTCCGCGCTCGTCGATCATGCGCAGCAGCGTGATTGAGAAGGGCTCGTCCAAGTTGGAGAGCAGACGCTCAAGGAATCCTCGGCGTTGCGGCTTTCCCGTGCGGGGCGCTGCCGAGCCAGACTGGGAGGATGCGGCGGGTGGGGCAGGTGCCGTTGGTGCGGAAGGTGCAGACTGGGCCCCTATGGCCCCGCCCTTTGCCGGGGCAGAGGCGTCCGGGTGCGCCTCCTCCCATACTGGTTGGTTGGCCGCCGACTCGTAATCCATCGGCTCGCGTGCGCGTTCCCATGCCCGACGACCAAGATAGGGGCTCTCGCTCACATAGTGATCGTCGATGTATTCCGCCACATCGGAGAAGCGCCCCCTGCCAGCACGCAGCGACTCCGCATCGAAGATGGTAAGGTACACGTCCATGTCGTGCTCATCCAAAAAGGAGCGGATCTCCGTAAGGGCTACGTCTATTGCCTGGTCCTTTGGGTATCCGTATATGCCTGACGAGATGAGGGGAAAGGCTATGGACGCATCGCCCAGCTCGAGCGCAAGGGCCAGCGCCGATCTGTAGCAGCTGCGGAGCGCCTCCTCCTCGCCAGCGTTTCCGCCATGCCAGATAGGGCCAACCGTATGTATTACGTGTTTTGCGGGCAGTCGGAATGCCGGCGTTGCAACCGATGATCCGGTGGGGCAGTGACCGATTTTGTTGCAGGCGGCTTGAAGCTCCTCGGGGCCTGCCGCGGCAAAGATGGCTCCGCATACGCCACCGCCGTGGCGAAGCCACTCGTTGGCTGCGTTTACGATCGCATCCACATGCATGCGGGTAATGTCGTTGCGCACAATGCTCAGGGGCATGGTTGCATCCTTTCGGTTAAACGCTGCGTGGCTAATTCTCGCTAGCGCGCACTGCCTGCCTTATTTGCCCGCTTTGCCTCATACATGTGTTTGTCGGCCATGGCGATGACCTCCTCCATGTTTGGGCAATCCTCACGGGCTACCGCATACCCAACGGAGACGCTGGGGATGCGCTCGTCCTTTGCCTTTTCCTTGTCTACAAGACCATTGAGCATAGACGTGAGCTGCTCGCGCTCGTCTTGCCGCTTTGTGAGCACGGCCATGAACTCGTCGCCGCCCGTTCTATAGCACAGGCCTGCGGCTCCATACGATCGCCTTATGAGGTCTGCAATGGTGGAAAGGCATACGTCTCCGTATGCATGGCCATAGGTGTCGTTTACGTGCTTAAAGTCGTTTACGTCTATAACGACGACCGTGCAGGGAAGTGGCGGATGTGCCAGAAACTCGTGGTAGCTGTGCCGATTGAGCAGCTTGGTGAGTGCGTCGGTGCGCAGGATCATATCGGAATAGAACTGGAAGTACAGCAGTACTGCCATGGTGACCGCAGGCCATGTGGTGCGGATGGTACCGTCGTAAACCTGTATCCCCACGCCTGCAAACATAACGCAGAGTATGGCAAGAATGGAGGTTATGTTCACGCTCTGGTAAATGTGTCCGGCGCGAATGGACTCAACCGAAAGATAGAGGGCTGAGGTGGTATAGCAAATCATATATACGATGTAGAGTGGACCACGATGATAGGTGTTGGTGGCATCCACCCAAAACACGAATCCACCGAAGAGCGAGATAACCTCAAACAAGGCGTGGAGTCCCAAAACCACGAAGATCCAATGCACGTGCCGTTCGGGAAAGATGGTCTGCGAAATGGCAACCGGTATTGCGGGCGCCACCGCGAACGTGAGCATGGTGGAAATGGCCTGGAACGGGCCGAAGGTGGGAAGTCGGTCGGCAAACGAGAAATTGAACCAGTCAACGAGTGCGATGCAAAAGAGCGCGGCGCAGCTGGCAAGGAAGACTATACGGGCCTGTCGTCCGATGGTGCGGTTTTGTGCCACAAGGATGGCGCCCGCAACAAGGAAGAGCAGGGTGATGAGCGTAAACCCTGCAAAGTTGGCCAGTGTGGTGCTCAGTCCCATACGCGTCGGGCTCCTCCAGCTACGCGGATTGCCTTACCAGTATTGTAGCCGAGCGACGTGTGCTATTTTGGAGTCTCCCGCAGACGTTGCGACTTGGGCCTTGGGTCGGTTTCAAGGCAACCTTGGCGAAGCATTGGCACGCATGGCCTAGAATTCCGCATGGGAAAGAGGAGGGAAGGCGATGGTACGACGCGATTCGACGGACGCGCTCGGTAGGGCAATGTATGAGCTCATTTGCTCGCGTGACGGGGTGAGTGCGCGCGACATCGCGCGAACGCTTGGCGTTACGCGCAAGGAGGTGAATCAGCGCCTCTACACCTATCCCTTCATCCGCGACCTGTGCTTCAGGGACGAAGACTATCTGTGGTATGGCACCATTGGGCAAGGAACTCCACATGTGGGACTGCGTGAGTACTGCGGTTGGTATGCAACCGTCCGTGAGTTCATGGCATGCGATGAGGACGGATGGTTGGATGAGCTCAAGGAAGGGTGCGTCCGCATAGGGCGAAGTCTTAACGACACCCGTGGGCTTATCCATTCCTTCTTGGACTGCCGTTCCACGATGCGGGAGCTCTTCGATACGCTTCGGTCGTTTGGCGTCGACTGTGGGGGATGGGAGATCGCATTCGAGATGCGCATCAAGCGTGCCAAATGGATTCGCATCTATGCGGACGTGCTGGTAATCACTCCTACGCACGCCTTTACCCTGGAGTTCAAGATGAAGGACGCAATCGATTCGGAAGAGGTTGCGCAGGCAGCCAAGTATGTCCCATATTTGGAAGTAGTGCTGGGCAGTAGGGTGAACGTAGTTGCGGCGCTCGTACTCACAAGAGCGCGTGAGCTCTTTTGCCACGAGCCGTTGGGGCGTACCGACGCGGAGGTGACCGTTGCCTCGCGGGACATGCTCTTCAACGTGTTCGACGAGTACCTGGGGTTTTTGGCCTAGGCGCTTTGCAGGCAGCCCGTGGGCTTGTCAAGGCAAGCTACTCCGACGTGGACCCTCCGGAATCCACCATGGATTGCGCGATGTTTCGCACGACCATATCCACGTATACGCGCGCTCCCTCAGGTCGCAGATGCGTGGCGTCGGCCCAGAGGTATTCGTCCATATGCCCTTCGAGCACCGCAGGCCAGTCGACGTAATGCACGTTGTCGTGTGCATTTGCCGCCGCTTGGAGGTTTTCGTTGGCAGCTTCCTGGAAGCCGTCGGGGTTTACGGTTCCCACCAGGTAGAGCTGCCGATCGGGCCCCACCGCCTCAATAAAGGCGTCGAGCGTTTCGGGGAAGGGCGTTGAGTTGGAAAAACAGGCAAGTACGACGGTCTTGCCCACAACGCCCTGACCGAGGTAGCCTTTGAGCACCTCAAGCGCCTGGCTGGGGCTACGACCAATGTAGGAGTCAAAGAGACCGTCCGGTAGGCGACCCTCCCAGCCCTTTTGGTTGGCAACGAAATCGTTGCCGGCGTCTCCCGGGACGGAGTCGCCAATAAGAACGGGATCGAGCTTTCCGGAGGATACCTCTTGTGGATTGGCATGCACGACGGTGTCCTGGGTCACCTCAACGGGTTTTGGGGCTGCGTTGGCAGACGAGGATGAGCTGCTTTGCGTACTCTGCCCCTCCGCTCCCGAAGGGATGCTCGAGCTTTGGGGTCTTAGATTTGACGAAGAAAGATCCATTGCGGAATTGGCCGCGGCTCCCGTGCTCACGATGGCGCTTTCTGGCACCAGCGTCTCGTCGGGAATCGTGGTGAGCGCCGTGTAGGTGTACACTCCCGCACAGCAGATGCCCAGGATGGCAACTGTTCCGAGCAGAATCTTGCGGTTTCGCCCAGGATGCTCCTCGTTTTCGTGTGCGCCTGTACCCTTGCTGGGCTGTAGTGGTCGCTCGAAGAGTCGGAGCGAGAGTTCGGCGGCTACGAGCGCCACGCCAACCGCGGCAAGGCGCATCCACCATATTGTCGTTGACTTGTTGGCAGCCATGAGCAGGAAGATGGGATAATGCCACAGATAGAGCGCGAACGAGCGGGCCCCAAGCACCCTAAGCGGTGCGAGTCCCAACAGGAGCCCCATTAGGCTGCGTGGCGCCAAAAGAGTTGCGGTAAGCAGCGTGGCAACGATGGCGAAGGCAAACATGCCACCCCTATACCATATATATGAGTCGGCTGGGATAAGAACCATGGCAGCGATAAGCCCGGCAAGGGACAGCGGGCCGAGCAGATGCGACCATACGGTGGCACGCACGGTTCCTTCGTCGGCGCCTATTTCTATGGCTTTTTTGTCTTCCTTTACGAACATGCGTGCCAAGCCCTGTGGGCCGCTTCCCAACGGAAATGCCAAGGCCAGCCACGAACCCAACAGCAGCGCGAACGCGCGCGTGTCGGTGCCGTAGTACACGCGGCTCGGATCCGTTCCGGGAACATAGAGCCAAAACATCCAGGCTGCGGATGCAATGGCAAGAAGAAACGCCACTCTGCGCGCGAAGCGCTTTCCGACCTTCAGGAGTATGACGAGTATGAGCGTCCACGCAAGGAAGAACTGGAGATCAACCCCTACGTACCACAGATGAAGCAGGGGAGAAGTGCCGCCAATCAGATCGAAGTACGAGACGTTACGCATGATGTAGGACCAGTTGAGAAAGAATCCCAAAGAGGGCACTACGTCCGGACGCATCTTGGTGAGCAATACGTGGTTGAGCGTCGCGCAAAGCACTCCCACGATGGCCACCACGGCAAATACCGAGGGCACGATGCGCAGCAGGCGCTTCCCCCAGCTTCGGAGCAGGTCAATAAACCCAACGCTGCCGTTCGCATCGCATATGCGGGCAATGCCGTTAGTGGCAAAGTAGCCCGACAGCACAAGAAAAACAACGACTCCCATGTGGCCGCTCGGCAACCATGGAAGATTGAGGTGGTAGATGATAATGGATACTATGCACAATACCCTAAGGCCATCTACGCCATGGGCTCTTTGAATTGCCGTATTTGGCTGCATGCATACTCCTGTGTTGCGTTTGAGCTGTGATTGGCTACTACTTTACCAGCTATGGCTTGAAAATATGTCCTCATCTTGCCAAAGGACTATGGAGTTTGCGTTTAGCGAGGAACCCACGTCTATGATCCGTTGGTTTGCCGATCCCCTAAAGCGAAGGCCGAGCTCTTTTTTGTCTTGCTCGAAGGGACCGTCAACCAAAACGTCGATGCTCTGTAGGATCGGAACGAGCCATTTGGTGTGAGCACGGCAGCCCTTGTCCATGAGCTGCTCCCACGTGAAGCCAGACCACAGCCATATGCTTGCCTTTGGCTCACGGCTGCGAACGCGTTCCAAAAAGGGGGCGAGTGCCTCTTGGTTCTCTGGTTCCAGAGGTTCGCCGCCAAGCACCGAAAGGCCGTTTACGTATGGTACCTCAAGAGACGCGATTATCTGGTCTTCGACTTCGCGGGTAAATGGCTTTCCGGCCGCAAAGTCCCACGCCTCCGCATTAAAGCATCCGGCACATCTATGCCTGCATCCCGACACAAAAAGCGTGGTACGCACCCCTGTGCCATTTGCAATGTCACACTGCTTGATCTCCGCGTAGTTCATAGTTGCTCCTTGCGAGACGTGCCACTCGTCCGTCTCACACTCTCTTTCATCCCTCAGACGCCCCTACCGTCGCTACATGGGCACTCTGGCCCTGTCGCACCGAGGAGATTCGCGACTGCGCGCATGCGTTTACAGCGAAAGAGGCCCTCGACGTCGTCTCTGAACGAGTTCCGCAGCGAAGTGAGGACTGTTCGAGTTCAGAGATGACGTCGAGGGCCTCTACGTGGTTTTACAGGTGTAGCACGCGGTCGCGAATCTCCTCGGTACGGCCCTGGTTCCAGAACTGGGTGCCAATGTAGCCGCAGGTGCGTCGCGCCACGTTCATCTTTGACTGGTCGCGATTGCCGCAGTGCGGGCATTCCCACACCAGCTTGCCGTCGTCCTCAACGACGTCGATCTGCCCGTCAAAGCCGCACACCTGACAGTAGTCGCTCTTCGTGTTGAGCTCGGCGTACATGATGTGGTCGTAAATGAACTGCATGACGCTAATGACGGCCTCGAGGTTGTCCTGCATGTCGGGCACCTCGACGTAGGAGATGGCTCCGCCGGGCGAGAGGTGCTGGAACGTGCTCTCGAACTGGAGCTTGGTGAAGGCATCGATCTCTTCGGTAACGTGAACGTGATAGCTGTTGGTTATGTAGCCCTTGTCGGTGACGCCCGGTACGATTCCAAAGCGGCGTTGCAGGCACTTGGCGAACTTGTAGGTTACGGACTCGATGGGCGTGCCATAGATGGAGTAATCGATGTTTTCGGCTGCCTTCCACTCGGCGCAGCGATCGTTCATGTGCTGCATGATGGAGAGCGCGAACTCTGTGGCGTGCGGGTCGGTGTGGGAGTAGCCCGTCATGTACTTTACGCATTCGTACAAGCCCGCATAGCCCAGGCTGATGGTGGAGTAGCCCCCGTAGAGCAGAGGGTCGATTGCCTCGCCTTTGTTCAGGCGGGCGAGGGCGCCGTGCTGCCACAAAATAGGAGCGGCGTCGGAGAGGGTTCCCAACAGACGCTCGTGGCGCGCGCGCAGCGCACGGTGGCACAGGTCTAGGCGCTCGTCGAATATCTGCCAGAACTTGTCCATATTCTGGCCAGAGGAAAGGGCCACGTCCGGAAGATTGATGGTTACGACGCCCTGGTTAAAGCGGCCATAGTATTTGGGCTTGCCTGGTTCGTAATTGCCGGCGCGCGCAACATTGCCATAGCCGTTGCCGGAACGGTCGGGCGTGAGGAACGAGCGGCAGCCCATGCAGGTGTAGCAGTCGCCGTCACCGTTGCCGTTGATCTTGAGCTTGAGCATCATCTTCTCGGAGATGTAGTCGGGCACCATGCGCTTGGCCGTGCATTTGGCGGCCATCTTCGTGAGGTAGAAGTAGGGGCTGCCCTCGCGAACGTTGTCCTCCTCCAGCACGTAGATGAGCTTGGGGAAGGCGGGGGTAATCCATACGCCCTTCTCGTTCTTCACGCCTTGATGGCGCTGCTTGAGCATCTCCTCAATGATGAGGGCCAAATCCGCCTTCTCCTGAGCGTTGCGTGCCTCGTTAAGATACATGAGCACCGTGATGAAGGGCGCCTGTCCATTGGTGGTCATGAGCGTGACGACCTGGTACTGGATGGTTTGGACGCCGCGGGCAACCTCCTCGCGAAGGCGCTTTTCCACCATGGTGTTGATCTGCTCTATTGAGGCGTGGTAGCCGATGGCCTCCATCTCGGCGTATACCGAACGGCGGATCTTCTTGCGGCTCACGTCCACAAAGGGTGCAAGGTGCGTGAGGCTGATGGACTGGCCACCGTATTGGCAGCTTGCCACTTGCGCGATAATTTGGGTCGCGATGTTGCAGGCCGTGGAGAACGAGTGCGGACGCTCGATGAGCGTGCCCGAGATAACCGTGCCGTTTTGCAGCATGTCGTCGAGGTTCACGAGGTCGCAGTTATGCATATGCTGGGCAAAGTAGTCGGAATCGTGGAAGTGGATGAGCCCCGCGTCATGTGCCTCCACGACGTCGCGCGGCAAAAGCTCGCGCATGGTGAGGTCTTTGGATACCTCGCCTGCCATGTAGTCGCGCTGTACCGAAACCACCGTGGGATTCTTGTTGGAGTTCTCCTGCTTCACCTCCTCGTTGTTGGACTCGATGAGCGAGAGGATCTTGTCGTCGGTGGTGTTCTTCTGACGACGCTGGTTCTGCAGATAGCGATAGATGATGTAGCGACGTGCGACCTCAAAGTGATCGAGAGCCATGAGCTGGTCTTCCACGAGGTCCTGGACCTCCTCCACCGTTACGGTGTGGCCGGCGCTTGCGCACTGGTCCTCCACGTTTAGCGCCGCAAACTGAATTTCACGCTCCGTGAGGCGATCCTCTTCGGGCGCTTCGCCATTGGCACCGGTAATGGCGTTGACGATCTTGCCCGTGTTGAAGGTGACCTCTGAGCCGTTTCGTTTGATGATTTTCATCTGTGCTCCTCGACCTCTTTACGTCCTCTGCTCGTCCTAGCAAACAAGGACACGTTTATGCCCTTGGCACCGTTTCGTTTGTGTGACATGTTGTGCGTTTTGAGTGTCGTGTAACTTCGTCCCTCGTTGTGTTGCAAAACCTACTATGCCACAACTGGTAGTGTCGAAATTAGATGAAAACCACAATATGCTGTTGAGATGTTCGTTGATACCCTGTAGATAACCACTATCTTCGCAGGTTGGGCGCGGGCGAAAAAAACCGCCTCACATCGAAACTTCAACCGAATATTTTTTTGTGGCATTATGGCCCTTCAAAAGTCCTCCGTCTACCGAAATGAGACTGGATTTTGGTCGTAGCTTGTTAATGTCCCGCGCGTGCCTGCGCCCGGCCCGCATGCGGCTCCGCGCTCGCTTTGCTCGCTCACTTCGTGAGTCGCCGCCCGCGGCACGGGCCCCGTCGGCCTTCTCGCGCCCAGCGCCCGCGCCCGCCCCGCATGCGGCTCCGCGCTCGCTTCGCTCGCTCACTTCGTGAGTCGCCGTATGCGGGCCGGGCGCAGGTGCGGGGCGCAAACAGTAAGGTGGGGTGTGATGGGCAGATGCTATGATGAAACGGGGAGGGGAGTGGGATCTATGTATGTACGGGAGGAAGCACGCAAGGGTGAAGGTACGTCCTTCAGGGAGTTGGGTCTTTCGCCTGAGGCTCTGGAGGCCGTGGAAAAGCTGGGCTACAACAGCCCGACGCCCGTGCAAGAAGCGGTGATTCCTGCCGTGCTGGATGGCCGCAACGTTATGGCCGCCGCGCAGACGGGGACGGGAAAGACCGCAGCGTTTCTGCTGCCTGTGTTGGACCGACTCGGCTCGGAGGGCCGCAAGCGGGCTCCGCGCGGGCTGGTGGTAACCCCTACGCGCGAACTTGCGTTTCAGATTGCGCGGGTTGCCGAGGTCGTAGGTTCCTCAACGGGATACAGGTCGCTTGCCATCGTGGGTGGCGTTGGGATGGAGTCCCAGCGCAAGCAGCTCGAGCGAGGCTGCGACATTGTGGTGGCTACCCCAGGGCGCCTGATTGACCTCTTGGATCGGGGCTGCGTGGAGCTGAGCGCGGTGGAGGTGCTCGTGCTAGACGAGGCCGATCGCATGCTGGACATGGGATTCTTGCCGTCTGTGCAGACGATTGTCAAACAAGTGCCCCACAGGCGTCAGACGCTGCTTTTCTCGGCGACGCTTGGGGACGAGGTCCTCAAGCCAATCGTGTCGCTGGCAAAGGATCCGGTGCGTGTGGAGGTAAGCCCGCAGGGGAGCGTCGCAGAGTCCATAGAGCAGTATGTGCTAGCGGTTGTACCGGAGGCGAAAAAGCGCGTGTTGGTTGAGGTGCTGCGCCGTGAAGGCTCTCGCCGAGTTTTGGTGTTCGTGCGCGGAAAGCATCGGGCAGAGCACCTGAGTCGCATCCTCTGCAAGAAGGGGTTCTCGTGCGGTGCCGTGCATGGCAACCGCACGCAGGGGCAGCGATCGCGTGCTTTGGCACAGTTTGGGGCTGGCAAAACGGACGTGCTCGTGGCAACCGACGTCCTTGCGCGTGGCGTCGATGTGTCCGAGGTCGCCTATGTGGTGAACCTGGACGTCCCCCATGAGCCAGAGGCCTACGTTCATCGAATAGGAAGGACTGGTCGTGCCGGGGAACGTGGCTGGGCGCTTACGCTGTGTTCGAAAGAGGAATACGCGGACCTGCGCCGCATCGAGCGACTCACGGGAACCACCATCGCGCCGTATCCCCGCGCAGACGGCATTGACTGTGGCGAGCCGGAGCCTTTTCTAGACTCGAAGAGACGTCCGTGAGGGCGTAGGAAGGAACGCGAGAGATGGGTATTGCAGAGCTTTTGCTTGTTGCCGTAGGTCTTTCCATGGACGCCTTTGCCGTGTCGGTGTGCAAGGGCTTGGGGATGCGCCGCCTTAACGTGCGCGTGGCCTTGGTGCTCGCTGGCCTGTTTGGGCTGTTCCAAGGTGGCATGCCTGTGGTGGGATGGCTCTTGGGCTCGCGCTTTTTGTGGCTCATAGAGCCCGTAGACCACTGGATTGCCTTTGGCCTGTTGGCGTTTATCGGAACGAAGATGATCGTTGATGCGGTGCGGGGCGAGGAGGAGGATGCGGGCGCGACGGACCATGTGGCGTGGGGTGAGTTCCTCATGCTTGCCGTTGCCACCTCCATAGACGCGCTTGCCGTGGGCATCTCGTTTGCGGCACTGCATGTGGAGATAGTGCCGTCGTGCATCACCATTGCGATTACCACATTTGTGCTGTCGCTCATTGGTGTGGGCGTGGGCCATGCCTTTGGCTCGCGCTTCGAGCGCCCCGCACAGATCCTGGGCGGCATCGTTCTTATTCTCATTGGGGTAAAGGTGCTGCTTGAACACCTGGGACTGGCGTTTTGGGCGTGAGCGAGCATGTTGACTTGATTGCGTGGGACAAGGGCGGCGTCGTGAGGTCCGTAACGAAGTCGTGCATCGGTGGCCTCATGAAGGATTTGGCACGCACCATATCCGCGTTCTCCAATGGGTCGGGCGGCACGCTCGTCCTTGGTGTGGGCGAGCGTAAAGGATTTGCGCCCGCAGCCGGATTCGATGTCGGCAAGATCCAGGATGCGCTTTCCTCGATGTGCATGGAGAAGCTCGAGCCGATTGTGCGCCCAATTATGGACGTGTACGTAATCGATGGCGCACCCGTGCTCGTAGCGGAGATACCGGAGCTGCGTCCCAAGGACAAGCCATGCTACGTTCGCGCGTCGAGCCGCTACGGAGGGTCCTACATTCGCACGGGCGACGGCGACAGGAGGCTCACAACATACGAGGTGGACCGTTTGATGGAGGAGCATCGCCAGCCGCGCCACGACGAGCGCTTGGTGGGCGAGGCCACTATGGACGATCTCGACCAGTCTTTGCTGCAGCGTCTTCTCGCCGCGAACGGAAAGTCCATGCCCGGGGGTTTGCAAACATGGACGATGCGACGATGGTCAAGAAGCTCCACATCGCGCGTCAGGATGGGGCGGGCGTGCTCCGTCCCGCGCTGGCGGGGCTGCTGGCCTTGGGGACGTATCCCCAGGAGTTCTTCCCTCGCCTGAACGTCACCTTTACCTGCTATCCGGGACTTACATTGGTGCGCTTCACGTAGAGAAGTAGCTCAAAATGCCCTTGAGATAGGCACATTGTATTACATAGTTTATATGCTAAAGACGCCAGAATCTGTTTGATTCAGGCGTCTTTGCAGTCGAAGAGAATAAGGCGATTCGACGGGATTGCGGTGTGAGTCCAGGTCCCTTTTTGATCCGAGTTCTCCACTGGAGGCCCCATTAGCTAAATATGACCGACACTTACACTGGTGTGGGCTGCTAGTACGGGCGGGATAGGGATGATGCTTGCCGTTCCGTCACGCGCCCCACGTAAAAGAGCCGCTCAGAGGAATGGATTGCTGCTATTTAGATTTCGGTTATGAATTACCGAAATTTAGCTTGACTTCTCAGAGCCAGACTGTATTCTAAAAATATCAGTAAGTTGTTACCGAATGGAGAGACATGCTATACGAGGAACTGAAGGAGAGGCCGTACGACGAAGCCGGAAGGGATGCGGCAGACGCGCTGCGAGTCCGAGGCGCCGTCGTTGTGGAGGCGCTCTACGGCACTCTCGCGCTGGAGATGCTGCGCGCGGAGCTCGGCGTCGTCGGCGGACTGGACGAGACGCTCGCCGTGGTTGGGGAGTCGGGCCTGTTCGAGACGTTCGTCCTAGATTATCTGTCTGACTCGCTTGGCAAGTCAAAGCTCCCTGCGGGAGAGCGGCTCGCGGACGTGAACCCAGAAGACGCGCGGGCGTTCGTAGCGCACGCCGACGCCGGCAACTTCGCCATCATGCGGGAGTCCGTTACCCCCTCCCCGATAGTGGTCGTCGCGACCGAGGTCCTCGAGATCGCGGACGGCGAGGAGGTCGCCGACTATGGCTGCGGGCAGGGGTTCTTCCTCGCCTACGCCGCGTCGCGCCATCCCGGGGCGACCTACGTGGGATACGAGGTCAATCCTTCGGTCGCGGCGGTGGCGGCCCTCAGGATGCATGCCCTGAGACTGGATGACACCGTTTCCGTAAAGGTGACTGACCTGTTCGACTTCGCCGACTCGGGAGTGGAGTACAACAAGGTGTTCTCTCACTACCCGATCGGCATGCGTTTCCCGAGGATCCAGAGCGACAGCATCTGGCTCCGAGAGGTCGCGTCGGGTGGCGTCGGCTACGGCAGGCCCGTGGTCTTCGATTGGGTGTTCAACCAGCTCATCATTGATACCCTGCGAGATGGCGGCATGGGTGTCGTCCTCATGTCCGACGGAGCGCTTGTGAACGTGAGCGATGAGAAAGTGCGTGCCGGGTTCGTCGAGAGCGGATGGATTCGGAACGTCATCAAGCTGCCCAGGAACATGCTGCCCGACACGAGCGCGGGCTGCAACCTCGTCGTGCTCGCGAGTGGATGCGGCGGCGTGAACTTCCTCGACGTCACAAAGCTGGCAGTGGAGGGAAGGCGAAAGAACACGCTGTCCGAGAAGGCGGTCGAGGTCATCGCCACGCACGTAAAGGACGAGGCGTATGACGAGGAGTGGGAGCGCAAGCAGCATCCCGAGCTCTTTGACGAGGAGAAGGGCCTTAGGCCTGCGACGGTGTCGTGGAGCTTGTTGATCGTGGGCGGTGACGAGGAGTTCTACAGGCTCAACCGGGATGTGGACAGCACGACCGCCTCCGCAGGCGCCATCGCGTCGGCGCGATACAAGCTCGACGCCCGCTACTACGACAACACGATTGCATACGACGGTTACGACATGGCGTACGACCCCGATGAGCTGGGCGAACACGTCGTATCTATCAACCGCGGCGTGACTCTCAAGGCAAGCGAGCTGGACGAGGCAATGGTCTCCTACGACACTGGCGTGCGTTACCTCGCGCCCACCGGCATCGAGGACGGGCTCGTGCGTGACGACCTGCCCTTCCTCTCGGAGCTCACTCCCAAGCTTCAGAAACATGCGCTCAGAAGCGGCGATCTCCTCATCAGCAGGATTGGCCAGCCCTATCGCATAGCCGTTGCGGACGTACCCGAGGGCACAACCATAGTTCCGAGCTCGAACATATTCGTGGTGAGGGTGGACCCGGAAGACATCGACCCTTACTACCTCGCAGCGTATTTGCAGAGCTCACGGGGCATGTGGGAGCTGGGCAGGGCGTCGTCCGGTGGCGCGGTGCCGTCCATCTCGGCAAAGACTCTGAGGGAGGTCGAGATACCGTACCTCGAGCCATACGAGACCGAGGACGTGGTGTTGTCGTATCAGAACAAGCTCGAGGAGATACGACTTACCAAGGAGCGCCTCGAGAGAGCGCGCAAGGACCTGCTGGACCTGCTGGATTAGTGGAGGTATGAACATGCCCTACGGGACATATGACCCAATTGACCTCATCGCCCGCGTGGAGAGGCGCATCGGAGGTGACACGGTGACTGCGCTCGTCTCCATGCTCGGCAGGCTCGGCACACTCGACCTCGACGAAACGGATGCGCGGGGCACGCAGGCACGCAAGGTGCTCGTCATGGGAGCGAGCAGGGTGTCGGTGGACAAGCTGCGCAGCATCACGCGCAAGGCAGGCTTCGACCAGGACTGGTTTGAGTATCGCCTAGACTACGAGAAGCTGGACAGGCGCTCAATTGGGTGCCTTCGCAACTCGAGCTACAGTGCGGTCATCGTTGGGCCCATGCACCACAGCGTTGAGGGAAGGGGCGACGCATCGAGCGCGATCCAGCGCATGAAGAACCATCCGGAGTCCTACCCTCCCGTTATCGAGGCCCGTGACTCGAACGGGCTCAAAATAACCAACAACAGCTTCAAGGAGGCACTGAAGGAGCTAGACGAGCTGTTCGCCGCCTGACGGCGGAAGGACGTGGGGATGGCGGAGGTAGCGATGCTACCCTCGACATGGAATATCTAAGCATCAAGAGGAAGCGCTTACGTGGATACAAACTATTGGGTCGAGGAGACCGAGGACATAACATACGAGGCGAACAGGATCTGGGCCAACGCCAACGTGCTGCGCGGCGTCTACATGCCCGACAAGTACGGAGACGTGATAATCCCCATGACGGTGCTGCGGCGCCTGGAGTGCACGCTCGAGCCGACCAAGGACAAGGTCGTGGCCGCATACAGGGCAGACCCCGACCGCGCGCCGAAGGCCCTCTGCCGCGACGCGGGCCTTCAGTTCTACTGCACGAGCGAGTTCACGCTCGAGGAGCTCACGAACGACTCGGACAACCTGGCGGCGAACTTCAACGCCTACCTCGATGGGTTCTCCGACAACGTCCAGTCCATCACAGGCGGCCTCAACCTGCGCGACCACATCAAGCGCATGGACCAGCACAATTGCCTGCTGCCGATCGTGCAGAACTTCGCGAAGATGGACCTCTATCCCAGCCGCTTCGACAGCTCGCGGATGGGCGGCATCTTCGAGAACCTGGTCGGGCGCTTCTACTCCAACGTGGACGCCGGACAGTTCTACACACCGCGCGACATCGTCCGCACGATGGTGGCGCTCGGCCTCGCCGAGGGCGCCGAGGACACCTACGACGCCGGCAAGGTCGTCACCATCTACGACGGGACGGCCGGCACGGCGGGCATGCTGACCGCGGCCGAGAACTACATCAAGAGGTACAACCCGGCCTCGACCGTCAAGTGCTACGGCCAGGAGGTCATGCCGCAGACCTACGCCGTGGGCCTCGCGGAGCTGCTCATCCGCGGCCAGGACTCGACTAACTACCGCCTCGCCAACACGCTGATGGAGGACTGCTGGCCCAACATGAGCGTGCGGTTCGTGTTCATGAACCCGCCGTTCGGCACCGAGTGGGGCGGCAAGGGCGCCTCCGACGCCGACCAGGAGGGATACGTCAACGGCGAGAACGCGGAGCACAGCCAGAGGCACCGCTGGCCCGCGGGACTGCCTAAGAAGAACGACTCGCAGCTGCTGTTCCTGCAGGCGGCGGTGAACAAGCTCACCGACAACGGCCGCGCCGTCATCGTAGAGAACGGCAGCCCGCTGTTCAACGGCGACGCCGGCTCCGGCGAGTCCGAGGTGCGGCGCTGGCTGCTCGAGAACGACCTGCTCGAGGCCATCATCGCCATATCGCCGTCGAGCTTCGTCAACACGGGCATCGCAGTGTACCTTTGGGTGATCTCGAAGGCAAAGAGGACCGAGCGGCGCGGCAAGGTGCAGCTCATCGATGCCACGGAGATTCGCCACCCCATGCGCAAGAACCAGGGCGAGAAGCGCTACGAGCTCACGCGCGAGGACCGCGAGGAGATCGTGCGCCTGTACTCGGATTTCGACGACTCCGACCCGCGCGTGAAGATCTTCGACTACCGCGAGTTCGAGTACCGCGAGTACACGGTCATACAGCCCATGAGGCGCAACTACGCGCTCTCGGAAGGGCGCCTGGAGGCGATGCTCGAGGGCAGGACGCTCAACGCCGTCTGGGACGAGGAGACCATCGAGAGACTGCAGGCCAAGGACGAGCTCAAGCCGTCCGAGGAGAAGAGGCTCAAGCGACTCATGGGTGGTAAGCCGGCCTACGACGCCATCGTGGGCGCCTTGCGGGCGCACGTCTCGGACGAGGCCTACGACACGCCGCAGGCTTTCGACGCGGTGCTCAGGCAGGCCCTGGCAGGATGCGACGTGACGGCCGCCCTGCGCACCAAGATCGCCGCGGCGCTCTCGGAGCGCGACGAGGACGCACCGATCCAGAAGGACCGACGCGGCAACGTCATCTACGACGGCGACACGAAGGACACCGAGCGCGTGCCGATGCTCGTGGACGTAGACGAGTACATGGAGCGGGAGGTTCACCCCTACGTCAAGGACGCGCACGTGACCTTTGACGAGGACCTGACGAAGAAGAGGCCCGTCATCAAGACGGGCGCCGAGATACCCTTCACGCGCTACTTCTACAAGTACCAGGTGCCCGAGGAGCCCGAGGACGTGCTGGCCGAGGTGCTGGCGCTTGACGCACGGGCCGACGCAGGCCTCAAGGCACTCATGGGTGGTGAATAGCGTGAGGGAGATGAAGGACAGTGGAATACCGTGGGTTGGCGAGATACCAGCTAATTGGCGCACAATGCGTCTTAAGTATCTTCTCTCGGAGCGGAACTCCAGAACAACTACGGGCGATGAGGAGTTGCTATCTGTCAGTATTCACAACGGTGTTGTTCCGAGCAGGTTTATTCGTGAACGTGCTACGTTGGCGAGTTCGCTCGTAGGATACAAACATGTTTATGTCGGGGACATGGTATTTAATAAGCTCAATCCAAACATGGCTCGGTTTGCGTATTCCGAATATGACGGCATTACTAGCCCAGACTTCGCTGTTTACTATCCGAAGGAACCCGTCTCTATTGACATGCGTTTCCTAACGTATTTGATACGCACGCCTCTCTATGTTGAGCGTATCAAGCAACTTACTAGTGGCGTCGGAGAGGGCTTTGCGCGACTTTATACGCCCGATTTGTTTGGAATTGCAGTCGGGTTACCATCGCTCAATGAGCAGCTACGCATAGCCGACTACCTTGACGAGCGCTGCGCCGCCATCGACGAGGTGAGGCGTACCATCGAGGACGAGGTCGAGGTGCTGCGCCGCCTTCGCAAGGCGACCATCCACCGCGCCGTGACCAAGGGCCTCGACGAGGGCGCGCCCATGCAGGACAGCGGCATTCATTGGGCTGGAAGGGTTCCGAGTGCATTTGAAGTGAAGCAGCTGAAGCGTGTGGCATGGCTAGGAAATGGCTCTGATCCGAAAATGGACGGTAACACGCCTGTTTATGGTAGTGGCCAAGAGAGCTTTAAAACATGCGGGGAATACAAGCTGGGCCCCTGTGTCCTCTTGGGTCGTAAAGGCGCAACACTTCATATCCCACACTATATTGAAGGGCGATATTGGAATGTCGATACCGCATTCGATGCGAAGACGATTGGATTGAATTGTCTCAAGTGGTTCTATTATTTGGCATGCTGCCTTGACTACGATTATTACAAAACGCACACGGTCAGACCTTCGATGACGGCAAGTGATTACTTGAGCATGGTGATACCAGTGCCTAGCGTTATCGAGCAAAATCGCATAGCCGACTACCTCGACGAGCGCTGTGCAGCCATCGACTCCGTCATCGACACCCGCACGAAGCAGCTCGAGCGCCTCGAGGACTATCGCAAGGCGCTCATCTTCGCCTACGTTACTGGAAAGAAGGAGGTGCCAACGCATGCCTGACGAGATTCAGATTGCGAATGTGCACGAAGAAAGCTTGCAGGAACTCTGCGAGCGGGCCAGCGTACTCGTAAACGGGGCTCGATCCTACATTGGCCAGATGTCGAACTACGCAACGGTTCTCACGTCCTTTGAGCTGGGATGCTACATTGTGGAAGAGGAGCAAAACGGCCAAGACCGCGCCGCTTATGGCGCACACGTACTCGACGTGCTGTCGACATACCTTACTGACAGATTCGGCCGAGGATTCTCGCGCACAAATGTTGCAAGCATGCGGAAATTCTACCTTGCATTCCGCGATCGTGAGTCAGAGATTGTGCAATCGCCGATTGCACAATTGGGACCAAATGGATCTTCGCAGATCGTGCAA
>JAFWKQ010000095.1 GCA_017545665.1 Atopobiaceae bacterium
ACCGACTCCGCGAACATGTCAATGCCCTGGCCGTCGCAGAAACCATGGTACATAGTGAAAGTCGTGACCTTGCCATCGCAGGTGAGGTCGAGCATGTGGTAGTTGGTCTCGCGCCCTCCCACGGGGCGCAGCCATATCCCGCGGCCCACCTCCATGGGAAGCGGGTTGGCGGCATAGTACACGGCACCGCCCTCGATCTGCAGGGTGTCGGAAAGGTAGGGCATGCGTGCAATCGTGCGGTCGAGTGCCTTTTGCAGAAGGTCGGCGTCTACCTCGTCTTTGTGGGTGAACTCCACCACGTAAACGGGAATGTCTACTGGAAGAAAAACATAAGGAGAGGATGAGAGAGCCAGCTCCTTCTTTTCAAATACCGGGCGTGCGTCGCTCATGGTTTCAAGCTCCTTTCGTTTGGAATGGCCGAGCCGCTACGGCAGGGCCTTAAGCGCCTTGTCAAATTCCTCCCATTTCTCGGCGGCCTCTTTGTCCCGCACCAGAAAACCCTTTACGTTCAAATCGCCATCGTAGAGGAAGTCCATGCAGTACTCGGGCTTCCCCCCGCGCCTCTCGGTATGGAAGTTGTCAACCGAGCCCAAGATGATGCGCGCGCTCGTGGAGGTGTCTTTGCGCTTATCGATGACGTATTCGGCGCCATCGTCGCTAAAGGACACGCGTAGCCACTCCGACATGAGCGCGATGCGCACGCGGATATCGCCCGCGCCCGAATAGGCGTACATGATGCGCTCGATGAGCATTTCCTCCACCGCGAGCCGAATTCTTGCCGCCCGATTGCGCTTGTATCCGATATTGCTGGCCAAATCGCTGACGAGCGACGTTACCGGCCCGATTGCGTAACTCGAATTCTTCACGGTGATCTCGAACACCGTAATGCCACCCGCGAGCTCTTCGTCCACCTCGATTTCGAGCAGTTTCCCAAGCATGCTCATGTACAGGGCGCGTTGGTCGATCTTCCCGTTGACGTTGAGGGGAAATTCGCTATAGGAGAAGATGTGCGCGGGCACCTTGTAACGGGGCATGCGAGTGCGCAGGGCCTCGAGTATGCGCCCTTCGTCAAACGGCGCGCTCCCATGGGTTTTCACGCAAGCCTCGACGCTCTCGCCGAAGATGGCGTGCGGTGCGCCCATGACCTTGGCATCCTCCACGCCCTCGATGGAGGTGAGCTCCGCTTCGATCTCGGCCGGGGAAATGTTCTCGCCGCCGCGGATGATGACGTCCTTGATTCGCCCGGCTAGATACAGGTATCCATCAGGGTCCAAAAGCCCCAGGTCTCCGGTGTGCAGCCAGCCGTCCGCATCGATGGCTTGCTCGTCGGTGGACAGTCCCTCATAGCCGTTCATGAGGCAAATGCCGCGCGCCAAGACTTCGCCCACTTCGCCGGTTGGCAAAGTGGAGCCGTTCAAGTCCGCGATGCGCAACTCGACGCCATCCACGGCGCGCCCGACCGTATTCGCGCGCAGCTCAACGGGGTCGGAAGGGTGCACCATGGTAAGCGGCGCGCCCTCGCTCTGGCCGTACATGTTGATGAAGGTGGCGTTCGCGAAATCGAGTTCGAGGCGCATCATCTGCACCGGCGTGGACATGCCGCCGGCGATAAGGCATGTGCGCAGATGGGGCGCGACCTTTTCGCCAAATCCATCGGCGTCTACCAGGCCTTGGTAAACGGCGCCGACCGCGGCCATGTCGCTCACCTGGTTTTCGCCCACAAGGGGCACGAGCGCATCGGCCCGATAGCTGGCGGGTAGGCACACCACAGAGCCCAGTATGAGGTAAACGAAGCTGGCGAGCAGGCCCAGGATGTGGAAGAGCGGTACCGCGATGCAGGCAGAACCGCCCATCGTTCCCTCGAGGCCCGCTATAAGGGCTCGCGCGTCGGCGGTGAGAGCTCGCTGGGAGATGCACACGGCCTTGGGGGCCGACGTCGTGCCGCTCGTGAAGATGATGAATGCGGTATCGCCTTCCTCGTTTGGCTGGCGCTGCTCGGCGAGGGCTTCCGCTTTGGAAAAGGTGCTTGCGAGGTCGCAGGCGTCGCCCCTTGCGTCCACGCAGCGGGAATGCTCGATGCCCGCTGCATTGGCAAGCGCCTCCATCGCGTCGTCGCGGCGCTTGGTCTGGCCGTTGTCGCCGCATATGAGAAAGCGCGCATTCGCCTTCTTTAGCAGCTCGGCCGCATCGCCGATATCCATGCTGTAGTTGACCAGCAGCGCAACGCCGCCAGCGCGCACGATGGCGAAGAAGGCCACGAGCCAGTTCGCTGAGTTGTATCCCCAAAGCGCCACGCGGTCGCCCTTGGCCAGGCCCATGTCGTGCAGGCGCGCAGCAAATCCGGCCACGGCGGCGCGAAACTCGCCATACGTGACGGAGCCTCGCGAATCAACGATAGCCGTGGCGTCGTCTAGCCCCCGGGTTAGCATCTCAGAAAATAGCATGCACCAATACCAGCCTTCCAAAGGCGCGCTACCTCACCATGAGCAAATTGTACCTGTTATTTACTAGAGCCCAAAGGCCAAATGAGGGATCGAAGGAGGATTGGCCCGTAACGCTGCCCGGTTAGCCAAGGTCGAGCTCTTCCAGGGAGAAGCGGGCGCACACGTTCTCCTCGCTTGCGATGGTGGACGCCGCGAGCCTTGCGCCGATCGCGCAGGATTCCTCCAGGCCCTTGCCGTAGGTGAGGCCGATTGCCACCCCGGCGAAGAACGAATCTCCCGCCCCGGTGGTGTCGACCACCTCCACCACGTGCGCGGGGCAGCAGCCGCTCACGCCGTCCATCTGGGCGAAGACGGAGCCCTGCGCGCCCATGGTC
>JAFWKQ010000096.1 GCA_017545665.1 Atopobiaceae bacterium
CGCGTTCGACGATCTTCCAGCCCTCGATGACGTAGATGCCGTTGTCGCCGGGGTCCATGCGCTCGTCTGTGGTGTACGGCCCGATGCCGACGCAGTTGGTGCCGCCGAAGAAGTTGCCGAGCACCTGGCACATCCGGGCCCATCCGTACTCGTCCTTGGCCGGGTCGCGGTAGCCCTTGAGCTCGCAGTAGCGCAGCAGCGGCTCGATGGTGTCCCTCCCGCCGTTCCAGTGGACGTAGAGCCCCACCTTGCGCTCCGGCGTGGTGATGACAGCCCTGTTTCCCATGATGATGACCTCCTTGTCTTTCGGCCCGCCCCTTGCGGGCCCGTTGCCGCGCGATGCGCCGGGGTTCCCGCGGCGCGCAAGGGGGAAAGCGGAAACCCGGAGGGCCCAAGTTTCCGGCTGTGTCGATGGAAGTTGCCGGAAAGTTTTCCGCGCCTTGCGCGTCGCGGGGTCCTCGGCGAGTATCCGCGTCCCGGGCTGCGCGGGCGGGATGCCGGGGAGGTCGGCCGAAACGGGAAACTGCGGCAGGCGCATGCGCGGGTGGGCTATCATCGTCGTAGTTGGAGAAGAAGGCGGAAAGGGGCTGCCATGGCGTCGGGAAGCGCGCAGAAGCTCAAGGTGCTGCACGTGATGGACATACTGAGGACGGAGACCGACCCGGAGCACGGGCTCACCATGCCGCAGCTGATCGAGCGGCTGGCGGCCAGGGGCGTCGACGCCGAGCGCAAGGGAATCTACCGCGACATCGAGACGCTGCGCGAGTTCGGCTTGGACATCCGGCAACTAAAGCGCCAGCCGGTGCAGTACGCGCTCGCCGAGCGGGACTTCGAGCTCTCGCAGCTCACGCTGCTCGTCGACGCGGTGCAGTCGAGCAGGTTCCTCTCCGACGGGGCATCGAGCGCCCTCGTGAAGTCGGTGAGGCAGCTGGCCTCGGCCGAGGAGCGCAAGGCGCTCAACAAGCAGGTGCACGTGCACGGGCGCCCCAAGAGGCAGGACCGGTCGGACTTCGTGGCCGTCGACCAGCTGCAGGACGCGATCGCCTGCAAGAGCAAGGTGTCGTTCCGCTACTACAAGTACGGCGCCGGCAAGGAGCGCGTCGCCCGCAAAGGAGGAGCGGCGCACGTGGTCACGCCCGTCAACCTGACCTACTCCGACGGCAACTACTACCTGGTCGCCTACAGCGCCGCCGACAGCGAGATCCGCAACTACCGCGTGGACCGCATGGGACAGATCGCGGTGACCGGCGAACCGGTGGACCGCAACGAGGTCATCGCGCGCTACGACCCCGACGAGGCGGCCAGGACCGCCTTCGGAATGTACGACGGCGAGCGCGTCGTTGCGACTATCGAAGTTGACGCCGATCTGATGAACGTGGTCGTCGACCGTTTCGGGCGAGATGTGGACGCCATGCCTTCGGATGATGGAAAAACCGCCACTGTGACTGTCCCCGTGCGCGAGAGCCCCGTCTTCTACGGCTGGCTCGCCACGCTCGGCGACGGTGCCGAGGTCGTGCGTCCCAAGGCGCTTCGCGACGGTTACGCCGACTGGCTCAGGGAGACACTGGGCAGATACAAGTAGCCGTAATTACAGCTCATGGAGATACCACTCCACTTCAACGTGGCAGGTGACCTCAATCGGCTCTGGTTCGAAGAGGGGTACAAGGCCGCTTTCGTCGTCGTAGCACCCTTTCCTCCGGCAGAATTCGACGTATCCGCCGTCTCCGCTGATATGGTAAACAGCGCCAAGCCTGCAGCCTGCTGCACTAGCATAAAGCTCGGCACGGTGGCGCGCCTGCTTTACCGCGGGCTCGACTAAGGTGTCCCTGACTCCCTCGCGGTCCTTGAGGTCGAATCCGATATTGAACTCGACATTGGATTGCGAGAGAGCCCGCCATAGCTTCTCGACGTTTTCTATGTTCCCGTCGAAGGCGAGCTCGAGGCCGCTCTTTGCCGCGTACTCATATCCTTTGAATAGCTGATTCCTTCTGAAAAGCGCTTCGGTAAAGATCTCGTATTTCTTGTCGGAAACTTTTTCATACAAGGCCTCGTAACACGGATAGATTTCGAGGGGCTCCCCTTTGTGATCATCCCCAGAAATCTCACAGCTCTCCAGAGCCTTGCGCACGCGATTAACGGCCGCCCGGTAATCGGATATGCACTCTTCTTTCGTTTCGTGTTCGCCCCTGTACTCGATGGAGACTTTCACGATATCGGGGTCGCAATAGGTTTCGGCAGTCGCCCCTATCGTGATGGTGTCGCCCTTCTTGGTGTGAACAATCGTATCCCTCATTCACTAGCCTCCCTTGACCCAATTGATCCGGCAACGCAAACGATACGCTCAAACACTTTCTCGCGTGTCCAGCATGTGGTACACCCGGCCTTCTTTGTGTCTGGGACAATTACGACGTCATGGTGGGCGGAAAGGACGGCGGCAACATGTGCGGATGCTACAACGTGGCCATATCGACCAGCATCAATGAAGGGCTGCTCTTCTCGGGCGTGATCCAGGATGAGCAATAACGACGCATCGACGTCGAGCATCGGCGTTTCCGACTACAAAGAGCTCATCAGCAGGCTGCGCAAAGTCTGGCCGGAAAACAGCAACGGCTACATAATCCGAGAACTCCAGATAGACTGTATGTTCGGAGATCTTCCATCGAGTCCCAGCTATACATACACATGCATCGGCAGCGGCCGAAAGTCCTTTTTATCCGTCGGGAAGAACGGCCGCATTTGGCATCATGGAAGCAAGGCCGCCAAAGGCGATTCTGACGCGTTTGCGCTCGACCTCGACAGTGCGGCCATAATAAGAAGACTCTGCTTCGTGTTCATGCACCCAGGCATGTACGGAGGGCTTTTCGGCCTCTGGGATCTCGTAACGTACGTCAGGGGCATGTTCGGCGTGCTTCACGCCGAACATGCTGGAGACGCTGCGCGAATTCTTGTCGACGAGGCGGAATCGGGAGTGCTCGCGTCATGCAGCGAAGAGTGCCTTGGAAAGATCCTTGCCGAAAAGCTGGATGGCGAGTTGGGGAGATACGAATCCATGGGCTGCTGGAGATCGGAGTTCAGGAGAGCCTTGCTGTTCAACCATCCTGAGATTGCTGTCGCGTACATCGCCCATATGGGCCCGAGAAACCTGTACGCATTCGAGCGTCTCCTCGATTGCAACTGGCGTTGTTAACTGCGAGCGATGAGCCAAAAGAGGATCGAGAGACTGGCTCGCGATGTCGATGGCAAAGGGGCCTGAAGACGTTTTGGAAGAATGACGAGGGGATGATCCTGATGGAATCTGGTCATCCAACGACCGCGTGAAGGAGGTTTTCTCGGATGGCAGAGGGAAGAGTCGTGTACATAACCGAAGTCCCGAAAGCAAACGAAGTCAGACTGTTCGAAAACGAACCCGACGTAATGAAGGCGCAGCAGGTCGCTGACTTGCTTGGAGTCGCGCCGACTACCATCAGGAGGGAGATCTTCCGAGGAAGCCTAGAGGCCATCCACGTAGGGAGAAGCGTGCGAATAACGAAAACCGCTTTGCTGAAATACGTCGAGGAACAGAATCAGTAAAGCGGTTTGGGTAAAAGCGGCCATCGTAGGATCGCGCGGACGATTGCATCAGGCAGCTGCGGTTTCGCTTCTGACAGCTGCGCGCTCAAGGTAGCCCATGAGCGCCTTGCGGTTCACGCGGATGGTCTTGGTGCCCAGCTTCACGGCCGGGATCTCGCCCTGGTGGATGAGCTTGTAGATGGACGTGAGCGAGATCTGAAGGTAGAGCTGCACCGTCCGCACGTCCAGCCACACGTCCGAGCCGTCGCCCGGCATGTTGAGGAGCTCCATCCGCTGGGCGTCGCCGGGGCCCGTGGGCAGGTAGACGCCCGCCTCGTCGGTCATCGTCGTTAGCTGCTGTTGCTGCATCTGCACTTGCTTGATGTGGTACGGATATGACATAAAGTCCTCCTTCGCCTCGTCGTCCCGCTCTTTGCGGGCCGCTGGCGCGGGATGCGCCGGGGTCGCCCTGTTGCGCAAGGATGCAAGCGGAAACCCGGAGGGCCCGAGTTCCGCCTCGCGGAAGTTTTCCGCGCCTTGCGCTGCAGGGCGTTTCGGCGACGATGCGCGACTAGGCCCGCATGGGAGGCGAGGCGAAGGGACTGCGTCAGATTCCGAGCAAGTCGAGCACGCTCACGTCTGGCCTAACGGCTGAAATGGCCGCTTCCAGCGACGAGCCGTCTGCCATCCGCTGCGCGATTGCCGCTCTGTCGGCATCGCTTAGCGTTGGCTTTGCGGGCTCCTCCGGTTTCTCTGATGCTTCGGCCAGGATGCCTCCTATCGTGTTCGCGGCGACGCGGTCATTCTGGGCGATGAAGTGCGCGTAGATGTCCATGGTGAGGCTCGCCGACGAGTGCCCCAGCCGCTGCTGGACCGTCTTGATGTCCGCGCCGGATCCGATGAGCAGCGTGGCCTGCGTGTGCCTGAGCTCGTGAAGGTTGTAGCCGATGTAGGCGCCCTTGCGCCAGCGCTTCCTGCCGGTCGAGTCCGTGTAGCGCACTGACGGCCCGAACTCGCCGAGCCCGTGGTTCGCGAAGTACTGCCTTCGCCAGCGGTTGAACGTGTTGGGGTCCATGAACTTGAAGAGCGTGTTGGTGCACACGGGCGTCTTCTCGTCCTGCTCGAGCCCCGCAACCTCCATCGCCCGTGCCTGCTTCTGCTTCCACTCGGCGAGGAAGGCTATGGTGCCGTCGTCGAGACCCAGCCAGCGGTGCGACTTTTCGCTCTTGGGGTCTCTGATCTTGTGGTCAGCGGCGTACTGCTGGCCCACGTAGATGCGCTTTCGCTCGAAGTCGACGTTGCGCCACACGAGCCCGAGGATCTCGCCCCGGCGCATGCCTGTCGCGAGCGCTATCCAGACCGCCACAGTGTTGCCCGTCTGTTCCTCAGTGCGAAGCGCTATCGCCAGGTCGAGCGCCTGCTCGTCTGAGAGGGCCTTGCGCTCCTTTGGCTTGGGCCTCGGCGCCTTCACGTGCTCGCATGGGTTGGCCTCGACGAGCTCGTTGGCAACCGCCTCGTCCATGACGAGCGAGAGCGTAGCGTTGATCTTGTGGACGGCGCTTTTCGTCGCCCTCTTGGACGCGAGCAGCTTGTCGTATGCGTCCGAGATCTTCTTGAGCGTGAGGTCCTCCAGCAGCGTGGTGCCCCAGATGTCCTCGATCTTGCGCACCTGCAGCTCGTCGTCCTTGAGGGTGAGTGGCGAGTACCTGCCCGTGTTCTTGCGGCGCTCGTACCACGCGCGGGCATAGTTGCCAACGGTAAGCTCCTCGGGGTTCTTCACGCCGCATTCGAGCTCGATGCGGTACTCCTCGAGCGCCCGGCGCGCGTCCGCCTTCGTGCCGTAGACCGTCTTCTTGGGGGATCTGATGTAGCGCCCCGTCTTGGGGTCGCGGCCGAGGTGGTGCCGGATGCGGTACACCTTGCCCTTGGTGACTTCTTCGATTTCACCGGAACCGATGATCTTCATAGCCTATTCTCCTTTGCATCTATGGTCCGGCGTCGGCTAAGTGGAAGATGCCGGACCGCCTACCATTCCCGGGTGAAAGCTGGGATAATGTTGGAAGCAACCTTCACCGCGGTGCCATCCGGAGTGTTTGTGGAAGTGTCCCCCGGAACGGCTGTTTCCGAGGGTATCACACAAACACTGCGAGGGGGGAATCGAAAACCCCGATTTCGAGGAATCGGGGGGAAATCGGGGGGAAAGCTAGAGAGCACATCCCGAGAGAGCTGATTGAACGAGATAGCAAAAATGGCTTCTACCTGGGACGACGGTTTGACAGACGGAAATGGCGAGACGTCCCGATACTGGAAACGCGGACTCATAACCCGAAGGTCGTCGGTTCGAATCCGGCCCCCGCGACCAAAATCAAGTCCCTGACCTGCGAAAACGGTCAGGGATTTTTTATTGCGGGGGAATTTTTCGGCCGAAAAAGTTTACCCCTGAGACCCTTTCCGACCCGAA